>NZ_JBHUFV010000043.1:0-86006 GCF_042681425.1 Nonomuraea mangrovi | reverse complement strand
CCCCCCCCCCCCCCCCCCCCCGCGACCCTGGACCAACCGCACGAGGTCATCCAGGTTGCGACGGGCTGGGAACCTGGGTCGGTGCGGATCGGTCCGGGGGCGGCCGTAGCGTGGCCGTCGGCCCGAAGAGGCGGTCGAGGTGGTAGTCGATGATCGTGGTGGCGGCTTCGTGGCTGCGCTGTCGGCCCAGGACACTGGCGGTCAGGCCGTTGGCGAGAGCGAGAAGTGTGGCGACCTCGGTACGCGGGTCGCGATCGGAGGCGAGGTCCCCGGCCTGCTGCGCGGTGGTGAGCCGGGTGGTGAGGAAGTCTTCCAGCGCGTCGGGTCGGGTGAGCGCGGCCGCGGCGAGCGCCGGGTCGGTGAGGGCGGCGGTGTAGTAGGCGGTCCAGGCCAGCGAGTCCAGCCGGCTCTGTTCGTCGGAGGGCAGGATCGCGCCGAGGACGGTTTCGAAGACCCCTCGCGTGGACAGCCCGCCCGTGACGGCGGCCCGCTGCCTGACTCGGCGGTCCAGGCGGGCGGCCAACTCGGCGAGGCCGGATTCGAGCAGGGCCTGCTTGTCGGTGAAGTAGTACTGGACGACGCGCAGCGAGACTCCGGCCTCGGCGGCGATCTCACGCATCGACACCGCCTGCAGGCCGCGGGTGCCGGCGATGCGCAGCAGCGCCTCGGTCAACTGGCGTCGCCGCTCATCATGGTCCACCTGTTTGGGCATGCCGGCTTCCTAGCTGCGGCCCGTGCTGTGCCCCGGCGTTGCGATCTCGGCCCGGGCTTGGCAGGGGAAGGCAAGGATCCGCTCGGTGACCAGGTCTGGAGCTTCGACGGGCAGCGCATGTCCGGTGTCGGGCACGATCTCCACCCGCCACGACGGCGCGATCTCGGCCAGCCGGCCGGCAACCGCCTGCGCGTCGTGCACCGCGCTGCGGGCGCCCAGCAACACCTGCACGGGCACGGACAGCTCACGCACCTGCTCGTCGGTGTAGGCGGGCGGGATGGGCAGCCGCCGACGGAAGGACCGGCCGGCCAGCATCAGCTTCATCAGCACGTCCTCGCGCAGCGCTCCGTTGCTCACTGCGCCGGCGACACGGCGTCGCAGCGCACGAGGAAGCAGGGCGGCCATACCGCCGACGATGACCCACCGGTAGAACCGCCCGGTCAGCGGCGCGAAGCCGACCGGATCCACCAGCGTCAGCGCCGCGACCCGGCCGCCCCCGCCAAGCTGCTGTTCCACCGCGGTCCAGCCGCCGTACGAGGAGCCCACCACATGTGCGCGCTCGGCACCGACCGCGGCCAGGACATCGGTGAGCCAGCCGCCGACCTCAGCACCGGTCGCAAGCGATTGCTTCTGAACCGAGCGCCCGGGCTCGCCGAGCGGGTCGACGGCGAAGACCGGGCGTATGCGTGCCAGCGGCTCGATGTAGCGGTACCAGGCCAGCGCGTTCCCGCCGGCACCGGCCAGGAGGATCACCGGGTCCCCCTTGGCGGGCCCGGCCCGGTGGATCCGCACGCTGCCGGCGCGGGTCTCGACGTCGATGGCGTCCACCGGCACTGGCCACAGCTCGCCGAGCACTCGGTCATAGGTGGCGAAGTACTTGTCACGGGCAGAGTCGCTGGTGAAGGCGGACGGCAGGTCGGGTGCGCGCATGGTGAACCTCATCCCCTCCGAATGGATACAGTCGTATCCTAACGGTTGGGCCGCGGTCGAAGAAGCCTTCAGCGAGCGGGAGATCGCCGCACAGTGGTGCTGGCCGGCCCGCACCCAGAACGCCCGCACCCTCGCCAGCCTCGGGCGCCTCCCGCCGGCTTCCGGCAACCAGCGCTGAGCCAACGAGAGCGCGTGGAGCCCTGAGACGCGAACGCCCCGCCCCGACCGGTGCTTCTTCCAGAGCGCAGGGACAGGGACGGGGGAGAACACGGCATCCGGCACCTTCCGGCCCGAGGACCCGGTGAAGGGCTGGTAAGTCTCTCGGGCGGACCTCAGGACGTGAGGGCCGCCCGGATCGCCGGATCGTCCTGTGCATGGCCAGGCCCGTCCGAGCAGACCGGCACATCCACGGGAATGCCGTTGTTCTCGACACAGTGGCCGGTCCTGTCGTAGGTCAGCGCCGTGCTGACCGTCAGCA
This sequence comes from Nonomuraea mangrovi, assembly GCF_042681425.1. Taxonomy (NCBI): domain Bacteria; kingdom Bacillati; phylum Actinomycetota; class Actinomycetes; order Streptosporangiales; family Streptosporangiaceae; genus Nonomuraea; species Nonomuraea mangrovi. Next base: position 83,886 of record NZ_JBHUFV010000043.1, on the reverse strand, counting down.
TCCAGTCCGGGAGCAGGCGCAGCGAGCGGGCGCGTCCGCTGCCGCCCCCGCTGGGCCGCCCGACCACGGTGACGTGCTCCAGGCCTTGCAGTCCGAGGAGGAAGTCCTCGCTGGATGAGTAGGTCAAGGGGTCGATGAGGACGACGAGTCGCCCCGGCCAGCGACGCTCTGGGGACGGCTCGCCGAAAAGGGCGACTCGGGGCCCGAGTCCGCCCCTGCCGTCGCTGAACCGGCTCCAGCCGAGATGGGTGGTCTCGCGCAGGAACCTGTCTCTGGCACCGGTGGCCAACATGAGGTTTCCGCCGACGTTGCCGCGCAGGTCCAGGACCAGGCGATCACAACCACTCAGCTCGGCCAGGGCCGCGTCGAAGCCCTGAGCCACCTCGCCCTGCCAGATCTTGAGCCGCACATAGCCGGTGTCGGATGCCAGCCGCCGCCACTCGATCAACTCGACAGGGTCGCATCCACCGTCCTCCATCCACTCTGCCCCCGCGGCCGTCATGCTGATGGACTCCTGAACGGCGAGGAGGCGACGTCCAGCGAGCAGGCTGCGCATGTGCCGCGGCGCCGCAGTCCGTGACCAGCAATCCTGGATCAGCCGAGCCAACTCAGGCCCGCTCGCCCCGTTGAGGCTGATGATTCGCTCGCCGGGTCGTACTCCCGCTTCACGGGCAGGCGTCCCCTCGGGAACCCGGACGAACCAGGCCTCACCATCGCGGACGGATACGACGTAAGGCAGCGGAGTGGGGCGTACGGCTGGATCGATCTTGGTGTGTGCGTCCTGGAGGCGAGCCATCCAGCGTTGTGCGGCCGCGAGCGGGTCGTCCGCCTCCACGACACCCTTGGCGTGCTCCGCACAGATCTCCGGCCAGTCAAGACCACGCAGTTCAAGTCCGGGGAAGGCGGCACCGACTTCGGCTACTGTCTGGTCGACCGCGTCCTGGATGCTGGCACACGGCACATCCACCTCGCGGGTGGAGCGGGTGCGGGCCATCGTGTGGACCAGTTGAAAGCTGCGCATCAGCCCGCCCGCGTCCGCCGCTCGTGAAGTCAGCACCCGGTCTTGTGGGCTCCAGTCCAGTACGGCGGGGCCGTCGCGGTCTGGTTCGATGACCAGTTCCCAGCGGGGACCGTCGACCGGTCCCGGCTCGTGGACCTCAAGCGCGGCGCCGAACACCGCTTCGAACTCCGCCTTCTCCGCCCGGAGCAATGCGGACTCGCCGCTCAGGCTCGGATCGGCGGTGGGGAGTACCACAGGTACGGATTCGGTCCCGAAGTCCGGAAATATCACGATCACAATCTAGAACATGAGCGGCGACGGATTTCGGAGATGGGACCAGACCTGCGCGGCAGTGCTCTCCGCGGATGTCGCTCTCGGTTGAGCAGCTGTTGAAGAGACAGGCCGGCATTCCGCTCACGCAGATCCAAAGATCTGCTGACCACCTGCCAGGAGATCACCTGACCGCTCACCTGGGGTCTCCATGGCCACCGACCCGGATCACGCTGTCCGTGTGTCAGGAGAACAGCGTGTCGTTCGCACTTCACCTGAAGACGATCACGCACCATCGGTGAGCTGGGCGAACCGGCTTAGCGTACGCTTCCGTTCCTCCACACTCCGAGGGCCGACTCTCCCGGCCTGGTCGAGATCATGGCGCGAGTGACTGAGGCCGTCGATCTCACCTCGCACGGCATGGCCAGCTCGGCAGGCCACCTGCTCGGCTATGTCAAAGAGTTCAAGCGCGGCCCCTGCGAGCCAGTGCCCACGGATAACGCGCTCGTGCTTGGGCGGATGTCCCTACCGTCAAGGCGCTGCGGGGCCTCGCCGACGAGCTGTGCGGGTCGGGCAAGCCCGGCCGAGGTCGGTGAGCGCCTCCCGCTCGGACGGATCGACGGTGAGCGGCCACCGGATCTTGATGGCCCACTCGGCCGCGTACCGACACCGAGCGGCTTCATGGGGTGGGAGCCGCGTGGCGGGGTCCTGGGCCCCCGTAGCTTCGGCCGAAAATCCAGCAGACATGCCTCTGGCCTGCATTGATTGGCAGGCTCAGGTCTGGCTCCATCAGCTCGAGGTCTCTGCACGAGCGCGGTCAGGGGCATATCCGTTGGATCCACCGGGACCCCTTGTTGAGCGCGGCGAAGATGGGCTCTGGCTCATGATCGATGATCAGTAACTCTGGGTGAGTCGAGCGGAGGCCACAACGGGACGCCGCCACGCGGTCCCTTGACCACGATCGCGATACCGGCCGGGGACGGCGATGCAGGACAACGAGCCCAGCAGGGGACCCATGCGCTCCGTCGATCGCCAAGCTGCTGGCATCTCGGGCGGCACCCTCTACAACCACATCCCAACCCGCAGGAAGTACGTCCAGCACGGCAGTCTTCCCTAGCTTTGAGGTCCTGAGCTGGGAAATATTGATCGTTTCGGGGCTGGTGACACGCTCGGCAACGCCGCCACAGCTTCCAGCAGCGACCTCAGCAACTGCGTGGCCGTGCCCGCGGACACCTCGTCGGGGGTGTTCATGAGCTGGGAGGCGAGCCCGTCGACGAAGGTGTGCAAGAGCGCCGCCCAGAGCTCGACGTGGGTATCGGGGTGGGGGAGCCGGGCCTGCTCCAGAACGCGGGCGAAGTCGTAGCCGCGCAGGATGGCCACACACTGGCGATACAGCGCTCGCTGTTCCTTCCACGTCACCGAGCCGCCTGCCGGGGGATGGCGGCGTTCCCATTCGACGACCGCCACCCACAGCACGTACTCCTCGCGCCGCTCGTCGTCGAAGGGCAGCATCTCCTCCACGAGCGAGGCGACCTGCTCGACTAGCGTGCCGTGGGTGCGGGGCCGCTCGATGCGGGTGAAAACCCGCTGGCGGAGGATGTCGATGGTGGCTTGGATGACGTGGGACTGCAGGTCGTGCTGGTTCCTGAAGTAGTGCCGCAGGGACCCGGTGGACCAGCCTGCTTCGGCGGCGACTCCGCGGACGGTTACCCCGGCCAGGCCCTCGCGCAGTATCACCCGGATAGCGGCCTGGGCAAGCTCGGCTCGTCGCCGGTCATGATCAACGAGCTTTGGCACCTCCCTATGCTAACACGCCCGTGTTAGCATGATTTGACACGGGCGTGTTAATTCCCGGAGGGAGACGGCCTTGTCGATCGGGACGATCGGGGCGGTGCTCGGACTCGCTCTGCTCGACACCCTGAGTCCCACTGTGATCGGAGTAGCGCTCTCCCTGCTCCTTGCCAGGCCGCGCCGCATGGGCTCGCTGCTCGCCGGCTACCTGGGATCGGTCGCGATCGCGTATTTCGCCCTCGGCGTCCTGCTCATGCTCGGCCTGGGCGCGGTCGTGCCGAGGATCGACGAGACCGCGTGGGCCTGGGGTCAGGCCATCCTGGGCACGGCGCTCTTCGCGGGCAGTTTCTTCATCCGCGACAGGAAGCCCGCCGACTCCTTGATCCGGAGCCAGCCCTTCACCGTGCGCGCGATGTTGCTGCTGGGACTGGGGACGTGGCTGTTCGAGTTCGCCACCGCCGTGCCATATTTCGGCGCCATCGGCATCATGACCTCGGCCGGCCTGCCCGCCGTGCAGTGGGTGCCGCTCCTGGCGGTGTACGTCACCATCATGGTGATCCCGGGCATCCTGCTCCTTTCCGTCTGGGCCGCCCTGGGTGAGCGGGCGCAGGCGCGGTTCGAGCGGTGGCAGGCCGGGCTGTCCTCCGGGTCCCGCGCGATGCTGCGCTGGGTCATCAGGATCGCGGGTGTGCTGATCCTTCTGGAGGCGGTGGACATGGTCTTTCCGCAGATGACCGTCACGACTCCGTGGGGCTGACCCGTAATCCGGATGCAGATCGAGCGGCTGGCAGGCGCGGTCGAGGCGCTGTTCGAGAGGGAGTTCACGCCACCACGACGCGGCGGTTGCCGCGCTCGAAGACTTGATCACGGTTCCCCACCCCGACCCGGACGGCGACGGCGAGGCCGGGGCCACCGGTGCGCGCAGCTTCTTGTAGGGGCTGAAGGAGGATCCAGGGCCTCTTCAGCTGGAGACGCCGTTGATCGAGATCGTCAAGCTGGAGCGGGGCAAGGGGATCGGGTTACCAGAGAACCTGTTCGAGGGAGTGTCGGGGAAGGTCGTGGAGGCGTGGCGGGCGCGGGCGATGCGCATGTACCCCTCGGACTTCGCCGCCGACGAGGGCTGCTCCTCCCGCGCCAACCGCGCCTACCTGCGCCGGCGCGGCATCCGGGCAGTCATCCCTGACAAGAGCGACCAGGCGACCAACCGCAAGAAGCGGGGCTCTCGCGGCGGTCGCCCCATCGGCCACGATGCGGCTCCTTACAAGCAGCGCAAGACGGCCGAGCGCTGTATCAACAGGATCAAGGAGTGGCCCCGGCCGGCCTTCCGCGTCGACAAGACCCCTGACAGCTGCCTCGCCGGGCTCCACCTGCGAGGCGCAATCTTATGGATCTTAAGGATCCGAACCCAGAACAGGCCCTAGGTGGTTCGGCTGCGTCGGCGCTGGCGCGCGAGGTGGCGGGTGATGGTCACGGCCGCGAAGTGGGTACCGGCGACGAACCGCAACATCGGCCCGAACGTCGGAGCGGCCATCGACCCGGTGAAGTACAGGCCCGGCACCGAAGCCTCAAACGACGCCGTCACCTGGGGTGCCTTGGAGCCCGGTATCCGCGCTATGGCGCTCCGCAGCCCAGATGCCAGGAAGGGCAGCGCGTCGACGTCGATGCGGTAGCCGGTGGCGGCCAGCACATGGTCGACCGTCAACTCGGCTCCCGCGTCGCCCACCACCAGCCTTACCTTGCCGTCTTGGAGGCAGGCGTGGCGGATCGGGGCGTCCGTGCGCACCGGTATGACACCCTCCACCCTGTCGCGGAGCCACCAGGCGCCCGAGGGCCCCAGCGCCCGCCGCATCAGCCACAGCCGTGCCGGGGCAGGTAGCTGGCCTACCGCCGCGGGCGCCCGGCACAGCGCCGACAGCGCCCAGCCGGGCCCCAGCGGAGAGGCGGGATGCGCGATCCGTTGCCCCAGCGGCCGGTGAAGTGTCGGCTTCTGCCCCCACCGCGCCCGCGTTCCTCTGACCAGCACCTCGACCAGGGCCCCGCTCTCATGCAACAAAGCCGCGCTCTCCATCGCCGATTGCCCGCCTCCCACCACCGCGATCTGCTGCCCGGCATAGCCGGACAGGCAGCTGTGATCGCTCGAATGCGACACCGGCGACCGCGGTCCCGTCCCTTGCGGGGCCAGATCGGCCAGCACACGAGGCACGTGGGCGAGCGGGCGCAGACCGCACGCGACGACCACCGCATCGGCTTGAAGGTGTGCGCCGTCATCCAGCACGAGATGGAAGCCGCCATCGCGACGCCGGTTCAGCCACGCCACGCGTGTGTCCTCGACCTCGCCGGCGAACCGGTTGGCAAACCACGTCCCATAGCGGACGAACAGGTCACTGGGGATCGGGGTCAGCTCCGTCAGCTCGGGCAGGCCGGCTTGCCGGCAGAAATCGGCCAGCCGGCCACCGGGCGCCGGTGCCGCAAGGTCAGTGGCCTGCGGCGCCGACTTGAGGAACATGCCGGTGGCCATGACATGACGCCAACTGCCCATCACCTCGCCGAACACACGCACCGCCACACCGGCGGCCCGCAGGTGCGCGGCGACGGACAGCCCGTAGGGGCCGGCACCGATCACCACGACGCCGCGTCGGGCGCCGGCGGCCTCCGAACCACACTCGACCACACTCGGCTGCGCCATCCACATCCTCCCTCTTTATCGGCCGATGATCAGTGTCGCCGCGACGGTGATGCTCTCGGCCGGTTCAGGACCGGGATGAAGCAAGTCTTTGCCGGAGCCAGGCTCGGGGCGAGAGTGAGACTGACTCTGTTGGTGAGTCTGGGATCTGGATCAATGGTCGTGATGTGGTGACTGCGATCGATGACGTGGTCGACGGGACACGGCGGGGCGATTTCGTCGCGGAATCTCACAGCTGTCGCGTCCCGTCGATCATGAGGCAGCGCATCGGCCCTGGCCTCGGTACCTCGGATAGAAGGGACAACCACACCCAGAGGGAGACCCGTTGATCATGAGTCGAATCGACGAAGCCTCGGGTTGAGCGGGACCGCCTCGGTTCCAACGGGACACAACGCCGGGCGGGCCGGCGGCGTTTCGTCGTGGCGGCCGCGGAAGGCCATCGCGCGAGGGAGCGCGGGGACGGTCATCGGTTCTCCTGGGTACGGGCGGCATCACGGGGTTGAGGAACCCGGGAACAGCCGTTGGCGCCGGCCACGGTCGCGGGGGTCGCCCCGGTGAACGCCATGACGTCCCGATGCAGGTGGGACTGGTCGGCGTAGCCGGCGTCGGCCACGAGCCCGTCGACCCGGGCCAGGCCACGGCTGCCGACGATCCGGTGCCAGGCCCAGGCCACCTCCGGGTCCACCGGCACCCGCGCCGTCCAGGTCGATGTCCAGGCCACCGCCGCCGGCCTGCCGGTAGGCGGCGGCGATGCCGGCCGGCGTCGAGGACGGTCAGGGTGTCGGATCTGCCGGCCGGTGTTGCCCGGCGGCGATCGGGTGCTTGCGAACGCCGAGGACCTGGCCGAGGCACGCCACGCCGAGCTCAAGGAGCATCTCGACGAGCCGACCGCTGCGCTGGTGGCCGACCCTGAGTAGCAGCAGACCATGGACGGGTCGGCACCTCCCGGCCACAGGCGCTGTACCGCAGTACACCTCCCGGCCACAGGCGCTGTACCGCAGTACACCTCCCAGCTCACGGTCTGCGCACACCGCTGGCGGCTCGTACGGGCTGCTGGTAGTTGCCCAAGAGGGTGAAGTGTTCCCGCGACTCTGCCGGGATCGGGCCGATCTCCACGGGCTTCGAGGGGGAGATCAGGCTGGCGCGGTACAGCTTGGCCGTGGAGGTGTCGTTGTTCTCGTCGGCCGCGATGATCAGAGAGCGGCGGTCTCGAGAGACGGCCACCGAGATGATCGCTGTCTCGGTGGCGGGGGCGATCTCGGCCTTCACCTTCACCTCGGTGGACTGCACGTACTCGAGGTCGTCCCGGGCGGTCCTGGGGTCGATCTCCACGGTGTAGAAGTCGTTGCTCGCTCCCGCGCAGAGCAGGTCGGTGGTGTTGATCCAGGCGACGGGGTTGCAGTCCCGCAGGTCGCCGCCGTCGCGCACGGCGACCTTCATGCCGAACGGCAGCTGGATGGGAGCGTCGGCGTACCGCTCGACCGTGTTCGTCAGGATGTCCAGCTCGGCTCCTTGGACCAAGGCCATCCCCACGGCCACGCCACCGGGGTCGGCCGCGAACCTCCCGGAGGGATGGACGATGCCCGGGCACAGCACGGCGACCGATCGCACGACGCGGTAGAAGGTGTCCTCGTCCCTGTTGCTGAAACAGGCCAGGCTGAGCCGGCGCGGGGTCAGCCGGCCGTTCGGGTCCGCCGAGAAGTACTGCTGGGAGTCACGCCGGAACCAGAACGACCCGTCAGGCGCGAATCCGGGGTCCTTGTCGGAGAACGTCTCCTTGACGTACCCCTTCTTGTTCGACCTGTCGGTGAGGTCCGTGAATGTCCCCGTGCTGAGGTCCAGCCAGCCGACGTGCGTCGGGTCGCCGCTGGACGGGAAGTCCACCTGGATGGCGACCCGGCGGCCGTCCGGCGAGACCGGGCTGATGCCGGGATCTCCCTCGGCGCCACACAGGCTGCGAACGAACGCCTCCTCTCCGTCCACCTTCGTGGCGATCTCGGTCAGGAGAGGCGCGAGCGTGGTGCTGGAGATGGTGGCGGTACGGGTGCGGAAGGACTCGTCGTAGGCCGTGGCCCGCCACTGGGAGTCGCTCTCCGAGCAGGCGACCGGCCCTGGGGCGGAGAGTACGGCGGGAAGGCTCTTCGCCGCCTCGGCCAGCGCCGTCTTCCTGACGTCCGGAGTGGCGGTGACGCTCGGGCTCGGCTGTGACAGGGCGGCGGGGCCGGCGCCCGTCGCACAGCCGGTGGTCGCCAGGAGGATCGCGACCACTGTCACCGGCCAGCCGCCTCTGCGGGTACCCATCAAGGACTCCTTCGCACCGTTTCAATGATGATCCATTAAAGAGTGAATACCATTAATCATGTGTTGCCTCTTCACCGCAAGTGGCCGCAGCGGGCGAGACCGGAGAAGATAGGCGAGTGACAGCGTTGACGCGACGGGAACGAATGCGGGCCGAGCTCGAACGCGACGCCAAGGTCGTGGCCCGGAGGATCGCCGCGGAGGAGGGCATCGAGGGCCTCACCGTCGCCGCCGTGGCCCGCGGTGTCGGAGTGACGCCCCCCGCCCTCTACCGCTACTTCAACGGCAGGGCAGGCCTCGTCCGCGCCGTTTACGACGACGTCACCGCGGAGTTCATTGACACTGTCGCCCGGGCCGTGCGGCGCCAGGACCCCGACGACGTCAGCGCCCAGTTGCACGCCGGCACCCGGGCCGTGCTCGACTGGTCGCTGGCCAACAAGGTCGAGTTCGACCTGCTCATGGGCGCCGGCTTCCCCAAGGTCGCCGCGTCAGAGGAGGGCATCCCGATAGTCATCGCGCGTGAGCTGGGCGGCCTGTTCGGGCGGCTGTTCGCACAGCTGTGGCACGAAGGGGGGCTGACCTGCCTCGCCGACGAGGACATCGACCCCGTCCTGGCGTCGCAGTTGCGCACCTACCGCACGACCGTCGGCCTGGAGTTCCCGATCGGGGTGGTGCTGCTCATGGTCATCTGCTGGCGGCAGATCTACGGGCTGCTCTGCATGGCCGTCTACGGACACCACAAATTCGCCTTCGAGGACCCTCTGCCGCTGTTCGAGCACATGATGGACGACCTGCTCGGCCTCCTCGGCCTCACGCGGAGTCCAAACCTGCGCGTGGCCTGAATGACTCCTCCGGCAACGCCCCGCGCACGCCGGGCACGAAGGCGCCTGGCCTACAGGTGAGCCCTCTCGAGATGCTGTTTTGCGGCAACGGCCGGCAGAGCCGGCGGTGTCGACTTCGATCTGCTCGCCGTAGCGGGCGGGACGGCCGGTGCGGTCCTGCTCGATCGGCGCGCCGCGGAGGCCACGAGTGCCGAGCTGACCGCTGCCCGGGGCGGAGCTGACGCGGCAGCAAGCCGAACATGCCGGGGACGAGTCGGGCCGATGCGCACCGTCTTGTCCCAGCTGCCGGAGATGATCACCTTCGAGGAGGAACCAGCCGCACAAAGAAGATCGTCTTACTGGTGGGGCATCTGACAGGGGGCGCGATGGACGACGAACCGATCCGGCGTGAAGTGGCCGTCCGCCGCCTCCGCGAACTGCTTGCCATGTTGTTCCTGTGCGCTTTGGTCGCCGCCGGTCTGGGCGTCTGGGGCGCCGCGCCGACCTGGAGCGAGCTGGGATGGGGCCTGGTGCTGTTGGCCGGCACGACGGTGCTGCCCATGCCACTCTTCTTAGCCGGAAGGGTGGCAGCCAACAGGCGACGGCCAGTGATCATGGTGGGGCTGTTGGCGGCCGCCACCGGCGTCCAGGAGCTCCTGCGCCTCGCGGTCGTGTCCTGGGCGGCCGCGCAGGCGGTGGAGGCGGCCTGGATCGGCTTATGGGCCATCACGCTGACATGGGCGCTCTTCGAGCCACTGCTGCTCCACGACCTCCGCACAGGATCCGCCGAGCCGCGCCAGTTCCGGCAGCCCGCCGGGTGGGACACGGGGCCGTTGAGCCCCCGGCAGGTGTTCGCCACTCTCGGGGCGATCTCCAGGGAGGTCGGGCTCTGCCTCCTGGTGGCATGGAGCCCGTGGCTGGTGCTCGCCACGTTCGCGGCGCTGTCGGCCTCGGAGTTCCTGCTGACCGACGGGACCGGGCGCAAGAGGCTCATCGACGCGCTCGGTGGCTGCGTCGCACTGGCCGTCGGCGTGGCGCTCTGGCTCATGTGAGCGCGTGCGGCTCCGTCGAGTGAGCGAGAGAGATCGACGCACAACGTCCAAGCACGGGAGACACGTGCGGCGGCAGTTTCGTCAGCTACGCCCGCACAGCGACCCCCAAGCCGCAGGCGCCCCGCTTCTCTCGCCGCCCGTTGGTAACGTCGCGGCGTGACCACCCAAGAGCGTGCGGCCGCCGCGTGGGCGGACCTCAACGACAGGCAGCGCACGTACATGGCCAGGAACTTCGCCCGAACCGGCCGGGGACGAGATTCCTGGGCCTGCGGATCGACGCCGGGCTCGTCCAGCGAGAACTCGCGGCGCTCACCGGGCGCCCGACCGGTTCCACCGTGCGTTTCGACCTTCCGCTCGACCTATCCGAACCGCGGGGCAGGGCGGTGAAGCTGCTGATCGGTCATTGATCGAGCAACTCGACTGCGGCGACCCGCTGTTCCAGCGGGAGGAACTGCAACGGGGCCAGTTGCGCTGCATCGTGACCGCGCTGCTGCTGGCCCAGTCACACACCCATACCGCCACGCTGCGCGGCGTCCCCGGGATGCCGCATCCCAGAGCGCTGCGTGCGGCCGTCGCCTTCGTCGAAGCCAACCTGTCGGAACCGATCTCCCTCGGCCAGATCGCGGAGGCAGCCGGGTGCAGCGCGCGGACGATCAGCAGCGCGTTCCGGGAGAAACTCGGGACATCTCCGATGGGTTACGTCCGCGACCTCCGGCTGGACCGGATACGCCACGACATACTGTCGACCGGTGACCGGATCGGAGAAATAGCGTATCGCTGGGGCATGACCCATCTTGGCCGATTCGCCGGCGAGTACCGTTCGCGGTTCGGCGAGCTTCCGTCGACCACCGCCGCCCGGGGGTAGTTCCCACAGTCCTGGGGCAGTCCGTGGGCGAATCGCGATCCGTCCTGACTGCTTGACGCGCGTCCCGGTGGGCTCCGGCTGATGTCGAGCGCCATCCGGCAGTCCTTGAGACCTACGCCAGGCAGGAACTCGCGTTACACGGGGCACGGACGCTTCCCGCGTGGCCGGGCCGGGTTTCGGGCGCGGAGCTCGGGCCGATCAGTCGTCGTGTCCCCCGATCCTGGTGAAAAGGAAAGAACAGGTCTCGCTGAAATGGTGAACAGTGTACGACCTGCAGGGGCTTTCTTGGGGTACCCGCTATATACATATGGGCAGGTAAAAGGGGCCTCCGCCATGGCTGACACCGGTAGTACGGCGATGAAGGGAGGGCGCTCATGTTTTCCGCAATTCATTCCGGGCCGACTCGCCTGGGGGCGGTGCTGGCCTCCACCGCGCTGACGCTGACGGTCGGCGGCCCAGCCGCCGTGGCGACGCCTCAAGTCCCCACTGGCATCAGCGACACAGCTGTCGTCCAGGTGAGGGAAGGAAGCTTCTTCATCGTGCTCCAGAGGTATCGCTTCAGGCCAGGCGCCGTACAGTTCAGGATCAAGAACGTGGGCTGGCATCGGCACGCGCTGTCGGTCAGAGGGGCCGGAGTCCGCAGCACCTCCGCAGTCATCGAGCCCGGAGAAAGGACAACGCTCACAGTCGCCCTGAAGAAGGGCCGATATCTGCTGTGGTGCCCGGTGGGCCACCACCGCCAAAGGGGCATGTGGACCTGGATCTGGGCGAGGTAGCACCGTTATTGCGCCTCCGCCGCCTTCACCATCGTCTGCGTCCTGCTCTGGCTGGGATGAGGTCACCGAACATGACCGCGTGTTGGGAGGACTTATGGCGGCGCTGAGGGCATCACTCGATCGGCGAGTCCGACTGCGGAGCAGGAAAGCCACCGGATCCCAGCCGGAGTAGGCGATGTGTCGGACGATCCGGTCCCCGCGGTGGAGACCCCCAGCCGCACGCAGGACGCTCCGCCCGCCCCGTGTCGGTTCTCGCACGGATCCGCGCCGATCGACCAGAGTGGAACACCCTCTCGACGCCCGGCCCGGCCAGATGGGGATCGCGGGCCCACGGCGGCGTCCTCATCCACCATCTCCGCGAGCTGTTCGAAGTGCCGGGGAAGCGGAAGCAACTGCGATGCTTCACCTTTGATGCCCTGGGTGGGCCACAGGCGGTGGATGGGCTTGCGGCCCTGAGCCTCTGTTTGGGCGTAGCAGACCTTCAGGTCGATTCGAGGGTGGTCGAGGGGTAGGGGCTGGGCAAGAGTCCACGCAGTGACGTCGCCAGCCCCACCTCGACCAAGGACATCTCCTCCAGCGGGCGCGGTGGTCTGCGCTCGCACTCCGGCGCGGGCGGCCGCACGAAGGATCAGCTGTACGCCGAGGCCCAGCGCCGCAACATCAAGGGCCGGTCGAGTATGACCAAGGCGCAACTGGAGAAGGCGCTGAGCTGACACACCCGATCCGATCACGCGTCGACGCTGCTCGTGTCGTCTGCGCGTTGTCGGCTGAGGCGACCTCCGCTGGCCGAGCCGAACCGCGCGGCCAACGAGCTCACCCCCCGACCCGGCTCGATCCGGTTTCCAAGCAACCGGCCTTCAAGGTGACCCCGGTGTGGGTCACGAGGGTCATGGTGTCAGCAGGATCTTGATCGCGCCGTCCGCCTTCTTCTGGAAGATCTCGTATCCGTGCGGCGCTTCGTCGAGAGGGAGCCGGTGTGTGGCCAGGTCCATGACGGCGAGCGGGTCGGAATCGTCGGTGACGAGCGGCATCAGGTCGTCGATCCAGCGTTTGACGTGTGCCTGGCCCATGCGCAGGCTGATGCCCTTGTCGAACATGCGCAGCATGGGCAGCGGGTCGGCCATGCCGCCGTAGACGCCGATCACGGAGATGACGCCGCCCCGCCGTACCGTGGAGATGGCTTGGTTGAGCGCCGCGAGGCGGTCGAGTCCCGCGGTGGACATCAGCGGCGCGGCCATCGCGTCCGGTAGCAGGCCGGTGACCCGCTGAGCGAGCCGGGCGGCGGGGGAGCCGTGGGCCTCCATCCCGACGGCGTCGATGACCGAGTCGCTGCCACGGCCCTCGGTCAGTTCACGGATGGCTTCGGGAACATCGTCGGTATGGGCGGCGTCGACGACCTCGACGCCATGGCGGCGGGCCATGTCCAGGCGGGCGGGCACGCCGTCCACGGCGATGACCCGGTGGCCGAGGTGACGGGCGATGCGGGCGGACATCTGGCCGATAGGTCCGAGGCCGAAGACGGTGACGCTGCCGCCGTCGGGGATGTGGGCGAACTGGACGGCCTGCCAGGAGGTGGGCAGGACATCCGACAGGTAGACGAAGCGCTCGTCGGGCGGGCCGTGTGGCACCGTGATCGGGCCGAAGTCGGCGTGCGGGACCCGCAGGTATTGCGCCTGGCCGCCGGGGACCTGGCCGTACAGCTTGGAGTAGCCGAACAGGGCGGCGCCGGTGCCGTGTTCGCGGACCTGGGTGGTCTCGCACTGGGCGTACAGCCGCAGGTCACACATATGGCAGTGGCCGCAGGCGATGTTGAACGGGATGACGACCCTGTCGCCAGGTTTGACGTGGGTGACGTCGGGGCCGACTTCCTCGACGACGCCCATCGGCTCGTGGCCGAGGATGTCGCCGGGGGTCATGAACGGGCCGAGGATCTCGTACAGGTGCAGGTCGGAGCCGCAGATCGCGGTAGTGGTGATCTTGATGATCGCGTCGGTGGATTCCTTGATCGCCGGGTCGGCGACCTCTTCCACACGTACGTCGCGTCTGCCGTGCCAGGTGACGGCCTTCATCGTCGCTCCTCTACTCCGGTGGTGCGGTCATGGACCGAGCGGGATGACCACGCTTCCATGGTCGTGAGGCCTCCTCGCTGGATGCAAAACAGCCGCATACCCACATGGAGTCCGTCAAACGGCACTGCTCTCTTCCGCGCGGTCACGGGACCGGCGCCTGCGGGGTGGGCGCGGACACGGCCGCGAGTGAAGGCACGTGATCGCTTCGCGGGGCGGGACGCGCCCCCATGGCGGACCGTGGCCACAAGCGTCTGCGTATCGCCAACAGCAGCTCCGTTGTCGGCCAACTTCGCGTACACCTCTCCCTGCCGGGTAGCGAGGCCCGCCGGAGAGGAGAAGTCATGACAATGGACGTCATCAGCATGATCACCGCTGACCACCGCGACGTGGAAAGGCTCTTCGACCGGATCAGGAAGGACACCGAGGACCGCCCCGCGCTGCTCGCGGAATTGGCCGCCAAGTTCGTCGCCCATTCCCGAGGGGAGGAGGACCTGGTCTACCCGGAGATCCTCGAGACGGTTCCCAGCGAGCGGAATCAGGTCCGCGAAGGAACGGATGAGCACCACGAGGCCGAGCGGATGTTGCTCAACCTGCTGGACGTCGATCCCGACGATGAGCGGTTCGACCCCCTTCTGGAGGAGTTCGTCCAGGCGGTCACTCACCACGTCCAGGAAGAGGAGAACGAGATCCTCCCCGCGCTCAAGCAAGCGATCTCCCGCCGGCGGCTCGAAGAACTCGGCAGGGCCTTCAGTGAGCGCAAGGCACGAGAAATTCAGCACGGCCTGCCCACGGCGAATAGCAAGGCGTCCCGGAAGCGGAGCAAGACGCCCGGCAGCCGATCCGAAGGGTTGAGCAAGGAGGAGCTGTACCACCGGGCGCAGCAGGCCAAGATCCCCGGCCGCTCGTCCATGACGAAGCAGGAGCTCACCAAGGCCCTCGAGCACAGAGGTTCGTGACACCCTGACCTCCTGCGCACCCGCCACCGACGCGTGCAGGCCCCGCAGCGGCGGACCGAGAACCGATCCGCATGAATCGTCGCTGCCGGGGCAGGTCGGGCTGCAAGCAGGTGGGACGCCTGTCCGGGTGTTGCTCTTCAGTGGTGCCATGCCGGGCGTCGCCATCATCTCTGTTCAACGGCGTGCGCCCGGATGGGGGGACTGACCGCGCCCGGAGGAGCTGCGGATCACACGCGGCCGTCGGGGCAGGGGGTTCGTCTATCACTACGCCGACGGTCGTCAGGTGCGCGATCCCCGTGTCCTGGGCAGAATTCGCGCGCTGGCGATTCCGCCGGCGTGGCGGCAGGTTTGGATCTGTCGCGATCCCGACGTGCATCTACAGGCGGTGGGCACAGACGCCGCGGGGCGTCGGCAGTATCGCTATCACGGTGTGTGGCGTCAGGAGCAGGACCGGATCAAGTTCGACCGGGTCACGGAGATGGCTGAGCGGCTGCCGGGTTCCGTCGGGGTCTGCGTGAGCATCTTGGGCAGCGGGGGCTGGGCAGGCGCGGGTGCCGGCCGCGGCAGCGTGCATGCTGGATCTGGGGTTGTTTCGGGCGGGCGGAGTGGAGTATGACTCGTTCGGCCTGGCCACCCTCAGGCCCGAGCGCGTGAGCTGTATCGGCGAAGGGGCGCGGTGCCGCATCGCGTTGCCGGATGGGTCGCTGTTCGGGGTTCCTCCGGCCGGTCGACCATGACCGCTTCAGCGAATCGGCTCGCGATCGGTGAAGATCTCGATCAGGTGGCGGATGGGCACACCGGCCTCGGTGGGGTAGCGGAAGTGGAGATCGCGGTTGAGGGAGTAGGTGTTCCGGCGGCCGACGCGCTCGCGGGTGAGATAGCCGGCCCCATGTAGATCATTGACGATGGCCTGAACCGTGCGTTCGGTGACGCCGATGCCGGCGGCGATGTCACGCAGTCGTGCTTCGGGGTTGCGGGCGATCCCCAGCAGAACCCGGGCGTGGTGGGTGAGGAAGGTCCAACGGGGCGATCGTTCGGCTTCTCGTTCGTGCATGCTTCACTCTCATCCGCGTCCCGAAGGTGCCGAGGAATAGACGCACCTGATTACCAGAAGCTTATATGATGAAATGCCTTTCAGGTATTATGCTTCTCCTGTCATGTTATGCACCGCCTGGCCAGGCGGACCTCGAGGACCCTGAAAGACACGTCTACAGCTCCCTCCGCCCTCCTGGCCAGCCGCACGGAGATCACCGAGGTCGTGATGACGTCGCTGTCTCTGATGGCTGTCAGCCTGCTGCGTGGCACGCTGATCGTCGTGTCCGGCGAACTGGACGCCACCAATGTCGCCCAGTTGGAGGACTACGTCGCCGAACACCACCCTGAACCGGCCCGTCCCCTGGTTCTGGATCTGGGTGGGCTCGCCTTCATGGACTGCACCGCCCTGAGTTTGCTCCTGCGTCTACGCGACCGCGCCGGCGCGCACGGCGGAAGCTTCCATCTGATCGCCGTGCAGCCGTGCCCAGCTCGGGTCCTGGAGATTGCTGGAGCGGCAAGACGGCTCGACGTCTATCCCACGCTGGAAGGCGCGCTCCAGGCCACCGGTCTGATTCTTCCGAGTGAGCCCTCAAGTGACATCGCGTAGCGCTACCCGGGGCCGCCTCTGGCCTTGTGTCGGGAAGCCTGCGACATTCACCTCGCGCGCGGCGGCTGCCACCTGCCGGCCCGGGAAACCCGCGCGATGGTGGAGGCCGAGACCCGGGCCGAGTTGGCCGAGACGCGCGCCGTGCTGGAGGCCGCGCGCCGCGACGTCGCGGTCGCGGCCGCTTCCGCCGACCAGCGGCTGCATGCCCTGCAGGCCGCGCTGGAGTCCGCGGAGCACGCCGCCACCCAGGCCCTGGCTCGGGCTGAGGCCGCCGACCGCCGCGCCGAGCACGCCCAGCAGCAGGCCGCCCAGGCCCGGTTGGAGTTGATGGCGGCCAGGGCGAGGCCCAGGCCACCACGCTCCTGCTCGCCCGCGCCGAGGCCGACCTGGTCACCGCGCGCGAGCAGGTCGATGCCCAGCGCGAACGCGCCGCGGACGCCGAGCAGCGCGTGCACGCCGCCGAAGCCGGCCAGAAAGCAGCGCGCGATGTGTCCTCGGCGTTCTACTGTGAGCCTTTTCATCCTGAAGGCGCAGCTGAACCGGTAGAGGCGAACACTTAGGCCGCCGCCGACCAAGGCGTCGGGCGCTCCCACCCAGTCCAAGCAACTCCACATCACCCGCTTCCGAGCCATCCGGCTGGGAGGATGAAAAGGCTCTGTGACAGCAGGCGGCCTGCCCGGCGGTGAAAAAGGTTCACTGATCACTAGAATCCTGAGTTCACGCTGGCCAGGGTGCGCCACGCCACATCGCGCCCGGTCTCATCGTCCCGTGACGAGCGGCTTCTGTGCCTGTCGGTGGCGGCTGGCACCATGGCGACATGACCATGCAGCCCCTCGATATCTCTTGGCTCTGCGGCGAATACTCCGAGGAGTGCTACAGCTTCATCTACATCCGTGCCACGCCTGAACAGGTGGTTGCCCGCCTCGGCGGTCGATGGGAGGACTTCACTCCGGGTCCCTTCCCCGACGACCCGGATCACTACCCACTCCCTGGGGAGCCTCTCGGCGTCACCTCCATCGGCGATTGGACGTTCGTTTTCGACCCTGATTGGCTCGGCACCTGCGAAGACGTGATCACTAAACTCTCCGAAGGCACCCGCCTCGTCTCCCAAGCCGCACTCGGCATCAAGGCCATGGACTACTTCTACTGGTGCGAGGACGGCGAGATCAGATTCGCTTGGGGCGGCGATGACGGCTATCTGATAGGGACCCCGGACGAACTCGTAGACACGATGGCGGAGATCGACAGGCTCTACCCATCGTTTCCCCGGCTCTACGAAGGGCCGGCTTTCCTACTCGTCGAGCACCTGACCGGGATCAGGGCGACGGAGCAACTGCTGAAGGGCTCCACGTTCATGTGGGGTGTCGTCCCAGAACCAACCAAGTCGTAACGTTGGCCAACAGTGAGTCTTTTTCCTCCTGAAGTCGCAGCTCAGCGCAGGTGAACCGGTAGAGGTGAACACTCCGGCCGTCGCCGGGCAGGTCGTCGGGCGATTCCGTCCAGTCCAAGAAACACCACATCACCCGCTTCCGGGCTGGCCGGCTGGGAGGATGAAAAAGGCTCTCTGTAGCCCTCTCATCCTCTCAAGCCATCATCACCGATATTCTGTAGCCCCCCGGCGACGTTGGCAATGAGCGGGAGGTGAGTGTGCCGCATGAACGTCCGTCTTGGCGTGAAAGGCCTTGTCGTCATCGGCCTGGTCGTGCTGAGTGTCATAGCTACGGTCGGCTCGTCGTTGGTCTACTTACAGCAGGAAGCCTTCATGAATGAGCGGATCCTTCTGGCTCGCTCTCTAGCCTTCCATGCGAGCGAACTGAGGGATGTGGATCCATATACGTCCCTCACGCTCGGCGTGGCCGCGGTGCATATCAACGAGGACGCTGCAAGTCGCAAGGCGCTGTTTGAAAGCTTCTTGGTGCTGCGTCGCGAGGATCTCTTCGCTCAAAATCCAAGAGGTGCCCGCAGTGTGGCGCTGAGCCAGGACGGCCACGTGGCGCTCATTAAAGATGCAGACGAGATCGGCGTCTGGGATCTGAGCGGAGTGCTCGATCCGAATATAGAAGGTGAAGTCGAGAAGCGAGCTGGATTGGAAGGTGATTACGAAGATGTAGACGCCCTTGCACTCTCCTCTGACGGTCGAACCGCGTTGATCGGCCAAGATAACGGCACCGCGGTGCTATGGGATCTGAAAAACCTTGCACAGCCTACTCGCTTAGGAGCTATCAATACGGGGGCCGCAAGTGAGGCTGATCGCGGGATAGAGTCGCTCGCATTGTCACGTGACGGCCGCACAGCATGTGTCGGTGACTTCGACGGTAATTTTTCCATCTGGGATCTCAGTGTAAAAACGAAACCGATCAGACGCTCGCATGTTCGGCTCCCGAGTGGCCCCATCAGTAGCATCTCTCTTGACGCTGATGCCCGCCTTGCTGCTACTCTGGCAAAGGATCGATACGTGGCTATCTGGGACCTCGGCCGCCACGATGACCCAATCCAACGTAGCAGCCTGGACCTGCCATTTAAGAGTGCAGGACCGATATCGATCACTGCAGACGGACGTGAAATCCTCGTCGGGAACTCGCGCCGGGCGGATGTATGGTCGCTGGCAGACCCTGCGGCACCGATTCATACTGCCACTCTAGATATGCCCAACCAGGATCTTCATGGTATCGCCCTCTCCGACTCCGGGAAGATCGCACTTTTTGCGGGAGATGGCGGCAGTGTGCCACTCTGGGATCTGTCGATGCAATCTCGGCCGACAAGCATCTCCTCCCTGAAGAATTACTCGCAAGAAGTCGGCTATGTCGCCGTCAGTGCTAACGGAGAGGTGGCGCTCACTGCTAGTCCCGACCGTGGAGTGACGATGTGGGACCTGAGAGACTTGCCGGAGATGCTGGAGGATCCCGTGGATGTCGTTTGTGATGCTCAAGGCGATCTGAAGATTACTCGCGAAGAGTGGACTCGATACGCTGGCGATGTTGATTGGACGCGATACGGTGGCGGCCTCTTTGGTGAAGATACCCTGGCAGCGTGCTCGATTGATTGGGTGCTAAGCCTGAATCCACGGGGCGAAGCCGGGAAAGTAATGTGGGGTGCCCTCTGAGCTGAGAGGATAGGAGTTCGCGCAGCCGTCACGCCCACCCGGGGCCACCCGGCAACCAGGCCAGGCCCTCGGCTGCTCTCACGCGCCGTCCGCTGACGCAACCGCAGGGCCCCTCACGTGTCGTACGAGCCGTCCCACGGCGCCGCTGAACCCGAGCCGGTTCGGGTGGAACTCGGCCCAGCCGTCCGGCTCCTCGCCGTCGGGATACTCCCCATGGCACTCGCGGACCAGACCGAACAGTGTGCCGTCGATCTCCACGGCGAACGGGGCACTCGCGATGTCCTGCCTGCCGGGCAGCGAATGCACCCGCTCGTCCAGGAGCTGCTGCGCGGCTGCCACCACCGGCGCCTTCGTGGGACCGTCGGCGACCGTTTCAGCATGCGGACCCACCGGCCCGGGGCCGACTTACCCGACGTGGATCAGCGACACGGTCTCCTCGACCCCTCAGCCAGACCTCTACTGGACCGGACCAGCCAGCGTTTCGATGGGCAGAGGCGGCCACTTCGGCTCCTTCCGGGTAAGGCTTGCCAGCTCTTCCGGTGGTTCGGCACCGTCCCGAACGGTCGTGACGTAGGTCTTTGCTTCCTGCAAGCTCAGTCGCGGGGCCTGCTTGCGCAGGTGGCTCATCGCGGCCACGACGCCGGCGGAGTGGACGAGCGCGCGAACAGCGGAGGCCAGTGGATCAGGCGGTCTCATGCCTTTGGTCTGCAGGAGGTAGTGCTCCTCCCAGCCCTCTTCCGACCACCAGGCGTCGGGGATGTAGTGGATGCTTCCGTCGTGCCGGTCCACCAGGCAATGGCCGCCGCCCATGAGGTTGCTGCGCACGCCTCCGGTGCGGGCGTACTCCGCCGTGTTCCAGAAGGCGAGCCAGCCGACCGAGTGTTCCTCCACGTGGTAGACGGCCAGCTCGGGGGCCGGCCCACTCCATGACCATGTCAGCCGCTCTGTGGCCAGGAAGGACTCGACGAGCTGGACGGCGCGTTCCTTGGAGATCACGATCGCATCATTCACCACAGGTCAACCGGTTTTGGGCATGCCGGCGCCGTCCCCACCGAGATCTCAAACGCGGTCTGAGGCTTGCGCGGAACGTAGTTCTTGAAGGTCGGGGATGTGGTTGTGGAGGGTGCCGACCGAGATAGAGCGTTCGGGGTCGGGTAGCAGGTCGCGGGCGGCACGGCGAAGCGGCAGGCGGCCTCGATGCGGGCGTGGCCTTTGCCGGCGGCGCGGGGGAAGGTGAAGCGCACGGTGGCCCGGCTGTGGCGGTCGATGTGGAGGGGGCGGCGGTGACGTAGGCGTCGCGGCGGCGGGCGGCCCGCCGAGCAGGCTCAGGCGGTCCTCCATGCCGTGGGTTGCGCAGCAGGCCAGGAACCTGGTGATCGAGCTGGGGGACCCCTCACCGTCGAAAGGCCTTCCCACCCCGCCGCCTGGCCGAAGGCTTCACGACTCGATCACGCTGAAGGACTACGCGAACAACGTCCGCGCCCACGCGTAGTCGAGCTTGCCCACGGGCGTCCGCTTGATCTCGGGCACGATCCGCAGCGCTCGGGGGATCTTGTAACCCGCGAGCCGCCCGCGGCAGTGCTCGGCCAGCTCCTCCAGCGTCACCTCACCTGCGACCACTGCTGTCACCCGCTGGCCGAACTGTGGATCGGGCGTACCGACCACCAGCGCGTCGTACACCTTCGGGTGGCTGCGCACGGCGATCTCCACCTCCTCGGGGAACACCTTCTCCCCACCGGTGTTGATCACCATCGAGCCCCGGCCGAGTATGAGCGCGGTGCCGTTCTCGTGCAGGATCGCCTGGTCGCCCTGCAGCGCCCAGCGGGTCCCGTCCGGCCCGGTGACGAAGGTGCGGGCCGACTTCACCGGATCCTTGTAATAGCAGAGCGGGATGTTTCCTGATCTGGCCAGCACGCCCTGCTCACCTGGCCGTACCGGCAGGTGATCGGGGCCGAGCACGGCGAAGCCGGGACCCAACGCGAACCTGGGGCGTTCCTCCTCGGCGGCGGCCCCTACCGCACCCGTCTCCGACCCGCCGTAGTTGTCGACGATCATCGCGTCGGGCAGCGCCGCGCGGATCCTCTCGCGCGTCGTCGCCGACAGCGGGGCCCCACCCGACCCCACCGAGAAGACCTCAAGCTTGTACGGCCGGCGCCCCAGCTCGTCGGCGACCGGCCTGGCCATGCCGTCCCCCGCGAACGACAGCACCTGCGACCGCTCGCGCTCGGCCAGCTCCAGCACCGCGGCAGGATCGAAGTGCCGCCCTGTCCACAGGATCACCGTGCCGCCCGCCGACAGGCAGATCCAGGTGCTCCACTGCCCGTTGCCGTGCATCAGCGGCGCGTGAACCTGGAAGCGCAGCCCCTCGGGCCCGAAGCGCAGCTCCGAAACATCCTCGATGGGCCCCGAGTAGACGCTCATCGCCGCGAGGTAGATGTCCTCCGAACGCCACAACACGCCCTTGGGCAGCCCGGTCGTACCGCCGGTGTAGAGGATGTACGGGTCGTCCCCCGACCGCGGCCCGAAGTCCCTGCCGCCCTGCACACCCGCCAGCGCCCGCTCGTACGGCTCGCCGAAGGCCAGCACGGGACCGTCGAAAGGTGCCCTGGCCAGCAGGTCGGCCTCGCCCAGCAGCGCCACGCAGTCGGCGTCGCCGAGCAGCTGGGCCAGCTCCCGCTCGACGTAACGGTAGTTGACGTTGACCGGCGCCACCCTTGCCTTGAAGCAGCCGATCATGCTCTCCAGCCATTCCGCGCGGTTCCAGGACAGGATGCCCACGTGCTCGCCCGGCCGTACCCCTTGGAACTGGAGCCAGTGCGCCACCCGGTTGGCGCGCTCGTCCAGCTCGCGGTAGGTCAGCCGGACCTCGCCCGCGACCAGCGCGAGCCGGTCGGGCACCGCGTCCGCGGCGCGTTCGAAGACGTCCGCGAGGTTGATCACCGCGCCTCCAGGACGATCGGGAAGGACGTGATGCCGCGCACGAACGAGTTGCGCATCAGCCGTGGACCTTCCGCGTCGGCCCATGCGGCCGAGTCGACCCTGGCCACCCACTCCTCGAAGAAGATCTTCAGCTCCAGCCTGGCCAGCGCCGCGCCGAGGCAGAAGTGCGTGCCCAGGCCGAAGGCGATGTGGCCGCCCGGCTTCCTGGTCACGTCGAACAGGTCGGGGTCGGCAAAGACCGCAGGGTCGCGGTTGGCCGAGCCGTACATGAGCAGGACCTGCTGGCCCTTTCTGATGAGGTGGCCGTGCAGCTCGGTGTCGCGGGTGGCGGCGCGGCACATGTTGAGGATCGGGGTGGTCCAGCGGATGAACTCCTCGACCGCGTTCTCCACCAGCGACGGGTCCTCGCGTAGCAGGCGCCACTGGTCCGGGTGCCTGATCAGCGCGTCGATGGCGGTGGCGATCACCGTGCGCGTGGTCTCCGCGCCGCCGTCGAGCAGCAGCAGCGCCTCGTTGGCCAGGTGCTCGTCGTCGTAGTCGGGTCGTGCCGACCACAGCGACATGAGGTCGTCGTGCGGGCACTTGCGGCGCTCGGCGGCCAGGTCGAGCACGGCCATGCCGAACTCCCCGGCGGCGACCGCGGCCTCGTGAGTGACGTAGCGCAGGCCGCCCCCCGCCGCGATGGTCGTCTCCGACCAGTGCTTGAGCTTGGGCCAATCGGAGTCGGGGAAGCCGAGCAGCCAGCCGATCATCCGGGCGGGCAGCGGCGCGGCCAGCGCGGGCACCGCGTCCACCGTGCCCTCCTCCAGCGCCTGGCCGATCTGCTCGACCACCACCGCCCTGATCCGCTCGGCGTAGCGTTCGTGCACGTAGCGCGGGGTGAAGCGGCGGTAGATGAGGCGGCGGCGCTCGGCGTGCTGCGGATCGTCTATGCCGATCATGGAGGGGTCGGACGGCAGCTGCGGGCGGTAGCCGCCGGTGCTGGTCCAGAGCTTGGGATCGCGCTCGATGGCGGAGATGTCGGCGTGGCGGGAGATGCCCCACAGGTCGTTCGCCTCGTCGTAGTGGACGGGGGAGTGCTCGCGCAGCCAGGCGTACAGCGACCAGGGATCGTCCGCGTACATGTCGCCGTCGAGCAGGTCGATGCCGGTCCGGTGGCCGGCCGTGGCCTTCCTGCCCGCGATCGCCGCCTCCGTGGTCCTGAACAGTTCGCTCATGCTCCGCCCCTGATCAGCCGGCCAGGCAGTGCCCCGGTGTGCTCGCCGTGAGAGAAGGTCTGGACGCCGCCGACGAAGGTGGTGACGTAGCCGTCGGCCCGCTGGATGAGCCTGCGTCCGCCCGCTGGCAGGTCGTGCACCATTCGCGGGCGGTGGTTGCGGACCCGCTCGAAGTCGATGAGGTTGAGGTCGGCCTTCATACCGAGGGAGATCGTGCCGCGGTCGTGCAGGCCGTACAGCCGGGCGGTGTCGCGCGACATCAGCTTGACGACGTGCTCCAGCGGCAGCCGCGCACCGCGCGAGCGGTCGCGCGCCCAGTGGGAGAGCATCGTGGTGGGCATGGAGGCGTCGCAGATGAAGCCGCAGTGCGCGCCGCCGTCGCCGAGCCCGAGCACGGCCTGCGGGTGCAACAGCATCTCGCGCTGGGGATCCAGGTCGCCGTTGGCGTAGTTGAGTATCGGCAGAAGGAAGATCGCCTGGCCGTCGTCCTCCAGCATGAGGTCGTACAGCAGCTCGAGCGGCTCTCGGCCCTGGCGTTCGGCTTGGGCCTTGACGGAGGTGCTGGGGTGCGGCTCGTAGTCCGGATTTTCTGGATTCAGCGGATAGAGGCGGTCGGTGAAGCCGCGGCAGAGGGCCGCGAGCATGTCCTCCTCTTTCGGGACCTCGTGGAGGATGCGGTGCTTGACCTGGGGGTCCCGCATGCGGTGGACACGCTCGTGGCGCGGCAAGGTGGAAATGTCCTGATATGAGGGGCGATCGGCGAAGGCATGCAGTGCCTCCAGGCCGATCAGCATCCCGAACGGCCGGCAGGCCACCTGCGGGTGCAGCCGCGCCACCTTGGCCGACGCTCTCAGCAGCTCACGCCACAGGTCGGGCACCGAGTCGATCTGCAGCAGCGCGAAGGTCACCGGCCGGTCGATGGCCTCGGCCAGCCTGCTCATCCAGGAAACCTCCTTCATCGGCGCGTTGACGTCCTCGCCCGCGGCTCCGGCCGGTGCGATCTCGTAGACGCCCCTGCCGAGCTCGCGCAGCGCCTCGCCGATGCCGAACAGCTCGTCCTCCGCCGCGAACGTGCCCGGCACCGGCTCGCCGTCGATCGCCTTGTGCGCCAGCGTCCTGCTCGTCGAGAACCCCAGCGCGCCGGCCTCGATCCCCTCCTTGACCAGCTGCTTCATCCTGGCGACATCGTCGGGGGAGGCGGGCTCGTTGCGCGCGCCGCGCTCGCCCATCACGTACGCGCGCAGCGCGCCGTGCGGCACCTGAGTGCCGAGGTCGAGGACGTGCGGGTGCCGCTCCAGCGCGTCGAGGAACTCGGGGAAGCTCTCCCACTCCCAGGCGATCCCCTCGGAGAGGGCGGTGCCGGGAATGTCCTCGACGCCCTCCATGAGGCCGATCAGCCACTCGCGCCGGTCGGGCCTGGCGGGGGCGAAGCCGACGCCGCAGTTGCCCATGACCACGGTGGTGACGCCGTGCCAGCACGAGGGACCGAGCAGCGGGTCCCAGGTGGCCTGGCCGTCATAGTGCGTGTGCAGGTCGACGAAGCCGGGCGTGAGCAGCAGCCCGTCCGCCTCGACGGTGCGCCGGGCGCGCCCCGGCCGGTCCGCGCCGTTCTGGCGGGCGACCTCGGTGATGCGGCCGTCCGTGACGGCGACGTCGGCGGTGTACGGCGGAGCGCCGGTGCCGTCGACGACGGTGGCGGCGCGAATGACAAGATCGTGCATGGTCGCTCCGGTGGGAGAGTGTCACGGAGCCGCCGCATCGCTCGCGCCGACGATGTGGCGGTCATACCGAAATTTCTCGATATGTCCGGCGCTGGCGCCGGACATATCAGGATGGGGTCTGGGTAGATGTCACCCCTCTCAGGCCGTCGCGGCCGAAGGCGGGTTCGAGCCAGGGAGAGAAGTCGGGGCCGCGGCGCAGTGAGTGGCCGCCGTCCACGTTGATGACCTGGCCGGTGATCCAAGAGGCCTCGGGCGACAGGAGGAAGGCCGCCAGCGCGGCCACGTCCGCCACCTCGCCCACCCTGGGCAGCGGTGTGCAGGCCTGATAGTCGGCCAGGACCGGGTTCTCCGTGTCGGTGATGATCGACACCATCTCGGTGCGGATCAGGCCGGGACGGATCGCGTTCACCCGGACGCCGCTGGGGCCGAGCTCGTCGGCGGCCAGCATGCACAGGTGGTCGATGCCCGCCTTGGCCACGCCGTACGGGCCGAACCAGCGGTGGGTGTTGGAGGCGGCGATCGAGGAGATCGCCACGAACGAGCCGCCGCCCGCCGCGGCCATCAGCGCGGCGGAGTGCTTGAGCGCCAGCATGGTGCCGGTCAGGTTCGTCGCGATGACCTTCTGCCACTCCTCGATCGGCAGCCGGGTGATCGGGCCCAGCCAGCCGGAGCCGCCCGCCGAGGCGACCACCCCGTCCAGGCGGTCGCCCGCGTGCTCCCACGCCCGCCGTACGGCCGTCGCCATCTGCTCCTCGTCAGCCACGTCGGCCACCACGTAGCTCGCCTTGCCGATCTCCGCGCAGGCGGCGGCCAGTCGATCCTCACTGCGGCCGCAGATCGTCACGGCGGCGCCCGAGGCGGCAAGGCGCTTGGCGACGCCCAGCCCGATGCCGCTGCCGCCGCCGGTGACGAGCACTCCTTGGCCGCCGAGGTTCATGGCCGCTCCCTCCACAACGGTTCGTCGACGGTGAAGCCGACCGGGTCGCCCCACCGGTTCCGGCGCCGTGGTCGGCGAGCGTCATCCCGGCGAACGGGCCCAGGGCGAGCCCCGCCCGGCCAGAGGACCTTCAGGCATGGACATCTCCTCGACTCTAAGTCCGCACGGCGATCACAAGCAAGCGCTTGGTAATGGCCGCTTTTGCGGGTGTCCCTCTCGGAACGCGATTTTGTACGTGAGCTGGGTTTTGTTGCGCGATCAGGGCGGCGGCCGGCAGTAGTTTCTGGCCGCTCAAGCCCACGCGATCATCGCGTGTGACGTCATCGGCACCGTGCGTCGCGGACTCCTGGGCCGGATCCTGATCCTCAGCGAACGCCACCTGGCCCTCGTGCTCCACGAATACCCCCGGCCGCGTCGTAGACCACGCCCATGCGTGGCCCGCCGGATGGACGGCCAGGGCCGGCAGGTCAAGAGTGGCCCGGCGCTCGCAGGGCACGGCGCCGAAGCCGTCCGCGCCGCCATCGCCGCCACGATCATGCTCGACCACATAGCCGCGCAGCGATCCCCGCATGTGCGCCTGAGCCCGTCGCCGCGGTTCCGGCCTGCCGGACCGGCCCGCCAGTCCGACCCCGCCACGTCGTGATCCACCACAAAAGCGGCACGCTGCACCCCAAAAAACTGAAGCTGGAGTATGAGCGCCCAACCAGGGCGGGCGTGGGGTCAGAAGCGCCATGTCCCGCGACGCGACGGCATGGCCTCGGATGAAGCCGTCACGCAAGCGGGTGTTCGGATCGAGTAGGGCGATAAGGTCGCGGAGGGTGAGGAATCCGGGTCATGCCGATGTCCTCTCACGCGAGGTCAAGCTGTTCGTGGTCGCGGAGCGGGTCTGTTCGGCGGGTGTCACCGCGGACCTCTGGGACCCAGAGTCGTAGCCTGGGCGGCGATGTTCGCCACGATCTCACCTGCTGGAGTCTGGCCGTGAACGAGACCGGCCGACTGGCCGGCGTACAGGGCCAGGGCCGTGAGATCGCCGTCCATGCCCGCGACGGGGATCATGTCGTCGTAGCGTCGGTGCACGCGCCCCCGCGCATCCGTGGCCACCGGGTCCGCCTCGCCGGGCCGGTCGGGAGCCGCTGGACATCCTGCCGCCTCCCACGCGGTCATGGTCGAGTTGCGTAGGGCCCGGTGAGGTGCGTCCGGCCATCCGCCGTCGAAACAGTGCGTGTATACGGCTTCGTCGGGGTCGGCCTCCAGTACGGCCTGCCGGTAGACGCTGTGCGTGGCCGCCTCGATCGCGGTCAAGAACCTCGTCCCCAGCCATCCAGCCTGTGCGCCCAGGGCCAGCGCGGCGGCCAGGCCCCGCCCGTCCGCGATCCCGCCGGCGGCGATCACCGGTATCGGCCCGACGGCGTCCACCACGGCTGGGATCAGTGCCATGGTGCCCACGCGTCCGCGCACGTGCCCCCCGGCCTCCCAGCCCTGCGCCACCACCACGTCCACCCCGGCCTGCGCTGCATGCGCGGCCTCCCGCACGGAGCCCACCGTGTGCACGTGCAGCGCCGCCGCGTCGTGCGCCCGCCCGCTCACCGCCCCGGGATCTCCCCAGAAGGTGGAGACGATCCTCACTCCTTCCTCCAGGCATGCGGCCAGCACATCGTCGATAGGGAAGTCCAGCACAAGGTTCACACCGAACGGCCGATCCGTGAGCGCACGCACTCGCCGTACCTGGCTGAGCGCCTCCTCAGGTGTGACCCACGTGAGCGCGAGCATGCCCAGCCCGCCGGCGTTGGAGACGGCCGCGACCAGCTCGGGCGTGACAGCAGACCCGATGGGCGCCTGCACGATCGGCACCTCGATCCCCAGACGTTCGCACACAGGCGTCACCCATCCGCTCATCGATGCCCCTCACCTCGGTGTTTCTGTTTCCGAATCGCTGCAGCCCGGATGCTAGCATTTCGAAATCAGAATCACTATCCAGCCCGAACCCCGGACTCCCGCCCACAGACCGGCCACACTGGCAGATCGCTGAGAGGCCCGCCATGCCCGTTCCCAGGCCAGGAAGGCCCGTACGCGGCTCGACCACCGGCCGTCCCCTCATGGCAGCCCTTGACCTGTTCGGCCGGCGCTGGGCCTTGCGCGTCATCTGGGAGCTCAACAACGGCCCATGCGGCTTTCGCCCTTTGCAGCAACGCTGCGACGGCATGTCGTCCAGCGTCTTGCGCCAGCGCCTGCTCGAGCTGGCGGAGGCGGGCCTCGTCACCCAATTGCCCGACACCAGCTACGCCCTCACCCCACTCGGCGAGGACGCCTACCAATCCCTGCGCCCGTTGGTCCAGTGGTCATCCCGCTGGGCCACCGCCCTTTCCGAGAGATCCGACGACATGGACTCCGCACAGCTGTAGCGGATCAACCCCCACGCGCAGGGTCTGAGCTCCCGAGCGAGCGTCCACCACATGGGCCGCTTCCTGCGCGCGCAAGCCGACGCTTTGCCGGCTTGCGACATCCTCGAGACCGTCACCTTGAACAGGCAGCGCCCGTACATTCTGGCCGTCATCGAGCACGCCGCTCGGCGTGTGCGCGTACTGTCACCACATCAACCCACGCACGATCCGGCCGAGGTGGTCGATCCCACGGCTCGAATCAAGCGACGGAGCGCCGTCTGCGGCCTGATCCACGAGTATCGCTGAGCCGCTTGACACCGCGTGAAACCTCAGGCCGGCGCGATGAGCGAGTTTGCCGCACGGATCGGCAGCCGGTCACCGGCGTGGTGATCGTGGCAGATGTCGTCGAGCCTGCGGATCACGTGCACCTATGGTGTGCGCCTGACCATGAGACGGGCGCCTCTCGGCTGGGGTGTCTGGGCTTCGTCGAGAAGTGACTGCACGATCGGGAGGGTGTCGCGCCGGCTGTGTTCCATGTGTGCGAAGGCCAGCGCGGCGGCCAGATCCGCCTGGCCGGACGAGATCGCCCGGTAGAGCTGGGCGTGCTCGTGGTGGAAGTTGACCTGGTTGCTTTCGGGCACGATGTAGAAGAGCCGGTTCACGCGCCCGAGGATCGGTGCCATGAGGTCTTGCAGTAGCTGATTGTCGGAGAGCCTGAGGATCTCGGCGTGGAAGCGCGAGTTGGT
The DNA here is from genome assembly GCF_042681425.1 of Nonomuraea mangrovi. Taxonomy (NCBI): domain Bacteria; kingdom Bacillati; phylum Actinomycetota; class Actinomycetes; order Streptosporangiales; family Streptosporangiaceae; genus Nonomuraea; species Nonomuraea mangrovi. The sequence continues at coordinate 54,618 of NZ_JBHUFV010000043.1, read as the reverse complement.
AGCTGACAGCAGCGCGCCGTCGTTGGCGGCGACGGCTGTCTCCGCCTCTTCGAGGATCACCCGGAGAGTTTCGGCGGACGCGCCGAGCGAGCACTGCTCGGCCGCGAGTCGGGTGGCGAGCACCTCGAGCGAGCCGCGTACGTCGTAGAGCTCGTTCACGTCTCGCGCCGTCAGCGAGGCGACCACGGCGCCGCGCCGGGGCAGGCTGCGGATGAACCCCTCGCTCTCCAGTCGCGGGAACGCCTCGCGGATGGGGATGCGAGAGATGCCGAGCTCTGCGGCGACCGTGCGCTCTCGGATGCGCGCGCCCGGTTTGAACGTGCCGTCGATGATCCGGTCGCGGACCCACTCGTAAGCCAGCTGGTCGAGGGAGAGCCCGGGTGTGTCGACCGGATGCCGCAGCCTCGCGAGACGATGGCCGGTTACCCGAACGCGCGATCCGTCGTCTTTCCGCAGAGCGGGATCGTCTCGGGGCCCGGAGTGGCGGACCTGATCCTGGCAGCGACGCGCCGCCCCAGCACGGAAGCCGTCGGCGACCCCGACGTGCCCTTCGCGCCGGCGGCCCGCCACGACATCCACCTGAGCGAGGGCGGGCCCGCAGCGCTCTCCGTGGCGAACGGGCTGGTACTCGGCCCAGGACGCGGCTGAGGCGGCGGCCGAGTACCGCTGGACGATAGCCCGCGACGGTTCGGCCTTCCGCCGGGTGGTCCCCTCGCCGATGCCGCTGCGCGTCGTGCAGGCGCCGCTCGTCCGCGCACTTCTGGAGGCCGGCCAGCTGGTCGTCTGCGTCGGCGGTGGCGGCGTGCCGGTGAAGACCGACGGCAAGGGCCGGCAGACCGGGGTCCAGGCCGTGGTCGACAAGGACCTGGCCAGCGCCGCCCTCGCCGCCGAGCTCCAGGCCGACATGCTGATCATGCTTACCGACGCCGCGTACGTGAGCGAGAACTGGGGCACCCCGGCGCAGCGTGACATCCTCACCGCCTCGCCGGAGGCCATCTCCGAGCTGCCCTTCGAGGAAGGCTCCATGAAGCCGAAGATCGACGCGGCGGTGCGGTTCGCGAAGGCGGGCGGGCGCGCCCTCATCGGCCCGCTCGACCGGCTCGACGACCTGCTCGCCGGGCGCTCGGCACCGAGGTGCGCCCCGACGTACCCGAGGGGCTCGTCTACCTCTGAAGCATGGGGACCGGCTCCTCCTCGGTGAAGGCCCTGTTTCCCGCGCCGGCGTGAACGGCTCGACGAACTCGCCGTCGATCGAGGCATCGGCGAAGAAGTACTCGCTCCAGCACTTCCGGATGAACTCCCGCTTGCCCGCGCCAGTCCGCTCATGAGGGCGGCGGGGCGGATCCGGCCGGTGAGGCCGGAGACCACCAGGGCCACGATGGTGCCGGTGACCGCGGTGGGCAGCTGCCACAGGCCGGCCTCCAGCGGGGACAGGTCGAGCACCAGCTGCAGCGCTGCTGAAGCCGCCCGGAGTTCGAGGCGTGGGATTCGGGGATCAGGAAGGGTCCGGTGACCAGCAGCAAGGCCATGGCAGGAATCGCGAGCAGGAACACCGCGCCCCACCAGAAGTACTGCAGCAGCACGCCACCGACCAGGGGGCCGAGCGCACCGCCGCCCATGAAGGCCATCATCCAGATCGTGATGGCCAGGGTGCGCTGCCGTACGTCGGTGAACAAGGTGCGGATCAGCGCCGGCGAGGACGGCGCCAGCGCGGCGGCGGCGACGCCCTGGACCGCCCGTGCCCCGATGAGCGGGCTGGCGCTGGGGGAACAGGCGGCGATGACGGACGCGGCGGTGAAGGCGACGGGACCGAGGAGCAGGATCCGCTCGTGCCCGAGACGGTCACCGACCGTCCCCATCGCGACCAGCGATCTCACCACGGCCCGCATGTCACTCCTCAAACGGATAGATTCGCTTCGTTTAGGGAAGCTGTAACGGAGTGAATCGATTCGCAAGGTGGTTACATTGAGCACATGACCCGCAAAGCTCCCCGGCATGCCGAAGCCGAACGCAACGATCAGGCTCTCCTGGAGGCCGCGAAGAAGGTCCTGGCCGTGGACGGGGCGCACGCGTCGGTGGCGGCGATCGCCGCTCACGCCGGAGTCGGCATCGCGAGCCTGTACCGCCGCTACCGATCCAAGGACGAGCTCTTCCAGCACCTGTGTTCGCTCTCCCTCGACCAGTGGATCCAGGCCGCCGAAAACGGCCTGGAGCACGACGACCCATGGGAGGGACTGGCCCACTACATCGGCGCCTGCGTCGAGTTCAGCGGCGGCTCCCTCGGGCCGCTGGCAGGCACGATCGCCGTGACGGACGAGATGGCGGCCAAGTTCACCAGGTCGGATGAGCTGATGAGGGAACTGGTGGACCGGGCGCACCAGGCAGGAGTGCTCCGACCTGACGCCGGGAAGATGGACATCTCGCTGCTGATCGAGCAACTCGGCAAGTCGCCCCTGATCGACCAGCTCGACCGGCAGGGCCGTACCGACCTGATCGACGCGGCCCGCAACGCCCGCCGGCGCACGATCGCCATCGCTCTCGACGGCCTGCGCTCCGGGCATCCCCGATTGCCGGGAGCCCAACCCGCTCCCGCCCTCCTGACCGAACGCTGGGAGCACACCCCCGAGGACCCGGCGAAGTCGTCAGGGCAGCGGTAGACCAAGAAGCCGGGCCAGCGAGAAGGCGTCCGCGATCACGCCAACGGTTGGGCGATCCGGTTATGCTCGCCCCGGACTCATCCAGGCAGCCCCTGTGGAGGACCTGCTCGGGCGGCTGCCGTCGCGTGACGCCGCCCCGCCTGCCGCGGTGACCGGGCTCGTCGCGCTGCGGACGTTGTTCCGTCTGTTCAAGGCCCAGTTCGGGCTCGAAGACGGCCGCGCCTTCAGGGCGCGGACCGCCGTGGCAGGCCATGCCTGGCTCGGTGTCCGGCTCGGCCTCTCCTTACCTCCGGTGGGCGGTCGCCGCTGTGGCAGGCAGGTTCTCGCAAGAGGCCTGGTCGCAAGGGCCGGCTGCGGAGGCGGCGGACAGCAAGGTGAGTGCGGCCTTGCGGGCGTGCTCACCCGCGCCGACGCTGTCGTGGTGCGCGGCGACGACGGTCGCGCCCTCGACCAGCATCAACAGCTGCCGCCCCAGGCCCGGTGGATCGTCGGCTCCGGCCCGCTCGGCGATGCTGGTCAGCAGCTCGAGGTAGCGGTCGAGATGGCGCGCGGTGATGGTGCGTACAGGCTCAACGTGGTGCTGGGCGGCCGCGTTGAGCATCGCGCAGCCGCGGAAGACCGGAGCGTCGTACCACTGCTGGAGGGCCTCGAACACGGCGGCGAGCTGGTCGCGGGGGTCGTGGCCGGCGGCTTCCACGGCCGCGGTCAGCCACTGTGTGACCCGCTCGCTGCGCTGCCGGAGCGTGGCCTCGACCAGGCCCTCCTTGGTGCCGAAGTGCCGGTAGAGCGTCTCCTTGGATACGCCGATGCGGGTGCACAGCTCGGCGACGCCGATGCCGTCGAGCCCGCGCTCGTACAGCACCGCGGTGGCTGCTTCGAGGATGGTGGCGCGGGTGCGTGCGGGGTCGATCGTCGAGCCTTTGGTAACTGGCATGGGTAGATGGTACCGGTCGGTTCGATCCGGTGTTAATGTTCCGGATCGTACCGAACGGTTCGACCTCGGGAGTTCTTCCATGTTTGACCCGCTTGCCGCCGACTCTCCGCGCGACCCTGACTTCCCGGCCACCACACCGGCGCTGACGTTCGACAGCGGGGGCGCGTCGCTGCTCGGTGTGTTGCACGTTCCAGCAGGCCGAGGGCCACACCCTGTCGTCGTGCTCCTGCACGGATTCCCCGGCAACGAACGCAACTTCGATCTCGCGCAGGTGCTGCGCCGTGCGGGTTACGCGTCCTTGGTGTTCCACTATCGCGGTTCGTGGGGCGTCGGCGGCTCGTGGTCGTGGGGGCACGTGCTGGAGGACACGGCAGCGGTCGTGGCCGGACTGCGCGGCCTCGCCGCCGCTCACCGGCTGGATCTGCAGCGGCTGATGTTGATCGGTCACAGCCTGGGCGGCTTCGCCGCGCTGATGACCGCGGCCGCCGAACCGTCCGTCGCCGCCGTCGCCACGGTGGCCGCATTCGACCTCGGCGCGGCGGCGGCGCTCTGCCGTACCGACCCGAGTGTCCGGGCGAGCTATGTCGAGGCGTTCGCCGGCGAACTCGGTCCCCTCCGGGGCACCAGCGGGGAGGCGCTCGTCAGCGAGATGGAGGCGGCCGGCGACTCGTGGCGGTTGGCCGGACTCGCGCCGCTGCTGGCGAACCGCCCCGTGCTCCTGATCGGCACGGGCCTCGACACCGTCACCCCGTACGACGTGCATCACGAACCGGTCGTCACGGCCTACCAGGCGCAGCCCGTCGAACACCTTGAACACCACCTCTTCGCGACGGACCACGCATTGTCGGACCATCGCGTGACCCTGACACGGACGATCCTGGGCTTCCTGGCACGGTGCCCATGAGGCACGCGCAGCGGCAGGCGCTCCGGTTGGCTCTCGGCACCGCCTCGGCGCTCGGGCTGGCGCGCTTCGCGTACGGGCTGCTCCTACCGGCGATGCGGGACGACCTGCACTGGACCCTGTCCGAAGCCGGGACGATGAGCGCCGCCAACGGGCTCGGCTACCTGCTGGGCGCGCTGCTGACCGCCGTCGCCGTCCACCGCATGGGCGCCGCCGTCACCTTCCGCTGGGGCATGATCCTCACCGCGGTGTCGCTGGCCACCACCGCCGCCAGCGACCACACCCTGGCGCTGCTGGCCACGCGAGCCGCGGCCGGGGTGGCGGGAGCCGCCGTGTTCATCACCGGCGGTGTGATCGCATCGCACATCGCCACCCGCGCCGCCTCCGGCGCGCCCATCACCATCTACTTCGCGGGCACCGGCCTGGGCATCGTCTTCAGCGGCCTCACCATCCCGCCGCTGGCCGACCACTGGCGCCCCATCTGGCTCGGCTTGAGCGCCGCCGCCGCTCTGGCAACGCTGATCAGCTGGCGCGCCGCCCATACCAGTGAGGAAGCGACGGCCGCCGGCGCCGGCCGGGCCCATGTGCGCCCGTTGTGGGGGATCGCCCTGGCCTACCTGCTGTTCGCCGCCGGCTACATCACCTACATCACGTTCCTGTCCGCCTACCTCGCCGATCGGCACGCCCCGCTCGGACTGGTGGTGCTGACTTGGACAGCGCTGGGCCTGGCCGTCGTGGCGGCACCCGCGCTGTGGAGCCGCCCGACCGCACGCTGGCCCGGCACCCGCGCCCTGACCACCCTGCTCGGCCTGCTGGCCGGCGGCGCGGCGCTGGCCCTGGCCGCACCCGCACCACCGGTCATCCTCGCCTCAGCGGTGGTCTACGGGGCGACGTTCATGGGCGTCCCCGCCGCCGTCACCGCGCTCATCAAGGCGAACACCCCACCCGCCGACTGGACCGCCACGCTGGCGGTCTTCACCACGCTGTTCGCGGCCGGCCAGACCGCCGGCCCCTGGCTCGCCGGACTCCTCGCCGATCACACCTCGACCAACGCGACCCTGGCGTGGACCGCGGCCCTGTGCGCCGCGGCGGCCCTGATCGCCACGATCGCGGGCCGCTCGCGCCTCTCCGCAGCGTCCCAGCCGAGTGTCATCGAGACGAACGCCTGACCCGGGCGCCCGCTGACCGTGCGGAAGATCTCTCCCTGCTTGGTAGGCAGCGCGGCACTTGACTTTGACGCTGGTGTCAAGGAATACCCTCGCTGGCCCTCACAGCAGCGAAACCGGCGATGGATTCAGCGACAAGCCGTGTGACCGGCGCCGGGATTCAGATCGGCGATCGGGAGGTGCCGTCCGTCCTCATGAGTCGTCTGACGTACGAGCAGTACTGCGATGCGGTCGAAGCCGTGGACGCGCGCTACGTCGAACTGCTGGCGGGTTCCGATCTGGAGCCGCAGGTGCCCACCTGTCCCGGCTGGACGCTCGCCGATCTGACCAAGCATCACGGCACCACCTACCGATGGATGGAGCCGTTGGTAAGAAGCCGCGCGACCGAGCGCGTCCGGTCCAGGGACGTACCGCTCGACCTGCCTCAAGATGGCTGAGAGCGTGACACTGTCGCTGGACCCGCTCCGAAGCGCCCGCCCCCGACGCACCCAACTGGACCCACGGGGCCGACCAGCATGTGCGCTTCTACCCGCGCCGCCTGCTGGTCGAGGCGGTCGTCCATCTCGCCGACGCCGGGCTCGCGCTGGGACGCCTTCCACGCATAGCGCCCGGCATCGACAAGTTCCTGGGGAACCTGCCGTACCCGGCGTATGGCTGCGCGCCACTGAACTATGAGATCGACAACGAAGGAGGCATCATCGTGGCTGAAGTACTGTCTGACGCGGAGTTGGCGAGCTCGCTCGAGGGCGGATTCGTCAGCAGGCACGCCGACGTCGACGGGACCCGTCTGCACTACGTGGCGGGCGGGCAGGGTGAGCCTCTGCTCCTGCTCGGCGGGTGGCCGCAGACGTGGTGGGAGTTCCACAAGATCATGCCGGCGCTGGCCGAACGGCACCGGGTGATCGCCGTCGACCTGCGCGGCATGGGCGGCTCGGACAAGCCCCGCGACGGGTACGACAAGAAGACGATGGCCGCCGACATTCTGGAGCTCGTCCTCCACCTGGGCCACGACCGCGTCGACATCGCCGGCCACGACATCGGCGGCATGGTCGCCTACGCCTTCGCCGCCAACCATCCCACCCACGCCCGGCGCATCGCGCTGCTGGACATCGCGCACCCCGACGTGCGCTTCTACAACCACTCCCTGCTCCCTCGGCCCGGACGCCAGCAGATCGACGGCGACATTCACGCCGGCCCCGGCCGCTTCCTGTGGTGGTTCGCCTTCAACCAGGTGCCCGACCTGCCCGAGCGCCTGCTCGCCGGCAAGTCCCGCGAACTGATCGACTGGATGTGCGACTACCTGATCGAAGACCCCTCCGCCATCAGCGACCGCGACCGCGAGATCTACGCCCGCGCCTACGCCGCACCGGACGCGATCCGCGCGGGCAACTCCTGGTACCGATCGTTCGGACAGGACATCGCCGACGAGAAGACCTACGGCAAGGTCACCGTCCCCCTGCTAGGCCTGGGCGGCGGCGAAGCAGGCCACATGCTCCTGCAGGCGGTGCTACCGGACAAGGGCACCGATGTCGAAGTGGTGAAGGTGTCCGACAGCGGCCACTACATCCCCGAGGAACAACCCGAGATCGTCATCGAACACCTGGCACGGTTCTTCGCCTGATGCGGATCTCCGGCACGATGATCGTCAGTTTCAGAACGACAGCGTCGCCGCCTTGCCGGCCTTCGAGGCCGACCGGCGCGGCAGTGCCGTAGCGCGTGTCGCAGCCCTTGTATCGGGGTCAGGTAGCGCCGCCACCGCCCCAACCAGCGGGGACACGCCGCCGCGTGGGCATTCTCCGCTGAGGTGACGATGGTCGCCACGCGGGCGTTTTCGATGAGTCCACGTGGCAGTGCCGTCGCGCATTGGCGGCACCCGAAACAAGCCTGATTCAGCGGCGTCCTCGCATGTTCGGTTCCTGCTGGGGGCACCCGAGAGGAGCCGCGCCGACGGCATGCCGCGAATCGTGCGTGAGCAAACCATCAATCACGTGCCGCGCCATCGCTACCCGGTCGTCGTCACCGAGGCGCACGGCCAGATTGACGGCGCTGAGCAAGGCGCTCACCTGGAAGGCGGCAGACTCGGGATCGATTTCGGCTATCTCACCGCGTGCGACGGCGCGCCGGAACTGCGTCGCGAGGGTCGTGTGCCAGGCACGTTGTTGCCGTCGCAGTACATCCCGGACAGGCCCGGGGCGGCTGTCGAATTCCGGCAGGTTCGCGCCCCAGAAGCAGCCACCGGAGAACAGCGGCTGTACGGCGTATTCGATCCACCGATCGACCAGGGCGCGAATGCGCGCGACGCCCGCGGGGGACCGCAGGGCGGGCCGGATGACCGCGTCGACGAACGCCTCGCGGGCCGCTTCCACGGTGGCGAGCTGCAGCCCCTCCTTGGTCCGGAACAGGGTCTGGATTCCGGCCTTGCTGATGCCGAGATCCTCGGCCAGACGGCCGAAGCTGAGCCCGTCGAGCCCGTCCAGCGAGGCGATGTCGACCGCTCGCCGGGTCACGGTCCGCCGCGACTGCGCGCCGCGCAGCAAACGCTTGTCGGTGGTTTCCTCGGCAGCCTGTCGCCCAGATGTCACCATACAGTCGATCGTATGCCGTCGGTCCGGCCCACGTTGTTTGCCCGCCGTGCCGCCACTGCCCTTCAGACCTTGCGCACCCCGATCTGTGTGATTGAAGTAAACATACGGTCGAACGTATGCTTTGATGGCCTTGCCTGGTCGAGGTTGGCCGGTGTGGACAAGAAGGGATGCTTGATGCATGACATAACCAAGGCGACGACGCTACGGCCGACTCGGGATCATTCGGCCGCGGTCGTGTGGGTGCTCTGCTCGGCCGCGTTCATGGCGATGCTCGACGTGTTCGTGGTGAACGTCGCGTTCATCAAGATCGGTGAGTCGTACCGGGGTTCCTCGCTGGCGGACCTCAGCTGGGTCCTCAACGGGTACGCGATCGTCTATGCGGCGCTGTTGATTCCGGCCGGGCGTTTCTCGGATCGATTCGGGCGCAAGGCCGGATTCCTGGTCGGGCTCGGCATTTTCACGCTGGCCAGCCTGGCCTGCGCGCTGGCGCCGTCGCTGTGGGCGCTCGTGGCATTCCGGGTCGTGCAGGCAATCGGTGCCGCCGCCCTCACCCCGGCGAGCCTCGGGCTGCTGCTCACGGTGCTGCCGCCGGCGAAGGTGTCGGCTGCGGTAAAGATCTGGGCCACAACGAGTTCCTTCTCCGCGGCCTTCGGTCCCGTGGTCGGCGGGGCGCTGGTCGAGGCGTCCTGGCGCTGGATCTTCCTGATCAATCTGCCGGTGGGTGTGGTGGCCGGAATCTCCGCCCTGCGCCTGGTTCCGGATCTGCGGCAGCGGGTGCAGGCGCGGGTGCCCGATCTGCTCGGAGTGGTGCTGCTGGTCGTGGTGATCGGGGGGCTGTCGCTGGGTCTGGTGAAGAGCAGCGAATGGTCGTGGTCGAGCGGAGCGACACTCTGTGTCCTCGCCGTCGCGGTGGCGGGCCTGGTCCTGTTCGTGGTGCGGATGGTGCGGCATCCCGATCCGGTGGTATCGCCCGCCCTGTTCCGGGTGCCCACGTTCGTGTGGGCCAACACCACCGTGCTGGCGTTCTGCACCGCGTTCGGGGCGTGGTTCCTCAGTATCGCTATGTGGCTGGAGAACGCGGCCCGCTTCAACACCATCGAAACCGGGCTCGCCATCGTGCCAGGGCCGATCATGGTGCCGATCTTCGCCGCCGTCAGCCAACGACTGATCAAGTGGGTGCCGGTGGGTGTCGTTGTGGCCATGGGCAATCTGCTGTTCGCCGGAGGGGTGGTGCTGGTGCTGGGTACCGCTGCGACGCCTGTGCACTACGCCACCGAGGTGCTGCCGGGCTGGATGATTTCCGGCGTCGGCATCGGCCTCGCCCTGCCCAGCATGATCGCCTCGGCAGCCGTCGATCTGCCGCCGGAGCAGTCCGCCACCGGCAGCGCGGTGGTGAACACCGCCCGCCAGCTCGGCTACGTGCTGGGCGTCGCCGTTCTGGTCGCCATCGTCGGGTCGCTGAATGTCGCCTCCGATCGATTGCTGACCGCCTTCCAGCACGGCTGGTGGTTCATCGCCATCGTGGCCGCCGTCAGTGCGGCAACGGCATTCGGCATAACGCCGCGCACCACTCAGTCGTAGCCGGAAATCAGGCAGGTGAAGAATGCAGACGGGAGCGGCTCGTACGAAGACAGCATCGCCACCTTGCTCTGCTCGATCTGGCTGGTCAGGGCCTGCTCGCGGGCGTCGATCTTGTCCAGTGGCCAGGTACTCAGGTCCTGCCCGCCGGACCCCGCCACGACGGGAGCGAGGTTTGAGTGGTTCAGGATGCTGTCTGGTCGTGGACGTGGAGCCTGATCGTGCCGTTGAGATCGAGATGTCATGATTCGTCGCCGTCAGGCGTTGCCTGCAAAGCGTGTCATCCCCTTCTAGCGGCGGATGTGGAGGACGTGTTTTCGTCGCCGCAGTGCGCCCTCCCGGCCCGGAGGAGACGGGAGGTGGTGGGGACACGAGTGATAGTGAAGCCGTCACCGCAGATCTCGCCGCCGCCGTCGCGGCAGTCGCGGGCCCATCGTCGTCCGTTGTAGTGCGGCAATGTGACCTGTGTGGGTCGTTCGTCGTCGCCGTAGTCGACACCGGCCACCCACACGTCGTCAGCGGCGAAGGCGGTCACCTGGTGCGGGTTCTCCCAGACCCCGGCATGATGCCAGTCCCGCAACCTGCGCCAGCAGGTCATCCCCGAAACGAAGCCCAGCTCCTGCGGCAGGAACTCCCAGGCAATGCCGGTATAGAGCACGAACAAGATGCCCGACAGGACCTCCGGTTGTCCAGACGCTTGCGTCCCGGGTGATCGACCCGGCGCGGCACGACCGGCAACAACGGCTCGATCCGCGCCCACAGCCCGTCGGGAACGGCCCATGGTGCCTGCTCGCCCTTCCACGTATTCCTAGATCATTTTGTTAGGACTTCTAAAGCAGGCGAGATCCCTCATTTCGCAGATCCGTCTTGAATATTTTGAACATCAACCTGAAGGGTTTATGAGCGCTTTGGAAATCGAAAAATATGCAATAAGATTTAAGATGGACAAGCCAACCCTCAAGATAGGCCACACGATTCCAGTCGTACACTTGTCAAATACGCTATCAAAAGCCTCGCGTGCCCGATCAGGCAGGAAGTTGAGTGGAACCGCGGGGAGTAGCAGAGGCCGTCACGAGAAGCCGAAAGTGAGCATCTTCCTGGTCCAGGCCGCATCCGCATACGCAATCTTCCAAACTGTACGGCGGCAGAGTACGGCAATCACCGTGACCGCATCCGGCGCCCACGTCGACCATGGGGCGGAAGCGCTCGACCACAGCGGCACGCACGGCGAAGACACCTACCGCGTCCTACCTGCTGTCTTCGTCCCGGCCATCCTCGAAGACGAAGAGCGGTTTTGCGCCATGTGCGGGTGCTTCGGCGAACGAGATGGCTTCAATGAAGCGCTCGAGCGGGAACGGCTCGCCTTGGGGGATGCTCAGCACTTCATCGGCGACGAGACTGCGAACCTCGAACAGCGCGCGCAGCGTATCCGCAGGTGAGGTAGTGCCGAACCAGCGGTTCAGCCAGAAGCCACGGACTGCTTTGGTCTCGTAGATGACCGAGCGTGCCAGCAGCGGGATCGTCAGTGCTGCCGAATCAGTCTGCCGATGGGTGGAGAGCGCGCCGTAGACCACGACCTCTCCTCCCGGAGTCAATGCCTGGGATACCTGGGCGCCCACGTGGCCCGCGACACAGTCGATGGCCTTGCGCACGCCGGTCGATCCTGCAATCTCGGTCACCCGCTGCAACAGGTCCTCGTCCTCAGTGCAAATGACCTCGTCACCACCAAGCGCCTTGATCTCCTCGACGGCATCGCGCCGCCGTACGACATTGATCGTGCGAATACCCAGATGTCTGGCCAGCTGAATGACGAGCCGGCCGACGGTGGAGCCCGCGGCCGTCTGCAACAACCATTCACCCGGCTGTACGTCGAGTTCGCGAGACACGAGGAGCAGCGCGGTCAACGGGTTGACGGCGAGTTGACAGGCGCTGGAGTCACTCAGATGGTCGGGGACCGGCAGGAGCCTTCGTGTGTCGGCACCAAGGTATTCCTGCCATGTGCCGGCCATATGCGGCCCGGGCACCGCCGGGACGGCAACGGCCACCACGCGCTCGCCGATCTTCAGTCCCTCGGTATCCGGGCCCAGGGCCTCAATACGGCCCACACATTCCATGTGACCCCCGACAGTGGGAAACTCGGGGGAGAAACCGTAGCGGCCGCGCAGCACGTGCAGATCACTGGCGTGAATCGGAGTCGCCTTCACGCGGATCAACGCCTGACCGGCCTCTGGCATGGGAATAGGCCGGGATTCAATCCGCAGGACATCGGCCGGCTCGCCAACCTTTCCGGCTACGAGCGCGCGCATGGATTGTGGCATGGGAATGAGGTCTCTTCTTTAGTCGCGCTCGGTCGTTCCAGCAGGGAATCACCTCCTGCGAGCGGCCCCAACGAGTCCGATGAAATAACCGTAACACGTTTACCTGTGTTTCTTCTTGACTTTGCGACGATTGTCGTACATTTGTGCGAAGTAACTGCTTGCAGCTTGTCGCGCCAAGCTGCAAGCGCGCGTCGGGAGGCCGCGAAGCAGGTCTGACATGCGAGCCGACAAACGATCGTTGCCGTGCCGGCGCAGTTGTGAGGGCTTCCTTCGATAGAGTGATCAGCTCAGTTCCGCCGACTTACGTACTCGAGGCGACACAGTCCACAGCGAGGTGATCCACTCATCGGGGCAACCGGTCGCGAGCAGATCGCCAACCGGCGACGTCGGGGCGGTCCCGGAGGCCGCCCGCCCGCCTTCGACGCCCTCGCCTGCAAGCAGCGCAACCTCCTCGAACGCTGCACCGGCAAGCTCAAGCAATGGCGCGGCATCGCCACCTGCTTCGACAAGCTCACCAGCCGTTCCCTCGCGGGTATCGCCATCGCCGCTTCGATGCTGTGGCTCCGTCACGCCGACATGTCAGGCACTCCCTGGCTCACCCGAAGAAACGCGAGCTCAGCTTTTGTGCATGAGTTCTGGAGCGGTACAAGTCAGTGCGCTGCTTGCCGTCCGCCGCCAGCAGGCCATGCTCCTGCAACGCCGCCAACACCAGGTCGAGTGGCCTTTCCTCCAGCTCATGCGCGATCATCCGGGAGCGGAACTCACTCAGCACGCTGGCGTCGAGCCCGGGTCGTCCAGGCTCAAACCGAGCGCGTACTTCCAGGTCAGATCGGTGGCGACCGCCTCGGTGAGGTTGTCCACCCGCTGCACCACCGTGATCAACGCCGCCCGCCCCGGCGACCAGCCCGGCTTGCCCCCCTTGCCGAAGACGCCTGCGAACGCCTCGTCGGCGAACACTTCGCCCAACTCATCACGCATCCGCATCGGTAACGGCACGTGACGCTTACCTCGGTAGGTGATCCGGATCGCCGCCGCGACCTCGGGTGCCGGCTCTGGTCACGGTGCGGGTCGCATCGACATCGCCGCCTCCATTCGCCCCGGCAGTCAGGACGAAGACGATGACGACGGCTGCCACAGCCTTCATGATCAGCGTAGGCGCCATCAGATCATGAACCGGAGCCAGCAATCCGAGTTGACCAGCAGGGTCGTACGGGCTTCACGCTTGTCGATCGCCGGCGAAGGCCATGGCTGGTTACGCAGCGCCATCAAGCTAATACGGACAATAGATAACCGGCAGTCAGCGCAGCAGGGATCTCGCGGTGGGAGCCAGTCGCAACCGCTGCGGGGTTCTGGCCAGCGCCGCCGACAAGGTGGGCAGCACCTTCTCGCGCCACCGATCCGAGTGCTCGAGACGGTCCAGATGCTCGATGAGGTGCCGCTCGTCGGCGAACCGGGCGAACCACACGAGGACGTTCTCTCCGGTCCGCACCGGCAGCGCCGGGAAGGTGTTCGCGGCGTGTTCGGACCGCAGGCAGGCCAGCGGCGTGGCTCCCGCCTCTGCCAGGGCAGGGCATATCTCCTGGTCGAAGAACTCCACGAACGTCTCGTCGAACGGGCCGGCGCCGTAGTAGATCGTCGCGAGCACGACCGAGGGGGGCGGGGTCGTCTCGCCGGCCGGCGGCCGGGCGGCGGCGGGGGACGGGAAGCCGGTCCGCGCCGTGACGGGCCTCAGCAGCAGTACGTCGTCCGAGTCGATCATCGTGGCGTTGGCCTGCTCGCGGTGTGCCTTCCAGATCGGCCCGCCGTAGAAGCGGCCGAGCGCCTCGGCGCGGTGCGGCATGTCGTCGAATCCCCGCAGCCAGACGAACCGGTCCGGGTCGTCCAGGTCACGGAACTGTCCCAGGAGCGTCATGCCGACCGCCTCCTGCGACTCGACGAACTCCCGGTCGAACAGACTGATCAGCACGTCGCGCTGACCAGGGTGCAGCGTGTACTGCCTCAGCTCGACGACCGGGCATCGTACGTAGGACACGAGGATCTCTTTCTGTTATTAGAACAACTTTTGTTACAGCAAAGGGCGCCGAAAGCCGCCGGGCCCAGGGGTCCTAGCTCACCAGCAGGGTCTGGCGTAGCACGTCGGCTATCGACGTGCGCCCCAACTCCGCACGCAGCGCCAGCTCGGCCCTCCCGTACACATCGCCCAGTGCGGGCCGGATCCCCTTGCCGACCGGGCATTCGAGGTTGGGCTCGGTGTGGTGCATGCCGAACAACGGCTCCCGCTCGACGGCGTCGTACACGTTGAGCAGCATGATCTCCTCCGGCGCGCGGGCCAGGCTCCATCCCGCCCCCGCGCCGTGACGCACGGTCACCAGGCCCGCCCGCCGCAGGTCACCGAGACTGCGCCGGATTATCACCGGATTCGTGTTGACGCTTGCGGCGACCTGGTCAGAGGTCAGCAGCTCCATCCCGCGCCGGTGCGCGAGAGCCAACCACGTCAGAATGTGCACGGCGATCGTGAGCCGGCTGTTCGCTGCCATCATCCCTCCTGCTGTAACAGCCTCTATTACAGTCGGGGGGATGTCAACCGGGCACCCATCCCGGGGCGTTTCTCCCGCCCGCCGGCCGATTCCTCTCAGGTCGCGGGGCCACCTGCGCGCGCCACGGCCAGGTCTCAAGAAAGGCCACGGAAGTCAGATCTTCGGCAGCAGACCAGTCCGCCGTCCGGCTTCGGCCGTCCGGTCTGACGTCGCAGCACCGCCACCTCATGACGCAACACCATGATCTCCGCGTCCTTCGCCACTGATTGCGGCTCTGAGGGGAGCATCGCCATCGCCTCCCGCAACGTGGCAGAGCTGCGCGACGGCAAGATATTCCTGACCCAGCCCGGGGTCACCGAGCATTGACGCGCTCCCCGGCCGCTCATTGCCCCTGGACCGTGATCCGGTAGGCCAGCCGGAGGCCGGCCGACGCGTGGGCCGCGCCGCTGACCAGGAGCCAGCGCGCCGGGCCGCCACGAGGATCGGGCGTGTAGGCGGCGGAGATCCGCTCCACGCCGATCGGGAAGTGCCCGGACGACTGCGTGCCGGGCACGAACCACATCACCTGGGCCTCTGCCCAGATCAGCGGCGCCGGCACACCCTCGGCCAGCGGCGGCACGTCGGGCGGATAGAAGCCGAACTCCGTGGCCGGTTCGTTCGATCGCCACACCTGGATGCGGGCGTTGTGACCCACCCGGACGACACCGGAGTGGACCGTCGTGGTCGGCGTCAGGGCGAGCGCGGGGTTCGCGGTCAGCTCGAGGATGTCGTAGGCCATCTCGAGAACGTAAGCCACTGCCTCGGCTCGGCGATAGAGACTTCCGATGCAGCAGATCGGCGGCGGCGCGCGTTCGCTTGGTATGAACGGTGAGACCCTCCCGCGCCTGTCCGTGCCGCACGCCCGACGCCGAGGCGGTGTTCGCCAACCTGTACCGCGAGCACTGGCTCGCCCCGGTACGCCTGGCGCTGCTGCTCGTCGGTGACCGGGGGAGTGCCGAGGACGTCGTGCAGGACGTTTCGCCAGGTTGCACGGCAGGTCCACGGAAGCGCTCACCTTGCCCTACATCCGTACCTGCGTGCTCAACGCCGCGCGCTCCGTGCTCCGCCGGCGCGCCCGATCCGGTTCTGGCGCGTCCACGCACGAGGCATCCGTGACGCGAAAGCGGGCTTTGGCCCACTCGTGAGCGGGATGGTCGGCGGTCACCGCTTCGCCGCTGATGACCAAGAGGAGCTGGACCAGGCCGGGCGCCCGGGAGTTGTATTCGACGATGTCCGCCAGCGCGCGCAGGGGCGATGCCGCCGGTGCCGTCGAAGGCGAAGCGGCGCATGTCCACGTCGTCGCGGTAGTCCAAGACGGCGAGCAGCAGTGGTGGTGGATTAGCCCGGCTTGGGAGATCTCGACCCGTTCATGCGGGCGATCGATGGGCCGCGGTTCTCCGCGAACTCGAGGAGGGGGGTGGCAAGGATCCCCTCCCGCCGCGTCTCACTTCGGCACCCTACCGAGTCGCATAATGACAACAAACCTACTGAGAATTCGGTCAACGAGCCGACGGCCCCCGCCCGTCTGCCGGGCGGGGGGCGTCTCTCAGGCCAGGTCAGCACCACCAGCGTGTGGAGCTGGTGTCGAGTACCTTCCACTTGCCCGCGCCGTAGTCCCATGACACGTAGGCGGCAGTGAGCCCCTCGGTGGTGTTGGAGACGCCGGTGTACCAGTTCGTCCCCTTCGTGGCCCACTGCCACTGCCCAGGCAGGTAGTTCTTGCCGGCGTCGTCCCCATCGGCGGGAACATGGTCATACAGAGCCACGAAGTCGTAGTAGCCGACCGAGTCGGGCTGCTTCCAGTTCAGGTAGTAGTTCCTCCAGAGCCGGGCGCAGGACATCCACGCCTCGGCGGCCTGCGTGACGGAAGCCTGTTCGTCGTGCTTCTCGGCCTCCTCCGGCGTGAGCGGGGGCGGGGTGGGCACCTGCGCAGGATGGCCGGGCGGCGGGGCCGGGGAACCGACCGCGGCGCCGGCCGGAGCGGCGAGCAGTGTCAGGGCGGCCGCGACGGCCGCGATGGATGCGATGGGAGCAAGTTTCTTCCGCATGCCGCAAAGGTGCTCCACCTAGATCATCAACTCATAATCACCCCATAAACCACCCGCTCAGAGCCCTTGAACCGGCCCGTTCGGGGGTCAACCGACCGTACCGCTGTAGGGCGCATCCTCAGTGGACGCCGCAGCGTTCGACGCCGCGGTTGGTCGTGGTCACACGCCGCCAGGCCCTCGGCAGACTTCAACGCTCAGCTGATCAACTGGCTGGAACGGGCCGACCAGCGGCGTCACCGCAGGATCGAGTGCCGCCCGGTCGACCGGTTCTCGGCCGATCTGGCCGCGATGGTCGCGACCCCGGCAACCCCGCCACAGATCGGTTGGAAGACCTTGGTCCGGCCACCGCGCGACCACTACGTCCGTCTGACGCCGACGACCACTCCGTCCATCCGGCCGTGATCGGCCGGATAGTCGAGGTCACCGCTGGTCTCGACCAGGTGACGGCGACCTGCGGCGGCAAGAACGTCGCCCGCCACGACCGGTGCTGGGCCGCCCACCAGACCCTCACCGACGACGCCGACGCCCAGGCCGATCGCGCCTTCCGGCGCCAGCGGCTGGTCGGTGTCCCCGCCGTGATGACCGAGGTCGAACAACGCAAACTCACTGACCACGACCGCATGTTCGGCCTGAGCGACGAGGAGGTGGCCGTCTGATGGCCGCCAAGACCAGCAGGAACGTCGCCTCCGAGATCGCCTACCTGACTCGCGCGCTGAAGGCCCCGTCCCTGGCGGCCTCGGTCGAGCGGGCCCGGCTGAGGAATGGACGCACGAGGAGTTTCTGGCTGCCTGTCTGCAGCGCGAGGTCGCAGCCCGCGAAGCCCACGGCGGTGAAGGCCGCGTCAAGCCGCAAGTCGCTCAAGAAGAACCCGTCCGCCTTGGCCGCATCCCGCTGCTGATCTCGACGAGGCGGGTTACATCCCGTTCGAGTCCGAGGCCGCGAACCTGTTCTTCCAGCTCGTTTCATTCAGACACGAACTCCTTGATCGCGACCTCGAACAAGCCCTTCGGCAAAGCGAACCTGTGCAAGGTGGTGCCGAAAGGTCGGGTTCAGTGACGCGGGCGCCACTTCGTCGAGGATCGCGCACGGGCGTACGGCCACGGGGACCCTGCGCCCGCGTGGGGTCCGCTCCTGGTCGGTCAGGGTCGTGCATAGCGCCGGAACGTGGTTCCTGAGGCGAGGGAACGGTGCTCGACCAGGCGCAGCCGCAGTTCCTCTCTCACGGGCAGGTACGGCTTGCCGCCCCCGACGATCACGGGGAACGCGTACACCCAGAACTCGTCGATCAGGTCCAGCAGGGAGGCGGCCACCTCGGGGCCGCCGAGTTGGAGGGTGCCGTCGATCTCCTGCTTGAGGCGCGTCACCACGGACACGGCGTCCTTGCGACGAACGATCGTGAGCCCTTCGGGGACGGTCTGGAGGGTGTCGGAGAAGACGTACCGCGGGGTCTCCTTGTAGAGCTGGGCGAACTCCCGCTCGATGGCCGGGGCGCCTTCCTTGCCGAGGTCCTGCGTCCAGGGCTTTTCCATCGCCTCATACAGCCGCCGCCCGAACAGGAACGCCGCGGTCCGGCGAACATGGTCGTTCGCCGCCTGCTGAAAGTCCTCGGCCTGGTCCAGAAAGTCCATGCCACCGTCGGGATCCTCGATGTAGCCGTCGATCGAGGTGTTCATCCAGTAGATGACCTTGCCCATAAACTCCTCCTTGGTCGTAGAGGTCGTCCGGAGTGGAGACCCGATGGAGCGCCGGAACTCATCGCAGGCAGGGCGGCCAAACGGCGCTTTTCTGGATGGATTGGGGCCGTTGGGGTACCGGACGGCCAGCCGCTCAGTACGGATTCCAGGCCGAGGTGAAGCGGACTTTGAGGACGTCGGTGTCGTGGCCGGTGAAGTCCGCGGAGCAAGGACGGTGATTGACACGGCACTGATCAACGTCACCGGTGCCGGGGTCAACACGCGGCCCGCAAGCGGAGATCGCATCATGATCCTATTTCGTTCTGGTCGAGTAGGCGGCCCTCATGGACATGGTCGGCGAGATAGGTCATGACGCCCTCGGGGTCCATCCCGAAGGGCGCCGCGACAAGTTTGAGGTCCATGGTGTTGACCAGGTCGACCAGGCGGGTGGAGCGGAGCATCCGCGGTGAGATCCGGGCCGGGTCCAGGACGTGGCTGACATAGGCGACAGAGGCGCGTCCCTACCGGCGAGTAGATTGCTCGGACCTGTACTCCCACGGCGACATGGCGGGGAGGTTTACCGCAGCGCGCACCCCATGGACGCTCACTGTTGGTGATCGTGTTCTCTGATCGCGGCTTCCACGAGGGCGCGGGCGGCCCAGGTCATGGCGTCCTGCTCGGCCTGGGGGTCGAGTCCGCGGACGTCACGCAGGGCTATCTGCGCCTCCCATCCGACGACCATGGTCAACGCGGAGATGAGGCGCTGGTAGGACCGCTCGCTCAGGGTGTCGCGCAGTGGTTCGCAGGCTTTGTCCAGCCATTCGATCCGGCGTTGGTTGCGACGTGGGCCGGTCGGCTCCGGCGCGCCGTTCAGGGGCGGGTCGACGGTCAAGCGGATCATGCGGCGCCCCAGGGGTAGCGATTGTGGCGAGTACTTCAGCAGTGTCTGGATGAGGGCGTCGACTCGGCCTGCCGCGTCGTCGGCGAGCGCGGGATCGGACAGCGCCGCCTCGACCGGTGGCTCGTTGAGCGCGCCGGCCGTCGCGTCGATGAGCAGTTGGTCCAGGGCCGGGAAGTACATGTAGATCGTGCGGCGCGACACGTCGGCGGCGGCCGCGATCTCGTCGATGGATGGCGTCGCTCCGCCGGCGCTGAGGCGTACCGCCGCATCGACGATCGCCTTGCGGGTGCGGCGACGCTGCGCCTCCCGGCCGCCGCCGCGTGCTGGTTTGTCAGTCGTCATCGGGTGCTGCCCCTCCTTGGGTCTGTTGGTCAGGACTGCCTTGACTGCGCTTCCACCGCGAGTATATCGATGTGCATTGGTTGCACATGAGTGCAATGACTGCATATGGTGGCGGTCATGAGCCGCTGCGGCGACCCAGCTCGCGGCTCGGCTCAAGGGCTGAACGCAGGTGCGGGTGGTTCTTGAGCGGCACCGCAATCGAAGCCAAGAGCACGTGAACCAGGAGCTGACCATGAGAGTGCTGGTAGCAGGAGCGACCGGAGTGATGGGCCGGCAGTTGGTGCCGCGCCTGGTCGCCGCGGGGCACCAGGTCGTCGCCATGACGCGCAACGAATCGAACAAGACCAGACTGTCCGAGCTGGGCGCGGTGCCGATCGTCGCCGATGCGCTCGATCGCGGCCAGGTCGAGACGGCCGTGCGCGAGGCGAAGCCGGATGTGATCGTTCATCAGCTGACCGCCATCGGCCACGTAGACGCCCGCCATTTCGATCGCAGTTTCGCCGCCACCGACCGGCTGCGGATCGAGGGCACCGACAATCTCCTCGCGGCAGGGCGCGCGGCAGGTGTGCAGCGGTTCGTGGCGGCGAGCAATGGTGCGTTCACCTATGCCCGAACGGGTGGGCCGGTGAAGAACGAAGAGGACCAACTGGACCCGTCGCCGGTCAGCCGGATGGCCCCGATGATCGCCGCGATCGGGCATCTGGAGAGAGCTGTGTTGGGCGCCGACTGGACCGAGGGGATCGTGCTTCGCTACGGCGCGTTCTATGGACCGGGCACCTCGATGGAGCCGGGCTCCGAGCAACTCGAGATGATCCGTAAGCGAAAGTTTCCGGTCGTCGGCGGGGGCAGCGGAGTGTGGTCGTTCATCCACATCGCCGACGCGGCTGAGGCGACGGCCGCGGCGGTCGAGAACGGCGCCCGCGGTGTCTACAACATCGTCGACGATGACCCCGCCCCGGTTGCCGAGTGGCTGCCGGAGCTGGCTCGGATGCTGGGCGCCAAGAAGCCGATGCGCGTGCCGCGGTTCGTCGGGCGGCTGGCCGCCGGGGAGGCCGGCGTCGTGCTGATGACCGAGCTTCGCGGCGCGTCGAACGCGAAGGCCAAGCGCGAGCTGGGCTGGCGCCCGGCGCACCCGTCCTGGCGGCAGGGCCTCCAGGTGTCGTGACTCCACGCCGATCGACCTTCTGGCCTATGTCCTGCGCGACCTGCCCGTCGAACTGCTGGTCCGCATCCGCTGCGACCGGGTGCTGCGCCTGCCCGCCCACCACGACGCTATGACCCTGGGGTCGGCAGGCCGTACAGGCATGGCGCCGAGTTCGCGGCGGCAAGAGGCCGCGCGGAGGTAGGTGGCCAGCGCACCGTGACGGCCGAGACCTTCGCCCATGGGCTCAGATCATCCGCCGCAGGGCGGTCTCCACGGCGTCGATGAGCGCATCGCCTTCGGTTCCCGGGTGGCGGGCAAGGCCGAGTTCGACGTCCGGCAGAGCAGGCAACGCGGCCGCGTCGTGGCAGGCCATGGCCGGCTCGAGGTTGGCGGGTATGAGCGCCGCGACCCCGAGCCCGGCCCGAAGCGCAGCGAGCACTCCGGCGAGACTGTTGCTTTCGAACGCCACCCGCCAGCGGCGCCCGGTGCCTTCCAGCGTTTGCAGTACCGACGTCCGCCACGCGCACGTGTTCGAAAACAGCACCACCGGCAGCGGATCGGCGTCGGCGGCGACACCCTGCCCGACCGCCCAGACCAGGGGTAGACGCACCGTCCAGCGCGGCGGCCACGGAAGATCCGGGACCTCGTCGAGCACGAGCTGGACACGGCCCGTGTCGTAGGCCTCCCGCATTGTCGCCTTGGAAAGACTGAGCACCTCCAGCGTCGCGTCGGGATGCAGCCGCGCGAGGTCGGCGAGTGCCTGAGGAAGGCGGGAAACGGTGAGATCTTCGAGGAGTCCCACGCCGCAACGCCCGGTGAGCGCACGTCCCGTTTCGGCGAGTGCCTGGGCCGACAGCGCGAGAATGCGCTCGGCGTACGGCAGCAGCTCCTCGCCCGCGCGGGTCGGGGAGACACCGGACGGCGCCCGATGCAGCAGCGGACTGCCGACGGCCCTCTCGAGCTTGCGCAACTGCTGGCTGAGCGCAGGCTGGGTATGGCCGAGCGCCGCCGCCGCACGGCTGATGCTGCCCGCTCGCACGGCGGTGACGAACGACCGCAGCAGGGCGGTCTCGAGATCACGTGCCATAAGCGTTCATTATGCCTGGTCCAACGAAATGACGACTTCCTATGGCATGACGGACGATCTAGCGTCAAACCGGTGATCAGATTCGGACAGGTGCTCGCGGTGCCAGGGATGACGCCACTGCTGGGCATTTCGCTGCTCGCTCGTGTCGCGATCACGGCGGACGTGATGGCGCTGACGATGTACGTCGTGCTCGCGCTCGACATGAGCTACGCGGCGGCGGGAGCCGTGGCGGCGGTGCTCACCGCCGGTGTCGCGCTGGGCGGGCCGCTGCTGGGCCGGATGATCGACCGGCGGGGCCTGCGTACCGTGCTGCTGGCCACGGTTGTGCCGCAGATCGTGTTCTGGCTCACCGTGCCTGTGCTGCCGTACGTGATCTTGCTGGGCGCATCCTTCGCCGCCGGTCTGCTGATGGTGCCGGTCCAACCGGTTACCAGGCAGGCGATCGCCGCGATGACGACGGCAGAGCAGCGGCGGGCAGCGTTCGCGCTGGAGTCGGTGGTGGGCGAGCTGTCGTACATGGTCGGCCCGGCGGTGGTGATCCTGTGCGCGGCGAAGGTGTCCCCCGGTGTGGTGGCATGGGGCGTGGGCGCCGCGATCGTCGCCGGCGGGGCAGGGATCGCCCTGCTCAACCCGCCGCTGCGGGCCAAGGACGAGGCGGACGGCGACGCAGCAGGCCGGCCCCGGCGCCGGGAGTGGCTGGGAACGCGCATGGTCGCTGTTCTGACGATGGGGTTCGGCGTCGCGATGCTGCTCAGCGGCGTCGATCTGGCCATCATCGCCACGCTCGAAGAAGCCGGTCAGGTCTCGTTGGCGGCCGTGGTCGTCGCCGTGTTCGGGGTGACGTCCGTCGTGGGCGGTCTGGTGTACGGAGCGCTGCCCCGGCCGATGCCCATCTGGCTGCTGCTCGGCCTGCTCGGGCTGGTGACGATTCCGGCCGGACTTGCCCATGACTGGCGTTGGCTGTGTGTGGCCGTCATCGGTGCCGGGCTGCTCACCGCACCGACCCTCTCCACGGTCTCCGACGCGGTGAGCCGGCTGACGCCGGCCGGCGTGCGAGGTGAGGCGACCGGCCTGCAGTCCTCGGCGCTGAGCGCGGGGTTCGCGCTCGGCTCCCCGGTCGCGGGAGTGGCGATCGACGCGTCCGTGCCGGCGGGCGGCTTCGCGGCGGCCGGCCTGGCCGGCCTGCTCGCCGCACTGGCGGGATACCTGCTCTCGCGCCGGTCACCCGCCGCCAGGCCGTCTCCGTCGTCCTCATCGGAGACACTCGAGCCCTGCGACGCCGCCGCGCCGACCCCATGACGTCAGCCCGGTACGGCTACGGCCTCGGCTGGTTCGCGATCGCCGCGATGCTCGTCGACCTGCCGTCGGTCATGGCGATCAACCAGTGCGCCGGCAGCCTGACGATGATCTCCATTCGGGACTCCTTCCGCCCGGTGAACCCAACAAGGCGGGTTCGGGCGGTCACGATTGCGGCGATGGCGGTAGCCGTCCGAGCCAACGCTCAACCCGTGGGGGAGGAGCGCTTCAACGCCTTCTGCGGCAACCTGGCGTACCTGCTGTCATGGTGAGCGCTCCCTTCACCGGATTCGCCGCGATGACTTCGGGCGGCGTGGACTGCTCGATGTTCGTCGGCCTGCCTGTCTCCGCGGTGGCCTACCTGCTGCTGTGCCGGAGCCTCGACATCGCTGCGGAACACCGTTCGGCCGAGCAAGAAGGAGCGCTGACGGTCCACTGAAGGATGGCACTGTGTCACCTGAAGTCCATGATCGATTACGGCTTGGCGGCTGGTCGGCGATGCGGCGGGACCTCAAGCTGATCGCTAACACGATCAGGAGGTCATTGTCATGCCTCGAACCGCTTCCCTTCGCGCGCTCCAGCGCCTGGTCGCCGAACACGGCGACGCCAGGCGGTTGGGCATCCCTGTCGAGGAACTGCGCGGGTTACGTACTGAAGCCGCCGAAGAGCCCGGCGGCATGGCCAGGCGCGAACTGCTCAAACGAGTCACCCTGGCCGGCCTGAGCGCGGCCGCCCTCACCGCGACACCCAGGGCCGCGCGCGCCGACGTCGCCAAACCGCCGAAGCCCGCGCGAGTGGCGGTCGTCGGCGGCGGCATCGCCGGTCTGACCGCCGCGCTGACCTTACGCGACGCCGGGGCGACGCCCGTCATCTACGAGGCCAACCCCACCCGGGTCGGCGGGCGTATCTACTCCCAGCGCTCATTGTGGTCCGGCGGCCAGACCTCCGAGGTCGGCGGCGAGCTGATCGACCAGGAGCACCGGAAGATGCGGGAGCTGTGCCGCCGTTTCGGCCTTCCCACGGTCAACTTCGCCGCAGCGGGGCCCAACGGTGCCGAGGAGATTCTGCGTTTCAACGGCGGCTATTATCCGCGCTCTCAGGCGGACGCTGACTTCAAGGAGATCTACCAGGCGCTCCACGCTGACCTGCAGGCCGCGGGCGAGGTGAAGTGGAACAGCACCACTGCGGCCGGTACCGCGCTGGACAACATGTCGCTCTACGACTGGATTGACTCTCGGGTGCCTGGCGGCCATGCCTCCAACCTGGGACGCTTCCTCGATGTGGCCTACAACGTGGAGTACGGCGCAGACACGGTGGAGCAGTCCTCGCTGGCGCTCATCTTGCTGCTCGGCTACCAGCCCAATCCTGGCCACTTCAACGTGTGGGGCCTGTCCGACGAGCGCTACCACATCGTCGGAGGTAACGACCAGCTCCCCGCCGCCATCGCCGCGTCGCTGCCCTCGGGCTCGCTCCAGCTGGGCTGGAAGCTGCTAGCCATACGGGCCGACTCCGACGGCACCCAAACGCTCACCTTCGACAACGGCGGCACCACCAAGACCGTCACCGCTGACCACACGATCCTCACCGTGCCGCTGCCCATCCTGCAGGACCTCGACATGTCCAGGGCAGGCCTGGACGCCCGCATGACGAACCTGCTGCGCGATGCCCGGATGGGTCACGTCACCAAGCTCAACATGCAATTCACCGGCCGTCCGTGGATCGGCACGGGGCCCTGGCCGGGTGTGTCCGCTGGCGACTGCTTCACCGATCTGCCCTTCCAACAGTGCTGGGACACTACCAAGGGACAGCAGGGCGTCGGCGGCATCCTCATCCAGTACGGCGGAGGCAGCCTGGCCCGCGCTCTCAACCCCTCCACCCCCTTCGCCACCCACACAGACCCTTACGTCCGCGACCTGGTAGCGGGCATGCTCACGCATATCGACCAGGTCTTCCCTGGCACCAAGGCCGCATGGAGCGGCCGCGCTCAGCTGTCGGCCTGGCACAAGAACCCCTACTCCCTGGGCGCCTACTCCTACTGGCCCGTCGGCTACCTGCACAAATACGCAGGCTACGAGGGCACCCGTCAGGGCAACGTCCACCTGGCGGGCGAGCACTGCTCCTACGACTTTCAGGGCTTCATGAACGGCGGTGCCACCGAGGGCGAACGTGCCGCCAACGAGGTACTGGCCAGCCTGCGCGCCTAACTGACCCTCGCCGACGACCGCCGCCTACACAATGCCCATGCTCCCGTCAGCCAGTGATGCCAGTTCCTCTCGCCGCGGTCTCCCCTCCTGCTGGACGTGACCCTGGGGGATGTTGCATTCACGCACCAGCAGCGGGCGGAATGGGCCCGACTCCAGTAGGCGGCGCACCTCCTCCAGATAGCCCGGACGCCCAAATCCCGTCGCCGTGCTCATGCGGCGGCTCCACTGCGATCATAAGTGGCGTGCTTTCCCTGAAAATGAACGACGCCGCAGTGAAGGCGCTCAGGTTGCCGAACGGTCTGGAGGCCTTGGCGCCGCCTGGTGGCCTCTCACCGGATCTTCGAGCACGCGCGGCACGGGGCATAGTCCGATGTGGGGAAGTCCTGACCTGGGCCGACTCCACGGGAGGAGCGGCAGACGCACCCTCGTTCTTCCCGGAGCTCACCGCCTGGGAGTGCTCTCACAGTTCCTTCCACTTGGAGGACTTCGTCTCGGTGGAGGTGGCCACCGTCGATGATGCACCGGTTATCAGCGAAGAGGACCAGCAGACCCTGCTCCTGCACGGTGTCGCGTTCGCCCTGGAGGTCAGCAAGTGCGTCTACACGCTCGACCCGCCCAGCCGGGTGCGGTGCATCCTGGGCGCGAACGAGACCAATGCGACCTTCAGGTTCCACCAGATCAGACCAGGCGAGAACTGGAACATGTCCAACCTCGACGGCTACCGCTTCGACAAGCTGGTCGTGATCGACATCGAGCCCGCTGACAGCCGATAGAACGAACCAGTGCCGATCACCGTGGTGCGGAGAAGAGTCTCGTTGTCCTGCGGACAGGAAGCGTTCCTGGGACATGTGCACGCCTTCAGTGTGGTGGGACGGTGCCGACTGGCAAGGTCCGCTACGACGATCCGAAGGTCGCGGTCGCACGGCGGTGCGATCTCACCGCGAGCGTCCGAACGTGCTGGACACCCCACGCGCATTCGTGAGGCTCAGGGGGCTGGCCGCCCCGAGCACCGGGGAAGTTCTCGAGATAGGCCGCCCGCTGCAGACCCGTTCCGTCGGGCTGTCCGCTGGAGGTTAGGCCGTGAGCGTCCGCCACGGGCGGTTACGTGCCTCGAGTGGCGAACCATCAGCGACGCGCGCCGTCCGGCTGCCGGGTTCGAGCATGATCGTGGCGAGGGTGGCCCAGCGCTGACCGAGCGGCAACGTCATGTCCGGCACGCAGCACAGGTGCGGCTGGCCAGGAGCGGAATACAGGAAGCCGAGCAGTTCCGTCGCGTTTCGCGGCTCTGGACCACGCGCGAAACGGGACGCCACGAGGTCGTAGCGCTCGCCCGAATCCGGCTGGTAGAGCTCATTCTTCTCGCCCGCGCGGGGCGCCGGCGCGAGGAAGTGGTTGGTGCGGATGACGGTCCCGTCGACCGGCTCGACGGCGAACACCCCGACCGGAGTGATGTCGGTGGTAACGGCCGTCTCATGGTCGAACAGGGTGAAGGAGCTCGATGCGCTGATGGGCGCCGATCGCACGAGGTCGAGGGCCTCTGTGACCGACCCGGCCTCCTCGAGCACGATCGCGGCGAGCAGGTGCACGGGGACGCCCCCGACGCCGTCCTCGCGATGCCCGAGGATGTTGAAGTGCAGCGCAAGCCCGGCACTGTTGACGCCGATCTTGCCGAGGATGCCGTGCTCGGTGATCCCGACCATGTAGGCGGCCTCGCAATCCAGGTTCCAGCCGTTGGTGTCGGTGCCCGCCACCAAGACCGAGCCCCCACGATCTCCGCGATCGACATGCACCCCGAACGGCCCGCCGAAGGCGCCGTCGAGATGCTCCATGGGTTGATCCACAACACGCCGGTCGCCGAGCGCGTCCGGCTCCCGACGACCTTCATCGTCAGAGAATCGACGGCACCGCTGTCGCGGCGTCGTCGCAATTGAGCGGTGCTAGGTGTACCTGACCTCTCAGGTCAGTACACCTAGGGCAGGATCGCCGAGCAGACGATGGAGCTCTACGCCTCACTCACGGCTCGAGCCGCCACAATGCGGGCCTGGTGTTTTCGGCCCACCGCTCGGAGTCGATGCCGCCGAGTGCGTAGATCTCGCCGCCCGGCGAGCCGGCCAGATCCTTGATCACCGGCACACCCTTGTCGACGGGCGCCTGCTCGCGTGTCCAGCGCCCGTCCGACAGATGCCACAACATGCCGAGCTCCGAGGCCGCCCACAGCCCACCCCGCCCGTCGGGCACCGCGTCGACGAACGAGTCAGGCTGGTCGCTGTCGTCGGTCGGGCCCCACCAGCAGCTCCACTGGCCGGCGACATTGCGCATCACCAGGCTCCTGGAGACCGTGATGTCCTCCTCGTCGACGGACTCGTGCTCGCCCCAGCTGAACGTGCCCGCGACCCAGAACTCCTCCGGCCCGGTCCGCGCCACACCGGCGACGTCCGTCGAGGGCTCATCCGGGTGGATGGCCTCGGTGCCCGGAGGCAGGGCCATCCCTCCAGGCAAGGGGACGGCCTGCCAGCCCCGATCCGTCCATCTCGACAGCTGGATCCGCGCTGCCTCGTCCTCGTCGTCCGGGTAGGGAGCGGCGATCACCCACGGCTCTTCGGTGGTGCCCGCCACCTTGTCGCTGTAGGAGTGCAGGGGCGCGGTCTGCCACGCCGTACCGCTCCAGCGCATCGCGCGATCGCCGAGCAGCACCCACGCCCCTTGTGCCGCCAGCCGCTCGCCGCTGGCGGACTGCACGCCCAGGTCCACCCGTTCACTCCGCCACGCCTGGCCGTCCCAGGTGGACACGACGTAGGTCGCCGGCGGGTCTTCGGGGGACATGGGCGACGCGCTCTCGACGATCAACCAGGCCCTGTCAGCCGATGCGGCCCCCAGCCTGACCATGTGCCCAGCGATCTCAGCGAAGCGGCTATCCAGCATCGTGGCCGGAGACCACCGTGCGCGGCACCGGGAATCCGCTCGAACTTCCCGCGCGGAAAGTGCTGAGGCTGCGGACCAGCGCGGATGACGGGTTCGCTTGGCGGCGGGACCTTGAGGAGGGGATCGAGGGCAGCTGCGCACCGTTTCGCCCAGTCGATCCGTCAAGCCCTGGGCCAGGCGGCTCCGCTACGCGCCTTCCCAGATCCGATCACCGATCCAGCCGGAATCGTCGACCTGAACGCAGGCCGACGAGACCGGCTCGGCGGAGTCCCCTTGTCGCTAGCCGGCCGCGAGGGCTGCCAGGAGGCGGTCCTCCGTCACGTCGGGGCCGGTGAGCTGGTGGGTGATGGCGCCGTGGCGGAGCACTACGACGGAGTCGCAGTTGTCCGCGAGCTCGCCCACGTCCGAGGAGATCAGGAGGATCGCCAGGCCGTCGACGGCCAGTTCGTCGAGGAGGGTCTGGATTTCCCTCTTGCTGGCCAGGTCGACGCCTCTGCTCGGTTCGTCGAGCAGAAGGACCTTGGGCTGCATGGCCAGCCACCTGGCCAGCAGTACCTTCTGCTGGTTGCCGCCCGAGAGCTCGCCCGCGGGCTGGCGGGGGGAGGCCGCCTTGATGTCGAGCCGTTTCATGAAGGTGGAGACGATCCTGTCGATCTGGGCGTCGGCGACGATGCCGATGTGGGATAGGCGGGGGAGCGCGGCCAGGGCGATGTTGTCGCGTACCGACAGGCCGGGGACGATGCCCTCGGTGATCCGGTTTTCCGGCACCAGGCCCACTCCGGCTCGGATGGCGTTGCGGATGGACCACTTCCTGCTGGCGGTGCCGGACACGGTGACCTGGCCGGACTCGACGGGCAGCGCGCCGGCGATGGCCCTGGCCGTTTCGCTGCGGCCGGCGCCGAGCAGGCCGCTCAGGCCGACGACCTCGCCGGGCCGCATGGCCAGGGAGACTCCCGCGAGCACGTTTGTCCTGGTGAGGCCCCTGGCCTCCAAGACGGGCTGGTCGGCGGGCTCGTCTACGGGCCAGCTCTCCGAAGGAGCGTCCAGGGGGTGGAAGGGATGGCCCAGCATGAGGGAGACGAGTCGAACCCGGTCGAGTCCGGCCAGCGGGCCGGTGTGGACCACGCGGCCCTCGCGCAGGACCGTGACCCGGTCGCAGATCTCGTAGAGCTCCTTCAGGCGGTGTGTCACGTAGATCACCGCCCGGCCCTCCTCGCGTAAGCGGGTCACGGCGGCCAGGAGGGTCTGGAGCTCGCCGTGTTCCAGGACTGTGGCGGGCTCGTCCATGATGACCAGCCTGGCGTCCGCGCAGGCGGCTCTCGCCAGGGCGACGAGCTGCTGGGCGCCGGGGGTGAGGGAGTCGAGCGGGTGGCGGGAGTTGACGTGTAAGCCGTACAGGGAGAGAAGCTCGTCGGCGCGGGCGTGCATGGCCGTGAAGTCGATCAGCCCGAACCGCCCGCGCGGCTCGGTGCCGAGGAACAGGTTGCGGGCGATGCTCATGGTGGGGACGAGGCCGCTTTCCTGGTGGATCGTGGCGATGCCGGCCTGTCTGGCCTGCGCGGGGGAGGCGAACCTGACCGGCTCACCCAGGTAGCGCACCTGGCCCGCGTCGGGCTGGTAGACGCCGGAGATCACCTTTACCAGGGTGGACTTGCCCGCCCCGTTGCCGCCGATGACAGCGTGGACCGACCCGGGGCGTACGGCGAGCGTCACGTGGTCGAGAGCTGGGATGCCCTGGAATGTCTTGAGAACGCCTGCAAGCTGAAGCACGGTTGCCTCCACCCGATGGTGGCCACAGTAAGAAACAATCACATTCGGTCAGGTCTGGGCAACGTGCAGCCTTACACCCTTGCCCGCCAGGTCGTCCAGCACGTCGCGGGGAGCGTCGTCATCCGTGACCAGATGGGCGATGCGCTCGGCCGGGATCGTCTGGACCATGGTGTCGTGGCCGATCTTGGTGTGGTCGGCCAGGACGACGACTTCCTCCGCCGCCGCGGCGAGCGCGCGGTCGACCGCGGCCACCTGGAGGTTGGGTGTGGACAGGCCGCGCTCGGCGGTCAGGCCGTTGCCGGAGATGAATGCGCGGCGCACGCGCAGCCCAGCCAGCGAGCTCTCGGCGGCGCTGCCGACGAGCGCGAGGATGGTGCCGCGCAGTGAGCCGCCGGTGACGACCACCTCGATGCGCGGGCATGCGGCCAGTGCCTGGGCCACCAGCAGGGAGTTGGTCACCACGGCCAGCTCGGTGTGCCTGGTCAGCTTGCGGGCGAACTCCTGCGTGGTGGTGCCTGGGCCGATGACGATCGCGTCGCCGTCCTCCACGAGCGAGGCCGCCAGGTCGGCGATCGCCGCCTTCTCGGCTGAGGCGGCGGCGGCCTTCTGCGTGTGGCTCGGCTCGCGGGTGAGGTCGCCGGGCATGGTGGCGCCGCCGTGGTGGCGGTTGAGCAGGCCCTCGGACTCGAGCGCGCGCAGATCGCGGCGGACGGTCACCTCGGAGGAGCGCACCGCCTGGGCGAGCTCGCGCAGGGAGACCGCGCCGTTGGCCCGGACCAGCTCCAGGATCCGCTGGCGGCGCTCGGCGGCGAACACGGGCCTGCGGCTCTCACTCTGCGTGTCGCTCACGTGGCCCGATCATAGTCGAAGGACCGAGGTCTGCCCATCTGTGTCCATCTCAGAACGAATCTGATCGGTTTTTCTTGACCTGACGGTCAGAACGATGCTTTCTTTGGTCGAGATGGCGCTCGTTTCGATCGGAAGGCAGTTCCGTGATCACACGCCTCCCCTTAGTCCTGGCCGTCCTGCTCGGCATGCTGTGGCTGCCCTCCCCGGCGACGGCGCAGGCGGAGCGGCATGGCCTCAAAGGCGACTACTACCTGAGCACCGGCCCGGGCAGGTTCGACTTCGGCGAGCTCAAGGCGACCGTCGTCGAGCCGAACATCGAGTTCTCCGATCTCAACCCGACCTTCACCGAACTGACCGGCCGTGAGGAAGACGTCACCGTACGGTGGACCGGGCGGATCGAGGTCCCGGCCTCCCAGACGTACACCTTCTCCATGATCGGCGACAACGGCTTCCGCCTGTGGGTCGACAACCAGCTGATCATCGACAACTGGCGCGACATCTGGGACGTCGAGCAGGTCGGCACCCCGATCGCCCTGGAAGCCGGGCGGAAGTACGACGTCAAGCTCGAGTACTTCGAGCACTACGGCGGCGCCAACCTGCGCCTGCGCTGGCAGAGCCCCGATCTGGCCAAGGCCATCGTGCCCACGGAGGCGTTCTACCTGCCCGAGGGCTTCGACCCGCCCGGTCCCACCCTGGCCGAGATCGGCAAGTCAGGCGACATCGCCACCCTGACCTTCGCCAAGGAGCTCAAGCCCACCACCTCCCACACCGGCTTCAGGATCACCACGGGTGGGTCGGTCTGGCCGATCAAGTCCGCCTCCTCCTCCGGCGCGACCCTGACCCTCACACTGGGCGAGAAGATCCCGCTCAAGGCGGGCAACAGCGTGCGCGCCTCCTATGACGGCACGGGCGGCATCGCGTTCACCGACGGCACCGCGCTGGGCGCCTTCCCCCGCGCGATGGTGCTCAACCGCTCCGAATACCTCCTGGCCAGCAAGTTCGCCAAGGACGTGAACCCGGCCAACCCGCACCCCGAATATCCGCGCCCGCAGCTCGTCCGCGACCGCTGGCACGGACTCAACGGCCCCTGGCAGTTCGCCGCCGCCGAGGCGGGAGAGCAACCCCCGATCGGCAAGAACCTGACCGAGCGCATCATCGTCCCGTACCCCGTCGAGTCCGCCCTGTCCGGCATCGGCAGGAACGAGGACCGGATGTGGTACCGCAGGACCTTCGAAGTCCCGAGGAACTGGCGCGGTGAGCGGATCATCCTCCACCTCGACGCCGTGGACTGGGAGGCCACCGTCTACGTCAACGGCACCCGCCTGGCCACCCATCGCGGCGGCTACGACCGCTTCAGCGTGGACGTGACCGACGCGCTCAAGCGCAACGGCCGGCAGGAGCTGATCGTCGGTGTCTTCGACCCCACGGACAAGGGGAACCATCCGACCGGCAAGCAGCGCCTCACCCCGGGCAGCATCTGGTACACGCCGAACTCGGGCATCTGGCAGAGCGTCTGGATAGAGCCGGTGGCACCCAACCGGATCCTGTCGGTCGACTCCGTGCCCGACCTGACCGGCCAGAAGCTCAAGGTGACGGTCGACACCCCCCTCGCAGGAACCCGCGTCGAGCTGGTGGCCCGCGACGGATCGAAGATCGTCGGCCAGGCGAGCGGGCGCTCGGGCACCGAGCTGAGCCTGCCGGTCCGCAACCCCAAGCTCTGGACCCCGGACACCCCCTTCCTCTACGACCTGACCGTCACGACCCGCGACGACCGCGTGAAGTCCTACTTCGGCATGCGGGAGATCTCGGTCGGCCAGGTCAACGGCAAGACGCGGATGTTACTCAACGGCAAGCCGGTCTTCCAGCTCGGCCCGCTCGACCAGGGATACTGGCCCGACGGCATCTACACCGCGCCCACCGACGCGGCCCTGCGCTACGACCTGGAGGTCACCAAGCAGGCCGGGTTCAACACCGTGCGCAAGCACGTCAAGGTCGAGTCCGACCGCTGGTTCCACCACGCCGACAAGCTCGGCCTGCTCGTCTGGCAGGACATGCCCTCGACCTCGGGCAACACCAACCAGTCGCAGTTCGAGACCGAGTTCAGGCGCATCGTCGACCAGCACCGCAGCAGCCCCTCGGCCGTCATGTGGGTGCCGTTCAACGAGAGCTGGGGCCAGTACGAGGTGGCCAGGGTGGCCGACATGGTCAAGAGCTGGGACCCGTCCCGGCTGGTCGACAACCAGAGCGGCGTCAACTGTTGCGGCGCCCAGGACGGCGGCAACGGCGACGTCATCGACTGGCACATGTACCCAGGCCCCGCGCCGGTCTCCCCGCCGAGCGCGACCAGGGCCTCGGTCCTCGGTGAGTACGGCGGGCTCGGCCTGCTCGTCCTCGGCCACACCTACTCCGGCGGCGGCTGGGGCTACCGCGTCGAACCCGACGCCGAGACGCTGACCAACCGCTACGTCGAGATGGACCGGACGCTCCGGCGGCTGCACGCCTGCGAAGGGCTCAGCGCGGCGATCTACACCCAGACCACCGACGTGGAGGTGGAGCTCAACGGGCTCATGACCTACGACCGGGCGGTCATCAAGCCCGACCTCGCGCGGGTCAGGGCCGCCAACAGGGCGCTCATCGACGAGATCTCGCCCGCCTGCTAGGAAGGAACCCACCATGACCCCCCGCACAACCATCCTGGCGCTGGCCGTTCTCGTGACCGTGGCCGGCTGCGCCAAGGCCGAGGCGCCGCAGACCGCCGCCGCCCCCACCGGCACGGCCGGTCAGCAGATCGTCCAGACCCCCACCGGTACGGCCGGCCCCACCTGCACGCTGAGCCAGTTCGGCGGCGAGAAGTTCGACCTCAAGAGCGCCACCGTCGGCTTCTCCCAGTCGGAGAAGGAAGCCAACCCGTTCCGCATCGCCGAGACCAAGTCGATCAAGGACGAGGCGGCCAAGCTCGGCATCGCCAACCTGAAGGTGACCAACGCCCAGTCGCAGTTCTCCAAGCAGATCACCGATGTCCAGCAGCTCATCGCGCAGGGTGCCAAGCTCCTGGTGATCGCCCCGCTGAACTCCGACGGCTGGGAGCCGGTCCTGCAGCAGGCGGCGTCCAAGAAGGTCCCCATCATCACGGTCGACCGCAAGATCAACGCCAAGGCCTGCACCGACTACCTGACCTTCATCGGCTCCGACTTCTACGAGCAGGGCAAGCGGGCCGCGGACAAGATGATCGAGGCGCTGGGCGGCAAGGGCAAGGTGGCGATCCTGCTCGGCGCGCCGGGCAACAACGTCACCACCGAGCGCACCAACGGCTTCAAGGACCGGCTCAAGGAGAAGGCACCCGGAGTCACGATCAGCTTCGAGCAGACCGGCGAGTTCGCCCGGGAGAAGGGCCAGCAGGTCACCGAGCAGCTCATCCAGTCCAACCCCGACATCAACGGCATCTACGCCGAGAACGACGAGATGGCCCTCGGTGCCGTGACCGCGTTGAAGGGCGCGGGCAAGCAGCCGGGCGATATCAAGATCGTCTCCATCGACGGGACCAGGAGCGCGGTCCAGGCCATCGTCGACGGCTGGCTCCACTCGGTGATCGAGTCCAACCCGCGCTTCGGCCCGCTGGCCTTCGAGACGGCGAAGAAATTCCTCGACGGTGAGGGCATCGCCGACAAGGTGATCATCTCCGACCGCGAATACGACCAGGCCAACGCCAAGGACTCGCTCGGTGAAGCGTACTGAAGCCGTGCTCGAAGCTCGGGGGATCACCAAGCGCTTTCCCGGAGTGGTGGCGCTGGACGACGTGCACCTCGCCCTCGGCGCGGGCGAGGTGCACGCCCTCGTGGGTGAGAACGGCGCCGGCAAATCCACTCTCATCAAGGTGTTGACCGGCGTCTACCAGCCCGACGAGGGAGACCTGACCTATGACGGAGCCGCCGTCGGCTTCGACACCCCGCTGGACGCGCAGAAAGTCGGAATCTCCACCATCTATCAAGAGGTCAACCTTGTCCCGATGATGAGCGTCGCGCGCAACCTCCTGCTCGGCCGCGAGCCCCGCGGCCGCCTCGGGGTGATCGACACCGCCAGGCTGTACGGCGAGGCCCGCGGCATCCTGCGCGAATACGGCATCGACACCGACGTCAGGCGGCCGCTGCGCAGCCTCGGCGTCGGAGCCCAGCAGATGGTCGCCCTGGCCCGGGCCGTCTCCGTGGACGCCAAAGTCGTCATCATGGACGAGCCGACCTCGTCCCTGGAGCCGCGCGAGGTCGAGACCCTGTTCGGCGTGATCGGGCGGCTGCGCGAGGCCGGCATCGCCGTGATCTACGTCAGCCATCGGCTCGACGAGCTGTACCGGGTGTGCGACACCGTGACCGTCCTGCGCGACGGCCGGGTGGCGCACACCGGGCCGCTGGCCGGCCTCGATCGGCTCAAGCTCATTTCGCTCATGCTCGGCCGCGACCTGGCCGAGGTGAAAAGCAGCGGTCTCACTCGGTTCAATCGCGACCATGACCGCGTGGGCGGTGCGCCCGTGGTCGAGGCCCGCGGCCTCACCCGGCGCCACGTGCTGACCGATGTGACCATCTCCGTCCGGCCCGGCGAAGTCGTCGGGCTCGGCGGGCTGCTGGGCGCCGGCCGTACCGAAACCGCGAAAGCCATCGTCGGCGCCTTGCCCCTCGACGGCGGGCGGGTGCTCGTCGCGGGGCAGCCGCTGCCCACCGGCAGGACCGTGGCGGCGATCCGCGCGGGCGTCAGCATGCTCCCCGAGGACCGCAAGGCCGAGGGCATCATCCCCGGGCTCTCGGTGCGCGACAACATCGCCCTGGCCGCGCTGCCCGCGCTGGCCAGGGCGGGGGTCGTCTCCGACGCCAGGATCGACCGGGTGGTGGAGATCTTCATGAAGAGGCTCCGGATCAAGGCGGCCTCGCCGTACCAGGCGGTGTCTGAGCTCTCCGGAGGCAACCAGCAGAAGGTGCTGCTGGCGCGGTGGCTGGCTGTACGCCCCAAGGTCCTGCTCCTCGACGAGCCCACACGCGGCATCGACGTCGGCGCCAAGGCGGAGGTGCAGGCCCTCATCGACGAGCTCGCCGAGGAGGGGCTGGGCGTGCTGCTCATCTCGTCGGACCTGGAGGAGCTGGTCGAAGGGGCGGACCGGATCCTCGTCCTGCGCGAGGGGACGGTCGTCGGCGAACTGTCAGGCGACGACGTGACCGAGGAGAAGATCATGGCGGCCATCGCGGAGCGCGCCGATGACTAGGTGGATCCGCGACTACGGCGTCTACGCGGCCGTGCTCGCGCTGCTGGTGTTCAACGTGCTGTTCACCCCGCACTTCCTCGACGTGGCCAACTTCCGTACCCAGCTCGTCCAGGTGACGCCCATCGTCATCGTCTCGCTGGGCATGGCGCTGGTGATCGGCACGAAGGGCATAGACCTGTCCGTCGGCTCGGTCATGGCCCTCGCCGCCGCGCTCACCGCCCTCTACCTGGGGTACGGCGCGGCCGTCGCCATCGTCGTCGCCCTGATCGGCGGGGCCGTGGCGGGCGCGGCCGGGGGAGTGCTGGTCTCCTACGTGGGCATCCAGCCGATCGTGGCCACGCTGGCCCTGCTCGTCGGGGTGCGAGGGCTGGCCAACGTGCTGGTGCCGCAACTGGTCGAGTTCCGCAATCCCGACCTCATCGCCCTCGGCAGCAACGCGCTCTTCGGCGTCCCGCTCATCGTGATCATCGCGGCCGTGCTGACACTCCTGCTCGCCTTCCTGGTGCGCAGGACCACGTTCGGCCGGCAGGTGGTCGCGATCGGCGGCAACCGGGCCGCCTCCGAGCTCTCCGGACTCCCGGTGAAACGGGTTCTCGTGCTCGTCTACGTGATCTCCGGGGTGCTGGCCGCGCTGGCAGGGGTGCTGGCCACCGCCCGGCTGCAGGCCAGCGACCCCACCTCCCTCGGGATGTTCATCGAGCTGTCGGCGATCACCGCGGTCGTGGTCGGCGGCACGCCGCTGTCCGGCGGGCGGATCAGGGTCGCCAGCACCGTGATGGGGGCTCTGCTCATGCAGTTGCTGTCGGCCACGCTGATCAAGCACAACCTGCCCCAGTCGTGGACACAGATGGTCCAGGCGGTCATCATCCTCGCCGCCGTCTACCTGACAAGGGAGCGTGGCAAGCGATGAACCGCGAACAGCTCGGCCGCCTGCTCCAGCACCACGGCGCGATGATGGTGCTCGGGATGCTGGTCGTCGTGGGCACCCTGGGCTTCGACTCCTTCGCGACCCCGGACAACGCCGCGAGCATCGTGGTCTCCTCTTCCTTCCTGGCCGTCGTCGCGATCGGCACGACCTTCGTGATCATCAGCGGCGGCATCGACCTGTCGGTCGGCTCGTTGTTCGTGCTCGGCGGGGTGCTGGCGGCCTTCGGCTCCCAGTACGGCTTCGCCGTGGCTCTGCTGCTGCCCCTCGCGGTCTGCGGCCTGGTCGGCCTGGTCCAAGGTCTGATCATCGCCAGGACGGGCCTGGCTCCCTTCATCGTCACGCTGGCCGGGCTGCTCGGTGTGCGGGGCATGATGCTGACGATCTCCAACGAGGGCGCCACCACCTATCTCGTGAAGAATCCTGCTTTCGCCGCGCTCGGGCAGGGTGAGATCCTCGGCCTGACCTATCCGGTCTATCTGACGATCGCCCTCGCGCTCGCCGCGATGGTCCTGCTCCAGCGGACCGGATTCGGGCAGAACGTCTACGCCATCGGTGGCAACGAGCAGGCGGCGGCGCTCATGGGCGTGCCCGTCGCCCGCACCAAGATCTACGTCTACCTGATGTCCGGGCTGCTGGCGGGCCTGGCAGGGGCACTGAACGCCGCCCGCTTGTCCTCCGGTGTGACCATTCTCGGCATCGGCATGGAACTCGACGCCATCGCCGCCGTGGTGATCGGCGGCACGCTCCTGACCGGGGGAGCGGGGGGCGTGACCGGAACCGTCGCCGGCGTGCTGCTACTCGGCGTGATCCAGAGCCTCATCAACCAGGTCGGCAACCTCACCTCCTCGATCCAGCAGGTGGTCAGCGGGGCCTTCCTGGCGTTGGTCGTTGTCGCCCAGCGGCTGCTCAGCAAGGCCCAGCGGTAGCTGACCGCCCCTGGAGCACCTTCGCCCGCCGTCGCCGACAGGGCTCACCAGCCCAGCTGGTCGCCGAGCCGCAACCGCAGCCACATCACCAGGTGCTCGTCCGGGTTGGCGAAATCGAACCCGAAGATCTCCTCGGCGCGGGAAAGCCGGTTCCAGATCGTGTTCGGGGTGCACGGGCAGCCGATGGGAGGCGGCCGCGATATCGCTGTTGGCGTTCAGGTAGGCGAGGATGGCGGACGCATTCACACCAGCGCAGCGTTCGCCGAAGCCTGCCGCAAGACCGGCATCGTCGGCTCCACCGCCACAACATTCGCCGTCGCCATTCCCGGCTCGGACAGCGCGGCCCGATCACCTACGAGAACAGCCTCATCGCGACATCAACTACTCTGACCGATGCCGCATGACCTGTGTCCAAGATCTGGAGTGAAGGCCCGTCGTCTGCTCTACCTGATCTTCGCCTGAGTGTGTGGCTGGCTTGTTCTGCTCGACAGTGCCTCCAGGACGCGAGGTTGACGACGAGTTCGCGGCGTTTCCTGCCGTAGATGGGCGACCGAGATCGGGCACTGCTGAGGTTGCCTGATCGCCGGCTGATACCGGCTTGGTCAGCCGTACCCCCTCCTCGGCGTAACCCAGCGTCCGGTAGAAGCTCCGAGCTCGGACATTGGCCCCACCGGTTTCCAATGTGATGTGCCGCAGGCCCCGGTCGCATGCCCAGGATTCGGCGGCCTCCACCAGAGCGCGCCCGACGCCCATGCGCTCCGCCTCGGCGGCGACGACAAGTTCGCCGATGTAGGCGTCGATCTGGCCGGTGAAGTGCCGGCGGGTGGTCATGGTGACGAAGCCCGCGACACGGCCACTGCAAACCGCCACCAGCACACCGTGGCTGTCGCCGTCACCCTGGTCAAGGGAGCCGGTGACCCAGCCGCGCACGGCGACGGCGACGGCGTCGGCATCCCGCCAGGCCGCGACGCCCTCGGTCAGGCGTGGGGCCAGCGCGACGACGGCATCACGATCTCCATCTCCGTAGGGCCGGATGACGACAGAGGACCGTCCACTACTCATGATCGGCAGTCTGGCATCGGACTCCCACATGAATAAACAGTCAACGGCCCGCAGATGCCGACTCGGGTTGACACCTTACGCAGACCGGATGTCTGCGGCCGTCGGATGAGAAGAAAGATCGTTTACTGATCGGTGGTGTCATCTAGTGTCGGTCTGTCCCGCACTGGGTTCGTTTTGGTGCCAGGTCGTGACGGGACCTGTCGGTACGT
Organism: Nonomuraea mangrovi; assembly: GCF_042681425.1. Taxonomy (NCBI): domain Bacteria; kingdom Bacillati; phylum Actinomycetota; class Actinomycetes; order Streptosporangiales; family Streptosporangiaceae; genus Nonomuraea; species Nonomuraea mangrovi. The sequence continues at coordinate 15,294 of NZ_JBHUFV010000043.1, read as the reverse complement.
CCCGGGGCGAACGAGTACGGACCGAGCGCGGCTGACCCGTTGGTGCGCACCATGCATCCATGACCCTGGGGTGTGCGAGCCACATGGCGCCAATGTGGCGGACTGCCAGGTCAGCTCTGTGCGATGAATTTTGATGCGGTACAGGCTGTTCGGGGCGCTTCTTCACGCACATCGGCGTCGGCTGGCCAGTCGCAACCAGCGACCCCCGTCTTGGACGCCGAACACCCACGCTCAGCGTGCGACCGGCTTTCACAACCGTTCCGACGGCCTCGATGTGATCGCCTACGGCGGGCGCCGGGAGGTTGATCTTTCTGCGACATCAACTGGTGACCGGGGAGCGAGCCGTTCTGGCGAGGCCGTCGAGGGTGACGGTGATGAGGCGGTCGGCGTCGGCTGCCGACAGGTGGTCGTGGAGCGCGGCGGCGGCGGTGGTGAGTGCGGTCACGTCCGCGCCTGTCGCGTCCGAGCGTACGATGCCCGATTCGCGGGCCAGCGCGACAAGCCGGTCGCCGATTTCCGCCAGGCGTGCGCAGGAGGCGTGCAGTTCCGAATTCTCGTCATCCAGGCCGTCCGCCAGCATGGCGGCCAGGCCGCTGTAGGTGGCGGCGTGTTCGGTAACGCTGCGGATCCAGATGGCCAGCGCGTCCGGCCTCGGCTGAGCGATGAGCCTGTCGCCCAGTTCGAAAAGGGCGTCGTTGCGCTCCCGCAGCAGCGCGCCGACCAACGCCCGACGGGTGGGAAAGTGGCCGTAGAGCGTGCCGATAGCGACGCCCGCGGCGCGCGCGATGCTCTCCAGGCTGGCCTCGACCCCGCGCTCACGGAAGGCGGCGTCGGCCTCGGCCAGAACACGCTCATAATTACGTCGGGCGTCTGCTCGGGGCCTGCGGGCGGTGGTCATGCTGACTCCACTGGTAATTCGAGGCATCCTCAGTATATGTTCTCGAGGCAGCCTCAGATTACCGGAAGAAGGCGCTCATGATCCTGGTCACCGGAGCCACCGGCTCCATCGGCACGCACCTCGTCCGTCTCCTGCTCGACCGCGGCATCCCCTTCCGGGCGATGGTGCGCGATGAGGCCAAGGGGAAAGCCCTGGGCTGCGACTTCGTGGTGGGCGACTTCGACGATCCCGCCTCGCTCGGCCCTGCGCTGAAGGGCGTGGACCGGCTGTTCCTCAACGCGGGTGGCGCTGAGCCGGTGGACGGCGAGCAGCCGATGATCCGCCAGCAGCGTGCCGCCATCGATGCGGCCCGCGCCGCCGGGGTGTCCCGGGTGGTGAAGATCTCCGTCTGGCACGCCCACCGGGGCGGGCGGCTGGCCGAGGGTGCGCACTGGGAGATTGAGGAATACCTCAAGGCGTCCGGACTTTCCTGCTCGATTCTGCAGCCCAGCGGTTTCATGCAGAATTTCGTCACCGGGGCCGGTACTTTCACCGCCGACGGCAAGCTCATCGGCGCGTACGGCGACGCCGGCGTGTCATATGTCGACTGCTACGACATCGCCGCCTGCGCGGCCGCCCTGCTGACTGGTCCGGACGGCGAAGGCGAGACGTACGTGGTGACCGGGCCGCGGGCGCTCACTCAGGCTGAGATCGCTCAGCAGCTCTCGACCACGCTGGGCCGTACCGTCGAGCAGATCGACCTGACTCCTGAAGAGCTGGCAGCCGCGCTGAGGGCACAAGGGCTGGCGGACCACTTCGCCGAAGACGTCGCTGAGCTCTCCCGGCAGGTGGCGACCGGGAGGCTGGAGCCGACGACCACCGTGGTGCGGGAACTGAGCGGCCGCGAACCCAGAACGTTCGCGCAGTTCCTGGCCGCCAACTCCGGGCAGTTCTTCCAGTCGAGCTGATGCTCGCAAACGCCGACGGACCCTGCCGGCGTAGACCATGACCACTCGTCGGCCTTCCGAAGGTCGCGAGACCCGCCTTTCTAGCGATCCCCTCGGCATGGGTACGGCTCGCGCTGGTCGGGTCGGAGGCGAGGGCCGCCTTGACGTAGGCGTCGGCAACGGCAGGGTCGCGCCAGGTCGTCTTGTCCTTGCTCGTGCTGCGATCCCACGAGGGGAACAGGCTGTCGGCAGTGTTCAGCCGGGATCGGATGGCGGCCGAGGCGTAGGCGATCGGGGAGGACACGATGGGGGCCGGCTCAGGTGCAGGCGATCGGGGTGGACGCCACCGGACGCTTGCTCAGGTGTAGGCGATCAGCCGCCCGCAGGCGACCACCCCTGCCCACGTGACGAGCGAGACGGCGCCCGCCACCCTGGCCGCTACCGGTGCGCGACGGACGCCGTCCCACTCGCCCACCCTGCGATAGACACCGAGGTGGAACAGCGCGACGTTGACCCCGGCTACCAAGAGCAGGGTCAGCTTGACCGGCGCGGCACTGGTGCCCGCGATCTCCCGGGCCCCGGCCGCGAACATCGCGGCCCCGGACAGCGCCGCCGCGGCGAACCCGGCCCGCGCGACCGGCAGCAGACGCCGCGCCGCCGCCACCACAGACACAGCGTCTTGGCCCGCACCGAGCAGCCGCATATCGAACAGGGTGGCCGGGCCGACTAGCAGCGCCAGCCCCAGCAGGTGCACGATCTCCAACGACGAATACACCCACGGCGTCACCCTGACGAACTCGGCCGGCCACGTCTGCTCGAGCCACATGAGCACGTCCACCCAGCCGCCCGCCTCCGGCATCATCGGCCGTTGCCGCCCTTCCTCCCTGCCCGCACCGCCACCACTGTGGCACCGCCGACCAGAAGGGCACCCCCCACGAGCCAGGGAAGCGGCCCCGAACCGGCGTTGCCGGAGCCGGTAGCCGGGCCGGCCTCGGCGGGTTCGGTCGCCGAACCGGAAGAGGCGGCGGCCGGCGGCGGGCCTTCCGGCAACGGGACCGAGCGCTGCCTGATCGCTCGCCCGTCCTGCCTGACCAGCAGCTCCGGCCGGATCTCGTCGGCATGCTCGCGATGCACATACCCGACGGCCTCAAGCCGCTCACCCTCCTCCACCTCGTCCGGCATACCCCACGCGGTCAGCCGCTCCACCGGCGCGAGGACCAGCACCACTTCCGCATCCCGACCGTCGAACGGCTGGGCACGCCGCAACACGTCCCGACCACCGAGCTCCTCCAGCTCGGGCGGGATGGAGCGCCTGGCCAGCCCGGACGGCAACCGCACCGGGGCGGCCACTCGCAGCCGCACCTCCGGATGCGGGTTGCCCCACCTGACCTCCGTCACCGTCCCGGACACGTACAGTGGCCGCTCCGTCCTGAAGTCCTCCCACCCGTGATGCAACGTGCCGAGGAGGAGATGTACGGCAGCGCCTCCGACAATCATCGACTTCATGACAGCCATCCTCACCACCCGACACGATTAGACCCGACCCAGAGCTAAATCCGGGCCGATTAATATCAGTGACATATGAACCTTCAGCAGCTGCGCTACGCGGTCGCTCTTGCCGAGGAGCTCAACTTCGGCCGGGCCGCGCTCCGCGAGGGCGTGCGGCAACCACCCTTCAGCCAGCAGATCGGCAAGCTGGAGGACGAGCTGGGCGTGCGCTTGTTCGAACGCACGACCAGGCAGGTAAGCCTCACCCCCGCGGGCGAGGCGTTCGTCGCCGAGGCCCGTGCGAGCCTGACCCACGCCGCCCTCGCAGCCGAGTCGGCCCGCCGGGTCGGAAGGGGAGAGGCAGGCCGGCTGTTGATCGGATTCGTCGGCTCGGCGACCAACCTCACTCTCCCGCGCGTGCTTCGCCGCTTCCGCGCCCGCTACCCCGGCGTCCAGGTCGAGCTACGCGAGCTGCCCACCGCACAGCAGGCCGAGGAGCTCCGGCAGGGCCTGCTCGACGTCGGCCTCCTGCACGCTCCGCTCGCCGGACCCGCCGCCGAGGTCCTGACCACCCACACCGTGGCTCGCGAACTGCTCCTCGCCGCCCTCCCCACCGACCACCCCCTCGCCCCGCGCGCGTCACTCCCGCCCACCGCCCTCGCCGGCGAGCCGTTCGTCATGTTCCCCCGCCGGCACGGACCCGCACTACACGACCAGATCATCAGAGCAATGGGCTTCGAGCCCAGGATCGTGCAGGAGGCCGTGCAGATGCAGACCATCGTGGGCCTGGTGGCGGCGGGGATCGGCGTATCCGTCGTGCCTGAGTCGGTGGCCCGCCTGCGCCGTGGCGACGTGGCCTTCCGCCCCCTGGCCCCCCCGACCCGGGTGGTGACGCTGGACCTGACCTGGCGCACCGGCGACCCGAACCCGCTGGTCCGCAACTTCCGCTCCCTGTTCCGCTGAGGGCCCGTGATTCCGGTTGTTTATGGGAATCTCGAACGCGTCTACCCCGAACCGCCGGTGTGCTTGACTTCCGCCCCGTAACCACACCCTCTGGGAGGGTTCATGGGGGAGTTCGTGGGGATCGACCCCTGAGGCGCACATGAGCTGATCCGCCGGATGGAGGCGGGAAATAGGCCCTGACCAGGACGCGCCCCGAGCTCGACGCGGCCATCGCCGAGGCGGGCGAGGACTGGGTCGGCCGCCAGGGCACCGCCGCGATCCACCGGACCTGGGCCCTCTACCACGAAGCGCACCAGGACCTGAAGCGGCGCATCGACACCATCGAGCAGCTGGTGCCGGTACGCGAGCAAGGCATGCTCACGGCAGGCATGGCAAGTTCGGCTGGGGATGTGACGGGGTGCTCGCCGGCGCGGATGTGCACACGTCCTCAAGATTCCGCCGCACTCGCCATGGGCAACCGCTTTCGCCGAGCGGTGCGTCGGCAGGCTCAGGCGGGAGTGCCTCGATCACCTGCTAGTTCACGGTGAGCGGCACCTGCGACAAGGTTCTGGCCGAATACGGGCGCCACTACAACGAGCACCGGCCACATCAGGCCCTGTCGCTACGGCCAGGTCGTCACGGTCGACGAACCCAGGGGTCCTGGAGCTGTAACACGGATCTGTCAATACCTCGCAAGTCACCTCCTTGGTGGACTCGGTGCAGACGCGGCAGCCGTTCCCGGGCGGAATCGTTGGAGGCATGCGACTATCCAGACTCCAAATGGCGGCGTTGACGGCGTCCGTGTTCACGTTCATCGCCGCATTGGCCACAGACGCGCTGCCGACTCTGTCCTACACCACCGGGTTCGCACCGCACTGGGTGACGGCAGCCGCAGCCCTGGCCGGTGCGGGCTTCGCTGTCTTCGAACGGCCGATCGTCGTGGGCTGGCTCTCGTCGGTGCTATTGCTCTGGTCGGCGGGTGGCCTGGTGCTCGACTGCTTCCGCGCATTCTTCGTGGTGACCGAGATACCGGCCGGGGAGTTCGCCCGGGTGGACGGGCCTGGGATGGCGAGACGAGCACTCAGTCTCGCTGCCACCGGGCTCGTTGGGACGCTGGTGCTGCGGCGCACCCAGCTGCCGAGCGGGCCGTGGCTCGGCTACACGGCATTCGCGCTCGGGTTCATCTATCCGACGGTCAAGCTGTACTGGTCGCTGGGCGGGTCGTTCCTGCGCCCCGCCGACTACTCCGAGGGACTTCCGTACGGCGAGTTGATCATGCTGGCCATCGGGGCGATCGGATCGTTGGCCCTTGTTCAGGCATGGGGGAGGCGGCTTCCGCGCAGGCTGGTGCTGTTCGGCGGTTGGACGGGAGCCGCTATGTTGAGCACCATGGGGAGCATGTCCGTGTTCGGCACCCTCTCGCAGCTCATGGGCGTGACCGACGGGCCGGTGCCGCTCGGTGACGCCTCAGCGGTCGTCATGGTCTCCTGCGTATACGGGAGCTGGCTGCTGTTCGGGCTCGCGGTGGCCGGAGCCACCCTGGCCTACCAGCGGCAGACCGCCAGGGTGCTCACGCGGTGATGCGGTGGGTGGCGGGGGCGCACACGTTCGACGCTGTGGCCGCGTTCGTGGTCGGGGTACCGCTGTTCCTGCTCTCGGTCGTGGTGGCGGTGCTGTCGCTGCCAGGGGAGCGGGCAGCGATCCTGGTGGCGGCCTGCCTGCTGGCGCATGTGGCATTCGCCTTCCGCCGGGACCTGCGCGCATTCCTTGTGATCGCCGTGGCGCTGGCCGTACAAGCAGTCGTGACCGGGCTCTTCATCGTCTTGCCGACCGTCGTGATCTTCCCGCTCGCCCTCTACTCCTGCACCGCGTACGGCAGGTCGTACCTACCCGTGGTCGTGGGACTGGCGGGGGCGGGACTGGCCGCGGCCAGGTTCGCCACAGACTCCAGCGTCGCGGCCGCCCATCTGGGACCGAATCCGTGGATGCTGCTGGGTCTCCTGGTGGCCATCGTGGTGGCGGCCTGGGGGCTTGGCCTGTACCGCAGGACTCAGCTCGCCTACGTCAAGCTCCTCAAGGAACAGGCCAGCGTGTCAGCCGCTCAGGCCACCCTGGCGGAACGGGCCAGGATCGCCCGCGAGATGCACGACGTGGTGGCCCACGCCCTGGCCGTCATCGTCGCCCAGGCCAGAGGTGGGCGACTGATCCCCGACCGCGCCACCGAGGTGCTGGCCACGGTGGAAGAGACCGGACGCCAAGCGCTCACCGAGATGCGCGGCCTGGTCGGTGTGCTCCGCGCGGACACCGCCGCCGGCCCCGAGGCCAGCGATCTCCGGCCGCAACCGGGCCTGCCCGAACTCCCGGAGCTGCTGGATCGGACTCGCGCGGCCGGGCTCGCGGTGACCATGACCACCTCCGGTAGGGCCCGGCCGATCGGGCCGGGGGCGGAGCTGGCGCTCTACCGGGTGGTCCAGGAGGCGTTGACCAACACGCTCAAGCACGCGGGCGGCGGAGCGAGCTCGTCGGTCAGATTGTCGTGGACGCCGGTGAACCTGGAAGTGACCGTGGCGGACGACGGCCGGGCTCCCGTGCCGACCGAGGGCACGGCGCCGGGCAACGGGCTGGCCGGGATGCGCGAGAGAGTGCTGGCAGTCGGTGGCACGCTCTTCGCCGGAGCCGCAGAGGAGCGGGGCTTCGTGGTGACGGCCCGCTTGCCGTACCAGAAGGGCGCAGTGTGACGATCCGGGTGTTTGTGGTGGACGATCAGGACCTCGTCCGTACCGGTACGATCATGGTCATCCAGGCTCAGGGCGACATGACTGTCGTGGGGGATGCGCGCGACGGCCTCGACGCCCTGACCAGGCTCGGGAAGGTCGTCGCCGACGTGGTGCTCATGGACGTGCGGATGCCTGTCCTCGACGGTGTGGAAGCCACCCGCAGGCTCCTGGCCGGGACCGGGGCTGGGCCCAAGGTCATCATGCTCACTACGTTCGACCTGGACGAATACGCCTTCGCCGCGCTCCGTGCGGGCGCTTCGGGGTTCCTGCTCAAGGACGCGCCCGCCGAGGAGATCGTGGCGGCCATCCGGACCGTGCACGAGGGTGACGCGGTCATCGCACCCTCCACCACGCGGCGGCTGCTCGACCACGTCGCCCCCACCCTGCCGCTGCAGGCCAATCCGTCCCTTCCCCTCACGGACCGCGAGCGGGAGGTCCTCCAGCACATCGCGCAGGGCGAGACGAACGCCGAGATCGCCGGGCGCCTCTTCCTCTCGGAGGGCACGGTCAAGACCCACGTCGGTCGCATCCTGGCCAAGCTCCAGCTCCGCGACCGCGTCCAGGCGGTCATATGGGCCTACGAACACGGCCAGGTGCCCCGCATATGAGCTCTGCACGGATCGCGGCCAGGTCCGGGAGAGTCGATAGCGGCGGAAGTCGCTGTCTCGCCAGAGAGACGGCCTCGATGGCATAGGGCCGAACAAAAGCGGCGCTTGTCGATCAATCAACCGTACAACTCCCGGACGCTGGCGGTCCGCACGGATGAGGGAAGGGTTGGAACTTCCCCCTGGTTGGTGGACACGCTGATGCTGGATCCTCCGACCGGCAGGTGAGAGCAGACGAGGCCGCCGCGCGGCGTGCCGCTGAGCAGTGTCGCCCACGGATGGTCGTGGACGAAGGCCCTGATCCTCTCATCGTCGTCGAGCAGATAGTCACTGTTGTGTCGCACGGTCACGTCCGTCGTTCTGAGTCCACATGACCACGACTATGTCCCGCCTTCGAACACCGGCCAAGATGGTCAGCCACAAGAGGGCTCGAGCTCATTGTGACGGGGCCACAACGCGGCTTCCGTCGACGGCGAGTGAGTCCTGAGCCCGGTCAGTGCTCGTAGGCCATCAGTGACCGGGTGAGGGGCCGGTCGACGGCGCGGTCGTGCCCCGGCTCTGCGATCGGCGGAGGCCTTCCCTCACGCGAACGCACAACACGTCGAGGCGTCCCCGGCTTCCATGATCAGCACGGAGGCGTGAGGACCATCGGACTGCTGCTGGGACGTACGTCCGCGGCATGTCGCGGACCGCGGTCGACGATCCCCATCCTTCACGAACGGTTGGAGTGTGCCCGAAGGTTGGCCTAACCTGAAAGGCGAGGGGAGTACTTCCCAAGCGCCGGCCCGGTCAATACGGACCTCCAGCAGCGTCCCCGGACGGCCGCCCGCCTGATGTGGGTGAAGGAGACCTCGAACAGCCAAACGCGTTCGAGGAGGCTCCATTGTCCGGGCGGACGACTGTACTGACCGAGCTCGAAACCATCGGCTCACCACTCCTGTGGGCCGTCACCCTGGCCGCACTCGCGCTGCTCCTGGCGATGGACTTCACGCTGACGCGGCGGCCGCACGAGGTGCGGATGAGGGAGGCGCTCGGATGGTCGGTCTTCTACCTGGCGCTGCCCCTGGTCTTCGGCCTCTACGTGTGGCAGGCGTTCGGGTCGGGGGTGGCAGTGGAGTTCTTCACCGGGTACGTGGTGGAGAAGTCGCTGTCGGTGGACAACCTGTTCGTGTTCATGCTGCTGCTGACCGCCTTCGCGGTCCCGGCCGAGCTGGCCCAGCGCGTCCTGCTGTACGGCATCATCGGCGCCCTGGTGCTGCGCGCGATCTTCATCGCGCTCGGCGCGGCCGTCCTGCAGAGCGGCACCTGGGCATTCCTCCTGTTCGGCGGCATCCTGATCGTCACCGCCGGCAAGATCCTCAAGGAGGCGCTGCGAGGGAAGGAGCAGGAAGTCGACATCGGCTCCATGCGCACCATCCGGCTGCTGCGGCGCTTCATGCCGGTCACCGACGACTACCGCGGCTCCCAGCTGATCGTCCGCGTTGGCGGCCGCCGCGCCCTGACCCCGCTGGCGCTGGCCATCGTGGCCGTCTTCGCCACCGACATCGTCTTCGCCGTCGACTCGGTGCCAGCCGTCTACGGCGTGACCGAAGACCCGTTCCTCGTCTTCGCCACCAACGCCTTCGCGCTGTTGGGCCTGCGCGCGCTCTACTTCGTGCTTCTGGGTGTTCTGGCCAAGCTGCGCCACCTCAATCACGGCCTCGGCCTCATCCTGGCCTTCATCGGCGTCAAGCTCGTCCTGCACTGGGCCCACGGCATCTGGACCTGGGTACCGGAGATCCCGACCATGGCCTCGCTGACGGTGATCGTCGCGGTCCTGGTCACCGTCACGGTCACGAGCGTGTACGCCAACGGCCGCTCTGTCCGGCGCGTCTCCGCGCAGGACCAACACTGATCTCGGCTTCGCGGCCGCCGCGATGGCGTGACGTCACGTGGCAGCCCATCCGGCCTCTGCGGCGTTGACCCCGCGGGGGGCCGGGCGGATAGTGGAAAACAGCACGGAGGGGAGTACCCGCCGTCCGACAGCCGATCGTCACCCCGATCGTCACCACGGCCTTTCCCAAGGGCCCGGCGGGGTGGCCCTGCCGCCTGAAGCGCAGGGTGCGGGAAGACCTTCGTCCTCGTGATCGCATGCCACCGCGAGGCGAAGGGAGAGTCGTGATGTCGCTCGCTGTGCTGCCCGAGATCCTGCTCGGCATCCTGCTGGTGTGCTCCGCGTTCGTCAGCGCCGCCGTCTTGTGGACGGGGCCGCCGCCGCGCGGGGTCGGACGCCATCGGACCGGCTTCTGCGCGCTGTTCCGCCACGACCGGCACCAGAGGCCGGGCCGCGGCTGAGCGGATCGATGTCGACTTCCGTCGGCGGTGACGGGGCGTGCCGGTCGGGCCGTGCGCCGGCGACGATACGAGCCATCGTGCCTGGCTCCTGCTCAGCCTTCCTACGGTGGGCCTCGGCTCGGGCCTGCCGTCGACGGCCTCGTCCGCCAGGATGCCTACGATTTGGTGGGGACCGCCGCCGACCTGACACGCCCGTTCGCCTTCTGCAGGATGGGCTGGGGTGTGCGCCGAACACGGTCGGCATCCTCGTCGCGGTCGGCGGCACGACCCCGCGCGCAGTCCGCCTCGACCCCGATCCGTGCGGGTTGCCGCGGCAGGCGATGACCGGTTTGATCCCGCGGTGCCGCGGCAGGCGGCGGTACTTGTCGTGGTCGTGGTCGTGGCCGCGGTCGGCATGACGGCCGCCGGGCTCGCGGTGGGGGCGCCGCGGATCGGCTTGACCCTGTCCGACAGCGGCAGGAGGGTGTCGCTCGCTCCAACAGACCATCAGGGGCGGCTCGGCAGACACCCCCACGACCCTGTCGAGATTCCATATCCATCGCCCGCCGCCACGCCAGGGGATACGAGCCTCCGGCCTGTTCCACGTGGACCCGTCCAGACGCTCCGGGACATCGCCGGGACATCGCCCGGGCGGCAGGTGTCAGGTCACGAAGACGAGGAGCGCGACGATCACCGCATTGAGGACGAGGCCGAAGGCGGTGGGCAGCCAGCGACCGCGTTGCCTTGCCGTGGGCAGCTCTCGCCAGCGGGCCACATGCAGGGCCGTGCCCGCCGCGGTGGCCGCCGCCACGAGGATGAACAGGGCGAAAGGCACCGTGCCCCAGGCTCCGGCCAACCAGGCCACCCAGAGCATCAGGGCGGCGTTGGCCGTCGCGCTGACGATCCCGAGCCGGTCGGCCTGGGGGCGGTTACGGGTGGGCGTGCGGCGGGTCGCCAACTCCCACGAGGTCACGAGCGCGGCGAGGAGCAGCCCGGCGGTGATCGTGAGGAGGAGCGGATCGCCGGACGCGGGCCGGGGCCCGTCGTGGCCGAGCAGCCGCAGGCCCACGTGGTCGACGTCCTTGTCGGTGTTGCCCAGCACGACCACGCCCCGCCCGCCCGCGCGGTCGAATCCGACATATGCGCGGAAGCCGCCGGTGCCGCCGTTGTGCCAGGTGACCTGGCCCTTCGCGGTCGTCGTCGTGTACCAGCCGTAGCCGATGCGGCTGGTGTCGTCGTCGGTGAAGCGGGGCGTCGCCGCGTCGGCCCCCGGGGCGCCGCCCTTCAGCATCGCGTCGATCAGGAGGGCGAGGTCGGCACTCGTGGACCAGACGCCGATGCCCGCCGGGGCGTAGCCGTCACTCGTCCATGGGGCCGCCTCGTGCCCGGCCTCCACGTACCCGTGCGCCCTGCCCGCCGGCGGAGTGGAGGTGGTGGTGGCCTTCATGCCGAGCGGTTCGAGCACCCGCCGCTTCAGCAGATCGGCATAGGGCAGCCTCGCTCGCTCGCCGAGCGCGTGCCCGAGCACGGACATGCCGAGGTTGGAGTAGGCGACCGTGCCGCGCCCGGAGAGCTCGGCGGTGCCGGCCGCCTCGCGCACGTCGGAGACGCCCTGTCCGGCGTAGGGGTTGCCGTGGGTGTAGTTCGCGGCGGCCCCCCGTACCAGCGGGCCGAGACCACCGGCCAGCCTGGGCAGGCCGGAACGGTGGCTGGCCAGTTCCTCGTAGGTGATCGAGCCCTTGAGACCGGCTACCGGAGAACGCGGGTCGAGTCCGTCTCTCGCGACCATGTCGGCGAGGACCATGCCGGTGAGCACCTTGCCGACCGAGCCGATCTCGAACAGGGTGGACGCGTCAACAGGGCGTGGCGCGGGACCGCCCATGTCGCCGACGCCCGCCGTGCGGACGACACCGTTCTCGATCAGCGCCACGGACAGCGCGCGGTAGCCGTCGGATCCGGCCGCTCGCCGTACTGCCTCGCCCAGCGCCTGATCGCCGGTCATCGCGGACCCCAGCCGCGGCGGCGCTGGCGCGGCGGCGAAGGCCACGACGGCGGCCAGCCCCGCCGCGACAAGGGCGGACGTCAGCCGGCCTGGTGTCAGCCCACGGCCACTCCGCTGAAACATGGAACGCATCCCCTCTCAAGATCGGATCGAATCGCTTCGGCTGCTGTGATCGGCCCCAGGGGGTACCGCACGGTCCGCGCCACGCGGCACGGCTCGCCACCGGAGCCGGTCCGCGAGCGACGGAACCGCGACCTTCACCCGGTGAGCGGCGCGGGAACAGCGACTCCTCCCAGCAGGCGGCGCGGGGTCGCCCGCCTGACCACCCCGGCCAGGCGGTATGCGTGCTCGGCGGATACCGGCCACAGGGGAGCGCCAGGGCGCGGCGGGAGATGGCAGCCGGGACGCGGCGGGTCAGCTCTGGCGGTCAGCCGCGACGGGAGAAGTAGACGAGCGCGACCACATAGGACACCCCCGCGACGGCTGCCAGGAGGGCGAACGGCGTGGCATCCTCCCCGCGCCAGAGCTGTACGAAGAACCCGCCGATCAGCACCGTGCTGAGCACATGGGCCATGGCGCCGCGGGCGCGCAGCTCGTTGAGCCTGCGCCGCTCGTCGCCCAACTCCCCGCTCAGCATGGCGGTGGTCTCGCTGCGCTTGCGCGTCAGCAGCAGGAAGGTGGCGTAACCGACCATGACCCCGACGAGCGCGAGCCCGACGACGACGTCACCGCGGGCCATGACCGGCACGCCCATCAGCAGGCCGAGCAGGAGGCAGATCACCGGGAAGAACCAGCGGTTAGTCGTCACAGTGGAAGATCTCCTCGACGGATCGGCCAAAGAACCGGGCCAATCGGATGGCGAGCGGAAGCGAAGGGTCGTATCGGCCTTGCTCGATGGCATTGATCGTTTGCCTGGAGACACCGAGACGCTCCCCGAGGGCCTGCTGGGAGAGCCCGGCGGCGTTGCGCAACTCTCTGATGTCGTTGTCCACAAACGTAAAGCTCCCTTTACCTCGACCCTCTGATGGAAAGTATCCTTGACACCGCTCGGATGTCAAGCGAGCTTTACTTCGCGAGCACGCGCACGTGGTCGACCGGCATGGGCCGCACACGCGAGGTGGCCGCCGCCAACGCGTGTGGCGGCCCGCCGCTGAGACGCCTGGGGCAGGCCGCAGCGGACACGCCTGCGGCGGCCCATCGCCGACGGCCACGTTCGGCGACGGGAGAATCCCCGGCGCCCAGGTGGCGGCGTCGGTATCGCCCCGGTGAACAACGGCCGCCCGTCCGGGTGGCGGCGCGTCCGGTGCTCGGTCGGTTCGACCCCCAGGCTGTGAGAGGAGCTGTGGCACGCCGGAGGCGATCCCCGGCGGCCGGCCGCCGGGATCCCCCGGAACGTGCCTCCCTCGCGCCCTGCCTGCCGACGCGCGGAGCGACCTGCGTCACCGCATCCCGAGGGACGCGGTGACGAGCGTCAGAGGGGACCGAGCGGGAGCGCCAGGGCCCCGGCCGCGACGCCGCAAGCATCTGCCGCTGTGTCTGATCGGCGATTCCGGGACGGGGTGATCTTCATGAGGTGCTGCTCAGCCCTGGGGCGACCCTGTCGCGCTCGCCCGCGCCATGTGGCCGCTGCCCGGGATCTCCGAGCGCCACCACCGGCTCCCCGCGGTCGCCCGGCCCAGGCTGGAGCGCCTCCAGGCGTTTCGCCCTGAATGCGGCCGACCAGGCGTTGGCGGACCACCGCCGGCCACGGCGACGGCAGGCGAGGCGGTACGGCACACCCTCTCACGGCTGAAATAGCCGACATATGACCATCGGACTACTTATAGTGATCGCGTGGAACCGGATGATCTGTGCAGTCACCTGGTCATTCTCGGCTTACAGCCCCAAGTGGCTCGGGTCTATGTTCACCTGCTCTCGATGCGGCACGCGACCGAGGCATCGCTGGCCGAAGCTCTGGACATCAGACCCGAGCAGGCGCGGTCCGCGTTCAAGGAGCTCACCACCTGGGGCCTGGTGGGACGGCACGACGCGGGCGACTGCTTCCGCGCGGTCGTGCCCGAGGTGGGCCTCGACGCCCTGGTACGGCGGCGGCAGGCCGACGTCGAGCGGGCGCGCATCGCCGTGGGTCACGCCTTCGAGACCCATCGCAGGTCGGTCCGCAGGACGGACGTCGAGTCGCCGGTCGAGGTGGTCACCGGCCCGGCGGTGAAACTGCGCATCCGCCAACTCGTCAACGGAGTCCGGCACGAGATCCGGCGGCTCGACCGCCCGCCGCACCTGTTCGGGGCCGTCAACAGGGCCGAGATCGAGCAGCTCGGCAGGGGTGTCGCCTACCGGGTGGTCTACGCGAGGGAGTCGCTGGAACTGCCCGGGTATCTGGAGCAGAACGTCACGCCGTGCGTGGAGGCAGGGGAACAGGCGCGGGCCGCGGTGGAACTGCCGGTGAACATGACCATTCTCGACAGGGATCTGGCGTGGCTGACCAGGCCCGAAGACGGGCAGGACGCGACGCTGACGATCGTCTATTCGGGAGGCCTGCTGGAGGCGCTGGTCGGCCTGTTCGAGATCTGCTGGAAGGCGGCCATCCCGTTGCATCTGGCGGCCGGGACAGGACCGTCCATCAGAGCGGCCGATCGCAGGCTGCTCGTCCTGCTCAACGCCGGGGTCAGCGACGCCAGGGCGGCCCAGAGCCTGGGCATGAGCCGTAGGACGTTCTACCGTCGGCTGGAGCAGCTCATGGCCATGACGGCAACGACCAGCAGGTTCCAGCTGGCCGTCGCGGCCGCGCAGCGGGGCTGGCTGTAGCCCGGTACGGTGGAAGGGAGCGCGGCGGTGAACCAGCGGTCGCCTGACGAGTTACGCAGGTCCCGCGACGAGGCGCTGGCCGCCGGGCCGTTCAGCGTCGCGCTGCGGCTGGCCATCCAGGCCTGCGGCCTGAGCCTCGACCGCCTCCGGCATCGCCTGCGCGAGCGCGCTCTGTCACGACGTCCGCAGGGCGTTGGCGTACGACACGCCTGCCGCCGCCTGGTCGGGGCCGGTCAGGGTGAACGTGACGTGGGCGGTGTAGGCCAGAACGATGCGGCGGCTCTCCTCGTCGGTGGGCAGGAGCGCGGTCAGCGCGCCGTACAGGAAGGACCTGGTCAACGCCCGCATCCTGGAACACGCGGCCGGCGTCTCCCGCCTGGCCGGCCGCTGATCGGCCGAACACGTCCTGGGATGGGGTCGGCAACCGGCACAGGGCGCCCGTCCGGCGGTCCACGACGCGGCAGTGAACGGGCGAGCTAGGGCCTGTACGAGGTTGAGATCATGAGCCTTGAGAGGGTTCGCCTGCGCGATGGGCTCC
>NZ_JBHUFV010000042.1:0-4488 GCF_042681425.1 Nonomuraea mangrovi | reverse complement strand
TTAACCTGCATAAACAGGATCACGCGAAGATCGATTCATACACCACGTCCGTGGACGTGACCGGAAGTGCTCGGGGAGCGATGACGCTCTTCTCCATGGATCTGAGCCGCAGGACCGTGGATCGCTCTCCCGAGATCGGGGGAACGATCCTCGGCTGCGCCTGCTCCTGGAGCGGTGCCCGCTGGACGCGAGCCGCGCGGGGCATCTCACTTTGTCGAATCCGTGGTGATAAGAGACGGCTTCTACGCGGCTCTGGACAGGCCCGGATTCAACGCGACCATCCACACCTCGTCAATCAACGCCTACTTCTTCCCGCAGGGGAAGATCTGGCAGGAGGCCTGATGCAGACGCTAGTCCTGCGCACCCGGCTCAAGCCGGGCAAGGAAACCGAGTACGAGGCGGTCCACGCGGTCATTCCCGACGACCTGGACGCCGCCCTCCGGGAGGGCGGCGTGCACAGCTGGCGGATCTGGCGGTCCGGGCTCGACCTGTTCCACCTGGTAGAGGTGGAGGGCTACGAGCGCCTCAAGGAGCACCTGCGGGACCACCCGGCGGACAAGGCGTGGCAGGCCAGGATCAACCTGCTCCTGGACGGCGACTTCGACCCCGCCGCCGCCCTCCCGCACCTGGTCTGGCAGTTGCCGTGAGGATCGACGCCCACCACCATCTCTGGGATCCCCGCGACCGCGTCTATCCATGGATGGCGGGACTGGACCCGCTGCGCAGGCCGTACGGCATCGACGATCTGCGCAGCGCGACGAGCGCGGCCGACGTGAACCGCACCGTCCTGGTGCAGACGGTCTCCTCGCTGGAGGAGACCCAGGAGTTCCTGGCCGTCGCGGCGGACTCCGGCGGGCTCATCGCCGGAGTGGTCGGCTGGGTCGACCTCGCCGACCCGGCGATCGGCGACAGCCTGGCCGGTCTGACCGGACCGCTGGTCGGCATCCGTCATCAAGTGCAGGACGAGCCGGACCGCGAATGGCTGGCCAGGCCCGCAGTGATGCGCGGTCTCGACCACCTCGGCACGGCCGGGCTGGCCTACGACCTCCTGGTACGGCACGATCAGCTGCCTGTCGCGCGATCGGTGGCCCAGCGGCTCCCCGAGGTGCGATTCGTCCTCGACCACGCTGGCGGTCCGCCGATCGCCGCCGGGGACCTCGAACCCTGGGCCGGGGAGATCCGCGCCCTGGCCGCACTGCCCAATGTCAGCTGCAAGCTCTCCGGCCTGGTCACCGTGGCGTCGTGGACCTCCTGGAGCAGCACCGGCATCGCCCCCTACGCCTCGCATGTGTTCGACTGCTTCGGACCCGAACGGGTGATGTTCGGGTCCGACTGGCCGGTCTGCGAGCTCGCCGCTTCGTACGGCGAGGTAGTGGCTCTTGCCGAAACCCTCACCGCGGAGCTGAGCACGTCCGAACGTGACGCCGTCTTCGCCGGAACCGCCCGGCACGTGTATGCCCTGCCCAAACCAGAGGTTGACGAATGAAGTTGCTACGAATCGGGCCCGCCGGGTCGGAGCGGCCGGTGTTGCTGGACGGCACCGGCACCTACCACGACCTGACGGCGGTGACGGCCGACATCGACGGCGCGTTCCTGGCGTCGGGAGGTCTCGATCGGGTACGGCTGGCGCACGAGGCGGGCGACCTGCCGGAGCTCGACGTGACCGGGCTGCGGGTCGGCGCGCCGATAGCCCGGCCTGGCGCGGTCGTGTGCGTCGGGTTGAACTACGCCGCGCACGCCGCCGAGTCGGGCAGCGCCCCGCCGGAGTCGCCGGTGGTGTTCTACAAGCCGCCGAACACCGTGGTCGGGCCGTTCGATGACATCGTGCTGCCGCGCGGCTCGGTCAAGACGGACTGGGAGGTCGAGCTGGCCGTCGTGATCGGCCGCACCGCCCGCTACCTGGACTCCCCGGCGGAGGCGCTGGCGTGCGTGGCCGGATACGCGGTCTCCAACGACGTCTCCGAGCGCGCGTTCCAACTGGAGCTGTCGGGTGGCCAGTGGGGCAAGGGCAAGAGCAGCGAGACCTTCAACCCGAGGCCGCCTGGGAAGCGGGCATCCGGCTGTTCGACACCGCGCCGCACTACGGCCTCGGGCTGTCGGAACGACGGCTCGGCGCCTTCCTGGCGAGTAAACCCCGCGAGTCGTTCACGCTCTCCACCAAGGTGGGCAGGTTGCTGGTCCCCGCAGAGGGCGGCGGCCGTGACGACCAGGGTTTCGACGTGCCCGCAGACCACCGGCGGGTGTGGGACTTCTCCGCCGAGGGCGTGCGCCGCTCGCTGGGGGACAGCCTTGACCGCCTCGGTCTCTCCTCGATCGACATCGCACTCGTACACGACCCCGACGACCACTGGCAACAGGCAGTCGACGAGGCTGTGCCCGCCCTGCTGGAGCTGCGCGACCAGGGAGTCGTCAAGGGTGTCGGCGTCGGTATGAACCGGTGGCAGCCGCTCGCCCGTGCCGTCCGCGAAACCGACGTCGACCTGGTCATGCTCGCCGGCCGCTACACCCTGCTCGACCAGTCAGCCGAGGCGGAACTGCTGACGCTTTGCTTGGAACGCGGGGTGTCCGTGCTCGCGGCAGGCGTATTCAACAGCGGGCTGCTGGCCACCCACGACCCGCAGGGCACCTACGACTACGCGCCCGCATCCGACGAGCTGCTGAAGCGGGCGCGGCGAATCGCCGCAGTGTGCGAGGGCCACGGAGTCACCCTTCCGCAGGCCGCGCTCGCCTTCCCGCTCCGCCACCCTGCGGTCACCTCCGTGGTGGTGGGAGTCCGGTCCGTCGAGGAAGTCCGTCGCAACGCCGCCCTGGTCGCCGCGCCCGTCCCCGACCGGTTGTGGGACGAACTCGCCGAGGAGCGGCTACTGGGCGGAACCGCAGTTCGCTTTTGATCGGGTGCCTCGAGGGAGTTTCGTCTCCTTGGGTCTTTGCTTCAGGGCTCTTGTGGGGTGGTGCGTGCGGGCGTTGTCTTGCTCTTGAGGTCGATCAAGAAGGGGCAAGACGATGAGACGTCTTCAGGCTCGATGTGTGGTTCATAAGCGGTGCGGGTGCGCCGATGCGGTTACCGGCAGGCAGCTGGGCAGGCGATGCTTGCGGTTGGCCGAGGAATGGCACGGGAGTTGGTACTTCGCGGTGCAGGTGAGCGGTCTGGCCGGGCGTCGTGAGCGGCTGCGGCGGGGCGGGTTCGGCACAGCCGAACAGGCCCGCCAGGCGGGCCGCGAGATGATCGCGGCCGATCAGAACGATCCGTCAGCCAGGGGGTACACGCTGGCACGGTGGCTACGTCACTGGCTGGAGACACAGCACCAGCTACGATCCAGCACTCGCGAGGCCTATGCCGATCACGTGCGGCTGTATCTGATCCCGTATCTGGGTCGGATCGAGCTGGCCGAGCTGGCCGGCCGCGACATCGCGCGGATGTTCGCCGTCTTGGTCGGGCGGCGTAACCGGTACGGTGAGCCGATCGCGTCCTCCACCCTGCATCGGATCCGGGCGACGCTGCGCGCGGCGTTGAACGCCGCGGTCCGTGAGGGCCTGCTGGCCTCCAACCCGGCGCGGATGATCAGGCTGCCCGCACCGCGCCGGCCGTATCCACAGGTGTGGACCGAGCGCCGGGTCGTGGCATGGCGGCGAAGCGGCGAGCGGCCCGCGGTGGCGGTGTGGACCGCTGAGCAGTTGGCCGAGTTCCTCGCCTTCGCCCGTGGCGACCTGCTGTATCCGCTGTGGCAGCTGATCGCGCTGCGCGGCCTGCGCCGCGGCGAGGCAGCCGGTCTGCGCTGGGTGGACCTGGACCTCGACCGGCGGGAGCTCAGCGTGAGCCGGCAGCTGGTGCACACCGACGACGGGCTGATCGCCTGCCCGCCGAAAACCGCTGCCAGCCGACGGATCGTCGCGCTGGACCCCAAGACGGTTCGGCTACTGCGCCGCCACGAGCAGGCCCAACGACAGCTGCTGGGCGAAGCCTGGAACGAATCCGGGCCGATCTTCGCCCGCGGGGATGGGGCCCCGGTCCGGCCGGACTATCTCACCGTCCGGTTCCCCCAGCTGGTACAAGCCAGCAATCTGCCACCGATCCGGCTGCACGACCTACGGCACGGTACGGCAACCCTCGCCCTGGCCTCAGGCTCGGATCTGCGGGTGGTGCAGGGCACGCTGGGGCACGGCAGCATCGTGGTGACCTCGGACATCTACACCTCGGTGCTGCCGGAGGTGTACCACCAGTCCGCCCAGGCCATCGCGCAGCTGGTCCTGGCCAGCACCCGCAAGACCGCTCGGAAGACCCGCAAGCTGGCGGCCTGACAATGTGACCCAGGTATGACCCACACGTGTCTCACGATCAGTAAGAAACCTTCCCCAAACGGAAGGAAGCCGCAGGTAGGAGTGGTAGGGCGCCCGGGGCTCGAACCCGGAACCTACGGATTAAAAGCGGGCTTCGCCGTGGGCGCCACCACCGCATGGCGCTACATTCGCGAGACCATCGCACTGCTT
>NZ_JBHUFV010000041.1:0-182092 GCF_042681425.1 Nonomuraea mangrovi | reverse complement strand
GACAGCTCGGTGCGGGAGCGACACGAACCTGACCGGCACCGCAACAAGATCAGCGCCAGAGCCAGACACCGACAGCGGTCGGCGACAAGTTCTGTCAGCCCGGAACGTCGTCACCGATCATCACCTCGTTCTCGCGCCTACCCGTTACCCCGAAGGGGATCATCGTTCGGCTCTCGCGACCACGCTCTCGCCTGGAACGTGGCAGACCTCGTCGGCGAGCGTCTCTGCGGCGATGAGGTCGCGGTGCGCGGCCACCGCCGCCGCCACCTCCTCGCCGCCCTCGATCCGCACGCGGACCCGGTCGGCCACCTCGAACCCCGCCTCGCGCCTGGCCTGCTGGACGGCGCGGATGAGGTCGCGCGCCACACCCTCCAGGAGCAGTTCGGGGGTCACGGCCACGTCCAGGACCAGCACGCCGTCCGGGATGGCGGCCGAGTGGTCCGCGTCGGCGGCGACGCTGCGGAGCTCGTACTCCCCGGGCAGGAGTTCGACGCCGCCCGCCGTCACCACCCCGCCGTCCGCCGCCCAGTCGCCCGCGCGCACCGCCTTGATCACGCGTTGCACGTCAGGCCCCAGCCGCGGACCCAGGACCCTCGGGACGACGGTGAGCACCTGCTCGCTCACCTCGCCGAGATCGCCGGTGAGTACGACCTCCTTGACGTTGACCTCCTGCTCGATCAGCGCCACGAACGGCGCCAGCCGGGCGAACGCGGGCGTCGCCACGGTCAATCGGGGCAGCGGCAGGCGCACCCGCAGCCCCGCAGCCTTGCGCAGCGCCAGGGCTGCGGAGCACACCTCGCGCACCTCGTCCATCGCGGTGACCAGGTCGTCGTCTCCCCTCCGGGGGCGGGGGAACGGTGTCAGGTGCACGCTGCGGCCGCCGGTCAGGCACTTCCAGATCTCCTCCGTCACCAGCGGTGCCAGCGGCGCCATGACCCGGGTCAGCACCTCCAGCACGCTGTGGAGGGTGCCGAGCGCCTGCGGGTCGCCGGCCCAGAACCTGGTCCGCGAACGGCGCACATACCAGTTGGTGAGCACGTCGAGGAAGGTCCGCACCAAGCCGCACGCCCCCGACAGGTCGAAGGTGTCCATCCGGGCGGTCACGTCGGCGACGAGCCGGTCGGTTTTGGCCAGGGCGTAGCGGTCGAGCGGATGGTCGGACTCCGTCTCCCGACCACCCGCGTACAGGGAGTAGAACGACCACACGCTCCACAGCGGCATCAGCACCTGCCGCACGGCGTCGCGCACGGCCTGCTCCGACACCGCCATGTCGCCACCGCGCATCACCGGCGACGACAACAGCATCCAGCGCATCGCGTCGGACCCGTACCGGTCGAACATCTCGTAGACGTCCGGGTAGTTCGACAGGCTCTTGGACATCTTCCTGCCGTCGTCGCTCAGCAGGGTGCCGTGCACGAGCGCGGTGCGGAAGGCGGGCCGGTCGAACAGCGCCGTGGCCAGCACGTGCAGCGTGTAGAACCAACCGCGCGTCTGCGCGGTGTACTCCACGATGAAGTCGCCGGGGTAGTGCGACTCGAACCACTTCCGGTTCTCGAACGGGTAGTGCGCTTGCGCGTACGGCATGGAGCCCGACTCGAACCAGCAGTCGAGCACCTCAGGCACCCGGCGCATGGTGGAACGGCCGGTCGGATCGTCCGGGTTCGGCCGGGTCAGCTCATCGATGTACGGCCGGTGCAGGTCCGTCACCTGAGTGCCGAAATCCCGTTCCAGCTCCTCAACCGAGCCGTACACGTCCAGCCGCGGGTAGGCCGGGTCGTCGGACTTCCACACCGGGATCGGCGTGCCCCAGAACCTGTTACGGCTGATCGACCAGTCGCGCGCCCCCTCCAGCCACTTGCCGAACTGGCCCTCGCCGATGTGGCCGGGCACCCAGGTGATCTCCTTGTTGAGCTCGACCATGCGGTCGCGCACCTTGGTGACCGCCACGAACCAGCTCGACACCGCCTTGTAGACCAGCGGCGTGTCGCACCGCCAGCAGTGCGGATAGGAGTGAACGTAGCTCTCGTGCCGGTGCACGAGCCCGCTCGCCCGCAGATCGTCGATGATCGGCCCGTTGGCCTCGAACACCTGCAGCCCCTCGAACGGGGGCACGAGCGCGGTGAAACGGGTGCGCTCGTCCACCGTCATGACCGGCGCGATGCCCGCCGCGGCGCACACCTCGTGGTCGTCCTCGCCGAACGCGGGCGCCAGATGGACGATGCCGGTGCCCTCCCCTGCGTCGACGAAGCCGGCCGCCAGGATCCGGAAATCGCCCTCGACGAAGTCGAACGGCGGGACGTACCTCCTGCCGACGAGCTCCCGGCCCTTGAACACCTCGACGACCGTCGCGCCCTCCGGCACGGCGTCACGACCGACCACGTACCGCTCGCCGTCCAGCTCCGCCACCGCGTAGTCCAGGTCGGGGCCGACGGCCAGCGCCTGGTTGCCCGGCAGGGTCCACGGCGTCGTCGTCCAGACCAGCGCCTTCTCGCCGGTCTCCAGCGGGAAAGCCACCGTCAGCGCCGGATCCCGGCGGTCGCGGTAGGTGTCGTCCATCTTGGTCTCGGTGGCCGACAGCGGCGTCTCGCACCGCCAGCAATAGGCCAGCACCTGGTGACCCTCGTAGACCAGGCCCTTGTCGTGCAACGTCTTGAACGCCCACAGGACGCTCTCCATGTAGTCGACGTCGAGCGTCTTGTAGCCACCGGCGAAGTCCACCCAGCGGGCCTGCCGGGTGACGTACTGCTCCCACTCGCGGGCGTAGCGCAGGACCGATTCCCTGGTCGCCGCGTTGAACGCGCCGATGCCCAGCTGAAGGATGTCGGCCTTGCCGGTGATGCCGAGCTGCTTCTCGGCGTCGACCTCGGCGGGCAGCCCGTGGCAGTCCCACCCGAACCGCCGCTCGACCCGCTTGCCGCGCATCGTCTGGTAGCGGGGGACGGCGTCCTTGATGTACCCGGTCAGCAGGTGGCCGTAGTGGGGCAGGCCGTTGGCGAACGGCGGGCCGTCGTAGAAGACGAACTCCTCGTCCCCGCTGACGGACGCCTCGAACGTACGGTCCTGCGCCCAGAAGTCGAGAATGCGCAGCTCGACCTTGGGGAACACTGGTTCGGACACTGCGCACTCCTCACATCCATCGGTCGGATGCGAGGACGGAGACTCCTCCGCGGTACCACCCCGCTTGGCGTCGAGACGCCCACTCGTTCTTCGGCTGTGACGGGCCGGCCCCGTCCGGTTCTACTGAGCCCTCGCGGGCCGTTCTTCCGGAGGCTTCCCGGTGATGGCCGGATCAACGCCTGTGCCCGGAAGAATAGCGGGACAACCCCGATCCTTCGCCAGCCATTATCACCCGTGCGATGGCGGCATTCGGCTGGGACGAAGCCCGTGCCCTGGTCGCCACGCTGGGCCCGCCGATCGCCGTCATTCGGCGGCCATGGTGATCTCGGAGAAGCGCTGTCCGGCTGGTCGAACACGGCCCGCCACTCCACCGGATCGCTGACATTAAGTCCGCGCATCCACTGACGTTCTCTGGCTCTGGCCCACTCTCGATGATCGGTTACTTGGGGTGATGCTGAGCGTGGGCGGGATGTCAGTGGCCCTGGACGTCGAAGACGGCTCTGGAGAAGTCGCGGGCGGCGAGGTGGTCGCGACGTATCCCCCAAGCGATGTGCGCCCCGTCACCCCAGATCATGTGCTCTGTCTCGTTCAGCTGAAGGAGCAGCACCCACTGGCGGGCCTCGGCATAGAACGACTCCTCGTCGTACCAGCCCGCGCCCTCACGTTCGGCGGCGACGGCCTCGAACGGTGACTGCAGGACCATGGCGTGGCCGCCGACCTGGTGCCGTGAGCCGTGGTGGCCGTGCTCGTACTCGCCGACCACTTCCATGAACTCGCGTCCGGCCGCCACATGGTGCCACACCGCCGGAAACACCGCCGAGCTGCCGCCGAAGGCCTCGGCGAGCTCCGGCTGGACGTTGTCCGGCCAGGTGAGCACGGCTTGCGCGGTGAGCGGCTCTTCCGGGTAGACCCAGCCTTCGGACTGCCGAAGCGTGGGCGTCCCGGCAGGCACGTAGATCACGGCGTCGCCGTCCCCGTCGAACTGGACGAAGAACAGCAGCGTGCCGTCCTCGGGCAGCTCGATGTCGACCTCATAGGCGGCCAGCCGCGCACAGGCGAGGGTGGCGACCAGCGCCAGCGGACGCGAGTCCGGACCGACCGGCCAGGACAAGCCGTCCGGCAGGTCCGCGGTTCCGCCCAGCCGCCCGACCACCGGCCGGCCATCCTGAGCTATCGATAGCTGGATCGTCGGGCGCAGCAGCGCGAGCAGCCGGTCGGCGGTGTCAGCGGGTAGATGGGCTCGGGCAAGATCGGCAAAGTTCGTCATGATCGGGAGCATGCCATCGCGCACCGACGTTTAGACCGGACCTTCCGTCCGCCAACGTTGTCGAACGCAGAGAAGTCGGGGGTCTGACCCCAGGCCGAGCGAGTCGGTGAACTGCCGGACCAGCGAGCTCTTGCCGATGCCCGGCGCACCCCAGAGGAAGACCGGGCGCACGACCGCGACGTGCAGGAGCACGTCGGGAAGGCGCGCCGGGGTGAGGGTGACCGTTGCCCGCATCCCACCAGGGTGACGATCTCCGCGGAAAAACGCATCGCGATTTCCAGCGATCTTCCGTAGCCTGGTCGCATGTCATGCCTTTGTTTCATGCGTCTGCGCAGCAGCCGGGCTCTGGCTCGCTAGCTTCGCAGGACGCGAGCCCAGGGCCCGTCGAGATCCCATTCGTCTCGAGGACCCGAGAGGGCTTTTGCTGTGGCGCAGAACTTCGCGCACGGAAATTATTCGCATACCCAGAAGAAGGCCAGGAACAGCGGTGGCGGTCGCACGCCCAGAGATCGGGCGCGGCGTGAGCTCTCGCAGAACTTCCTGGTCGATCAGCATGCCGTGGATCTGCTGGTCAAGGCGGCCAGGCCGAGCGGGCTCGTGCTCGAGCCCGGCGCAGGTGAGGGAGTGCTCACGTCGGCGCTGGCCAGGACGGGCGCCGAGGTCGTGGGTTACGAGATCGACCCGCTGCTGGTGGCCAAGCTCAGGGCCAGGACCAAGCTGAAGATCGTCAAGGGCGACTTCACCGTGGCGCGGCCGCCGAGCGAGCCGTTCGCGGTCGTGGGGAACATCCCGTACTCGGTCACTTCCAAGATCGTCGACTGGTGCCTGCGGGCGCCCGAGCTGACCTCCGCGACCCTGCTCACCCAGTTGGAGTACGCCCGCAAGCGCAGCGGCGACTTCGGCCGGTGGAGCCTGGTGACGGTGGAGAGCTGGCCGTGGTTCTCGTGGGAGCTGCTCGGCAGGATCGGCAGGGAGAGTTTCAGGCCCGTCCCTTCCGTCGACTCGGCGATCCTGCGGATCGAGCGGCGGCCCGAGCCGCTCGTCGACGACGGCCGCGCGTGGCAGGAGCTGGTGGAGCTGGGCTTCTCCGGCGTCGGCGGCTCCCTGTTCGCCTCGCTGAGCCGTCACTACGCAGACGTGGGCGCGGCCTTCGACCGGGCGGGCGTCGCCCGTGACACGGTCGTGGCGTTCGTCCATCCCGACCAGTGGGTCTCGCTCTTCGTCTCGCTGTACCGCTGAGACGGGCGGCGGCCGGTTCGCCGGCCCCGGCCGCCGCCCCTCCCTGAGCCGGTTCGCCGGCCCGGCCGCCGCCCGTCCCCTGAGCTGACGGGTTCGGGGAAGGCTGCGGTCAGCCGGTGACGTCCGCCGTGTCGGACTCGGACGTGACGGACAGCGGCCTGGCCGGTGGCGTGGGCGCGGTGGTGGAGATCCGGCGCGCCCACGGCAGGGCCAGGGCCAGCACGGGCAGCAGCAGGATGGAGGCTCTGGCCCAGTTGGGATGCCAGTCGTTCCAGATCTGCCAGCTCTGGGTCATCCAGAGGTAGCCGATCGCGGCCCACAGCGAGGTGCCGATGATGGCGGGCCAGGCGAAGCGGGTGGGCCTGGCGACCAGGAACGGCATGAACCACAGCAGGTACTGCGCGCCGAGGCGCGGGGTGACGACCATGAAGGCCAGCAGGATGGCGGTGGTCAGGTCGACGGGGTCGGCCCTGCGCCACATCCAGCAGACGGCGAGGACGGTGGCGTAGATCAGGTAGGTGCCGATCTTGGCGTAGGCGGAGTGGAGGGTCCACTCGCCGTCGACCAGGACCGCCGTCCAGCCCCACTCGCCGACGATCGGGCGGATGTCGCTCATGACCTCCATCACCCTGGGGATGTCGGCCAGCGAGGTGCCCGCGAAGATCGGCAGCGTGAGGAGGAAGAAGACCGGCGGGACGCCGGTGGCGGCCAGGCCGATGAGCCGCGCCCTGAAGTTCGGCAGCAGCAGGAGCATGCCGGGGATGAGCCAGATCGGCCAGCTCTTCGCGCACAGCGCCAGACCCATCAGCAGCCCCGCCCACAGGGCCCTGCGGTAGTCGGGAAGTTCGGCCGCCTGGAAGGTGAAGGCCTTCCTGACGTCGATGGCCGCGATCGCCTCGCGGACCGTCATCGTGACGCCGTGCCTGTCGGGGTCGCCGGGGCCGCGCGCCACCACGAAGGCGGCCACGCCGAAGGCCAGGGCGACCGGCTCGACCTGGCCGTGGACGGAGGCCACCAGCAGCGCGAGCGGGTTGAGCGCGTACTGCAGGGCGCGCAGCGACGCGCGCGGCCCTCCTGCCAGCTTCGCCACCAGCGGGATCAGCGCGATGTCGGCGACCACGGTGACCAGGCGGCCCGCGTACTCCCACGGGATGCCCAGCCACAGCAGGATCCCGTAGACGTAGGGGATGGTCGGCAGGAAGTGCCAGCCGCCGTTGCTGCCGAGCACGGGGTCCTGCCTGTTGAGGACCGCCTCGCCGGCCGGCTTGAAGCTGTTGACGAAGTCGACGGGCTGCCAGGTGTCGATCGCCGACGTGTACATGATCAGCACGCGCACCCCTACGCCGACCGCGATCGCGATCCAGAGAGGGGGACGCCAGTCACGCCACTGGGCGATGAGGGCGAACACGACACCTGAGACGAGGACGACCCCCGTGAGCACTGCGTAGTCCATGGCGGCTCCTAGCCTGCCGCACGATCGAAGGTACTGCCACCCGTAAGGCGGGTCGCAGCACCCCGGATCATCACTCTGTGTGTTCAATTAGGAGCATGGGGGGATCACGGGGCAACGGGGTGCTGGTCGGGCTTTACAGGGAGGCGCGCGGCAGGGCCGCCGATCCTGTCGCGGCCTGGTCGCAACTCACAGCCAATCCGCAGGTACGGCAGGCCTATCAGCGAGGCAGAGGGAACGAGGTGGCGCCGGTCGGCGACGACGAGGTGGCCGAGATGGTGGCCGCCGCGCACGTGCACACCATCGCCGCGTACGGCCCGGACAGGGTCGCCGCGCACTCCACGTCCATGATCTCCAGGTTCGTGGGGCTGATCGGCGGCGCGGTGCTGGTCGACCAGCCGCTGGCCGCCACGCAGGTCTTCGGCCCCTGCTCCGAGGTGCCGGAACCGGCCGACTGGGAGCAGGCCGCCTACGCGATCATGTGGGGCGAGAACGACCGCGCGATCCGCTCCCCCGACGCGCACTGGCTGGTGGCCGGCCGCTACAAGGGGCAGAAGGTGGTCGCGATCGGCAGCCATCCGATGCGGCTGTCGGACGAGACGGTCGTGGTCCGCTCGGGCACCGACGCGGCGCTGGCCATGGCGATGGGGCACGTGCTGCTGAAGGAGTTCCACCTGGAGCGGCCCGCGTTCGCCGAGCACGCGAAGCAGCGCACCGACCTGCCGTTCCTCGTGCGGCTGCGCGAACGCGCCGACGGCTACGTCGCCCACCGCTTCCTCAACGCGGCCGACCTCGGCGACACCTCGCCCACGGCCGCGCTGAAGACCGTGCTGCTGGCCAGGGGCGGCAGGCCCGTGGTGCCGAACGGGTCGCTCGGTTTCCGCCGCGACCCGGCGCACTGGAACCTGACGCTGGAGACCGACCCCGCGCTCACCATGTACGGCAAGGGCGGCGGCAGCGTCGAGCTGCTGCTCCCCCGCTTCGACGAGGGGTCGGGCGTGCTGCGCAGGGGCGTGCCGGTGGTGCGGGTGGGCGACCACATGGTGACGACGGTCTACGACCTGCTGCTGGCCCAGTACGGCGTGGCCCGCGACGGCCTTCCCGGTTCGTGGCCCGCTGACTACGACGACGCGCGGGAGCCGTACACGCCTGGTTGGCAGGAGCCGATCACCGGCGTCAGCGCCTCGAGGGCGGTCAAGGTGGCGCGCGAGCTGGGCGAGACCGCGCTGCGCACGGGCGGTAGGTGCATGATCATGCCGGGGCGGCTCGGCACGGAGCACGCCGACACCGCGCACCGGGCGATGCTGGCGCTGCTGGTGCTGACGGGCTCGGCGGGGGTGCGCGGCGGCGGATGGGGCGGTCCGAGGGGCGAGGGCGAGCGGGTGGTGGACACGGGGATCTACTTCTACCTGCACGCCGACAGGTGGCGCTACGACTGCACGGACGTGGGGATGCTGTCCTGGCAGCTCGGCGAGGGCCTGTTCAACGACCGGGCGCCGTGGCCCGTGCTGGCCGAGGCGGTGCGCGAGGGCTGGCTGCACATGGCGCCCGAGTACGACCGCAACCCGCTCGACCTGGTGGCCGAGCCGGGACGGCGCGCCTGCGACGAGCCGGACGATCCGCGCAACTGGCCGAGGGTGCTGACGCTCGCGCACGGCGACCAGGTCGATCCCTGCTTCGTGCACCATCTGGTCAACGGGAAGCTGGACCTGCTGGTGGGCGCCTCCCAGTACGCCGACGTGCCGATGCCCGACGTGCGGATGCTGGCCGAGGCGTTCGGCAAGCTGGCCGTGGAGCATCTGGGCACCCGGAGGGAGCTGGTGCGCGGCCACATCGTGGAGCGCAACTATCCGGAGACGGCAGCGCTGCTGGCCGCGGTTCCCGGGCCGGCCGTGCGGCCGGAGGGCATGCCGTGGCTGACGCTGACGGGCCGCATGCACACGCTCGTCGACCACGACTGGATGCACGAGTACGGCGAGGCGCTGCCCACCTACCGCCCGCCGGGCACCGGGCAGCACGTCAAGCCGACGCTCATGGTCAGGCATCGCGGGCAGGAGGGCTGAGACCCGACCGCGACGCCTGGCCATGGGCGCGGGCCGTCAGCTCAGGCCGTCCAGGTAGGGCCGGTGCGAGCGGGAGAACTCGAAGCCGTTGAACCTGTCCCAGTTGATCGACCAGGTCATCAGCCCCCGCAGGTTCGGGTACACCCCTCGTGGCCGGTAGGTGCCGCACCCCATGCCCTTGGCCAGGCAGGTGAACGCCTTCTGGACCTCGGCGACGGTGGTGAACCCGTTGCCCGCGTTGGGCGAGGCGGGCAGGCCGATGGCGACCTGGTCCTGGCGGAGGGCGGGGAACACGTTGCCGGCGTTGCCCATGATCGGGAATCCGGCGAGCAGCATGTCGGTCATCGCCACGTGGAAGTCATGGCCGCCCATCGTGTGGTACTGGCCGTCGAGGCCCATGATCGGCCCCGAGTTGTAGTCCTGCACGTGGAGCAGGGTCAGGTCGTTGCGCAGCGCGTGGATGACCGGCAGGTAGGAGGCGCTCCTGCTGTCGGCCGCGCCGTTCGGGCCTGGACCGTAGAACTGGTGACCGAGCTGCACGAAGAACGTCTCGGGCGCCATGGTGAGCGTGAACCGCGTGCCGTACCTGGCCTTGAGCGACCTCAGCGCGGAGATCAGGTTGACCACGACGGGCGTGGTCGGGTTGTTCAGGTTCGTGTCGCCCTGGTTGAGGTAGAGCGAGTGGCCCTCGAAGTCGACGTCGAGGCCGTCGAGGCCGTACCTGTCGATGATCGCAGCCACGGACTCGACGAACGTGTCGCGGGCGGCGGCGGTGGTGAGCTGCACCTGCCCGTTCTGCCCGCCGATGGAGATGAGCACCTTCTTGCCCGCCGCCTGCTTGGCCCTGATGGCGGCGACGAAGTCGGCCTCCGACTCGACGTTCGGGCACTCGGCGACCGGGCACCTGGTGAACCTGATGTCGCCGGAGGTGACCGAGGTGGGCTCGCCGAAGGCGAGATTGATGAAGTCCCACTCGCCCGGCACGTCGGCCATCCTGACGTAGCCGGACCCGTTGGCGAACGAGGCGTGCAGGTAGCCGACCATCAGCTTGCCGCTCTGTCCTCCCCCTCCGGTCGTGGTGGTCCCCGCGACCTCCTGCGTGTACGGCGAGCAGTTGCCTGAGGGGTCGCACGCGCGCACCTTGAACCGGTAGGTCGTGGCGGGGTTCAGGCCGGTGGCGGTGTGGGAGGTGGTGGTGACCTGCGCGGGGGCGGCGCCGTCCCTGGAGATCTCGTAGCGGGCGATCGTGCCTGAGTCGTCGGTGGAGGCCGACCAGGTGGCGGTGAGAGAGCCGCTCGTGGGGCTGCCGACGGCGAGGCCTCCGGGGACGGTCGGCGGGGTGGTGTCCTGGCCTCCGCCGCCTCCTCCCGGGCCGTCGAGCACGACGTCGTCGGCGAGGTAGGGGCCCTGGCCGTACCAGCCGTTGACGTGGATGGCGACGGCCGTCGTGCTCGCGCCGGTCGTGAAGGAGGTGGTGAGCTGCCGCCAGGTGGCGCCTGGCGCGCCCCACGTGCTGGCGTTCACTCCGGTGCCGGTCGCGCCGAGGAAGACGTAGGCGCCCTGGACCCACGCGGACAACTGGTAGGCGGTGTTCGGCTGGACGGTGACGGTCTGCCGGCAGCGGGCGAAGTCGTCGCCTGCGGGGCTGCCCTGCAGAGCCTTGGTGCCGCCGTGCACGGGGCTGGACACGGTCTGCGCCAGCGAGCACGTCCAGCCCGCAAGGCCCGACTCGAAGCCGGGGTTGGTCGCGATGTTGGCGGCGAGCGCGGGCGTGACGGGGAGCGCGGTCATGGCGAGCGCGAGGGCGGCCACGGCCGCCGGCTTCCTCAGGTTCATGCGTGAGGTTCCTCGATCGTGGTGCGTGGGGGGTGCGGCTCACCGTCCCGGGAGAGGAGGCGCGCTCTCCCGGGACGGGAGCCGGGCGGACGCTCGGGAGGGTCGAGCGCCGGGGGGTGCGCCTGGATCAGAACCCTGCGGTGGTCCTGGTGAACTCCCAGTCGGACTGGGCGATGCCGCTGCAGTGGGAGACGACGCCGCCGCCCGGGCACGGACGGTCGCGGTTGACCGCCCAGTAGGCCAGGCGGGTCAGGCCCTTGGACTTGGCCCAGTTGGTGATCTGGGTCCAGGTCGCGGGGGTGGTGAGCTCCTGCTGGTCGGACAGCCCGTTCATGCCGGAGATGCCCATGTGGGCGTACGCCTGGGCGTCGGTCCAGCCGAAGGCGCTCTTCAGCGCGTTCTTCAGGCCTTCGGAGGCGTTGACGGTGTCGTTGTAGATGTTGGAGCTGCCGAAGTCGAACGGCATGATCGTGTAGTTGTCGATCGGGACCGCGAGCTCCTTGGAGCGGTTGATCAGGCGGATGCCGTGGGAGTTCGGGCCTGTCGTGGTGGTGCCGAAGGTGACGACGATCTTGATGTTGGGGTTGTTCTGCTTGACGATCTTCAGGCCGTTCAGGATGCGGTCCTGGACGGTGTAGTTCTCGAACTCGTCGGTGTTCTCGATGTCGAAGTCGACGACCGCGGGGCCGACGGCGTTGATGACCTGCTGGACGGCGCCGGCGAAGGCCTGCGGGGTGGAGCAGTTCGGGCCGAGCTTGTTGCCTTGCCAGCCGCCGAAGGAGACCTGGACGCTGCCGCCCTTCGACTTGATCGTGGAGATGGCCTGGGCGTCGGCGCCGCCGGTGAGCGGGCGGTTGCCGTCCCATGCGGCGTTGCAGCCGCCGCTGGACAGGATGAAGGCCATGGTGAAGGACTTGACGCCGGTGGCGTCCATGACGGTGCCGGGGTTGGGCGGGTTGCCCCAGCCCATGTAGAGGTACGGCGCGCCCGGCATGCGGCTGCCGGTCGGGCATCCGGTCGTGGAGCCGGTGACGGAGGCGCTGGAACCGGACTCGCCCGCCGAGTTGTAGGCCCTGACGGTGTAGGTGTGCGACTGGCAGGCGCCGAGGCCGGAGATCGTGGCCGAGGTGCCGGTCACCTGCGCGCGCTGGGTCGAACCCTCGTAGACCCGGTAGCCGGTGACCGTGCCGCTGGAGGCGCCCCACGACAGGGAGATCGAGGTGTTGGTGGCGCCGGTGACGCCGGGCGCGCCGGGCTGTCCTGGTGTGCCCGTCCCGCCCGAGGTGGAGGCGGTGACGGCGGTGCTCGCGGCCGACAGGTTGCCCGCCGCGTCACGGGCGCGCACGGTGTAGGTGTAGCTGGTGCCCGAGGCCAGGCCCGTGTCGGTGTGGGTGGTGCCGGTGACGGTCGTCACCAGCGTCGAACCGCGGTAGACGTTGTACCCGGTGACGCCGACGTTGTCGGTCGAGGCGTTCCACGCCAGCGAGATGCTGCTGGAGGTGCTCCCCGTGGTGCGCAGGTCGCCCGGCACCGAGGGCGCTGTGGTGTCGCCGCCCCCGCCGGAGACCGTCTTCCACAGGGCGGGCACGTTGGCGGGCTCCCAGCCGGGCTGCGAGGTGTGGGCCTGGATGCACTCGTAGTCGACGCCGTTGTAGGTGACGCGGGTGCCGATCGTGTACGGCGTCCAGGCCTGCCACGCGGGGTAGGCGGCGACGGTGACGCTCTGCGCGGCGGCGGGGTTGATCGTGGCCAGGCCTGCGCCCGCGAGAGCGAAGGCGGCCACCAAGGCGAGCATGATGCGTCTCATGGCATTCCCTGAAGGTGCGGCTTGACGGTCTTGGAGAAGTTCCAGTTGTTACTGGCGTCCCAGTTGATGGACCAGGTCATCGCGCCCCTGATGTCGGGGTAGGCGCGGGGTGGGACGAACGAGCCGCAGCTCGTCCGCTTGGCCAGGCAGTCGAGCGCCTGGTTGACCAGGCTCGGGGCGACGATGCCGCCACCGGCGGCGCCGGGGCCCGCGGGCAGGCCGAGGGCGACCTGGTCGGGGCGCAGGCCGTTCTCGAGCTGGATGCAGGCCAGCGCGACCATGAAGTTGACGGTGCCCTGCGAGTAGGCGGCGTTCTGGTCGCAGCCGAGCATGGAGCCGGAGTTGTAGAACTGCGTGTGGACGACGGTGAGGATGTCCTTGATCGACAGGGCCAGCTTGAAGTACTCGGCGCCCGTCGACTGCATGTCGATCGTCTGCGGGGCCATCGTGATGATCAGGCCGGAGCCCGCCTTCGACCGCAGCGACCTGAGGGCCTGGGCCATGTAGGTGGCGTTGAGCCCGTTCTCCAGGTCGATGTCGACGCCGTCGAAGCCGTAGTTCTGCATGAGGGCGTGGACGGAGTCGGCGAACTTCGTGGCCGCCGCGGCGCTGGCGACCTGGACGCGGCCCGCCTCGCCGCCGACCGACAGGATGACCTTCTTGCCGCGCTGGTGGAGGGCGGCGACGTCGGCCTTGAACTGGGCGTCGGTGTAGCCGCCCACCGCGGTGGCCAGGCCGGGGTCGACGCTGAAGACGACCTCGCCCGCGGTCGAGGTGGCCTCGCCGAAGGCGATCGCGACCAGGTCGTACTCGGCGGGGACCGCGGAGAGCTTCAGCTCGACGGCCGGGTTGACGAAGTTGTGCCAATAGCCGGTGAGGAAGTGCCTGGGCAGCGGGCCCGTCGTGCATCCGGCGGTGGTGGCGCTGACGTCGCGTCCCGCCGACTCGCCGACGGAGTTGTAGGCCTTGACGGTGTAGGTGTGCGTCTCGCAGGCGCCCAGGCCGGTGATGGTGGCGCTGGTGCCCGTCACGGTGGTCTTGAGCGTCGACCCCTCGTAGACCCGGTAGCCGGTGACCGTGCCGCTCGCCGTACCCCAGGACAGGGAGATGGCGGAGGTGGTGGAGGTGGCGCTCGCGACGCCCGGCTGCCCTGGGACGCCGGGCTGGGGTTCGCCGCCGCCGCAGGAGGCGCCGTTGATCGTGCAGCCGGTGATGCCGGGGAAGTTGCCTGGGCCGCCGTTGAAGCCGAAGCTCGTGCTGGCTCCGGCGGCGAGCGGGCCGGCCCAGCTCGGCGGGGTGAAGGTGTAGTGCTGGCCGCTGCGGGACATGGTCGCGTCCCATGCCGACGGTATGGAGTATCCGGCCGGTACGTCGAACTGCACGTTCCACGCGACGGGGGCGGCGGTGCCGTTGGTGATCGTCACCTTGCCCTCGAAGCCCGAGCCCCAGTCGGCGGCTTTGGTGAAGGTCGCGGTGAGGCCCGCGGCCTGCGCGGGCAGGGCGACCAAGGTGAGAGCGAGGGTGATCAGTGCTACCACTGATGCGCGTAATCTCACGCCGTTCCTTCTTTTCGGGGGGTGCGCTCCCTTTGCAGGGGCTGTCAGGGTGGGTCAGGCGAGGGGGCGCCGCCGCAGACCTCCCACGGCGGTGGGCTCGCGCGGCGCGCCGGGCTCCTCGACGGGCCGCGTCGAGGGGCGTGACTGTCTTCGCAGGTGGGGTGGCTTGGTCGAGGGTGCGATCGTCCTGGACGACTTCCTTCATGATTTCTTTTAGTAAAGTTTCCTAAGAGTTGTCGCGATCGTAGCCTTGACATCGACCCCTTACAAGACCCAAAAACCCACCCCTCCTGGCCTGCGAAGAAGCCGGGAGAGGTGGGCGTCCCTCAGGTTTCGGTTACGGCGTTTGGGTGATCTTCACATCGTCGACGCCGGCCTCCACCAGAGAGGCCGTGGAGGCGTCCGCCGCGTCGATGACGATCCTGACCGTCTGGCCCGCGTGCGCGCTCAGGTCGGCCGTCGCCACCGTCCACGAGCCGTTCCTGTTGGAGGCGGCTCCCGTCTGGTTGACGACCGTGGTCGTGGTGGAGCCGACGACCCGCACCCTGAAGTAGTCGGCGCTGGAGGAGTTCGAGCCGTGCGCCAGGTACCACGACAGCGACAGGTTGAGCGTGCCCGAGGCCGGCAGGGTGATCGGCGGCGACTGAATGGTGGTGACGCCGCCGTCGACGTCGTAGGCACCCGCGGAGGAGCCCGCGAGCCGTCCCGTCACCAGGTCGTTGACGCCGCTGACCGTGGTGCCGAGCTGCTTGGCGCCCGAGGACGTGGTGGCGGCGGGGTCGCCGCGCTCCCACTGGCCGAGGGTGGCGGTGTCGGTGCCGCCGGGGTTGCTGGTCCAGCCGGTGGCGGTCTCGAAGGTGTCGGAGTAGACGGTGGTGCCGCCGCCGGTTCCGCAGTACTGGGTCTCCTTGCCGATGATCCGGTAGACGCAGTCGGAGTACTCGAGGAAACGCAGCACGGCCTCCCTGTTACGGGTGGTCTGCGGGACGATCTGCTCGTCGGGCGGGTAGAAGCCGGGGCTGGCCCCGGTCGGGTACATCTCGAACGTGAAGCTGAAGATCTTGTAGACGCCCCACAGCCAGTCGTCGATCGTTCCGTCGGTGATGTACAGGTCGCTGGCCTGCTCAGGGGTGTAGCTGTTGGTGGAGGCCATGTTCTGGCCGAGCGTGGCGTGCGCGTCCCTGTCGTCCTGGGTCAGGCCGGGCGCGGTGTCGTTGAAGGTGTAGCCGTAGGGCCACAGGATCAGCTCGCTGTAGGTGTGCCAGTCGATGTGCGCCTTGATCTGCTGGACGCCGCCGACGACCCGGCCGCGCACCCAGTCGGCGACGGCCTTGACCTCGGGAGCGGACTCGGCGGACGCGCCCCTGTAGGTCTCGCTGGAGGTGGACCCCGACGAGCCGCCGCAGCAGCCCCAGTTGTAGGCCCAGTTGCGGTTCATGTCGGTGCCGACCGCCGAGGAGCCCGCGTTGGGCTGCCGGTTCTTGCGCCAGGACCGGTAGGAGCCGGTGGCGATGTCGTACTCGCCGCCGTCCGGGTTGAGGTCCGGCATGATCCAGATCTCGCGGTTGTTGACCAGGTTGGTGATGCGCGCGTCGGTGCCGTACCCCTCGGTCAGCAGGTGCATGATGTACAGCGCCATCTCGACCGTGAGGTGCTCACGGGCGTGCTGGTGGGCGGTGAAGAGCACCTCGGGCTCGGCCTCGTCGGAGCCGACGTTGTCACTGATCTTGACGCCGATCAGCTGCCTTCCCTCGTAGGAGTTGCCGTAGACGAACTTGCTGGCGATCCCCGGGTGCGCGGCCACCAGCGCGTTCACGTCCGCGGTCATCTCCGCGTAGTTGTGGTAACCGGAGTCCGACGGAGGGAAGTCAAAGGCCCTCGCCTCGGACCGGGGTAACGGGGACGACAGCTCCGCGACGCGGTAGCCGAGCCGTTTGATCGCGGCGAGCTCGGCCGCGGTGGCGGTGACCACCACGGAGTCGGCGGCGATCTCCTCGATCGCCGCGCCCGTGGACGCCACGGCGCTGCGCTGCTTCGCGTCGGCCGGACCCTGCACCCTGTACTGCTTGTTGGGCGGCGGTTCCGCGCTCGCCCCTGCCCCTGTCACGCCGGTCAGGCAGATCAGGGCCAGAACGGACAGCAGGATGAGTAATCGGCTTCTCACCTTCAGCCTCCTCAGGCTTGACGTGCGTCTGCACTGAGAGTGAAGAAGGTCCCTCAACCGGAAAAGGCCCAAATTTCAGGACGTGCAGGAGAAGTGCAGCAGCGCCTCGCGCAAAGGCTTCCTCGTCAGGTCGGGCACCTCGGCGTCGGGGGCGGCGTAACCGATCGGGAACAGGATGTAGGGCCGCTCGTTGCCGGGCCGTGCGCAGATCTCGCTGAGGAAGGCCATCGGGTTGGGCGTGTGCGTGAGCGTCGACAGGCCCATGGTGTGCAACGCGGTGACGAACAGCCCGCACGCGATGCCCACACTCTCGTTGACGTAGTAGTGCTTGACCCGGCTGCCGTCGGGCCGCACGCCGTACTTCTCGGCGAAGCACACCACGATCCAGGGCACCACTTCGAGATAGCCCTTGTCTGAGGTCGTCTCCAGCGGAGCCAGCGCCTCCCGCCACTCGGGGGTCAGCCGCCCGCCCTCGTAGTTCCGTCGCTCCTCGACCTCGGCGGCCTGCCTGATCCGCCTCTTGGTCGCCTGGTCGCCGATCAGCACGAACTTCCACGGCTGCTGGTGCGCGCCGGAGGGAGCGGTGTTGGCGGCCAGGACCGCCAGCTCGACGCACTCCCTCGGCACGGGTTCGCCGCTGAAGAAGCGCACGCTGCGCCGCCTGTCCACGTGTTCGTAGAACGCGCGGCCCCTGCGGATCATCTCCGCCTCGTCATAACGGTCGGCCACATACGGGATGAACGGATACTTGTGCTCCATGGCTCCGCAGTGTCCGCACAGGTGACGATGATGACAACACCTGGGCCTCTATGCTGGCAAACAGGCAGCCAAAGGGCGATGGAGGAGACGGATTGCCAGCACGTCGTCATGGACTCGACGAACTCGACCTGCTGATCCTGCGCCTGGTGCGCGAACGGCCGCGCACCGGCCTGCTGGAGATCGCCCGCCTGGCAGGGGTCGCGCGCGGAACCGTGCAGGCGCGGCTGGACAGGATGGCCGCCGACGGCGTGATCACCGGGTTCGGCCCCACCCTGTCCCCCACCGCGCTCGGCTACCCCGTGCAGGCCTTCACCACGCTGGAGGTCGAACAGGCCTCCCGCGAACACATCTCCGCCGCCCTGCACGCCATCCCCGAACTGCTGGAGGCCTACATCGTCACGGGCCCAGGCGACGTGTGGTGTCGCATCGCCGGGCGCGACAACGAGCACGTCCAGCAGGTCATCGACGGCATGCTGGCCATCCCCGGCGTACGGCGCAG
Source organism: Nonomuraea mangrovi (assembly GCF_042681425.1). Lineage (NCBI taxonomy): Bacteria > Bacillati > Actinomycetota > Actinomycetes > Streptosporangiales > Streptosporangiaceae > Nonomuraea > Nonomuraea mangrovi. Next base: position 164,335 of record NZ_JBHUFV010000041.1, on the reverse strand, counting down.
CACGACCGTCATCACGCTGTCGGAGGTCGTCGCGCACCGGGTCCACCCCCTGGCAGGCATCGCGCGATGACCCGACGGCGGCCTGCCAGCCGCCTGCCACGCCGCTGACAGCGGCCGGCGACACCGTAGGGGCATGACCTACGCGATCGAAGCCGAAGGGCTCGTCAAACGATACGGCGACAAGGTGGCCCTGGCCGGGATCGACCTGCGCGCCAGGACAGGGACGGTGCTCGGCGTCCTCGGGCCGAACGGCGCGGGCAAGACCACGGCCGTGCGCATCCTCGCCACCCTCCAGAGCCCCGACGAGGGCAGCGCCAGCGTCGGCGGGTTCGACGTGCGCAGGCAGGCGGCGAAGGTGCGCGAGCTGATCGGCCTGACCGGCCAGTACGCCTCCGTCGACGAGCAGCTGACCGGCACCCAGAACCTGGTGATGATGGGCCGCCTGCTCGGCCTGCCCCGCGACAGGGCCAGGGCCAGGGCCGCGGAGCTGCTGGACAGGTTCGGGCTGACCGAGGCGGGCGGCAGGAAGGCGGGCGGCTACTCGGGAGGCATGCGCCGCCGCCTCGACCTGGCGGCCAGCCTGGTCAGCAGCCCGCGCGTGCTCTTCCTCGACGAGCCGACCACCGGGCTGGACCCACACGCCCGCAACGAGCTGTGGCAGGTGGTCAGGGACCTGGTCGCCGACGGGGTGACCGTGCTGCTGACCACGCAGTACCTGGAGGAGGCCGACCAGCTCGCCGACGACATCCTGCTGATCGACGGCGGCCGCGTGGCCGCCTCCGGCACACCCGACGAGCTCAAGGCGACGGCGGGCGGGCACCGCCTCGAGGTCAGGCCACTGCACGAACGCGACACCGAGAAGATCGTCACGATCATGGGCGGGCTGACCGTTCCCGTCCACGACCTGGCCGAGGCCCCCGCCCTGCTCAGGAAGCTCGACGACGCGGGCATCGTGCTCGCCGAGCACGCGCTGCGCCTGCCCTCCCTCGACGACGTCTTCCTCAGCCTGACAGGAGCATCGAAATGATCTCGCAGAGCCTCACCCTCGCCTGGCGCAGCCTCATCCCGATGAAGAACAGCCCAGGCCAGCTCATCGGGCTCCTGATGCAGCCGGTCTTCATGATCGTCGTGTTCGTCTACCTGTTCGGCGGCTCCGGCGGCGACAGGGCCGGCGCGGTGCTCTACATGCTGCCCGGCGTGCTCACCCAGGTCGCGCTGATCGCCACGATCAGCACCGGCATGAACCTGGCCACCGACATCGACAACGGAGTGTTCGACCGGTTCAGGACCATGCCGATCGCCAGAGCCGCGCCCCTGGCCGGGCGGATCCTGGCCGACCTGACCACGCTCATGCTCACCATCGCGATGTCCCTGCTGATCGGCTACGTCGTGGGCTTCAGAGTCCAGACCGGCCCGCTGGAGGCGCTGGCGGCCGTCGGCCTGATCGTGCTGTTCGCCTTCGCGCTGAGCTGGGGATCGGCCTACCTGGGGCTGGTGATCAAGTCCGTGACCACGATGCAGAGCATGGCGACCGCGGTCCTGCTCCCGCTCACCTTCGGCAGCAGCGCCTTCATCCCCGCCACCGACATGCCCGGCTGGCTGCAGTGGTGGATGGGCGTCAACCCCGTCTCGCACCTGGCCTCCGCGCTGCGCGGGCTGATGGTCGGCGGCCTGCGCGCCGGTGACGTGTGGATCAGCCTCGGCTGGACCGCCGTCATCGCCGCGGTGTTCGTGCCGCTCGCCCTTCGCGCCTACAGCAGGCGGGTCAGCTGATCGCGCGACATGCGGGCGCCGCGCTCGTACGCCTCCTCGAAGACGGCGTCGCCGAGCGCGGCGCGGGTGTCCGCGACGGTCCTGGCCGCGTCCGCGTCGCCGCCGCTCAAGCCGGCGTAGACCGTGCTCGCCCCGCCGAGCAGGACGGCCGCCCGCTCGGCGTCGCCCGAGGCAAGCGCGACCGCGGCGAACCCGGCCAGCGCCGAGGCCAGGATCGGCAGATCGGGCGCCGCCCCGAAGGCCTCCACCGCCAGCAGCAACTGCCGCCTCGCGCCCCCCAGGTCGCCCGTCTCCAGCAGCGCCCTGCCGTAGGACGTCAGCGCCCAGCTCAGCTGCTGCGGCAGCACGTCCTCCATCGCCGGCAGGGTGACGATCACCTCCTCGTAGATCGCCAGCGCGTCCGCAGGATCGCCGGCCAGCCGCGCCAGATCGGCCTCACCAAGCCGCAGCCGGAGCGCCACGTGCTCCGACGTATCGTCGGACATCGCCGCCCTGGCCCTGGCCAGGTCGGTGGTGGCGCCCTCGATGTCACCGCCCTGGGCGCGCAGCAGCGCCACCGTGGTGAGCGTGGAGATCGCCTCGTCGACGCTCACCCAGCCGATGGTGAGCGTTCCCGCCTCGGCGACCAGGTCCGCCGCGGGCCTGTCATGGGCGACCCGAACCCCGGCCAGCGTGAGCAGCGCCTCGCTCAGGCCCCACCGGTCGCCGAGCCGCCTGAACCCGGCGACCGCCCGCTCCAGGTCCTCCTCCGCCGTCGGATCGGCCGACCGCCAGCCGCCCCTGACCATCAGCGCGGCGCTCGCCAGCCACGGGTCCTCCGCCGCCACGTACTCGGCGAGCAACTCGGCCAGGCGGTCGTCCTGCCGGGTCATCGCGGCCATCACGGCCCTGCCCAGCAGCAGCATCGGATGGACGGGACCCTCGGCGCGGGCCTGGGCGACCACCCGCTCCAGCTCCGCCACGACCTCGAGCAGCGAGTCCGGTTCGCTGAGCAGCCGCCCGATGTGGCCGGTCCCGATGCCGAACATGCAGGAGGCGTAGGCGGCCGCGAGCCCCTCGGGCGGATCGCCGCCCGCCAGCTCGATCACCTGCGCGGACCACGCCTCGCCCTCGGCCCGGTACCCGCACAGCCACCAGTACCAGGTCAGCGCCCCGCACATGCGCACGGCGAGCTCGACCTCGCCGCTGTCGATCGTCCAGCGCAGCGCAGCCGCGTGGTTGTCGCGCTCGGCCGCCAGCCGTTCGATCCATTCCAGCTGCTCGTGGGCGCGCAGGTGCGGCACCGCCGCCTCCGCGAGCTCCATGTAGTGGACGGCGTGCGCCCTGCGCGGCTGCTCACCGCACTCCATGGCGTAGGTCCTGATCGTCTCCAGCATCGTGTAGCGGCCCTGGGCGTCCATCCTGACCAGTGACTTGTCCACCAGCGCGCCGAGCACCTCCATGCCCGCGCCGCAGACCGCCTCGACCGCCTCGGGCGTCGCGCCTCCCGCGAAGACGGCGAAGCTCTCGGCCAGCGCCCGCTCCCGCGCGGTCAGCAGGTCCCAGCTCCACTCGACCACCGCGCGAAGCGTCTGCTGGCGCGGCAGCGCCGTACGGCTGCCGCCGGTCAGCAGCCTGAACCTGTCGTCGAGCCGGTCGGCCAGCTGGGCGGGCGTCATGGTGCGCAGCCTGGCCGCGGCCAGCTCGATCGCCAGCGGCATCCCGTCGAGCCTGCGGCAGATCGCGATGATCGCGGCGACGTTCCGCTCGTCGAGCGTGACGCCGTCGGCCCTGTCGAGCAGCAGCCTGACCGCGGGACAGGTGCCCGCCACGGAAGGGCCCGCGCCCACCGGCGGCAGCTCCAGCGGCGGGATGGGCGCAAGCCGCTCGCCCTGCACGCCGAGCGGCTCCCTGCTGGTGGCCAGCACGCGCAGCCCCGGGCAGTCGGTGAGCAGGCGTTCGGCGAGGACGGCCGCCGCCTCCACGAGGTGCTCGCAGTTGTCGAGCACGAGCAGCGCCTTGCGGTCGGCGAGCGCGGCCAGCAGCCGGTCCGTCGGAGTGACCTCCTCCTCCTGCACGCCGAGCGCAGGACGTTCGGCGCCGCGCAGAGCCAGAGCGTCGAGCACGGCGCCCGGCACGTCGGCCGGGTCGGTGACGGGGGCCAGCTCGACCAGCCAGGCCTCGTCGGCCAGCAGCGCGGCCTCCGTCGCCAGCCTGGTCTTGCCCGCGCCGCCCGGGCCGACGATGGAGACCATCCTGGCGGCCGACAGCAGGGCGGTCAGCTCCTCCAGTTCCTCCTCACGGCCGATGAAGCTCGTGAGCGGGCGCTTCACGCTCGAACCGCGGCGCCGTACGGCAGGCGCGACGGCCGGCGGCGCCACAGGAAGGTCCCCCGAGACCACGGCCAGATGCGCGGCGCGCAGGTCGGGGCCCGGATCGACGCCCAGCTCGTCGGCCAGCCGCGCCCTGGTGCGCGCGAAGAGCGCGAGCGCGTCGGCCTGCCGTCCGGCGGCGGCCATGGCGCGCACGGCGATCGCGCACAACCGCTCGCGCAGCGGGTGGGCGGCGACCTCCGCCGCCAGGTCCACGGCGAGCCCCGCGGCCAGCCTCGCCTCCGCCCTGGCCTCGACGGCGGCGAGCCTCTCCTCCTCCAGCGCGGCCGCCACGTTGGCCAGGTGCGGCACCGCCGCCAGGTCGGCGAGGGCGGGCCCGCGCCACAGGTCCAGCGCCGCGTCCAGCTCGCCCACGCGGGCCAGGTCGCGGAAGGAGCGCGCGTCCACCTGCGCGCTCAGCCGGTAGCCGCCCGGCCTGCTCTCCACCACGTCGTACGGCCTGAGCGCCGCGCGCAGCCGCTTGACCAGCGTCTGCAGGGCGTTGACGGCGTTGGCGGGGGGCTCGTCGGCCCACAGCGCGCCGATCAGCCGTTCGGCGGTGACCAGCCGCCCCTCCTCCAGCGCGAGCAGCGCCAGCAGGGCCCTGACCCTGGCGCCGCCGACCTCGATCGGCCCTTCGGGTCCCTCCACCGACAGCGGACCGAGAATCGCAACACGCATACCCACATCTTGCCGTCCGGCAAGGCCCGCGCAGCCACCCCAGCCGCGCGGGCCCTTGATACCGGCTATTTCATAGTAACTCAGTGGGTTTTATAGGTAAATAGCCCTAGTCGGCCCGCACCCTGTCACGGACCCACACGCCCGCGGGCTTCAGCCTGGAGGTGCCGGCGAACGGCCCGTTCGGGCAGGTGCCCGCCGTGAAGACCGCACCCGAACGCTCGTCGTCGGAGTAGTTCCAGTTCACCCAGCTGATCTTCTTCTGCGCCATCAGGTCGATGTACTGCTGGGACCTGGTGAAGTTGTTCGACCCGTCACCGGAAGCGGTCTGCGTGCCGAACTCCGTCACGAACATCGGGATTCTGTCGGCGGCCCTCGACAGCGCGTTCAGGTACTCCGAGCCGTGGGAGGCCGCGTAGAAGTGGAAGGTGTACATGATGTTGGTCGCGTTGACCGGGTTGTTGACGACCTCGCTCTCGTTCGCGCCGTCGGAGACGCCGAGCGACGACCACGCACGCGTCCCCACCAGGATCGGCGTCCGGGGGTCGTGCTGCCTGATCACCGGAATGAGCTGGTGGGCGTAGTTCCTGATCGTCGACCACGACACGCCGTTCGGCTCGTTGGCGATCTCGTACAGCAGGTTGTTCTTGCCGTTGTGCCGCTGGGCGATCTCGGTGAAGAACGTCTTGGCCCTGCTCAGGTTCACCGTCGGGTCACCGGGGGTGAGCATGTGCCAGTCGACGATCGCGTACATCCCGCGCGCCGTGGCCATCTCGATCAGGTTGTGCACCCGGTCGGTGAACAGCCGCGGGTTCGTCTCGTACCCGCCTTCCTGGATGTACATCGAGATCCGCAGGACGTCGGCCTTCCAGTCGGTGGCCAGCGCGTCCAGCGAGGCGGCGTTGAGGCACTGCGAGTACCACTGCAGGCCGTGCGAGCTCATGCCGCGCAGCTGGATCTGCTCGCCACGCTCGTTGCACAGCCGTACCCCGCACACCGCCAGCCGGCCGTTGGCCTCCACGGGAGTGCCCGAGCCGCCCGCCTGGGTGGTGGCGGTGACGGCGGCGCTCCTGTCGGACTCGTTGTCCGACGGGTCACGCGCGGTCACGGTGTAGGTGTGGGTCGATGAGGGCGCCAGCCCGGTGATCGTGGCCGACGTGCCGCTCACGGTCGCCTTCAGCGCCGAGCCCTCGTAGACCCGGTAGTCCTTGATCGTCCCGCTGTTGTCGGTGGAGGCGTTCCATGCCAGCGTGATCGAGCTGGAGGTGGTGGCCGTCGAGTGCGGGCCGCCGGGGACGGACGGCTTCTCCGTGTCGGGAGGACCGGCGGCGAAAACCGTCAGCCGGTCCAGATTGGGCCCGCCGTTCGCGGTCGTCGCGGTGGCGCGGACGGTGTTGGCGCCCGCGTTCAGCGCCGCGTTGACCGTGGTCTCCGCCCACGTGGTCCACGCGCCCGTGCCGGGGAAGTCCCCGTTCACGCCGGCCCCGTTGACCGCGATGGCCATGGGGCGGTTGACGGTGGTGCCGTTGGCGTAACGGAAGGTCAGCGCCGCGTTCCCCGCCGCCGCGGCGTTCACGGTGAACTCGACGTAGGAGCCCTCGACGTTGGTGTAGTCCACGAAACCGCTACCGGTGTACCCGGCGTGCTTGGTGTCGACGACGCCCTGCGAGATGATCGCGCTCTCCGCCTGGTACTCGTTCGACGGGGCGGTCACGTCGATCTCTGCGTAGTCGAGGTTGGGCCCGCCGTTGGCGGTGGTGGCGGTCGCGCGGATGGTGTTGGCGCCCGCGTTCACCGGCGCCGTGACGGTCGTCGAGGCCCACGTGGTCCAGGCCCCCGTGCCGGGGAAGTCCCTGTTCACGCCGGCCCCGTTGACCGCGATGGCCATGGGGCGGTTGACGGTGGTGCCGTTGGCGTAGCGGAGCACGATCGAGGCGGTGCCCGCCGCCGGCGCGTTCACGGTGAACTCGACGTAGGAGCCCTGGACGTTGTCGTAGTTGACGAAGCCGGTGCCGCTGAAACCGGCGTGGTTGGACTCGACCACCCCCTGGGAGACGGTGGCGCTCTCCGCCTCGTGGCGAGTGGGCGCCTGGGCGAGGGCGGGGACCGCCAACGCGGTGGTGAGGATCGCGGTCAGGGCGAGGAAGCGGATGGGTCGGAGCATCGCGTCTCCGGTTTATTAGGAAACTTAACTAACGATCAATCGGAGAATAGGTCCGACCACTTCTCCGCACAAGGCCCAATTGACTGGCGCGATCAGAAACCCTTACGGCCTTTACAAAGTAATCCTCACTCTCGCCCAAAGTGCTTTGACGTAAGATAGTTAGACGTCTTACTATCCGGTGCATGAGAACCAGGATTCGCAACACCCGAGTCTTCGACGGGCTGACGACCACCGCGCAGGCCGACGTCCTCATCGACGGGGGCCGCATCGCCGCACCCGACGACCTGCCCGCCGACGTCGAGATCGACGGCTCGGGCAAGACGCTGCTGCCCGGCCTGATCGACGCCCACACCCACGTCTTCGACGGCGACCTCGCCCAGGCGCTGCGGTTCGGCGTCACGACCGAGCTCGACATGTTCTGCCTGCCGGGCAACCTCGCCCGCCAGCGCCGCGCCGCCGCCGACCACGACGACGTGGCCGACCTGCGCAGCTCCGGCGTCCTCGCCACCGCGCCGGGCGGCCACCCCAGCCAGATCATGGACGCGCCCGGCGTGCGCGACCTCGGCGACGCGGCGGGACCGTTCGACACCGTCGCCGACGCGAGCCAGGCCAAGGGCTTCGTCGAGGCCAGGCTGGCCGAGGGCGCCGACTATCTGAAGATCGTCATCGACAACGGCCACGTGGGCGGCCTCGACCTGCCCGTTCTGTCCCCCGAGACCGTGACCGCCCTCGTCGAGGCCGGTCACGCGGCCGGACTGCAGGCCATCGCGCACGCCGTCACCACGCGGGACGCCCTCGTCGCCCTCGACGCGGGCGTCGACGGCCTGGCGCACGTCGTCACCGACCCGCTGACCGACGACCTCGCCGCCAGGATCGCCGCGCAGGGCGTGTTCGTGGTCAGCACGCTGACCTACTTCGAGGCCGTGCTGAACGATCCCAGCGGCGCCGAGCTGGTGCGCGACGAGCGGATCGGCTCGAAGCTGTCCGACCAGGCCAAGGCCGCGCTCGACCGCGACGGGAGCGTCATCCCCGTGCACCCCGACGGGGTCCGCAACGCCGTACAGGCGGTCGGGACGCTGCACAGAGCGGGAGTGGCGCTGCTGGCGGGGACCGACGCCAACCCGTGGGCGCCGTTGCACGGGGCGAGCATGCACCGCGAGGTGCTGCTGCTGACGGAGGCGGGCCTCAGCGCCGAGGAGGCGCTCGCCGCCGCCACCAGCCTCCCCGCCCGCCGCTTCGGGCTGGCCGACCGGGGCAGGATCGCGCCGGGCCTCCGCGCGGACCTGCTGCTGGTGGACGGCGACCCGACCACCGACATCACCGCCACCCGCGCCATCAGCGAGGTCTGGCGGCGCGGGGTACGGCAGGCGCGCTAGGCGCCCAGATCAGGCGCCCGGGTCACGCGCGCAGGTCGGTCAGGCGCGCAGCATTCCGCGCAGGATGGAGTTGAGCGTGTCGGCCTCCTGCTCGCCGAGCTTGGCGGCCAGCCTGGCCAGGCCGGCCGCGTGCTCGGTGAGCGTGGCGTCGATGACCTCGCGGCCCTGCTCGGTGAGCGAGACCCGGAAGCTGCGCCGGTCGGCGGGATCGAGGCTGCGTTCGACCAGCCCCGCCGCCTCCAGCCTGTCGACGCGGTTGGTCATGCCCGCGCGGGACATCATCAGCACCTCGGACAGCTCCGACGGGATCAGCGTGTACGGCGGGCCCGACCGGCGCAGCGCCGCCAGCACGTCGAACTCGCCCGGGCGCAGGCCGTGGCGCCGGAAGACCCGCTCCACCTCCGTCTCCACCAGCCGCGACACCTGGGCGAGGCGGGCGAAGACCCCCATCGCCGACAGGTCGAGATCCGGACGCTCGCGCCGCCACTGGGTGAGGATGACGTCGATCGCGTCCTGCTCGCTGCTCATGGTCCGACCTTATGGGACGCCCCATCGCCACTCGCCAGGTCGGCCGACGGTCGCGCCACTCTCGTGGGGCTTCCGGAGGGCGGTCAGTGGACGGGGCGGGACGGGGTGTCTGGACGAGGTTCCGGTTTCATGGTGAATTCAGGAGATGACGGTTCAGGGCACCTGCGACTCCCGGTTCGAGCAGGTCGCGGAGGAGTTCGAGCGCAATCTCACCGACCGCGGGGACGTGGGCGCGTCGGTGTGCGTGATCGTCGACGGCCGGACGGTCGTCGATCTGTGGGGTGGCGAGGCGGCCCCCGGTGTTCCGTGGCTCCACGACACCGTCGGTCACGTGTGGTCGTGCACCAAGGGCGCCACCGCGCTGTGCGCCCACGTGCTCGCCTCCAGAGGGGAACTCGACCTCGACGCCCCCGTCACCGCCTACTGGCCCGAGTACGGCACGCGCGGCAAGTCGGGCACGCTGGTGCGTCACCTGCTGGCCCATCAGGCGGGGCTGCCCGCGCTCAGGGACCCGCTGCCGAGCGGGGCCCTCTACGACTGGAAGCTGATGGCCGAACGGCTGGCGGGCGAGGAGCCGTTCTGGGAGCCGGGCACCAGACACGGCTACCACGCGCTGACCTTCGGCTTCCTCGTCGGAGAGGTCGTGCGCAGGGTGAGCGGCCGCTCCCTCGGGACCTTCTTCCGGGAGGAGATCGCCGAGCCTCTCGGGCTGGACTTCTGGCTCGGACTGCCCGAGGAGCAGGAGGGCAGGGTCGCGCCGACGATCCCCGCCGAACCTCCGGCCGAGCTGCCCGGCTTCTACGCCAAGGCGTTCTCGGACCCCACCTCGATCCCCGCGCTGCTGCTGGGCAACGACGGCGGGTACATGATGACCCCCGGAGAGTCGGACAGCAGGGCCGCGCACGCGGCCGAGATCGGCGCGGTCGGGGGCGTCACCAACGCGCGCGGGCTGGCCGGGATGTACCGGCCGCTGTCGCTCGGCGGCGGCGACCTGGTCAGCCAGGACCAGCTCGCCGTCATGTCGCCCGCCAGGTCGGCGAGCTCGGTGGACGCGGTCCTGCTGGTGCCGACGAGGTTCTCGCTCGGCTTCATGAAGGCCGCCGACAACGGGTATCTGCCGCCCGCCGACAGCGAGGGCGCGCTGCTGACCGAGACCGCGTTCGGGCACGCGGGCATGGGCGGCTCGGTGGGCTTCTGCGACCCTCCCGCTCGCCTGGCCTTCGCCTACACCATGAACCGCCAGGGCCCAGGGCTCGGCATCAACCCGCGCGGCCAGGCGCTCGTGGACGCCGCCTACAGGTCGACGGGGCACCGGCAGGCGCCGGGCGGCCTGTGGTACCGGCCGCTCTGACCATCTCCGGACAAACGACGCGCTACTGTGAAACGACTCGTTTGAGCAGGAGCGACCATGTTCTTCGGCGTGACCGACATCTGGACGTACGTGGCAGGAGCCTTCTTCATCATCCTGCTGCCCGGACCCAACTCCCTCTACGTCCTCGCCCTCGCCGCCCAGCGCGGCGTGCGTGAGGGGTACAAGGCGGCGGCGGGCGTCTTCGTCGGCGACACCGTCCTCATGGTGCTGGCGGCGGCGGGCGCCGCGTCGCTGCTGCGCTCCAACCCGGTGCTGTTCACGATCGTGAAGTACGCCGGGGCGGGCTACCTGGCGTGGATCGGCTTCCAGATGATCAGGGGCGCGTGGAAGGCGTGGCGGTCCCCCGACCTGGCCCATGCTCCGGCGAACGCGCTGGTGGACGAGCGCGGCGCGCATCCTTTCAGGAAGGCGCTGACGATCAGCCTGCTGAACCCGAAGGCGATCCTGTTCTTCGTCTCCTTCTTCATCCAGTTCGTGGATCCCTCCTACGGGGCCCCCGTGGTCTCCTTCGTGATCCTGGGGTCGATCATCCAGGTGTTCAGCGCGCTGTACCTGTCGGCGCTGATCTTCGGGGGGACCTTCCTCGCCGGGCAGTTCCGCGCCAGGAGGAAGCTGTCGGCGACGCTCACCTCAGGAGTCGGCGCGCTCTTCCTCGGCTTCGGCGCCAAGCTCGCCACGGCCAGCCTGGGTTGACGGGCGGTCCGCCCCGCGGGGGCCGCTGTCACCCAACGGGCCTATCTGGACGTATGTGACGAATCATGACATTCGACCACGCCATGATCAACAAGTGCCGAATGTGCACAATCTGACAGTGGCATCCGCGAACGTCAGGTACGGTAAGCCACCGGTGCGTCCCTGCGCTCCGGGAGAACCGTCCCGTAATCCCGACGGCAGCGTCCGCTGATGCCTGGTACCGCCATCTCTGGGTAGGCGCTGTCCGTGGGCCGAACTACGGAGCAGACTTGAACCATCCCCCTGTCGTGCTGCCACGCCTGACCGCCATGGCGAAGCAGGCCGTCCCACGCCTGCTCGAAGGCGTCGTCGCCCCGCTGGCCGTCTTCTACACCGGCCTCATGCTCCTCGGCGAGACGGGCGCCCTCATAGCGGCGGTGGCGTGGGTGTACTTCGGCGTGGGATGGCGGCTCGTCAGGAGGGTCAGGGTGCCCGCGACGATGTTCCTCGCCGCGGTCGCGATCACCGCACGCGCGCTGGTCGCGCTGTGGACCGGCAACAACGCCGTCTTCTTCCTGACGCCCGAGTTCGGGACCATCTGCATCAGCATGATCTTCCTCGCCTCGGTCAGGTTGAACAGGCCGATGGTCCAGAAGCTCACCCTCGACTACATCCACCTTCCCCAGGCGGTGCTCAAGCACGAGCGGATGCGCAGGTTCTTCGCCAGGATCACCCTGCTGTGGGCGTTCGTGCTCCTGGCCAACTCCACGGTGAGCATCTGGCTGTTCCTCAACGAGTCCATCGGCGCCTACATGCTGCTGCGCACCTCAGCGGTGGCCGCCATCAGCGGGCTCGCGATCACCTTCTCGCTGTGGGCCTTCAAGCGCGTCCTTCACCGCCTCCACCACGCCCCCGCCTGACCTCTCGATCAGCAGGAACGCTCCGCCGAGTCCCAGCACCAGGCCGGTCAGCATCGAGAACAGCTCCACCAGGTTGGGCGCGACCATCGGCGTCTTCGAGGCCAGCGGGCCCGCGGTCACGACGATGATCATCCTGTAGAGGCCCCACGCGAACAGGTAGCCGCTGCCCATCCACGCCAAGGCCACCGCCCACGGCGCGTGCCCGCGCAGCAGGCGCAGGTAGGCCACGGCGCCCCCGATGACGAGCACCGCCGCGACGGCCTGCGTGATGACGCCGGGCAGGTTCCGGGCGGCCACCACCGCCGGGTCCAGACCCGCCGTGCCGCCGAAGGCCCAGTACAGGTTCGCGCCGCCCACGATCGCGGCCACCAGCAGGCTGCCGCGCCCCACCGCGTGCTGGAACGGCACGGCCGTCCGCCCGGCGCCCCGGGAGAAGACCCACGGCCACCTGTCGCGGGCGTAGAGGACGAAGGCGACGGTCAGCCCGATCCCCTGCAGCGAGAATCCACCGTAGACGGCCAGGTAGACCCAGCCCTCCAGCATGCCGCCGCCGAAGAAGACCCCTGGGCCCTGGATCAGCAGCGTCAGCGACAGCGCGATGAGGATCTGCGACAGCAGCGCGATGCCGACCCAGATGGGGAGCAGCACCAGCCACGCGGGCAGGCGCATCCCCCATCGCGTGGTGAAGGCCAGCGCGAGGCAGAGGCCCACGAGGTCCATGCCGAAGGTCATGGCGTTCAGCCCGACCATCGTGCCCGAGTTCATCAGCGAGGGGTCCAGCACGCCGACCATGTGGCCGGTCAGCCAGAGGATCTTGATGGTGAGGTAGGGCAGGGTGACGGCCATCGCCACGACCGCGGCGGTGATCCTGCCGATGCCTGCCTGGGGAACGTCCATGCCGACGAATCTGCCCGTCACGGACGGGGGCCGCCTCACGCGTCGTGGGGATCCGGCTCCCCCGCGTGGGGGATAACGACCAGTTCGAAGCCGTCGCCCACCGGGCCGGCCGTCATCGTGCCGCCGGCCAGCCGAACCCGCTCGCGCAGGCCGGTCAGCCCCATGCCGCCCGGGAGCGCGGTGGACCCGCCGCGGGCGGCGCCGTTGCGCACCGAGATCCGTTCGGGCGCGATCGCGACCCGCACCCACGCTCCTGGGGCGTGTTTGGCGGCGTTCGTCAGCCCCTCCTGGACCACCCTGTGCGCCAGCGCGGGCACGGGTGCGGGCGCCATCTCCACGCTGACCTCCATCCCCGATTCCCTGGCCCGCTCGACCAGGGCGGTGACGTCCTCGTCCACGGGGGCGAGCGGCGCGGGCTCGATGTCGTCGCGGAGCAGCCCGACGATCTGCCGCAGCCGTTCCGTGGCCTCCGACGCCGCCACCCGCAGCTCGCCGGCGGCCTTGGCCTGGGCGGGCGTGAGGCCCCGCGCGATCTCGAGCCCGGCGGCCCGCACCGCGATCAGGGCCAGGTCGTGCCCGAGCGAGTCGTGCATGTCGTGCGCGATGCGGGTGCGCTCGCGCAGCCTGGCCTGCGCGGCCACCGACTGCTGCGCCCGCTCGCGCTGCTGGAGCAGCCGCCGCCTGAGCGCTCCCAGCAGGTACGGCACGACGTAGAAGCCGAGCAGCGCCGAGACCATCGTGAACCAGTCCCGCAGGTGCGCCCCCTTGGCCAGCACGACCCCCACGCCGACCATGGCGGCCAGGCCCAGGACGGCCACCGCGGGCCAGATCCGCGCGAGCCTGCGCCCGGTCAGGTAGGCGTACCAGATCACGGCGGGCGTGGTGGGCGTCAGCGGGAAGATCTTCACCGCGAGCAGCGACAGCGGCCACGCCTGATCGCCCGTGGCCTGGCCCCCGCTGAAGTCCCAGCCCACCGTGGCGAGCCCCTCACGGAAGTCCCACGGCCCCACCGGCAGCAGGATCACGACCGCGGCGAGCGGCCACGGCCTGCCCACCGCGATCGCCAGCCCGAGCAGCAGGACCCGCCCGCCCGTCACGAAGAGGAAACGCGAGGGGTCGACGAACGGGTCGGGGCCCGACGCGGCGGCCAGGACGGACATGACGAGCCACAGAAGCACGTCGTAGAGCAGGTGGCGGGGTCGGCGGCGCATGCGGGAGACGCTATCGGGCCATCCCTGATCACCGCCCCTGCCGAAAGTCAGGGGTACCGCTCGCCGTAACGAAAACGGTGGTGCCTGCACCACCCGCGACCTCAACCCTCGCACCAGTGTGTGCGAGCTCCTTCCCAGGTTGGATCGACGGACATGACGAAAGTAGGGGGTCGTGCGTACCGATCGTCCGATGTGGGCGGACCTGCGTGATCCCTAGGTTCGAGGAGGTAGATCCCTGAGATTTCCAGGGGACGGCCGGGGTTCGTCCGGGGGCTCATCCCCGATGTCGCCGGGCTGATCCGCCGCCACTCTGAGAGAACTCCTCCACAGACCGGAGCGCACATGTCCCACGCAATTCTCGACCTGCTCGGCCAGGTGATGACCTCACCGTGGTTGTACGTCGCGCTGTTCGCGCTGGCGATGCTCGACGGGTTCTTCCCCATCGTGCCCGCCGAGACGGCGGTCATCACCGCGGGTGTGTTCGCCGCCTCCACGGGCGACCCGAACCTGTGGCTGGTGATGGCCGTCGCCGCGCTCGGCGCCTTCGCCGGTGACCACATCTCCTACTTCATCGGCAGCAAGGCGGGCAGGCGGCTGAAGGGCAAGAAGGCCTACGCATGGGCGCAGCAGGCACTCGCCGAGCGTGGCGGCCTGTTGCTCGTCGTGGCCCGCTACATCCCAGGCGGCAGGACCGCGGCCACCCTGACCATGGGCGGCGTCCGCTATCCGCGCAGGTCGTTCGCGTTCTTCGACGCCATCGCGGCCGGGTCGTGGGCGGTCTACTCGGCCCTGATCGGCTTCTTCGGCGGCATGGCCTTCGAGAACGACCCGCTCAAGGGCCTGCTGCTCGGCCTCGGCATCGCGGTGTCGATCACCGCGATCGTCGAGCTCGTCCGCTGGCTGCGCAAGAGGCGTTCACAGGGTTCTCACAGAGCGCTCGTCGTGGCCGCACAGGGCGCCGAAGGAGACTCCTGACTGTTCGCCCCCATGTCCCTGAGCGGAGATCTCTCGGACATCTCCACATGTCTTCATCCAGGTGAAAGGAGTGCGCATGACTGTGCTGGCCGCGGCCGTGGCCCTGTTCGGCTCGTTGTTCTTCGCACTCGGCGCCGCTCTCCAGCAGTTCGAGGCGGCGGGCGCGGGCTCGGCCAAGCCGAGCCTGCTGGCCCTGCTCAAGAAGCCCCGCTGGCTGCTCGGCGGGGTGTCGATCACCGCGGGCGGGGGACTGCACATCCTGGCCCTCGGCCTCGGCCCGCTGACCGTCGTCCAGCCGATGGGCGTGGCCAGCCTGCTGTTCGCCCTGCCGATCGCGGCCGGGCTGCACGGGCGCCGGCCCTCCCGCAAGGAGCTGGCCGCGGCGGCCACGGTCGCCATCGGCCTGATCGGGCTGGTACTGCTGGTCCCCCCGCACGAGGGTCCCACGCACCTCAGCCCCAACGGGGCCGTCACGCTGCTCGCGGTCGCGGGCGTCGCGGCGGTCCTGCTGTGGGCGGGTGCGCGGGTCGCCTCCCCCGCGGGGCGGGCCGCGCTCCTGGCCACCAGCGCGGGCGTGCTGTACGGCGCGACCGCGACCCTCATGCGCGTCCTGGTCGACGGGTCGTGGAACTGGTGGTACCTGCTGGCCCTTCCCGTCCCCGCCCTGCTCGCCCTCATGCTCCTGCAGCGGGCCTACGCCGTCGGCCACTTCGGCGTGTCCTTCGCCTCCCTGCAGATCGCCGACCCCCTGACCGCTGTCGCCTTCGGCGCCCTCCTGCTCGGCGAGCCCCTCCCCCAGGGCGTCGTCCCGATCGCGGCCGCCGCGCTCACGGCGGCGGGCACGATCGCGCTCGCACGCACCACCCCCCTCGAATCGCGTACCTAACTCGTAGGAGTCCCCCACCATGGCCATGCCGCTCATCTCCGCGGAGTCCGCCCGCCCGGCGCTCGAGCCGGTGCCCACCAGGCCCCGCCGCGTCCTGATCTCGACCGACACCTACCCACCCGACGTGAACGGCGCCGCCTACTTCACCCACCGGCTGGCCACGGGCCTGGCCGAACGCGGCAACGACGTCCACGTGATCTGCCAGTCGGACGAGGGCCCCGCCAAGGCCTCGGTGGAGGACGGCGTGGTCGTCCACCGGCTGCGCTCGGCGCCGCTGCTGGTGCACCCGACGATGCGGGTGACGGTCCCGACCAGGCTCGACCGCCTGGTGAGGGCCATCCAGCCCGACGTGCTGCACACGCAGGGGCACTTCGTGGTCGGCAGGGCGGCGATGGCCGCCGCGCGCAGGAACGGCGTGCCGGTCGTGGCGACCAACCACTTCATGCCCGACAACCTCTTCCAGTTCGCGCACATCCCGGCCAAGCTGCGGGAGAAGGCGGGCAGGCTGGCCTGGCGCGACTTCAGCAGGATCTTCTCCCGCGCCGACCACGTCACGACCCCCACTCCGCTGGCCGCGGGGCTGCTGGCCGGCCAGGGCTTCGCGCGCGAGGTGGAGCCGGTCTCCTGCGGCATCGACCTGACCAGGTTCCATCCGCGCGCCGAGCCGAAGTCCTGGGCGCGCAAGGCGTTCGGCCTGCCGGACCGCGAGACGATCCTGTTCGTCGGCCGGCTCGACGAGGAGAAGCGCATCGACGAGCTGGTCAGGGCGCTGCCCCATGTCCTGAACCGGACCGACGCGCAGGTGGCGCTGGTCGGCAAGGGCAACCAGCGGGCGGACCTGGAGCAACTGGCCAGGAAGATCGGCGTCGGCGACCGGGTGTTCTTCCTCGGGTTCGTGCCCGACGAGGCGATGCCGCAGGCGTTCGCCGCCGCCGACGTGTTCGCCATGCCGGGCGTCGCCGAGCTGCAGAGCATCGCGACGCTGGAGGCCATGGCCAGCGGGCTGCCGGTCGTCGCGGCGAACGCCATGGCGCTCCCGCACCTGGTGGAGGACAACGGCTACCTGTTCGAACCCGGCGACGTGATCGAGCTCGCGCGGCACCTGACCGCGCTGCTGACCGACACGGGCCTGCGGGCCAGGGCGGGCAAGGCCAGCCGCGAGCTGGCGCTGACCCACGACCACCAGGTCTCGCTGGCGCGCTTCGAGGAGATCTACGGCGAGGTCGCCCGATGATCCTGGTGGCTCCTCTGGTCGCGTCGCTGGTATGCCTGGCGGCGCTGGCCTACGCGCACCTGGTGCTGCCCCCGCAGCCGCTGGTCAGCGACTACGCGCTGGTTCCCGGCGGGACGCCCCTGGTCGTGGTCGGCATGCTGGCGCTGGCCTCCGGCTGCGTGTTCCTCGCCTACGGCCTGGCCGTACGCGACCCCGCCCGCACCGCCGCGACCAGGATGCTGCTGATCGCCGCGGCAGGGGGCCTGATGCTGAGCGCGGTCTTCCCCACGGACCCCGGCATGGCCAAGTCCCTGTCGGGTGAGGTGCACCGGTGGGCCTCGGCGGCGGTGTTCACCTCGCTGCCCGTGGCGGGATGGACGCTGGCCCGCGGTCGCGCCGCCCTCCCCCGCTGGAACCTGGTCAGGTCGCTGGCCATGACCTCCGTCGTCGTCCTGGCCTTCTACCTGGCCGCCCATCCCGCGGCGCTCACCTCTCCGCTGATCGGCGGCGAGGCCTACTACGGGCTGCTCGAGCGGGCCGTGATCGTGGCCGAGGTCGTCCTGGTGGTCACCATGGGCATGGCCGCCTCTCTCGACTTCCGTCTCCCCGTCGATCTGCCCGTGGCCCCGCGGGAGACCCGCATCGCCACGACCGCGCCCGCCGACCGGGCGAAGGCCGCGTGAAGGTTCGGCGGGAGCCGAACCTTCACGGGCCTACCGTAGAGGCATGTCAGCTCAAGGTCTCGCCTCGTTCGCGGCCCTCATGGCCGACCCGACCAGGGCGGCGTTCTGCCTGGCCCTGCTCGACGGGCGGGCGTGGACGGCGGGCGAACTCGCGAAGGCGGCCAAGGTCGCCCCGTCCACCGCCAGCGAGCACCTCAGCAAGATGGTCGAGGGCGGCCTGCTCACCGAGGAACGGCAGGGCAGGCACCGCTACGTGCGGCTTGCCGACGCGGCCACCGCGCAACTCGTCGAGGACCTCGCCGCACACGTCAACCCCACCGCTTTCGCCGCCTCCCCGACGACGCTCAGGGCGGCCAGCGCGTCGGCCGCCATGGCCAGGGCGCGCACCTGCTACGACCACCTCGCGGGACGTCTCGGCGTCGCCGTCACCGACGCCCTGCTGTCCCACGGTGTGCTGGAACCGGGGTTCTCGCTGAGCCCGTCGGGCGCCGACTGGTTCGCCCGGCTCGGGATCGCGCTGGAGGCCAGCCGTACGCGGCCGATGGCCAGGCCGTGCCTCGACTGGACCGAGCGCCGCCCCCACCTCGCCGGTACGGCGGGCGCCGCGCTGTGCCGCCACGCCTTCGAGGCCGGATGGGTCACCAGGATCGGCGGCCAGCGGGCGCTCATGGTGACCGACGACGGCCTGGCCTGTCTGTCCACGCTGCTGGAGATCCCCGCCGGCACCCTTCGGCCGCTGCCGAACTGACCGTGGCCTAGCGTCGGTTCCATGCGCATCACCGGTCACGCGGAAGTCCGCGCCCTCCTGTCGGACCCCTCGTACGTCCCGCCGTCCCCTCCTCCAGGGGCCGCCTACGGCACGCTGGGGTGGCTGCGCTCGCAGGTCTCCCGCTTCGCCTCGGGCCCCGTCCACGCCGAACGCCGCGCCCTGGTGGAGGAGCGCCTGTCGCGCCTCGATCCCGCCGCGCTCCGCGTCGCCGCCGCCGCGACCACCCGCGCCCTCCTGGCCGCCGCTCCCGAAGGACGCCGGAACGCCTCCCCGCCGTCCCCCGAGGCGCCCTCCGAGCAGGCAGCGGCCACCGCCGACCAGGAGGCCACCGGCGACCTGGGCGGCCGCGTCCTCGCCCACGGGGTGCCCGCCAGGGTTCTCGGGGCCGCTCTCGGCATCCGCGACCTCGACGCCCTCGTACCCGCCGTCGAGACCGCGGCCACCGACTACCTGTCGGGCGCCGGCGATCCCGGATGCGACGCGGCGGTCGCGCGTCTGCTCACCCTCACCGGCGTCCCCGAGATCACCATCCTGCTGCAGGCCCACGGCGCCACCACCGCCCTCCTGCGCAACGCGCTCGCCGGGCCCCGCGCCACCGGCAGCGAGCCCGGTACGGCGGAGGGCCTCCTGCGCGACACCCTGCGCCACGACCCGCCCGTCCAGGCCACCAAGCGGGTCGACGGCACGGGCGCGGTCGTCGAGGTCGACCTGACGCCCGACCTCCCCTTCGGCCACGGCCCGCGCCGCTGCCCCGGCTCCGACCACGCCATGGCCATCGCCACCGGCATCCTCGAAACGATCATGGAGTCCCGATGACCTTCGCCGACCTCCACCAGCCCGGCAACCCGCTCGTCCTGCCCAACGCGTGGGACTACGGCTCGGCCGTGTTCCTCGCCGCCCGCGGCTATCGCGCCATCGGCACCACGAGCCTTGGCGTCAGCGCCGTCCACGGCAAGCCCGACGCGGCCGCCGCCACCAAGGCGGAGACCCTCGACCTCGTCGACCTGCTGAAGGGCCTGCCCGCCTACCTCACCGTGGACATCGAGAACGGCTTCGGCGACGACCCCGCGGCCATCGCCGACCTGGTCGACCTGCTGGCGAGCATGGGCGTGGCGGGCGTCAACCTGGAGGACGGCCGCGCCGACGGCACGCTGCGCCCGATCGCCGAGCAGACCCGCATCCTGGAGGCGATCACGGGCAGGGGCGTGTTCGTCAACGCCCGCACCGACACCCTGTGGCTCGCGACCGGCGACGACACCATCGAGCGGGTGCGCGCCTACAGCGCCACGGGCGCCGACGGGATCTTCGTCCCCGGTGCGAGCGACCTGGGCACGATCGCGAACATCGTCGAGAGCACCCCTCTGCCGCTGAACGTGCTCTACGGCCTGCCCGTCGAGGAGCTCGCGGGCGTGGGCGTCGCACGGATCAGCACGGGCTCCCTGCTCTACCGCGCCGCGCTGCAGGGCGCGCTGGCCGTCCTCGACAAGAACGCGGCGCTGCCCACCTACGCGGAGATAGCCGGGCTCCTGCCCCAGCCGCGATAATCGAGGTATGCGCTTCGAGATCCTCGGTCCCGCCCGGGTGCGCGACGCGGAAGGGCGGCCGGTCGCTCTCGGCGGCCCCAGGGTCCGGGCGCTGCTGGTGCTGCTGGCCGTGGACGCCGGCCGGATCGTCACCCAGGATCAGCTGATCGACGGCCTCTACGGCGCCGAGCCTCCCGAGACGGCCGCCAACGCGCTGCAGTCCCAGGTCTCCAGGCTGCGCAGGGCACTGGGCAGGGAACTGATCGAGTTCCATCCCGCCGGCTACCGGCTCGCGGCCGACGCGGCCGACGTCGACGCGCACCGCTTCGAACTCCTGACGGCCGAAGGGCGCGAGGCCATGCGCGCGGGGGACCCCGCGCGTGCGGCCACGGTGCTCAAGGAGGCGCTCGGCCTGTGGAGGGGCGCCCCGCTGGCCGACGCGCCGTACGCCGAGGCCGCTGCGGCCAGGCTGGCCGAGCTGCGCCTGTCCGCCGTCGAGGACCGGGTCCAGGCCGAGCTGGAGCTCGGGGCGCACCGCGAGCTCGCGGCGGAGCTGCGCGAGCTGGTCGCCGCGCACCCGTTGCGCGAGCGCCTGCGCGCCCAGCTGATGCGGGCCCTGTACGGCAGCGGCCGCCAGGCCGAGGCGCTGGCCGCCTACGAGGAGGGCCGCAGGATCCTCGACGACGAGCTCGGCGTCACGCCGGGTGGCGAGCTGGCCGCCGCCCACCTCGCGGTGCTGCGCGGCGACCCCTCGCTCGGCCCCGCGCACCGCCCGCCCGACGCGGCGGTGTCACGCCAGGGGCTGCGCGCGCAGCTGACCAGCTTCGTGGGCCGCGCCGAGGATCTGGAGCGGGTCCAGGCGCTGCTGGAGGAGGCGCGGCTGGTCACGCTCATCGGCCCAGGAGGAGCGGGCAAGACCAGGCTGGCGGCCGAGGCGGCCGCGGTCGCGCCGCGCGACGTGTGCTTCGTCGAACTGGCCCCGATCTCCGACGAGACGGGCCTGGCGCAGGCTGTCGTGAGCGCGCTCGGCCTGCGCGACTCCCTGCACGCGCCCGACCCGTTCGCCGTGGACGCCACGGCCAGGCTGGTCGCGGCGCTGGCCGAGCGCAGGCTGCTGCTCGTCCTCGACAACTGCGAGCACCTGGTCGGCGCGGCCGCCGCGCTGGCCGACAGGCTGCTGGCCGCCTGCCCCCACCTGCGGCTGATGATCACCAGCCGCGAGGCTCTCGGCATCACCGGCGAGTCGATCTTCCCGGTCTCGCCGCTGCGCCTGCCGCCTCCAGGCGGGCCGGGCGCGCTCGAGTATCCGGCGGTGCGGCTGTTCGCCGACAGGGCGGCCGCGGTCAGGCCCGGGTTCACCCTCGACGACGAGGGCCATGTCGTCCGCATCTGCAGGGCGCTCGACGGGCTGCCGCTGGCGATCGAGCTGGCCGCGGCCAGGCTGCGATCCCTGCCGGTGGCCGAGGTCGCAGCGCGGCTCGACGACCGGTTCAGGCTGCTGGCGCGCGGCAGCCGTACGGCGCTGCCACGGCACCAGACGCTGCGCGCGGTCGTCGCGTGGAGCTGGGACCTGCTCGACGCCGACGAGCAGGCGATGGCCAGGCGGCTGACGGTGTTCGTCGGCGGCGCGACGCTGGAGGCGGCCGAGCGGGTGTGCGCGCTGCCCGAGGAGTTGCTGACCTCGCTGGTGGAGAAGTCCCTGGTGGAGGTGGTCGACGGGCGCTACCGCATGCTGGAGACGATCAGGGCGTTCTGCGTGGAGCGGCTGGCGGAGGCGGGTGAGGTCGAGGCGCTCAGGAGGGCCCACGCCGCCTACTACCTCGACCTGGCCGTCGCGGCCGACCCGCACCTGCGCAGGGCCGAGCAGCTGGAGTGGCTGGCGCTGCTGGACGAGGAGCGCGACGACCTCCACGCCGCGCTGCGCTGGTCGGCCTTCGACGGCGACACCGGCACCGCGCTCACACTGGTGAGCAGCCTCGGCTGCTACTGGTGGTTGAGGGGCAGGAGGGCCGAGAGCGCGGCCATGGCCGCCGAGGTGCTGGGCGGGGTCGAGGCCGACTCCTCCGAGGAGTACGCCATGTGCGCGCTGGTCGCCGCCTGGGCCGACTACGGCAAGGTGGATATCGGGCCGCTGCGCTACGCCGGGGACACGCCGTTCAGGTGGGAGTTCCTGAACGTGATGGTGCCGATGTTCCACGGCCCGCCCGACGACTACGACATGGTCGCGAGCATGACGGCCGAGGCCATCGAGACGCTGTCGCCGTGGATGAGGGGGCTGAGCCACGCGGGGCTCGCCTACATCCAGCAGAGCCGCGGCAGGCCGGAGCAGGCATGGGCGCACTTCGAGGACTGCCTGGCGGCCTTCCGCGCGCTCGGGGAGCGGTGGGGCAGCACGCTGGCGCTGTCGGGAATGGCCGACCTGGCCTACCAGGACGGTGACTACGCGGCCTCCGTCGAGCTCTCCGCACAGGCCGAGTCACTCGCCATGGAGCTGGGGGCCGTCGAGGACCTGGCCGACTACGGCTGCCGCAAGGCCGACGCCGTCGTCCACCTGGGCGACCTCGGGGAGGCCGAATGGCAGTACCTGCGCGTGGTGGAGCTGGCGACGCGCACCGGCGCGCGCGAGACCCTGGCACGCGCGCATCTGGGGCTCGCCACGGTGGCCAGGATCCGCGGCGACCTGCGGGAGGCCAAGGAGCTGATGGAGCAGGCGCTGCAGGAGTGCCCCGCCACCTGGTACAGCGCCGAGGAGACCAGGATGCGCATCATGCTGGGCGTGGGCGAGGTGGCGGCTGCCCTGGGCGATCACGACACCGCCCGCCGCCGGTACACCGAGGTCCTGACCGCCGTCAGCGACACCAACCTGCCACTGGCCGCCATCGCGGAGGGAGCGCTGTCAGCGCTCGGTGAGTGAGCGGTCAGCGTCCGCGGCGAGGCTGCCGCCATGAACGTCAAATGGGGAAGCCTCGCCATCGCCTGCCTGGCCCAGCTGCTGCTGGCCATCGACCTGACCGTCCTGCACCTGGCGCTGCCCAAGCTGACCACCGACCTGAACCCGACCGTCACCGAGCAGTTGTGGATCGGCGACATGTACGGCTTCGCGCTGGCCGGACTGCTGATCACCATGGGCAATCTCGGCGACAGGATCGGCCGCAAGAAGCTGCTGCTGATCGGATCGGTCGCGTTCGGCCTCGCCTCGGCCGTCACCGCCTACGCGCCGAACGCCGAGCTGCTGATCGCGGCCAGGGCGCTGCTCGGCGTCGCGGGCGCCACGATCATGCCGTCCACGCTGTCGATCATCCGCAACGTGTTCACCGACCCGGCCGAGCGGACCATGGCCGTCGGCATCTGGGGCGGCATGGGCGCGGCGGGCTTCGCGCTCGGCCCGATCGTCGGCGGACTGCTGCTGACGTCGTTCTGGTGGGGTTCGGTCTTCCTGATCAACCTGCCTGTCATGGCGCTGGTGCTGGTCGGCGGCATCCTCGTGCTGCCCGAGTCGCGCAACCCCGCGTCCACGGCGATCGACCTGGTCAGCGTGGTGCTGTCGATCCTGGGTGTGGTGGCGGCCGTCTACACGCTCAAGAGCTGGGTCATCGACGGTTTCGCCGCCGATGTCGCCCTCTCCTCGGCGGTGGCCGTCGTGGCGCTCGGCCTGTTCGGATGGCGGCAGACCCGGCTGGCCGTACCGCTGGTGGACCTGCGGCTCTTCCGCCATCGGGCGTTCTCGGGCGCGGTGGGCGCCAATCTGTTCGCGATCTTCGGCATGATCGCGCTCAACCTGATCTTCGCGCAGTACATGCAGTTCGTGCTCGGCTGGACGCCGCTGCAGGCCGGCCTCGCCTCCCTGCCCGGCGGCCTGGCGGGCGCGGTCGGCGGCGCGCTGGCCGCCAAGCTGGTCATGCTGTGGGGCCGCAACGCCGTCGTCTCGCTCGGCCTGCTGTTCTCGGCCGCCTCCTTCGCCGTCTACAGCCAGGCGGACGCCGCCACGACCTTCGGCTACCTGCTCGTCGGGATGGTGATCGGCGGGCTCGGCGTCGGGTTCACGTTCGCCGTCACCAACGACACGATCCTGGCCGCGGTGCCCAAGGAGCGGGCGGGGGCCGCGGCCGCGCTGTCCGAGACCGCGTTCGAGCTGGGCGGCTCGCTCGGCATCGCGGTGCTCGGCAGCCTCCTGGCCGGCGCCTACCGCGATGGCCTTGAGGTGCCCGCGGGACTGCCGCCCCAGGTGGCCGACAGCCTCGGCGGCGCGCTCAGCGTGGCCGACCGGGTGCCGCCCTCTGTCATCGCGGCCGCCAAGCTCGCCTTCGTCGAGGCGCTCCAGTTCACCGCGCTCGCCACGAGCGTCCTGCTGGCCGTGCTGGCGCTGGCCGCCTTCCGGGCGCTGCGCGGCGTTCCCAAGGTCATCCCCGAGGACGTCCTCACCCGCGCGTGACGCCTTGGGCGGTCATCGGCCCGGCGCCCGCCGTCACGGGCTCGGGCTCGGGGCGGAGGCTGGGCAGGCGGAGCAGGATGAGCAGCGTGACCAGGCCCGTCATGAGTGGGGGCACCACGAAGGCGAGCGTCGGGCCGAAGCGGTCGACGAGCTGGCCGGCGACCGACGCCCCCGTCGCGAGCCCGAGGCCGATCGCGCCCGTCAGCCAGGTGAACGCCTCGGTCCGCACCTCGGCGGGTGTCAGCCCTTCGATGAGGGTGTAGCCGGTGATGATGACCGGCGCGATCACCAGCCCCGCCAGTGCAGCCGCGCCGAAAAGGAGGGGGACGGTGCCGGCGAACATCAGCGCGCTGGTCGCCGCGGCCAGCAGGCCGAGCCCCCAGGCCAGGCGGGTGGCGGCGGAGACGCGCCAGCGGACGGCGCCGTACAGCAGGCCGCCGACGACGCTGGCGCCGGAGAAGGCGGCGTAGACGGGACCCGCGACGGCGGGAACGCCCAGCTGGGCGGTGAAGGAGGTGATGCCCACCTGCATGCTGCCGAAGACCGACCCCATCGCGAGGAAGCCGAGCGCGAGCACCGCGACGCCGCGCAGCCGCAGGACGCCCCTCGTCGAGCGCACCTTGACCGGCATCGGCTCGGGCGCGCCGATCCGGACGGTGGCGAAGACCACGGTCCCCGCGAGGATGAGCACGAGCGCGACCAGCAGTGCCACGACGGGCGTGAAGCCGGTGGACAGCAGCACGAGCAGGACGGGCGCGAGCGTGAACGTCAGCTCGTCGGTGATCGACTCGACGGCGAAGGCGGTGCCCAGCCTGCCCGAGCCGCCGAGCAGATACGACCAGCGCGCCCGCACCATGGCGCCGACCTGCGGAACTGAGGCGCCCGCGAGCCCGGCGGTGAGCACCAGCAGCGGCGCGGAGGCGTGCGAGGCGGCCAGCGCCAGGAGCGTGCCGAGGGCGAGGGCGTGCACCGTGACCTGGGGAAGCAGCACGCGCGGCTGGCCGTACCTGTCGGCGAGGCGGCCGGTCTGGGGTCCCACGACGGCCTGCGAGATCGCGGCGGCGGCCGAGGCCACACCCGCCGCGCCGTACGAGCCGGTGGACCACTGCACCAGCAGCAGGATGCCGATCTGCATCATCGCGTACGGCAGGCGCGCGACGAGCGCGGGTGCCAGGAACCGCCAGGCGCCGGGCGTGGCGAGCACGTTCAGGTAGGACTGCATGAGTGGTCTCCGTCCAGGTCATGACGGAGAACCCCCTGCGAGGCACACCGCCGTGGTGGGCTTCGACCGGGGTAGATACCGCTCGGAGCGGCCGCCGTGCGGTCTGCCAAAGAACAACGCGACAAAACCACATTTTATGTCACATCATCGGTACATGGTCGTCGAAGAGCGTCCCGGCGGCAGCCTGGGCTCGCGGCTGGTGCCGTTGCTTGCCCGCCTGTTCGTCTATCCGCTGCTGGCCTGGACGCCGTTCGGGCTGATGCGGTTCGCCGCGGTCATCGACCTGATGGCCGTGGTGCTCAGGCCGCCCCGCGGCACCAGGACCGCGAGGGTGCGGGGGCTCGGCTGCGCGGCGGAGTGGGTCACGGCGAAGGGCGTGGACCACCGCACCGGCCGGCGTGCCGGCCGGGTGATCCTCTACTTCCACGGCGGCGGCTTCGTGCTGTGCGGGCTGCGCACGCACAGGCGGCTGGTCGCCAGACTCTCCGGAGCGGCGGGCGCGCCCGTGCTCTCGGTCGCCTACCGCAAGCCTCCCGGCGTTCCGTTCACCG
This sequence comes from Nonomuraea mangrovi, assembly GCF_042681425.1. NCBI lineage: Bacteria > Bacillati > Actinomycetota > Actinomycetes > Streptosporangiales > Streptosporangiaceae > Nonomuraea > Nonomuraea mangrovi. Next base: position 138,139 of record NZ_JBHUFV010000041.1, on the reverse strand, counting down.
ACACGGTCGAGGACTGTGTGGCGGCCTACCGGTGGCTGCTGGCCAGGGGCCACGCGGCGGGCGACATCGTGATCGCGGGCGACTCGGCGGGCGGATACCTCGGCTTCCTCACCCCGCTGCGCGCCGTCGCCGAGGGGCTGCCGCGTCCCGCCGGGATCGTGGCGCTGTCGCCGTTCATCGATCTGGACCACGCGGCCAGGCCGGGCAAGGACCCCTACCTGCCGGTGTCGCGGCTGCCCGCGCTCGGCGGCCTGCTGTGGCCCGGCATCCTGCCGACCGACCCGCTCTGGGGGCCCGCGCACGCCGACCTGTCGGTGCTGCCGCCCGTCCTCATCCAGGCCGGGTCGAGAGAGGTGCTTCGCTCCGACGCCGAACTGATGGCCGCGGCGCTGGACCGGGCGGGCGTGCCGTGCCGCCTGCAGATCTGGCACGGCCAGGTGCACGCCTTCCAGGTCTTCGCCGACCTGGCCAGGGAGGGCATGGCCGCCATCGGGGAGGCAGGCGCCTTCGTCAGGACCGTCTAGGGCCGCGCAGCCACTGCGGCTCCTTCAGGCAGCGCCGCACCCGCGCGGGGTCCAGCGCGCCGAGCCGCTCCCCCATCAGCCTGGCCACCCCCTCGATCGCCACGATCCCGCTGCCGTGGCTGGGCTGCTGATCCGTCTGCACGGCCAGCAGCAGGTCCCTGCCGGGCCCGTGAACCCGGCCGTAGCTGGTCACCGCCCAGGTGTTGTGGACGAAGGGCCTGGGCGTCCAGCCGTTCTTGAGCGCCACCTTGTCGCCGGGCCTGGCCGCGGCGCTGATCCCCCACGCCTGGTCGTGCTGCACCCGTTCCATGAGCCGCAGCACCTGCGTCCTGTCGCTCTGCCGCAGCCCGGGGCCGCCGCGCACGAGCGCCTCCATGAGTTTGAGCCGGTCGGCGGGGCTGGTGTTCGTGCCGCCCCAGTACTTGCTCGGCCCCGGCGTCGTCTCGCGCAGCCCGAGGCGGCCGTAGAGCCCGCTCAGGCCGCCACCGCCGCCGACCCGCCACCACAGCGCGTCCGCGGCGTTGTTGTCGCTCTCCGTGATCATGCGCTCGGCCAGCTCGCTCTCCTCCGGGGAGAGGCGGTGCCTGCGGGACAGCAGCGCGGTGAGGATGTCGACCTTGGCGCCACTCGCGGTGATCATGTCGTGCTGGTGCTCGCCGTAGCCGAACCTGATGCCCGTGAGCAGGTCGTGGGCCATGAACACGACCCGGCCCGGCTGCCGCGCGAGGAAGCGCCTGACGTCGGTCCTGAGCGCGCCCCGGGCGGCGTCGGCGGCCTTCCTGTCCTTGTAGGTCTCCATGCACGGGCCGGGCTGTGCCAGCTTCATCGGCGCCAGCCGTGCCACGGGCACCTGCGCCGAGGCACAGCCCGCGACCAGCAGCAAGACCGGCAGCGCCGCGCGCATCTCCCCACCCCCGCACCGAACACGGGGGAGTATCCGACCCTTTCCCGCTAGATCATCGCGTGACACCAGTGTCGAGGTGCTCGTTCATGAACTCCGCGGTCGCCTCGACCGCCTGGGTGACGTACGGCTCGGCGTCGTAGAGGTCGACGTGCCGCCTGGCGTCCAGCCACACGAGCCGCTTGGGCTGCCCCATCCGCTTGTAGGCCTCCTCGGCCCCCTCCGGCGAGCAGAACCGGTCGACGACGCCGTGCACGACCAGGCCGGGGCGCGGAGAGAGGAAGTCGGCGCCCATCATGTTGTCCATGGTGACCAGCTCGCGGATGCTGGCCACACTCACCCTGTTCCTCCAGTGCGGCGAGGCGGTGCCGCCGTAGTAGGCGTACGGCTCCTCGCCCGGCATGGCCGCGTCGCCGTCCTCGGCCACGGCGGGCAGGTACTCCACAGGGCCGCCCTGGTCCTGCCGTTCGAGCACCTGTGTGAGCCCGGGCAGGACGGCCTCGAAGTGCCTGCCGTAGGGGTTGTTGTAGGCGCCCGCGATACCGGCGAACGCCTTCACTCTGGGGTCGAACGCGGCGAACCTGAGCGCGTATCCGCCGCCGAGGCAGATGCCGACCGCGCCGATCCGCTCGGGGTCGACCTCCGGCCTGCTCCTCAGCAGCGACACGGCGGCCCTGAGGTCGGCCAGCTTGCCCTGCCAGTCCTCGTGCTGCCGGGGCCGGCCGCCCGACTCGCCCCAGTTGCGGTGGTCGAAGGCCAGCGTGACGTACCCGTGGGCGGTGAGCCGCTCCGCGTACAGGCCGGTCACCTGGTCGCGGACGCCGGTGAAGGGGCCAGTGAAGACGAGGGCGGGATGCGGCCCCTCGCCCTCGGGGATGCGCACGTCGCCGACGAGCGTGATCCCGTCAACCTCGAACTCGACTCTCATGCGTTCAGTCTCGCCCGATCGGGGACCGGCCCGCACCCGGCCGCCGCCGGACTCCGGCCGGGGTTTCCCGAAGAAGCGAACACCGTACAGGCCGCCCCGAAGAACCCCGGCCGAAGCCGACGGGACCCGACCCGCCGGACTTCGGGGTTTTCTGGGATCACTTCGAGGTCAGGAGTCGAAGCCGAGGCCCATCCTGTCGAGGGTCCGCAGCCACAGGTTGCGGCGTCCCTGGTGCAGATCCGCCTGGGCGATCGACCACCGGGTGAACTGGATCACCCCCGACCGCACGGGCTCGGGAGGGAACGGGACCGGCTTCTCGCGCACCATCGCCAGCTCGGTCCGCTCGGTGCGCTCCCCCGACAGCAGGTCGAGCATCACGTTCGCGCCGAACCTGGTCGCCCCGACGCCCATGCCGGTGTATCCGACCGCGTAGGCGAGACGGCCGCCGTGCGCCTGACCGTAGAAGGCGCTGAAGCGGCTGCAGGTGTCGATGACGCCGCCCCACCGGTGGGTGAAGCGCAGCCCCGACAGCTGGGGGAAGGTGTCGTAGAAGTGCCCTGCCAGCTTGACGAAGGTCTCGTCTCGCTGCTCGTACTCCGGCTTGAGCTGCCCGCCGTTGTAGTAGACGGCGTCGTAGCCGCCCCACAGGATGCGGTTGTCGTCGGTGAGCCGGTAGTAGTGGAACTGGTTGGCCGAGTCGCCGACGCCCTGCCTGTTGCGCCATCCGACGGAGGCGAGCTGGGCCTCCGACATCGGCTCGGTCATCAGGGCGTAGTCGTAGACCGGCACGAGGAAGTGCTTGAGCCGCTTCAGCAGGGGAGGGAAGACGCCCGTGCCGAGCGCGACCTTGCCCGCCTTCGCCGTGCCGTACGGCGTGCGCAGCTCGATCGTGACGCCGTTGTCTGCCAGCGACCTGACAGGGCTGCGCTCGTAGATGCGAACGCCGACCTTGAGGCAGGCCTCGCGCAGGCCCCACGCCAGCCTCGCGGGGTCGACCATCGCGCAGCCGCTGCGCTCCCACAGACCACCGAGGTAGGTGGGCGAGTTGACCTCGGCCCTGACCTGCTGCTGGTCCATCGGAACGTAGTCGAGCCCGAGGTCCTGGATGAGGTCGAGGTGCTCGGACAGGTCGTCGAGCTGCCATGGCTCGGTGGCGACGTGCAGCTCTCCTGTGCGTTCGAACGAGCAGTCGACGCCGTAGCGGGCGAGCGTCTGCTCGATCTCGTCGAGGTTCTCGACGCCCATGCGCTCGAGGCGATCGATGTCCTGCGGCCACCTGTCGAGGCCGTTGGGCAGCCCGTGCGTCAGCGTCGCCATGCAGAAGCCGCCGTTGCGGCCGCTGGCCGCCCAGCCGATCCTGCGGCCCTCCAGCAGGACGACGTCCTGCGCGGGGTCCCTTTCCTTGGCCATCAGGGCGGTCCAGAGCCCGGAAAAGCCACCGCCGACCACGACCAGGTCGGCCTTCGTGTTGCCGATGAGCCGCTTCAGCGACTCGGGCCTGGCCGGGGTGTCCAGCCAGTACGGCTTGCGCTCCGCATCAGCAAGAGCCTTCAGCGGATCCACAAATCTCACATCCCTACGTGAGTGTTACTACTGCAATGAATTGATTGCCCGATCAGTCAGTTGATCGCGCGCGGGTTCCCCCCGCCTGAATCCGATCTCGCCTCCCTGTTCCTTGCCAAGGTCTCGCCCGGTGCCGGTGTCGGACCGCATGGCCGTACACCCGCACCCCTACCTGAGCCCGCGACGAACCTCGGGCCACGGGCCCTGTCCAGCAGGACGAGCGGGGGACGATCCCCCACCGCCTGAGGCGCATTATGCCGAAAACCCCCGCCGTGGCGGGGGATCACGGTCGCTTTCTAGGTGCGACGGCGCGCGGTCACCGAGTTGACGACGGCGATCGCGACGCCCACCGCGAAGATGAGCGTTCCCAGGATATTCACCTGTGGCGGGACACCGATGCGGGTGGCCCCCCAGATCCACAGCGGGAACGTCTGCATGGCGCCGCTGGTGAACTGGGTGATGACGAAGTCGTCGATGGACAGCGCGAAGGCGAGCAGCGCGCCCGCGATCACGCCGGGCAGGATCATCGGGAACGTGATCCGCCAGAACGTGATCCACGGCGAGGCGCCCAGGTCCCTCGCCGCCTCCTCGATGGACGGGTCGAGCCCGACCACGCGGGCCCTGACCGTGATCGCCACGAACGACACCGAGAACAGCACGTGGGCGATGAGGGCCGTCGTGAAGCCCATCTCCACGCCGTTGCTGACGAACAGCGACAGCAGCGCCGCGCCCATGACCAGCTCGGGCGAGGAGATCGCGGCGAACATGACCAGGTTCGTCGCGCCCTGCCCCTTGAACCGGTAGCGGCCCAGCGCGAGACCCATCAGGGTGCCGAGCACCGTGGTGATCAGGACGGACAGCACCGCGAGCTGCAGAGAGTTGATCACCGCCTGGGTGAGGTCGGGATACTCGTCGAGCCGTCCCCACCACTTGAGCGTGAAGCCCTGCCAGGAGACGTTCGACTTGCTCTGCGTGTCGTTGAAGCCGAATGCGATCATGACGGCGATCGGCAGGAACAGCCAGGCGATGATCACCCAGACGTAGATGAACAGCAGCCGGTCGGCGAGTGCGCGTGATCTCATCGGGCCGCCGCCTCCAGCACGTTCTCGGTGCCCAGCGCCTTGGCGTAGGCGAAGATGCCCACGAGCATGGCCGCCATCAGCGTGAACGACAGGGCCGAGGCCGTCGGATAGTTGTTGTTGACCAGGTACTGGGTCTGGATGATGTTGCCGATCATCGTGTTCTCCGGGCCGCCGAGGATGCCCGCGTTCACGTAGTCGGCCGTCATCGGCACGAAGGTCATCAGCACGCCCGCGAACACGCCCGGCAGCGACAGCGGCAGCACGATCTTGCGGAACGCCTCCCTCCGCGTGGCGTAGAGGTCCTGGGCGGCCTCGACGACCCTCGGGTCAACCCGCTCCAGGGCCACATAGATCGGAAGGATCATGAACGGCAGGTAGTTGTAGACCAGCCCGCCGACGACCGCGACCGTGGTCTGCAGCACGTGGAAGTCCTCGGACACCACACCCATGGCCTTCAACGGCTGCAGCACGATGCCCTCGTCGGCCAGCAGGAACTTCCACGACACCGTCCGCAGCACGAACGAGACGAAGAACGGCAGCAGGACCAGGAGCAGGTAGGTGGACTTCCTCGCTCCGCCCTTGAAGGCGATCCAGTAGGCGATGGGATAGGCCAGGGCGATCGAGATCACCGTACCCGCCAGGCCGTAGCCGACCGAGCGCAGGAACTGCGTCTTGTACTGCACGAGGCTGTCGGTGTAGGTGGCGAAGTGGAAGGTCTGGGTGAACCCGTCGACCACGTTACCCTCCTGGGTGGACACCGAGGCCATGAAGACCATCGGCACCACCAGGAAGATCGCAAGCCACAGCCCACCCGGCAGGATCAGCAGGTAGGGGGTGAGGCGCTTCATCGCGCTAGCCCTGCGTGATGGGCTGGAAGATGCTCTCGAAGAGCTGGTCCGTCTTGCTGTCCAGCAGCAGGTAGGACCGCATCTTGGCCAGATCCGCCTCGGTCGGGTAGATCAGCGGGCTCTTCGCGACCTGCTCGAGCGCCGCCTTGTCCTCGCCCGTGGCCTTGGCCGCGTCGGCGAGCACGATGTCCTTGGTGGCGGGCACCGGAGTGATGTAGTTGATGTACTCGACGAGCATCGCGGCGATCTTGGGCTGGTAGACGTAGTCCATCAGCGTGAGCGCGTCGACCGGGTTCTGCGCGGTCTTCGGGATGCACATGTTGTCGGTCCAGATGGTGGCACCCTCCTGAGGCACCACGAACTTCAGGTCCTTGCCCTCGGCGACCTGCTGGAACACATCGCCCGACCAGGCCATCGTGATCCAGATGTCGCCGCGGACGAGCGCGTCGATGTAGTCGTTCTCGTAGTACTTGCGCACGAGACCCTGGTCGCGCTGCTCCTGGAGCTTGGCCGCGGCCTTGCGCCAGTCGGCCTCCTTCGACTGGTCCGGGTCGATGCCGAGCGCGAACATCCCGAAGTTGGCGATCTCCTGGGAGTCGAGCATCATGCCGACCTTGCCCTTGTACTTCGGGTTCCAGAGGTCGTTCATGCTCGTGACCTCGTCGACGTACTTCGGGTTGTAGGCGATGCCCGTGACGCCCACCGTCCACGGGATCGTGTAGGTGTTGTTCGGGTCCCAGCGCGGGTTCTTCACCTTCTGCGCCGCGTTGGCGGCGAAGTTGGGAAGCTTGGAGTGGTCCAGCGGGGCCAGGTAGCCGAGGTTGATGGCCTTGGCGAGCTGGTTGCCGTTGGTCATGACCATCAGGTCGAAGCCGATGTCGGTGTTGGCGGCCAGCTGGGGCTGGATCTTACCGAACCACGTGCCGTTGTCCTGGATGGCCTCGTTGTAGGTGACCTTGATGCCCTTGTCCTTCTCGAACATCTGCAGGGACGGGTAGTTCTTACCGTCCTTGTCGATGTAGAGAGGCCAGTTGGCGAAGCGCAGCACGCCGTTCTGCTTCTTGCCGGACCAGAAGTCGGCGATGGCGTCCTGCTTCGGTGTTGCGGCGGTCTTCTTCCCTTCGACACCGCAGGCCGCGAGGGCCAGCGCGGCGGCCGACATGCCGGCCAGTTTGAGTGCGTCGCGGCGACTGGTGGTCATGCCGCGCAGGAAGGCGGGGTTCGTGCGAACGTCCATGAGACGGATATCAACTTCCAATCGCGTATGAGTGCTGCGGCTTCCACGAGAGCCAGACGGCGTCGCCACGTTCGGCCGTGGTCGACGCGTCATGCGCGTTCTGCTGGAAGACGGTCACCTCTGCGCCGTCGGCCAGCTGTACGGCATAGCTGTTGTAGGTGCCCAGGTAGACGACCTCCGAGACGGTGCCACGAACGGCACTGACGCTGCCTGTGGGCTCGTCGACGTCGATCGTGATCTTCTCGGGGCGGACGGTCACCGTGACATCGCCGTCCTGCCCTCCCGGGACCAGCACGCGCCCTCCCGCGACCTTCAGGACGCCCGCGGTGAGGGCGCCGGTCAACAGGTTGGATGTGCCGATGAAGCCCGCGACGAATGCGGTGGCGGGCTGCTCGTAGATCTCGCGCGGCCTCGCGAGCTGCTCGACCAGGCCGTCGTTCATGACGGCGATGCGGTCGCTCATGGTGAGCGCCTCGCTCTGGTCGTGGGTCACGTAGACGAACGTGATGCCCACCTCGCGCTGGATGCGCTTCAGCTCGATCTGCATGGCCTGGCGCAGCTTCAGGTCGAGCGCGCCCAGCGGCTCGTCGAGCAGCAGCGCCCTCGGGTTGTTGACCAGGGCCCTGGCCAGGGCCACCCGCTGCTGCTGACCGCCGGACATCTCGCGCGGCCTGCGCTTCTCGCGACCGGTCAGGTCGACGATCTCCAGGATCTCCCCGACGCGGCGCTTGATCTCCGCGTCGGGGGTCTTCTTCTGCTTGAGCCCGAAGGCCACGTTGTCCCACACGTTCATGTGCGGGAAAAGGGCGTAGGACTGGAACACCATGTTCACGTCGCGCTTGTTCGGCGGCACGTTGGTGACGTCCTGGCCGTGGAGCTTGACCGTACCGCGCGTCGGCGCCTCGAAGCCGGCGATCATCCGCATGGTGGTCGTCTTGCCGCACCCCGAGGGGCCGAGGAGGGAGAAGAACTCCCCCTCGGCGATGGAGAGCGAGACGCCCTTCACAGCCTGGACGACCTCGCCATGCGAGAGGTACTCCTTGATCACGTCATCAAGGTCGATAGCGCTGGTCATACCAGGATTTATCCCACTCTTGTGTCGTTGCTATTCGCCGATGTAGTGCATGACGTGCTTTACCCGGGTGTAGTCGTGCAGGCCGAAGACCGACAGGTCCTTGCCGTAACCCGAGTGCTTGAAGCCGCCGTGCGGCATTTCCGAGACGAACGGGATGTGGGTGTTGACCCACACCACGCCGAAGTCGAGCCTGTTGGACATCCGCATGGCGCGGCCGTGGTCGGACGTCCACACCGATCCGGACAGGCCGTACTGCACGCCGTTGGCCTTGGCCAGGGCGTCGGCCTCGTCGCTGAAGGTCTGGACGGTGATCACGGGCCCGAAGACCTCGTTCTGCACCATCTCGTCGTCCTGCTGGAGGCCGTCGACGACGGTGGGCGCGAAGAAGTAGCCCTTGTCGCCGACCCGGTGGCCGCCGGTGACGACCTTGGCGTGCGCGGGCAGCCGCTCGAAGAACCCGGAGACCTTGGCCAGCTGGTTCTCGTTGTTGAGCGGGCCGTACAGGGCCTCCTCGTTGGACAGGTCGCCGGTGACGGTGCCCGCCGCGGCCGCGCTGAGCGCCTCGACGAACTCGTCGTGCACGCTCTCGTGGACCAGCACGCGGCAGGCCGCGGTGCAGTCCTGGCCCGCGTTGTAGAGACCGGCGGTGGCGATCGCCTCGGCGGCCGCCTTGAGGTCCTTGACGTCCTCGAACACCACGACCGGAGCCTTGCCGCCCAGCTCGAGGTGCACGCGCTTGAGGTCCTCGGCGGCGGTCTTGGCGACGGCCATGCCGGCGCCGACCGAACCGGTGATGGCGACCATGGCCGCCGTCGGGTGGCCGACGACCAGCGCGCCGGTCTCCCTGTCGCCGGTGACGACGTTGAAGACGCCGGGAGGAAGCACGCTGCCGAGGATCTCGGCGAGCTTGAGCGTGGAGACGGGTGTGGTGTCCGACGGCTTGAGCACGATGGTGTTGCCCGCGGCGAGCGCGGGAGCGATCTTCCAGACCGCCATCATCATCGGGTAGTTCCAGGGCGTGACCTGGCCGACGACGCCGATCGGCTCGTGCCTGATGACGCTGGTGTGCTCGGCGAGGAACTCGCCGGCCGTGGGCCCCTCCAGCGTGCGCGCCGCCCCCGCGAAGAAGCGGAAGTGGTCGGCGGCGACCGGAGTCTCGTCCTCGGCCATGCGGGCTCGGGGCTTGCCGGTGTTGAGGCACTCGGCCTCGTTGATCTCGTCGGCCCGCGCGTCGATCGCGTCAGCGACCTTCAGCAGCAGCCCGGCGCGCTCGCCCGGCGTTTTCTGCCCCCACGATTCGAACGCGGCGGCCGCGGCGGCGTAAGCCGCGTCGACATCTTCCTGACCGGAGACGGGCGCCTGAACGTAGGCCTCTCCGGTGCAGGGGTCGATGATGTCGGAGAATCGGCCGCTCTTGGCGTCCACGAACTCACCGTTGATGAAGTTCTGCAGACGGGTGGTCAACGTTGACCTCCTGGTGAGGTGGCTGAGTTGTCGCGACTCTGACAGAGCGTCAGCATCAGGACAAGGGATTTCGTCGCGAAGATATCAAATTGCTACGAATTCGCTTGACAGTGAGCCCAGAACTGACAACATGTCGCACCAGGACCGCGCGAAGGCTGTGCGCGGCACAGGAGGGATTGCCACACAATGACGACCCCGCCCAAGGTACGCAGAGACGCTGACGGCCGACCGGCTCAGGTCGTTCTCGACGACCTGTCCAAGCGGATCATCGAGGAGCTGCAGGAGGACGGGCGCAAGCCGTACGCGGCGATCGGCAAGGCGGTCGGGCTGTCGGAAGCCGCGGTACGCCAGCGGGTGCAGCGGCTCCAGACCGACGGCGTCATGCAGATCGTCGCCGTCACCGACCCGCTCACACTGGGCTTCCCCCGCCAGGCGATGATCGGCATCAACTGCGAGGGCGACCTCGACAGCGTCGCCGACGAGCTCGCCTCGATCGAGGAGATCGACTACGTGGTGCTCACCGCGGGCTCCTTCGACGTCATTGTCGAAGTGGTGTGCGAGGGTGATCGTCATCTACTGGAGATTCTCGGCAAAATCCGCGCGATCCCCGCAGTCCGCGCCACCGAGTCCTTCGTGTACCTGAAACTGCGTAAGCAGACCTACTCCTGGGGCACCCGGTAAAACTTGCCCTCTTTTCCGGCAAGCCGGGTCATGGCCACCATGGTCACCGGCCGCCGTCCATCCCTCACGCGCGCTCCAGCGGGACTCCGCCTCCCGCCGTCACATCGCCCCCGCGCCGGGGATCGGACGAGCCGACCCCCGGCGCCGGCACTCACCTCACCTGGATCGTGGCGATCTCCCAGGCGCGCAGCGGCAGGCGGCCGGGGTCGACAGGGTCGCCGGGGCGGCCGCGCAGGTCGGCACGGCGGGCCTCGGTGAAGTCGCCCTCGATCCTCGCCACCGTGTCAGCGCCGGTCATGGCGAGCACCCGCAGTTCCTTCCAGCCGTCGCGGCGGCGCAGCGACGTCATGACGACGCCCTCGCCCGACACCGTGAGCCCCGTGGCGGGCTCGGGAAGGGGCAGGTCCCCGTCGCCCGTGCCGGGGACGGCCAGCACGTCGTGCCGGAACACCTCGGCCGCCTCCGGGACCGCCGCCCACGTCCCCGTGTACGGCATCAGCGCCAGCCTGATCGAGCGCGCCCCCCTCGACTGGGCGGCCGGCGTCGGGAGCTGAGGCCCGGCGGGCTCGGGCCTGAGGGCGTTGCGGTTGCGCGACAGGTAGCCGACCGAGCGCAGCAGCGTGAGCGCCAGCTCGTCGTCCACGAGCTCGTACTCGGTGACGTGCTCCAGGAGCGCGGCCACGCCGCCGGCGGCCACCCACGACGAGGCGGGGAAGGTGGCCAGCGGGGTCTCGCCGCAGCCGCCCTCGGCCGTCAGGCCGCGCTCCACGACGGCGAACTGGCCTTCGGCGAAGGACGTGCCGGCGGCCTCGGCCAGCGGCACGTGCAGCCTGACCCGGTGGTCGGCGCAGCGGTTGTCGAACTCCACGTGCAGCCTGACGTACGGCTCGCCCGCCCGCAGCTCGACCCGCGTGGTGACGACGACGCTCTCGACGTCCTCGGTGCGGGCGGCGGAGGGCAGCGGGTCGGCGGGCCCGTCGGCCTCGGTCACGTCGGAGCCCTTGGGCCAGGCGTAGACGCGCCGCACGTCGAGGGCGGCGACAAGCGGCCCGGTGCAGACGGGGCTCACCTCGACCGACTCGGGCTCGGAGACCAGGCGGTCAAGGGCGGGCGGGGCGTGATTGTAGGTGTCGCCCACGTCGCCGCCGTCGACGACACGGCCCGCGCCGGTGATCGTCACGCCGTCAGGCCCCGTCAGGGTGAGCGTGCCGTCGCCCGCGACCTCGACCCGCAGCAGGCCGTTGTCGAGCACCTGCCCCTCGGCCCGCACCCCGCCTCCCAGCGGCGGCCTGCCGTGCCCGCCGGCCGAGGTCCCCGAGGAGAACGGAGGTCCAGGACGGACGCTCGTGTGGCCGAGGGCGGGAGCCTCCACCAGGGCGGCGACGGTCCTGCGGGCCTCGGCGACGATGCGGACGCGAGTGACCTCGCCCTCCGCCTCCGCCAGCGCCGCCGACACCTCCGCCACGTCGAACGGCCCCGCCGCCTCGCGGGCAACCCTGAAGATCAGCGCCCCGTCGGCGATCGACCAGCCGGTGATGTGCTGGCCGTACAGCTCGGTGCCGTGGACGAACGAGAAGGCCAGCCTGGGGTCCATCTCCTCGTCGAGCAGCAGCGTCGGCGCGTACTCGAGCGTCTGGGCGGGCACGGGCGCCCCGGCGGCGTCCACCAGCGGATCGGTGCCCGCCACGTCCATCAGCACCACGCCGGTGCGGGGGAAGGGCGAGGGGTTGACGACCAGGACCCCGCCGGAGGGGACGGTCGCGGCCAGGCGCGAGGTCACCATGTCGCGGACGGCCTGCCCGAGGTGCTCGGCCTCGGCGATGCGGGCCGCGACCTGCTGGGCGGTCTCGTCGACGCCGCAACCGGTGACCGAGTCGTGTCCGCTGGCGTCGACCAGCCGCCACCACGCCATGTCGAGGAAGCGCTCGGGCCACGACTGGCCCCAGAGCGCGGCCAGCGGCTCGGCGTAGCGCTCGACCATCCGTTCGGCCCTGCCCATCGCCTGCTTGACGTGGGCGCGCACCGAGATGACACCGGGCAGGATGTTGGCGCGGGCGTGCGAGCGCAGCTCGCCGTGGACGCGGGGCAGCCCCTCGACGCCCGATGCGCCGATGTAGCCGGACAGGGTGTCCATGCGGGCGCCCAGCGACGCCACCATCTCCGGCAGGCCCCGCACCGGGGCCGAGTGGTCGGTGCCGTACATCGCCAGCAGCGGCTTCGCCGCGCCCTGCCACTCCCGCATGGTCGCGACGAACTCCTCCGCCCGCGCGAGCAGCCGGCCCGGCGCCTCGAACAGGTGGGCCCCGTTCCCGTAGCCGCCCGCGGGCAGGTACTGCGCGCGCACGGCCGTGCCGTCCGGTGCCACCCACGCGAAGGCGTCCGTGACCACGGAGGAGGGCACGCCCCGGTAGACGCACGCCTGCGTCAGTCCCGCCAGGCTGAGGATCTGCGGCATCTGGGCGGTGTGGCCGAACATGTCGGGCAGGTAGCCGACTGGCATCGCGCCGCCGAGCTTGTCGGCCCTGTCCATGCCCAGTTCGAGGTTGCGGACGATGGTCTCGCCCGAGCACAGGAACTCGTCCAGCAGGATCTGCCACGGCCCGATCGCCAGGCGTCCCGCCTCGACCAGCGCGACGATCCTGTCGCGGTTCTCCGGCCGCACCTCGAGGTAGTCGTCCACGCAGGCGAGCTGCCCGTCGAGGGTGAAGTGGTAGTCGGGCTCGCGCTCCATCGTGTCGAGGACCTCGTCCATGAGCGCGACCAGGCGCAGCCTGAAGCGCTGGAACGGCTCGTACCACTCCCTGTCCCAGTGCGTGTGCGGGACGACGACGATCTCCTGGGTCACGCGCACAGCGCCATCACCTCGTTCTCGTGGGTTTCCAACCTGAACGGTCCCTCGCCCGCGGGCACCAGGACCCGGTCGCCGCGGATGACCTGACGCGCCCCCGAGCGGCGCACCAGGACCAGCCCGTCGGCATCGAGGGCCAGCAGCTCGTCGCCGATCCTGAGCAGCAACGGCCCCTCGGGCCCCGCCGAGACCGCGGTACGGCCCGCGCGCACGCCGTCGAGGACCGCGCCCGGGTCCTCGGCCAGCACCCATGTGGTGGGCGCGCCCGGCAGCCCGTCGGAGCCGTGCCGGTGGAAGTCGCTGCCGCCGATGGCGATGACGTCGTCGCGCCAGGCCTGCGCCCACGCCAGCGGCGCGCCCCAGCGCCGGTCCCACCAGCCCGAGTGCCAGACCTCCGCCACCCGCGGCCGCTCGGACAGCGGCTGCAGCCACGCGCAGTCGCCGCCGAGGGCGTGGTTGATCGACATCAGCCCCCGCTCGCCCCAGGTGTCGGCGGGCTGCCTGAAGTCGACCCACCCGACGTCGCCGAACACGTTGGCGTGGCCCCGGTCGGTGGTCACCTCCTGCCCGGGGATCAGCGTGATCTCCCGGATCTTCGCCAGGTGGGGGTGGTGGCTGACGGTGTTGTGGTCGGTGACGGCGAGGAAGTCGAGCCCCCTGCCGGTGGCCAGCGCCGCCAGCTCCGCGATGGTCAGCGAGCCGTCGCTGTGCACGGTGTGGGCGTGGAAGTCGCCGGCGTACCACCGCAGGCCCTCCACGTCGGGGATGTCGCGACGCGGCGGCTTCACCGCCGGCGGCGGCTCCTCCTCGGTGGGCCGCAGGGGCGCCCGCCGGTGGACGGTCACCTCCAGCGTGAACTCCAGCCCCTCCAGCGGCACCCTGTGCAGCCGCAGCCACACCTGCCACGCGCCGGGCTCCAGCTCGCCCGGCAGGTAGCCGGGCGTCGCCCAGTCACGGGTGATCGTGTACTCGTCGCGCGCGCCACCCGACCAGCCGCGAAAGCCGTACGGCGAGGCGGCGCCCAGGTCGAGCACGCCTTTGGACCTGTCGTAGCTCAGCCTGACGGTCACCCCCTCGGCGCCTGGCGGCACCTCGTAGGGCAGCTCCCGCAGGATCCGCTCCAACCGGTCGTCCAGGCTCCAACGGCCGTGGATCAGGGTCATACCACGTCCCCATCGCGATAGATCAGCGCCCGGTCACCCCTGGGCACCGCGAATCCTTCCGCACCGAGCGCGGGCTCGCTGCCTTCCGGCACGACGACCTGCACGATCACCCCGCCGACCTCGAGCGTCACCAGGTGAGCGGCGCCCAGGTTCTCGACGATCGACACCTTCCCGCCGAAGGCGCCCTCGACGGGCTCGACCGAGTAGGTCATGTACTCGGGGCGGACCCCGTACACGATCTTCTCGCCGTCGGACAGCCGGCCCTCGGCCGAGGCGGGCACGGGCAGCTTGCAGCCCGCGACCTCCAGCCGTTCGCCCCTGACGACGCCGTCGAGCAGGTTCATCGGGGTCGAGCCGATGAAGCCCGCGACGAAGGTGTTGGCGGGGCGCTGGAACACCTCGGCGGGGGTGCCGATCTGCCTGATGAGCCCGTTCTCCATGACCGCCATCCGGTCGGCCATGGCCAGCGCCTCGGCCTGGTCGTGGGTGACGAAGACGGTGGTGACGCCGAGCTCCCGCTGGAGCTTCTTCAGGAAGGTGCGGGCTTCGAGCCTGAGCCTGGCGTCCAGGTTGGACAGCGGCTCGTCGAACAGGAACGCCTGCGCCTGTGTCGCCATCACGCGGGCCAGGGCGACGCGCTGCTGCTGACCGCCCGACAGCTGCCCGGGACGGCGGTCCATGAGGTGGGCCAGGCCGAGCCGTTCGCCGACCTCGCGCGCCTTGTCCGCTCGGGCGGCCTTGCCCACCTTCTTGATCCGCAAGGGGTAGGCGATGTTGTCGGTGACGTCCATGTGCGGGAAGAGCGCGTAGTCCTGGAAGACCATCGCCACGTCCCGCGCGCCCGGCTGGACACCCGTGACGTCGCGGTCGCCGATGACGATCGAGCCGTCGGTGGCGGTCTCCAGGCCCGCGATCGTGCGCAGGAGCGTCGTCTTGCCGCAGCCCGACGGCCCGAGCAGGGCGAAGAACTCGCCGTCGGGAATCACCAGGTCGAGCGAGTCGAGCGCCTTCACGCCGCCTGGATAGACCTTGGTCAGGCCTGTGAGTTCGATCGCGGCCATCAGCGCTTGATCCCTCCGTGGAAGCGGAAGCCGTACTTCTTGCTGACGAACAGGTACATGAGCACCACCGGCACGGAGTAGAGCAGGCCGAAGGTGGACAGCAGCGGCAGGTTGGCCTGACCGCCCTCGGTGTAGAGGGTGAACATGATCACCGCTCCCGGCTGCTTCTCGACGTCGCTCAGCAGCAGGTAGGGCATCAGGAAGTTGCCCCACACGTTGGCGATGGCCCAGACCCCGATCGTGGCCAGGCCCGGCCGTACCAGGGGGACGACCACGTGGCCGACGATCTGCAGCGGGGAGGCGCCGAAGACCCGTGCCGACTCCTCGTAGGACTTGGGCGTGGAGTCCATGAAGTCCTTGAGCATGAAGATCGCCGCGGGCAGCAGGCCGCCGGTGAGGATGAGGATGAGGCCGAGCTGGGAGTCGATGAGGTTGAGCTCGACGGCCAGCTGGAACAGCGGCACCATCGCGGCCGTCCCCGTGATGATCGAGGACAGCAGCAGCAGCGCGTAGAGCAGCGCGTCGCGGCCCGGCATGCGCACCCTGCTGAGCGCGTAGGCGGCCAGCGCCGCCAGCAGCACGACGAGGACGGCCGTGCCCACGGCCAGCAGCACCGAGTTGTACAGCGAGCCCAGCGCGTACGGGTGCTCCAGGATCGCCTGGAAGTTCGCCAGCGTGAAGTCCGGCAGCGAGACCTCGTAGGTCGGGTCCGAGGTGAACGGCGCGGCGGCCAGCCACAGCAGCGGCACGGTGAAGAAGGCCATCAGCACGGCGATCAGCGCGTAGAAGCCGATCCTGCCGAGGACGAAGCGGGTCATGACTTCCTCCTGAGCAGCCGCAGGTAGAAGATCGCCACCACGAGGTTGATCAGCAGGATGATCGTGGACACGGCGGCACCGAAGCCGAGCTCGCCGCCCTTGAGCGCCACGTTGTAGACGTAGACGGCCAGCACCTCCGACTTGTGGTCGGGCCCTCCCGCGGTGAGCAGGAAGGGGGTGAAGTCGTTGAACGTCCAGAGGCTGATCAGCAGCAGGTTCGTCAGGATGTGACCCCTGATGTGGGGGAAGACCACGTCACGTAGTTGCTGCCAGCCCGAGGCGCCGGCCAGGCGGGCGCTCTCCAGGTGCGAGGGCGGCACGTTACCGAGTGCCGCGCCGTACAGCATCATCGAGAAGGCGGTGCCGCGCCAGGTGTTGAAGACGATGATCGACAGCATCGGGTGGTCGAGCAGCCAGGCGAAGCCGGGCAGGCCGAGCAGCGCGTTGAGGGTGCCGCCGTCGCGGTCGAGCAGCGCGATCCACAGGAAGGAGACGACCGCGCCCGGCAGGATCCAGGCGAGGATGACCAGGCCCTCGACCACGCGCTTGAGGGGGCCGCGCCGGTCGCGCAGGAGCCAGGCGATGGTGAAGCCGAGCACGACCTGGCCGATGACCGCCGAACCGAGCACGAACTGCACGGTCAGCCAGGCGGAGTTCCAGAAGCCTCCGTCCGAGATGGCCTTGACGAAGTTGTCGAGGCCGACGAACTGCGGCTCCGCGGCCGCCACGCCGGTCAGCCGGTAGTTCGTCAGCCCCAGGTAGATGACCCACAGCGCGGGGAACACCAGGAACACCGCGATGAGGGCCATCGCGGGTGCGATGAACGCGGCGGCTCTGGGCGTGCCCAGACCCGCCGCGTCCGCGCTGTAGCGAGCCTTCTCAGGAAGCGACGTTGCCTGCGCCACCGACGAGTCCTTCGAGCTTCGACTGGTACGCCGTGGCCACCTGGTCGGGTGCCGTGCCGCCGACCACCTGCGCGGTGGCCTCCTGCAGCGCGGCCGAGACCTGCGGGTAGACCGCGAGCGGCGGCCGGTAGGCCGTCAGCGGGAGCACCTTCTCGGAGATGAACATCAGCAGCGGGTCGCCCGTGAGGATCTCCTTGTTGACGTCCGTACGCGGGGTGATCCGCACGTTCGACTTGGTCTCCTCCTTCAGCGCCTCGGGAGAGAGGGTGAAGGCGGCCAGTTCGAAGGCCTCCTTCGGGTGGGCGCTGTTGGGGTTGACGGTGCGCAGCGCGCCGCCCGACATGCTGACGAAGTCCTGGCCGCGGATGCCCTTGCCCGGCTCCATGGCCGGGATCATCGCGAAGCCGACGACCTGGTCACGGTCGGCCATCTTGGCCACGCCGTCCTTGGGGTTGACGACGCCGCGCCAGAAGTAGTCGCCCTCCATCAGGATGCCGATGTTGCCCGACGCGAACTCGGCGAACGACTTGTCCCTGCCCTTGGCCTCCTGCTGGAGCTTGGGGTCGCCGAGACCGCTGCCGCCGTAGATCTTCTGGTAGAGGCCGAGGGCATCCTTGAGCGGCTGGGAGGCGCCCGACCACTTGCCGTCCTTGTAGACCTCGCCGCCCGCGCCCGCCAGCAGCGGGAGCACGCCCTGCATCGAGGTGGCCTCGCCCATGGCGGTGCCCGCGTTGATCTGGATCGGCGTGGGAATGCCCGCCGCCTTCAGCTTGGCCCCCGCGTCGAGGACCTCCTGCCAGCTCTTGGGCTGCCAGTCGGCGGGCAGCCCCGCCTTCTGGAAGAGCGTCTTGTTGAAGTAGAGGACGCGCCCGTCGGTGCCGATCGGCAGGGCGTACTTCTTGTCGTTGTAGGTGGTCAGCCCCTGTACGGCCTCGGGGATCTGGGACCAGCCGTCCCAGCCGTCGGCCTCGGCTCCCACGACCTCCGACAGCGGCTTGATGTATCCGGCCTCGGCGAACTCTCCCGCCCAGATGCCGTCGATGTCGATGACATCGGCACCCTTCTTGGACTTCAGGTCGAGAGCCAGTTTGGTCTTGTACTGCTCGTCGTCGACGCCGCTGGGCACGAACTTGACCTTGACGTTCTTGCCCTTGGCCTTCTGCGCCGCCTCGAACTTGGGGATGACCCACTTGGCGATGTGGTCGGCGGCGGCGGCGTTCTTGCCGCCCGCGATGGCGTTCTGGGTGATCGTCAGCTCGATGGCGTCAGAGCCGGAGGACGACTGGCCGCACGCGGTGAGCGCCATCCCGGTCACGGTGAGCACCGCGACAGCGCCAATGGATCTTTTCACGCAACCCTCCGAGAGTGTCCGAAAAGCCTGGGCCAATATGTCATGACAACTGCACGACGTAAAGACCTGGCAACATTCGCGCAACCTCTCGGTTTTCGGACATCCCCTTGCGCCGCCGCGTGTTGCCGCGTTCTCGTCGAGGGAAAGGCGGGGTGCGTGAATCGCGTGACGTCAGGGTGTGAGGGCGAGCTCCAGTTCGTGGCTGATCGGAATGCCGTCGGAGACGGCCGGGATGGAAGGCTTCAGCCTGCGGGCCTCGTCGACCGCGTTCGTGCGCAGGGCGACCAGATCGAAGCCGTAGCGCTGGTAGAAGCGCAGCGCGTGCGTGTTGTCGTTGGTGGTGACGAGCCACAGCCGGGCGGCGCCCGCCTCGCGCGCGGCCTGCCTGACCGCGTCGAGCAGGGCGGTCGCCGCCCCCTTTCCTGGGATGAGGGCGTCGACGGTGACGACCTCCCACGCGTCGCCGCGCGGCGCGTAGGTGAGCAGTCCCGCCAGGTCTCCGTCGAGGTGGGCGAGCAGGCCCGGCAGCGAGCCCGCGTCCATCACCTCGCCGTGGCCGACCACCAGCGGGCCGCCCCAGCGGGAGGCGAGCACGCGCAGGACGATCTCGCGGTCTTCGCGGCCGATCGGGCGGACGTCGAGCGCCATGCCCGCCACGCTAGCCGACGAGCGGCGCCTCGGACCTGAGCACCCCCGCGTCGGCGGAGACGATGGGCGGGACGGGCGCGTCGGTCGAGCCGACCAGGCGCGGGCCCTCGGGACCGTACACGGCGCGCGGCTCGGGGAAGGCGAACAGCAGGGCGAGGTAGAGCACGGCCGCGACCGAGAGGCCGAGCGGCAGCGAGATGTCCACGCCGCCTGCCAGGTCACCGAGCGGGCCGACGAACTGGCCCGGCAGGTTGACGAACAGGATGGCAAGCGCCGCCGAGGCCAGCCACGCGGTCATGCCGCGCCAGTTCCAGCCATGGGTGAACCAGTAGCGGCCACCGCGCTGACGGCGGTTGAAGACCTGCAGCGCCTCGGCGTCGTACCAGCCGCGGCGGGTGACGTAGCCCAGCATCATGATGACCATCCACGGCGCCGTGCAGGTGATGATGAGCGTTGCGAAGGTCGAGATGCTCTGGGTGAGGTTCGCGGCGAAGCGGCCGACGAAGATGAAGGCGATCGACAGCACGCCGATGAACACCGTGGCCTGGACCCGGGAGAAGCGCGGGAAGACGCTGGAGAAGTCCAGGCCGGTGCCGTACAGGGCGGTGGTGCCCGTGGACATGCCGCCGACCAGAGCGATGAGACAGACCGGCACGAAGTACCACGCGGGCGAGATGGCCAGCAGGCCGCCGACGTAGTTGGGCGCGGCCGGGTCGACGTACTCCTGCGCCTTGACCGCGATGACCGAGGCGGTGGCCAGGCCGAAGAAGAACGGCAGGATGGTGGCGATCTGCGAGAGGAAGGCCGCGGCCATCACCCGCGAGCGCGGCGTCTCGGCCGGGATGTAGCGCGACCAGTCGCCGAGGAAGGCGCCGAACGAGACCGGGTTGGACAGCACGATCAGCGCCGCGCCGATGAACGAGGGCCAGAAGAGCGGGTCACCGGGGCCGATCGTGCCCGCGTAGGAGGGGTCGAAGTCGCCGGCGAAGGCGAAGACGCCCAGCACGAACAGCAGCGACGCGGCCACGACGGCGATCTTGTTGACGAAGAGCATGAAGCGGAAGCCGTACACGCAGACGATCAGCACGAGGCTCGCGAACAGCGCGTACGCCACGCCGTAGGCGGGCCCGCTCTCGGGCAGGCCCACCAGGCGGTGGGCGCCGCCGACCAGCGCGTCGCCCGACGACCACACGGAGATGGAGAAGAACGCGATCGCGGTCAGCAGCGACAGGAACGAGCCGACGATCCGGCCGTGGACTCCCAGGTGTGCCGAGGAGGACACCGCGTTGTTGGTTCCGTTGAGCGGACCGAACAGCGACAGCGGGGCCAGGATCAGCGCGCCCACCACCAGGCCGAGCACGGTGGCGGCCAGTCCCTGCCAGAACGACAGGCCGAACAGGATGGGGAAGGCGCCGAGCACGCAGGTGGCGAAGGTGTTCGCGCCGCCGAACGCGAGCCTGAACAGGTCGATGGGGCGGGCGCTACGGTCGGCGTCGGGGATGCGGTCGACGCCGTAGGTCTCGATCTCGGTGAGGCTTTCCCGGCGGCTCACGGCTTCTCCTTCACGGCCAGCAGGCTGATCAGGTCGTACGCGACGTGGGAGGCGGCGACGGAGGTGATCTCCGCGTGGTCGTAGGCGGGGGCGACCTCGACCACGTCGGCGCCGACCAGGTTCGTTCCTGCCAGTCCGCGCAGGATCTCCAGCAGCTCGCGGCTGGTCAGGCCGCCCGCCTCCGGGGTGCCGGTGCCCGGCGCGTGCGCGGGGTCGAGCACGTCGATGTCGACCGAGACGTAGAGCGGACGGTCGCCGATGCGCTGGCGCAGCGCGTCGACGACCTCGTCCAGGCCGCGGCGCAGCACGTCGGCGGCGGTGACGACGCCGAAGCCGAGCCTGCGGTCCTCGTCCAGGTCGCGCTTGCCGTACAGCGGGCCGCGGATGCCGACGTGGCTGAGCGCCTCGGTGTCGAGGATGCCCTCCTCGACCGCCCTGCGGAACGGGGTGCCGTGGGTGTACTCCGCACCGAAGTAGGTGTCCCAGGTGTCCAGGTGCGCGTCGAAGTGCAGCAGCGCCACCGGGCCGTGCTTCGCGGCCACGGCGCGCAGCAGCGGCAGCGCGATCGTGTGGTCGCCGCCGATCGTCACCAGCCTGCTGTCGAGGGAGGCGGCCGCGTGCTGGATGGTCTCCACCGCCTCGCCGATGTTGAAAGGATTGCAGGCGATGTCGCCCGCGTCGGCGACCTGCAGCCGCTCGAAGGGCGAGACGTCCAGGCCGGGGTGGTACGGCCGCAGCAGCCGTGAGGCCTCCCTCACGGCGGCGGGGCCGAAACGGGCGCCGGGCCGGTAGGAGACGCCGCTGTCGAACGGCACGCCTACGACCGCGACGTCCGCGTGCTCGACCTCGTCGAGGCGGGGCAGGCGGGCGAAGGTGGCGAACCCCGCGAAGCGCGGGGTGCTGGAGGAGTCGACGGGCCCCCTGGGCATGTCCTGTCTCCGTTTCTCGAGGCTGCTGTTTGCACGAGTGTGCGGGGCGCCGCCACGAGGAACAATTGTGCAGGTCATGAAGTTCTTCATACTCTTTGTGAATGGCCACAAAGGTCTCGGTCGAGGATCTTCTCCGCTCCCCTGCTCTGCAACTGCGCCTCCTCGCGGGTCAGGCGGGCCTGTCGCGATCGGTGTCGTGGGCGCACGTCAGCGAGCTCGACGACCCGACGCCGTGGCTGCTCGGCGCCGAGATGATCATGACGACCGGGCTGGGCGTGCCGCGCACCGCCGCGAAACAGCGGGCCTACCTCGAACGGCTCGACGACGCGGGAGTGTCCGCGCTGGCGCTGTCGGCGCAGCTGCACATGCCGCCGCTGCACGGCGCGTTCTTCGAGGCGGCCGAGGAACGCGGCATGCCCGTCCTCGAGGTGCCGCTGGCGGTGCCGTTCATCGCCATCGCGCAGGAGGTGGCCGCGGCCGTACAGGAGGACGCCAGGCAACGGCTCGGAGCCCAGCTGCAGGTGTTCGGCGCGCTGCGCTGGCTGGCCGCGGAGGACCTCGACCACGCCACCCTGTTCAGGCGGCTCGAACGGCTGAGCGGCTACGAGGTCTTCCTCTGCACCCCGCAGGGCAGGCCCCTGCTGCCCGGCGTGCCCGTGCCCTCGCTCGACGTGCTGCCCTCCGCGCCCGACGCGCCGCCGACCATCCCCGGCGGATTCGTGTTGCCCGTGCCGTCGCCCGGAGGGCCCGCCGGGTTCCTGGTCGCCTTCGAGCGCGAGGGCGCGCGGCCCGCGGGCCTGGCCGTCGTCCAGCACATCGCCACCGTCGCCGCGTTGCAGGTCGCCATGGTCAGGCACGAGAGGGAGACGCTGCGCAGAGAGGGCGCGGAGACGCTGTCCGAGCTCCTTCAGGACGTGCTCGACCCGGCCACTGCGCGACGGCGGCTGGCCAGGATGGGGCTCGAGGCGCCCATCGTTCTGCTCGCGGTCCGCCGGGTGACCGACGAGGCGCTGCGCCGCGCCCTCGACGACGCCCCGCACCTGATGCTGCGCCGCGGCGACGACCGCTACGTGCTCGGCGCCCCCGACCTCGCCGGCGCCGTAGCCGAGCTCCCCGGAGTGGCGGCCGGCGTGTCCAGGCCGTTCACCCCTGGCGAGCCGATGCGGGTGGCGCAGCGGGAGGCGGTGTGGGCGGCCTCCAGAGCCGCCGAGTCGGGCAGAGCGCTGGTCCACTACGGCGACGACACGACCGGCAGGTGGCTGCAGGACGACCCGTGGGTGCTGACCGCGCTGGTGGAGCACGTCCTGGGAAAGGTGATCGCCTACGACTCCGCGCACGGCTCGCGGCTGCTGACGTCCGCGCGCACGTGGATGGAGCGCGACCGGCGCACCGAGGACGCGGCGGCGGCGCTCCACGTGCACCCGAACACGCTGGCCTACCGGCTGCGGCGGTTCGCCGAGCTGACCGGGCGCGACCTGTCGTCCAGCGCGGCCTTCACCGAGGTGTGGCTGGCCATCCGTGCCGCGCGCCGGCTCGGCCTGGAGGACTGACCCCACCGACCGGCGGGCCGTACGGGATGGCTACTCGGCCGCGGCGAGCTGGCCGCAGGCGCCGTCGATCTCGCGCCCGCGGGTGTCGCGAACGGTCACCGGCACCCCGTGGAACTCCAGGCGGCGCACGAACGCCCGCTCGTCCTCAGGACGCGAGGCCGTCCACTTCGATCCAGGAGTCGGGTTGAGCGGGATCAGGTTGACGTGCACCAGCTTGTGCTTCACCAGCTTGCCGAGCAGGTCGGCCCGCCACTCCTGGTCGTTGATGTCCTTGATCAGTGCGTACTCGATCGACACCCGCCGCTTGGTCTTGGCCGCGTACGCCCAGGCCGCGTCGAGCACCTCGTGCACCTTCCACCTGGTGTTGATCGGCACCAGGCTGTCGCGCAGTTCGTCGTCGGGCGCGTGCAGCGACAGCGCGAGCGTGACGGGCAGCCCCTCGTCGGCGAGCTTGTTGATCGCGGGCACGAGGCCGACCGTGGAGACGGTGATGCCGCGCGCGGAGATGCCGAGCCCGTCGGGCGCGGGGTCGACCAGGCGGCGCACCGCGCCGATCACGGCCTTGTAGTTGGCCAGCGGCTCGCCCATGCCCATGAAGACCACGTTGTTGACCCGGCCGGGCCCGCCGGGGACCTCGTTCGCGGCCAGCGCCCTCGCCCCCGAGACGACCTGCTCGACGATCTCGGCCGTGGACATGTTGCGGGTCAGCCCCGCCTGCCCCGTGGCGCAGAACGGGCAGTTCATGCCGCAGCCCGCCTGCGAGGACACGCACATCGTGACCCTGTCCGGGTAGCGCATCAGCACCGACTCGACCAGCGCGCCGTCGAACAGCCGCCACAGCGTCTTGCGGGTGGTGCCCGCGTCGGTGGTCAGCTCGCGCACGGAGGTCAGCAGCGGTGGCAGCAGCACCGACAGCTTCTCGCGCGCGGCGGCCGAAAGGTCGGTCATCTCCGCGACGTCGGTGGTGAGGTGCGAGAAGTAGTGGCGCGAGAGCTGGTCGGCGCGGAAGGGCTTCTCGCCGAGCTCGGCGACGGCCGCGCGGCGCTCGGGCATCGTCAGGTCCGCCAGATGTCTCGCGGGCTTGGCCCGGCGCGGTGCCGCGAACTGCAGCAACGGGCGCTCGGTCTTCTCGGCGGTCATGAGCCCTCTCTTTGATCTAAAGTCCAGATGTGGCGATATACCGATCGTCTGGCGAGGGGCAAACCGAGGTCGTCCTCACCGATGGGAACCCTTATGGGAGCCGCACTCTGGTGGTCGAACGCGACGAAGCCGCGTCGGTAGCTTACCTGTGCTCCCCTGGCGGCGAGGTGCACGGAGCCGTCTGGCTGGCCAACCACGCACCCGCTCCCGAGGTCGTCGATCTGGCGAGACTGAACGCGGGCGCGCCGCCTGTCATGCCACGGCCGAACACCCGCCATCCCGAGGGACGGCACGCGCTCGGCCAGTTGACCACGTTGTGGTTCGAGGAGGGCGACGGTGTCGCCCTCTATGAGAACGACGAGCTTCTCGCGGTCATTCCTGGCTGGGCGGACATGAGCAGGGGCATGCCGGGCTACGCGCGCGACGCCGTCGGCGAGACGCCGTTCGCCTGGGCGCTGTCCGAGGCGCTCGAAGGGCTGCAGCCGCGCCTCACCCATGCCCGTGCCTACTGGCAGTGGCGCCACAGCGAGGGCTCGTGGGCGTCCTTCCAGCAGTTCGTCATGGGGCATCTCGACCGGACGGTCGGGCCTTCGGGGCGATACTGGGACGCCAGCGGCGAACGCCTCCCGACGGTGGGGATCACCGAGCGCCCGCCGTACGCGGGCAGGGACTTCACTGTGCTGTCGACGGTCGGCATGAGCTGCCAGCGCATGCCCACGGTCGAGCAGTGGATCGACAGGCCCCGCGCCTACGCCAGGATCGAGCTGGCCGTCGCCACGCACGGCGATCCGCGCGAGGCGGCGCTCCTGCTGGTGTGGCTGGCGCAGTACCCGTGGCACTCGGTGACGTGGCTGGGTCACGGGCACACCGCCAAGTGGTACCACGAGCCGTCGACGTTCCCGCTCGGCGCCCAGTACGACGGGGTGATCATGCTGGCCGAAGCCCCTCACATGCCTGACTTATCGGGGTTCGGGTTCGGCGGCGAGGCCGTCCGCTGGCTCTGGCTGGAAGCCTGGAACAATGCCTGACCGGTCCCCGCCCCTGTGACGCGGCTAGAAGAACAGCGACAACAGCAGCCACACCGGGATCAGCGTCGCCACCAGGGAGTCGAGCCGGTCCATCAGCCCGCCATGACCCGGCAGCACCGACCCCATGTCCTTGATGCCGAGATCCCGCTTGATCATCGACTCGATCAGGTCGCCCAGCGTCGCCATGACGGCTCCCAGCACGCCGATCAGCGCGCCCTGCCACAGCTGGCCGCCCATCAGCCAGGCCACCAGCCAGGCGCCCACGGCCGTGCAGGCGATCACCGACCCGGCGAAGCCCTCCCAGGTCTTCTTCGGGCTGATGATCGACATCTTGTGCCTGCCGAACAGGACCCCGGCGAAGTAGCCGCCGATGTCGCTGCTGACCGTGACCGCGATGAAGATCAGCACCCGGTAGTGGCCGTCGCCCGGCTCGGCGAGCAGCAGTGCCACGAACCCCGCCAGCAGCGGCGGGTAGGCCAGCGCGAACACCGACGCCGTGGCGTCACGGACGTAGCCGTCCTGTTCGCCGTCGAACATGCGCCACAGCAGCAGCGCGAACACGAACACGACGTAGATGCCGAGCAGCCACGAGGCCCCGCCCCAGTACGCGCCCGCCTGCATCGCGGCAGTCGCCACGAGCACGGGGATCAGCGGGACCCTGATGCCGCGGGTGCCCAGCGCATGGACGACCTCCGCCACTCCCACCCCCACGGCCCCCGCGACCACCAGGAGGAAGATCTCCTTGATCGTCAGCAGGGAGATGAGGACCAGGGCGCCCAGACCGGCGCCGACCGCGATCGCGGCCGGCAGGTTCCTGCCGGTACGGCTGCCCGGCGTGCGTTCTTCCACTGACTCTCCCACTCGGCGGTCAGACCGCGCCGAGCCGTCTGATGCGCACGCTTCGCTTGATACAGCCACGGCCCCCGCATCACGCGAGGGCCGTGCGGATGCGACCGCTCAGACCTCGAGCAGCTCCGCTTCCTTCTGCTTGAGCAGCTCGTCGATCTTGGCGACGTGCTTCTGGGTCAGGTCGTCGAGCTCCTTCTCCGCGCGGCGGACCTCGTCCTCGCCGGCGTCGCCATCCTTGATCATCTTGTCAAGGGTCTCCTTGGCGGAGCGGCGGATGTTGCGGATGGAGACCTTGGCGTGCTCGCCCTTGTTACGCGCGACCTTGACGTACTCCTTGCGGCGCTCCTCCGACAGCTCGGGGAAGGCCACCCTGATCACCTGGCCGTCGTTGCTGGGGTTGACACCGAGGTCGGAGTCGCGAATCGCCTTCTCGATCGCCCCCATCGAGCCCTTGTCGTAGGGCTGGATGATGACCATGCGGGCCTCGGGAACATGGAACGAGGCCAGCTGCTGGATCGGGGTCGGCGAACCGTAGTACTCGGCGTTGATCTTGTTGAACATCGACGGGGTGACGCGGCCGGTCCTGATGCCCGCGAAGTCCTCCTTCGCGACCGAAACGGCCTTGTCCATCTTTTCCTCGGCTTCGAGGAGGGTTTCGTCGATCACAGCGGCTCCCTGTCTATTGGTCGCTCACCTTCCTGGCTCGCTCCGCGGTCCCATCAGTCTGCGCCAGGTACCGCTTCGCGCGCTTCGTCAGGCTCGCTCCCTATTTCCCTGCCGGACTCACCAGCGTGCCGATCTTCTCACCGCGCACCGCGCGCAGGATGTTGCCTTCGCCCATCAGGTCGAAGACCACGATGGGCAGGTCGTTCTCCTTGCACAGGCTGATCGCGGTCTGGTCCATGACGGCGAGGTCACGTACGAGAACCTCCGCGTAGTCGAGGTGGTCGAAACGGACCGCGTCGGGGTTCTTGCGCGGGTCGGAGTCGTAGACCCCGTCCACCTGAGTGCCCTTGAGCAGCGCCTCCGCGCCGACCTCCAGCGCGCGCTGGGCGGCGCAGGTGTCGGTGGAGAAGTAGGGGATGCCGAGCCCCGCGCCGAAGATGACCACGCGCCCCTTCTCGAGGTGCCTGATGGCGCGGCGCGGCAGGAACGGCTCGGCCACCTGCTGCATGGTGATCGCGGTCTGGACACGGGTCTCGATGCCGCGCTTCTCAAGGAAGTCCTGGAGCGCCAGGCAGTTGATGACCGTGCCCAGCATGCCCATGTAGTCGCCTCTGCCGCGGTCGAGGCCGCCGGCGGACAGGGCGGCGCCGCGGAACATGTTGCCGCCGCCGACCACGACCGCCACCTGCACGCCCTCGCGGACGGCCTCGGCGATCGAGTCGGCCACGTGACCGACCACCTCCGGGTCGATGCCCATCGGCTCACCGCCGGCGAAAGCCTCACCGGACAGCTTCAACATGACTCTCTTGTACGACGAAGCCGCCGGCGTGACGGGCTCCTGATTCTCCTGCACGGCGGCGGCCTCCTCGGGTGGTGGTTCTAGTAAAGCTGTCGTCGAGGTGGGAGACGACCCCGCCTCCCACCTCGAGACTAAGCCTGGCCGACCTTGTAACGGACGAAGGCGAGGACCTCGACGCCGTTCTCGTCGGCGTACTTGGCGATCGACTTCTTGTTGTCCTTCACGAAGGCCTGCTGCAGCAGGGTGAAGTCCTTGTACCAGCCGTTGACGCGACCCTCGACGATCTTGGCGATCGCGGCCTCGGGCTTGCCCTCCTCGCGGGTCATCTCCTCGAAGAGCGCGCGCTCCTTCTCGATGACGTCGGCGGGAACGGCCTCGGCGTTGAGGTACTTCGGCGCCATGGCGGCGGCGTGCTGCGCGATGTCCTTGGCGACCTCGGCGTTGGGCTTGTCGAGCTGCACGAGCACACCGACGGCCGGCGGGAGCTGCGGGTCGGTCTTGTGCATGTAGGCGCCGACGTAGCCGCCCTCGAGCACGGCGAAACGGCGGATCTCGATCTTCTCGCCCAGCGCGGCGTTGGCCTCGTCGAGGTGCTCCTTGACGGACTTGCCGTCGAAGGTGGAGGCGAGCAGGGTGTCGACGTCACCGGGCTTGGTGGCCAGGATGTGCTCGACGACCTGGGCGGCCAGCTCCTGGAAGCGCTCACCCTTGGCGACGAAGTCGGTCTCGCAGTTGAGCTCGAGCAGCGCGGCGGCGGAGTCGCCGTCCTGCTTGAGCGCGACCAGGCCGTTGGAGGCGGTGCGAGCCTCGCGCTTGCCGACGTCCTTGGCGCCCTTGAGGCGCAGGATCTCGACGGCGCGGTCGAAGTCGCCCTCGGACTCCTCCAGCGCCTTCTTGCAGTCCATCATGCCGGCGGCGGTCAGCTCGCGAAGCCGCTTGACGTCGGCCATGTTCACGGAAGCCATGTGCTTTTCCTCGTGGGATGTCGTCGTGGATCGGGTGTGGACCCGGAAAGCCTCAGTGCCGGTGCGACCACCGGCGTGAGGTACGGCTCGCGCGCCCGGCGCGAGCCGTACCAGCGCAAGCCCCTAGGCCTGCTCGGTCTCGCCCTCGACACCGGCCTGCGCCTCGGCGGGAGCGGCCTCGGCGGGAGCGGCCTCGGCGGGAGCGGCCTCGGCCTCGGCCGCGACCTCGGCGGTCTCCTCGACGGCGACCTCAGCGACCTCGGCGGCCTCCTCGACCTTCTGCTCGCCGGCGCCCTGCTCGATGAGCTCGCGCTCCCACTCGGCCAGCGGCTCGGCGGCGGCGGGCTTCTCGTCGCCGCGGGCGGCGCCGGAGCGGGCCATGAGGCCGGCGGCGACACCGTCGGCGACGACCCTGGTCAGCAGGCCGACGGCGCGGATGGCGTCGTCGTTGCCGGGGATCGGGTAGTCGACCTCGTCAGGGTCGCAGTTGGTGTCGAGGATCGCGACGACCGGGATGCCGAGCTTCTTGGCCTCGGAGATCGCGATGTGCTCCTTCTTGGTGTCGACGATCCACACCGCGCTGGGCACGCGGCCCATGTCGCGGATGCCGCCGAGCGTGCGCTCGAGCTTCTCCTTCTCGCGGCGGCGCATGAGGAGCTCCTTCTTGGTGAGCCCCGAGGCGGCCACGTTGTCGAAGTCGAGCTCCTCGAGCTCCTTCAGACGCTGGAGCCTCTTGTGCACGGTGGAGAAGTTGGTGAGCATGCCACCCAGCCAGCGCTGGTTGACATACGGCATGCCGACGCGGCCGGCCTGCTCGGCGATGGCCTCCTGAGCCTGCTTCTTCGTGCCGATGAACAGGATCGTGCCGCCGTGGGCGACCGTCTCCTTGACGAAGTCGTAAGCGCGGTCGATGAACGACAGCGACTTCTGCAGGTCGATGATGTAGATGCCGTTGCGCTCGGTGAAGATGAAGCGCTTCATCTTCGGGTTCCACCTGCGGGTCTGGTGGCCGAAGTGAACGCCGCTCTCGAGGAGCTGTCGCATGGTGACGACGGGGGCCATGTGCTGGTCCTCCAGTTTCTCGGTTGTGCGCGGCAGCCGTACGGCCTGCCGCCCTGATGCCCCGCACCCGCTCCTGCCGGACTCTCGCCCGGACCGAAGGAACGGTTCGCGACGGGGCATGCGAAGTCGGCCTGTCGCTGACAGGCCACCGAAAAGCATACCTTGCAGGGAGGCCCGGCCTGACCGCTCCGGCTGACGGCGCACGTCAACCCGCCTCGCGATTCTCCGCCTGCGGGCCCGTCACAGGGCGATCGTCCGCCGACGTGCCCGCCGCATCACGATCCTCCGCCGACACACCGGTCACGCCCGACGCGCCGCGCTCCTTTGCCCGCACGCCCGGCGCAGCGCGACCCCCGCCGGCACGCGGGGCGCACCGCGGCCCCCGCCGGCACATGGGCGCACCGCGGCCCTCATGGCATGTCGGGCGCCGCGGCCTCCCGCGGGAAACACGCATCGCGGCCCCCGCCGGCACGCGGGGCGCACCATGGCCCCCACGGCATGTCGGGCGCCGTGGCCTCCCGAGGACACGTCGGGCGCGCCGTAGCCTCCCGCGGGAAACGTCGGGCGCGCCGTAGCCTCCCGCGGGAAACGTCGGGCGCGCCGTAGCCTCCCGCGGGAAACGTCGGGCGCGCCGCGATCAGCCGCCGGCGCACCGGGCGCGCCGCGATCACCCGCCGGGCGCGCCGCGATCACCCGCCAGTCGCGTCGCGATCCGCCGCCGGCGCACCGGGCGCGCCGCGATCACCCGCCGGCGCACCAGGCGCGTCGCGGTCCTCCGGCCGAGCCCCCGGTGCGGCGCGATCCTCCGCCGCCACACTCGCGGCGTCGTGGTCCTCCGTCGGCAGACCCGGCGTGGATCGGGCGGCCCTGGGGAAGAGCGACAGGTGCATCTCCGCATACCGGGCGGCCTCCGGCGCGTCGGTCCTGCTCGAGGTGGAGTAGGGGCGCACGAGCTCCTCGATCCGCTCGCGTAGTTCCTTCAGCTCCGCCGCGGTGATCATCAGGTGCGCGCGGCCGAAGGACATTGCGTCGCGCCACTCCTCCGACTCGCTGGGCGCCGCCTCCAGCGCCCGCCTGGCCTCGCTGTCCTTGTCCGCCCAGATCGAGTCGACGAGCAGCCGCTTGGCCTCGCGGATGCCGTGCCCGTCGTCGTTCTCGTAGCCGAAGGTGATGCCGCCCGGTGCGATGGCCCACATCCGCTCCCTGGCATCGCCACTGGCCGGGGCGTCCTGGACGAAGCCGTACTTCTCCAGCATGCGCAGGTGGTAGCTGGCCGCGCTCGGTGAGACGCCGACGACCTCGGCGAGCGTGGTCGCGGTCGCCGTCCTGCGCATGATCAGTTCGTTGAGCATCGACAGGCGGGCCGGATGCGCGAGCGCGCGCATCGCCTTGGGGTCGCTCAGCGGCGGGCGCCGTTCCTCCTGCATCACATGACGAACATACCTGAAGGGTTGCCTTCACAAATCTGAAGGATTACTTTCACAGTTGTGAAGCAAACCCTTCAGGACTCCCTTCCGCTCCGCAGGCAGCGCGACTACCGTCTGCTGTGGTCGGCCAGGACGATCTCCATCACCGGCTCAGAGGTCTCCAGGCTGGCCGTCCCCCTCACCGCGGTCACGCTTCTCGCCGCCACGCCGGCGCAGATGGGCGTCCTGACCGCGATGGCCTCCGTGCCCGTGCTGCTGTTCGGCCTGCACGCCGGAGCGCTCGCCGACCGGCTCAGGCGGCACCGCCCGCTGATGATCGCCTGCGAGCTGGTCGCCGCCTGCGCGGCGTTCACGGTGCCCATCGCCTGGTTCGCCGGCGTGCTGACCATGCCGCTGCTGATCGCCGTCGCCCTCGTCATCGGTACGGCGGGCGTGGTGTTCAAGGCGGCCAACTTCCCCCATCTGGCCGTGGTCGTTCCCGCCGAGAAGCGGACCGAGGCGATGGCCGGCTTCCACGCCTCCTACTCGGTCGCCTCCATCGCCGGCCCTGGCCTCGCAGGGTTGCTGGTCCAGGCGCTCACCGCGCCGCTGGCCGTACTGGTGGAAGGGGTGTCGTTCCTGGCCTCCGCGCTGATGCTGCGCTCCATCCGCACCCCCGAGCACCACGAGCCGAGCGCGTCACGCGGCATGTGGCGGGATGTCCTCGAGGGGCTGCGCGTCAGCGTCACCAACCCCGTGCTGCGCGCCATCCTCGGCGCGGGCATCACGCTGAACTTCTTCGCCATGGCCTACATCGCCATCGCCATCCTCTACATGCTCCACGTCCTGGGGATCCCGCAGGGCATGATCGGCGCGCTCACCGCGATCTCCGGCGTCGGCGGGCTGATCGGCGCGTGGGCGGCCACCAGGCTCGCCAAGCGCTTCGGCGAGGACAGGCTCATGGCCTACACGATCCTGCTCTTCCCCGTCGACATGCTGGTGGTCGGACTGGTCAGCGGCCCGCTCTGGGTCAAGGTCCCCATCATGGCCGCGTCGGGGCTGCTCATCGGGGCGCTCGTCACCTCCTTCGCCACCTGCATGAACGTCGTCTGCATGCGCGAGGCGCCCGCCGAGATGATGGGACGCGTCAACGCCACCATGACCTTCGCCATCCAGGGGGTGCTCGCCCTCGGCAGCCTCACGGGCGGCCTGCTCGCCGAGGTGGTCGGCCTGCGGGCGGTCATCCTCATCTGCGCCTGCGGGATCGCCCTCGCGGGCCTGTGGATCTGGACCTCCCCGATGCGCCCACGCCGTGTCAGGCCCGCACCCGCACCTGCACCCGATCCCGCGCTGAGCGCGGCGATGAGGGAGCTCTCACTGACCAAGATCAGGACGGGTACGTGAGCCACTCGGGGGCGTGCTCGCCCTGGCGCGGCGGCGCCGTCCCCCAACCGGGCCGCCACCCTCCGACCCGTCCGGGCGGCAACACGTACCCGAGCCTGCCGAAGGCGCTGTCCATCTCCCCCATGAGGCCCGAGACATCGACCCCCTTCGCGCTCTCCCCGCTCGGCTTCGGCTCCTCCGCGACCTGCGCGGGCTCCCCGATCGGCGGCACCGTCCCGACCCGGCGCTCATCCCCCAACCGCGCCTTCGCGGTCGGCTCCAGCTCACCGGCCGTCCCGGCCTCGCCCCGCTCGCCTCCCTGCCTCGCCCTCCCGGCCTGTCCTGAGCCCCCGCCGCTCACCGGCACCGCCCCAGCCTCACCCCGCTCCACCTCCGGCCTCGTCGTCCCGGTCTGGCTCAGCTCGGCGAGCCACTGGGCGGTCCTGGCCAGGCTCAGCTCCACCCGCCACGACCCGCCCTCCTCCTGTCGCCGGAGCAGCGCCGCCATCGCCCCGAACGCGGCCAGATACCCGGTCGCGTGGTCGAGCACCTGCGCGGGCAGCGGTCTCGGCGGATCACCCCACGCGAGGCCCGTCGCCATCTGCACCAGGCTGTCGAACCCCCGCCCTCCGGCAGGTCCATACGCGGTGATGTCCACGACGATCAAGCCAGGAGTCCTCCTCGCCACCTCGTCGACGACGCCGAGCGCCCCGGGCCTGACCGCCCTCACCACCACATCGGCCTGCTCGACCAGCCGTGCGAACGCCCCATCGCCCGGGTCGAGATGGCACGACCGCTTGCCGAACGCCGTACTGATCACCAGACCGTCCACCTCGGGCAGCCCCGGCATGCCCACCTTGAGCACATCCGCCCCGTAGGCCGCCAGCGTCCTGGTCGCCACAGGCCCCGCGATCACCCTGGTGAGGTCGAGGACCCTCGGCGTCTCCCTCCGTCGAGCCGGCCCCTCCCCCACTCTCCTCATCCGCACCAGCGGCAGCCCCGCGACCGCCCGCGACCGGGGATCGCGCCGCCACTCCTCCGGCGTCTTCAACGCCGCCGCGCACCCTCCGGCCTCCGTCACAGCCCTTTCGATCTCCAAAGAGGTACGGCTCGCGCACGCCGCGCCGATCTCCTCCGTGCCGAGCGCCTCGAACACGGCATCGCGGTGATGATCGAAGTTGCAGTGCAGCCTGACCCAGCCGTCCGCCGTACGGTAGTCACCCGAGAACGGCGACCACAGATTCTTCGACTTCCCGTCGATCGTGAAGAGCCGCTCGTCCAGGAACGCGGCCAGCGCCTCCCGGACATCGATCTCGGCGTCCAGACCCCGCATGGCCGCCGCCGCGGCCGTCGCCGCTCCCACGGACACGGCGGCGGCCACCTCGACCGGGTACGGCGACGGCAGCCGCGAGCCGTCATCGGTGACCCGCACCCGAGGCAGCTCCACACCCGCCTGCAGCCCCAGGTCCCGAACCATCCCCTCGGCAAACGCCTCGATCACCGGATCACCTCCTGCGCCATCGTCGACCTCCCTCAGCCCACCACCGAGGCTCCCTTCCACCGCCCACCACCGAGGCTCCCCGTCCACAGCGCACTGCTGAGGCTCCCCCTCCACAGCCCACTACTGAGGCTCCCCCTCCACAGCCCACTACTGAGGCTCCCCCTCCACGCCCTCGGCTGAGGCTTCCAGCCAACGCCCGCTGCCACGGCTTCCTTCCACGCCCCACCCAAAGGCCAATCCCGGACCCTGCGTCCACCTCCCTCCCGGCCCCTCCACCCACGACCACCACCCAAGCACCAGCCCTGGCCCGCACTGCCTTTCCACAGCCCAACCGCTGAGACTTCCGCTTCGTCCACAGAACCGTGTTCACCACCCCGTGCGACCCGTCCCGCCGACGACAGTTGCCCGCGTGCTTCTCCTCCCGCCGCACACGGCCACCGACCCCGCCGAACGCCAAGCACCACGTCCACCATCGCGGCACCGCAACGTCCTCATGGCGACCCTGACGCTCATCGTTTTGCTCGTGCCGCCTTCACCCGCGGCCACCGCCTTGCCCCCGCTCCCTTCACCCGTGGCCGCCGTCTTGCCCCCAGCTCCTACGCCCACGTCCACCACCTCCCTCCCAGCGCCTCCGCCCACGTCCAACGCCCAAAACCCGACCCCGAACCCTGCGTCCGCCTCCCTCCCGCCCCCTCCACCCACGACCACCACCCAAAAACCAACCCAAGCCGCTTCGCTCTCGTCACCCGCGCCCGAAACCCCCGACCCACCCGCCTGGCGTTGGCCCCTCGACGGACAGCCCGTGATCATCCGCCGCTTCAACCCTCCGCCTGAGCCGTGGCGCGCCGGTCACCGCGGCATCGACCTCGCCGCCCTCCCTGGCTCAACGGTCTTCGCCGCAGGCCCCGGCACCGTCACCTACGCAGGCCCCCTGGCAGGCCGCGGCGTGGTCAGCATCCAGCATCCGGGCGGCCTCCGAACGACCTACCTGCCTGTGCGTGCCGTAGTGCGACGCGGCCAGACGATCTCCATGGGCGACGAACTCGGCGTACTCGAATCCACCTCATGGCACTGCATCGCGTCCTGCCTTCACTGGGGCCTCCGCCGCGGCTTCCGCTACCTGGACCCGCTGCTCCTGCTCGGCTGGGGGCCCATCCGCCTCCTCCCCCACTGGCCGGAGACACCAGCGATGCCCCCACCCCAAGAGCCGCGAGCGATCCTGCCTCCCCCATGACTCCAACCACGCCGACCACCAAGCCATCGCCCAACGGGCCACACCCCCGGGCCATGCCACCTCTTCAGCGGACTCCCCAGGCCACCACGCGCCCCGTCAGGTGACCCGCCGCAGGTCCAGGCGAATCTTCCCCAGAAGACCAGTCCACTCGGCCCTGGCCGCTGCCCCGGTGGGCCAGGCTCAGGCGCGAGGATGAGCCTGCCGGTAAGCCAGGCGTCAGGCGCGGAGATGAGCCTGCCAGTAGGCCAGGCGCGTCACGCGCGAGGATGAGCCTGCCGGTAGGCCGCCCGCAGCCGCTCGATCGACACATGCGTGTAGATCTGGGTTGTGTTCAACGATGCATGCCCCAGCATCTCCTGAACACTGCGCAGATCAGCCCCACCCTCCAGCAGGTGCGTCGCCGCGGTATGCCGCAAGCCGTGCGGCCCCATGTCCGGCACCCCTTCGACGTTTCCCAGCCGCGCGTGCACGATCCGCCGTACTGTGCCCGCGTCCAGCCGCCCACCCCTCACGCCGAGGAACAGCGCAGGCCCGGTCCCCTCCTTGATCCAGCGTGGCCGCCCGTGCACACACCATCGATCGACCGCCCGCAGCGCGGGCAACCCGAACGGCACCGACCTTTCCTTCCGGCCCTTGCCCAACACGCGGATCACGTTGCGGTCCCTGTCGACGTCGTCAACGTCCAGCGCGCACAACTCGCTCACCCTGACGCCGGTCGCGTAGAGCAGCTCCATGACCGCCTGGTCCCGCAACTCCTTGGGTTCGCTCGCCTGCGGCGCGTCGAGCACCGCCTGCGCCTGCTGCTGATCGAGTACGGCAGGCAGCGGGCGCGCCGCCTTCGCGCTGCCCAGAAGCAGACCTGGGTCCTCGGGCAGCCATCCCCGCCGATGAACGAAGGCGGTGAAGGTCCGCATGCATGCCGTACGCCGCGCCAGAGTCGCCCGCGACAACCCTGCGGCGTGCTGCTCGGCCAGCCACTCACGCAACGCCGCCGTATCCAGTCCGGCCAGCCCCTCGTCCAGGTGAGCGAGCAGGGCGGTGACGTCGGAAAGGTAGGCGCGCACGGTGTGAGGCGACAGGTCCCGCTCGAACCGCAGATGCTTCTCGAACTCCGCCAGCGCCTCGTCCGGGTCCGTCACGCCGCCCTCCTTCACGTGGACTCTGTGGCGCCCGGGCCCACCCTCCGGGTCGCCCGACTGCCACCCATCATCTCCCTTCACCGGCCAGTCGACGGATAACCAGCGCTCGGACTTTCAGCCATCCATCACCGGACATCGTCCGAAGGGTCCGAGGCCGCGACGGGCTCACCGGGCTGCACGACCGGAGCATGAGACCATCACGTCCAGGTCACCGACTCCGACGGCTCCTTCGAGGAGGCTTCGATCGCGCTGTTCGCCCGGCATCCCCAAGTCCGGCGCACGCGCCGTCCGCGCAACCGACTCCGGAGGCCCTGCGCCAGGCTGCAGTCGCGCTTGCCATGCTCCCCCACCTCCGACGCTCCCCCACCTCCGGCGCTCCCTCATCTCCGACACCCGGGCTGCCCTCCGTCGCCGGCACCGAGAAGCCCAACGAGCAAGCGGCGATCGCGCTGCTCTCCAGGCCGCCCATCCGCAGAACTTTGCGCTGTTCACATCACCGACTCCGAGACGCGCTGTGAGCAGGATGCGATCGCCCTACTCTCCAGGCCGCAGGCCATCCGCGGACTTGCGCTGTCCACGTCATCT
Organism: Nonomuraea mangrovi; assembly: GCF_042681425.1. NCBI lineage: Bacteria > Bacillati > Actinomycetota > Actinomycetes > Streptosporangiales > Streptosporangiaceae > Nonomuraea > Nonomuraea mangrovi. The sequence continues at coordinate 101,254 of NZ_JBHUFV010000041.1, read as the reverse complement.
ACTCCAAGACGGCGCTGTGAGCAGGATGCGATCGCCCTGCTTGCCCCGCTTCCGCGTCTCTGGCATCTGCGTTCAGCAGCGGTAGGGCGTCACCATCGACTCAGCGTCATCGTGATCGACAAGCACCCCGCGCATGACGGCTGCAGGGCGCCACCTGGTCGGCTCGCACATCGACGACCTTCCGGCCCCCGCAGGAACGATCATTGCGGCTGGTCCTTGCGGAGTCTCCAGCCCTTGGGGACGCGCTCCACGTACCCGGCTGCCGCCAGGCCGCCCAGGCAACTCAGCGCCGTGGTCAGGTCGACCCCGGCGGACACCGCGATGGAAGCGGGTCCCGCACCACCACGAAGGGGGACGGCGTCGAGGACGCTGCGGGTGGCCTCGTTCAGCGAGTCGCGTGGCACCACGGGCCCGCGGGCGGGCACAGCCATGTCGTCGCCGATCAGCCCGACCAGCTCGATCAGTTCTCCGGGTGTGGTGACGCAGACGGCGTTGCGGTCGCGGATCAGCTTGTGGCAACCCATGGACATCTCGGAGGTGATCGGGCCTGGCACCGCGGCCAGATGCCTCCCGAGGGAGACGGCGTGTCCTGCCGTGTTGAGCGCACCGCTGCGCACCGCCGCCTCGACGACGAGTGTCCCCCTGGACAGAGCCGCGATCAGGCGGTTGCGGATGAGGAAGCGCGCCCGTGTCGGGTGCACACCAGGAGGGCATTCGCTCACCACCGCGCCATGTTCGCGGATCGCCGCGAACAGTTCGTGGTGGCCGCTCGGATAGCAGATGTCGGTACCGCAGGCGAGGACGGCGATGGTCGGGGCGTCGCCGACGAGGGCTCCTCGATGGGCCGCGCCGTCGATTCCGTAGGCGCCGCCCGAGACGACGGCCCATCCGGCCTCGCTCAGCGCGACGCCGAACTCGGCCGCGATATGCACGCCGTACGCGGTGGCGGCCCGCGCACCGACCACGCCCACGGAACGTAGACAGGAGAAGCGCAGGTCGGCTGACCCATGCACCCACAGGGCCAGTGGCCTGCTGTGGCCGAGGGCGTCGAGCTGGGTGGGCCACTCTGCCGAACCCGGGATGACCAGGCGTGCTCCCGCACGATGCCCGGTCTCGAGGTCGGCAGCGGGGTCGGCGATCTCGAGGCGCGCCCGCCAGGCCTGGAACCGGCGATGCAGCTCGGCGATACGGCTCGGGCCGTGCTCTGGGATGTTCTCCCTGACGACGAACTCCTCAGGTAGCGAGCCCCTGCGGATCGCTTCGGCGGCCGCGGTGGGGCCCTGCCAGCGTACGAGCCGGCCCATCATGGGGTCGCCGACGTCGGCTGCACGCATGAGCGCGGCCCTCGCGAGGCGCTCTTGGCGGTCACCATCCATGGCCGTGAGCTGCGGGTACGTGTGCCGAGGGTTCGACGTCGGGTAGGCGGTGGCTGGCAGCGACGCGTCTTCTGGCTCGTCATCAGGGCGGTGCGGGGTTGGGGATGGATGATCGGCGGGCGGTGGTGTCGTGGGTACGGCAGGCGTCGCCTCGGCATCTCGCGGACGCAGTACCAGCGAGGGGTGGCTCGTAGCGGGTGCGGGTGGCAGTGAGTGGAGCTGGTCGTGGGTGGGGGTGAGTCCGACCGGCCTGTGTTCGGCCAGAGGTGAGGGAACGCCTTGGTCTGTGGCATGGGACGCCGAGCTTGGGAGCTCGCCGCTCTCGTAGGACGGCGGGATCGACGAGATGAAGTGGGTGCCTGGTCGGCGGGAAGCGGGTGGGCAACTCGACGAGTCGAAGCGTGGTGACGGCGGGGCCGGTGACGCCGACTGTGGTGACGCCAAAGCTGGTGATGCCAGGGCTGGTGACGGCGGAGCCGGTGGCGCCGACTGTGGTGATGCCGACACTGATGTCAGGGCTGGTGGCGGCGGTGTCGGTGACACCGGCGGGATCGCTGCGGTCGGTGACGTTGATGGGGTCGGTGAGGGGCCCGAGGGTGGCTCAGTGCTCGAGGGCGTGGAGCTCGACGGCGTGGAGCTCGATGACCCAGGGTTCGATGACGCGGGGCTGAATGCAGCGGTACTCGATGGCGCAGGGCTGGATGGCGCAGGGCTGGATGGCGTGAGACCGGGTGGCGCAGGGCTGGATGGCGTGAGACCGGGTGGCGCAGGGCTGGATGGCGTGAGACCGGGTGGCGTGAGACCGGGTGGCGTGAGGCTCGATGGTGGGCTGGAGGGCGTGGGATGCGCTTCCGTGAGGATGCGTGGGCTTGATGGTGGTGAGGCCATGGATGGTGGGGAGGTCTTCGGTGTTGTCGCCTCCTTGCCTGGCTGGTTGACGGGGGGTGATGGCTCCAGGCCATCCGGGGTCGATGGCGTGGGGCTGTTCATGTTGTCTGCTCCTGTCATGGGTTGGAGGTGGCGTGCTGGTAGTGCTGTGAGGCCGGTGAGCGCGGCTGTCGGCACGGTGAGGTGGGTCGTTCCCGCCCGGGAGTTCGGGGGCCCGACTCCTGTGAAGTCCTCGCGGGGCCAGATGGTCCTTGGGCTGGGGAGGCGAGGCGTCAGGCGGTCAGGCGGTGTCTGGTTGGGGCGCGGTTTCCGCTCCAGGCGGGTGTCAGCCGACGCCCAGCCACATCGCGAGGGCGGCGGACGTCTCTTCCGGGCCTGGGCGGTCTTTGCCGGCGAGGTCGGCGATGGTCCAGGCGACGCGTACGACGCGGTCGAGCCCGCGGGCGCTGAGCGAGCCGGAGTCGAGGCAGGCGGTCATGGGGCGCATGGCCTCGTCGGACGGACGGTAGTCGGCGTGGAGGACCGCTGCGGGGATTTCGGCGTTCGTTCGCCAGGGGGTTGTGGACAGGCGTTTGGTGGCGCGTTCCCGGGCGAGCTTGACGCGTTCGGCGACGATCTTGCTGGTCTCGACGAACTGGCGGTCGGCCATGAGCTCGCGTCGGCTGGAGCGGGCGACTGTGACCTTCATGTCGATGCGGTCGAGCAGGGGACCCGACAGCCTGCCGAGGTAGCGGCGCCGTACGGCAGGCGAGCATCGGCAGGATTCGCCTGAACCGGCCGGTTGGGCGCATGGGCACGGGTTGGCGGCCAGTACCAGCATGAACTTCGCGGGGAAGGTGACCGTACCGACCGAGCGGGACACCGTCACCCTGCCCGCCTCCAGCGGCTGGCGTAGCGAATCGAGGACGTGCCTGGGGAACTCGGGAGCCTCGTCGAGAAACAGAGTGCCTCGGTGGGCCAGGGAGACGGCCCCGGGGCGGACCACATTGCTGCCGCCGCCGACGACGGAGGCGATGCTGGCGGTGTGGTGCGGGTTCACGAACGGCGGGCGGTTGATCATCGGGCTGTCGGGAGGCAGGACGCCGGCGATCGAGTGGATCGCGGTGACTTCCAGAGCGTGGTCGATCTCGAGGTCGGGCAGGAGGGTGGGCAGGCGCTCGGCGAGGAGCGTCTTGCCGGTGCCTGGCGGGCCGACCATCCACAGGTTGTGGCCACCGGCCGCGGCCACTTCGAGGGCGCGGCGGCCGAGAGGCTGTCCCACGACATCGGACAGGTCCATGCCGTGGTCTGGGGCGGCGAGGGGCCCGCCCGATGCGCTGCCTGTGGCGTACCTGAAGGGGGTGGTGGTGCTGCCGATCGACAGGTCGGCGCCCGTCAAATGGCCGGTCATTGTGCCGTTGTGGCCTGGTTCGGCGGCGGGGGCGTCGCTCTGGTCGCCGGCCGGTCTGGTGTTCCTGAGCGGAGGTCCGGCAGGCGTGGGGAACGCTGAGGCCGTTCCGTCGGTGGGGGGTTCGTCCTCGGGTGGGGTGTAGCGGGGTGGGGCGTCGCCTCGGCGCAACCACTCCACGAGCTGGCGCAGGTCGGTGATGGGGACCACGGTGACATCCGGGACGAGGGCTGCCTCGGCGGCGTTCGCCGCAGGGACGACGACCGTGGTGCCGCCGCTGCGGACCGCGCCGAGCACCGATGGGAGGACTCCTCGTACGGCTCTGAGCCTGCCGTCGAGGCCCAGCTCGCCGAGGAAGAACGGCTCGGCGACGCGATCAGCCGGTACGGCACCCGCCGCACCCAGGATCGCGATGGCGATGGCGAGGTCGAACTGGCTGCCACGCTTGGGCAGGCTGGCGGGGAAGAGGCTCACCGTGATGCGGGCGTCGGGCCAGGGGTAGTGGCTGTTGACCATCGCCGAGCGGACGCGGTCGCGGGCTTCGCTGAGCGCGGTGTCGGGCAGGCCGATGAGGTGGATGCCTGCCAGGCCGCTGCCGACGTCGGCCTCGACCTCGACGCTTCGGCCTGTCACGCCGATGAGGGTGACGCTGCGCGTGCGTGCCACTGCCATCTAGATCGCCCCCCGGACGTGGCGGATCGCGAAGTCGTCGCCGATCCGCTCCAAGGCGATGACGTCGACGCGCACGAAGTCGAAGCGGCGGGGTTGGGCGGCCAGCCACTTGGCGGCGAGCATGCGCAGACGGGCCAGCTTGGCGGGGCGGACGGCTTCGAGTGCGGTGCCGTGGGTGCGGCCTGATCTGGTTTTGACCTCTATGACGACGAGGTTCGTGCCGTCTTCCGCGATGACGTCGATCTCGCCGTGGCGGCAGCGCCAGTTTCGATCGAGGATCTGCATGCCCTCGGCACGCAGGTAGTCGACGGCGACCTGCTCGCCGTGTTTGCCCAGCTCGTCTTTGGGTGACATGGGACCACCTCCGGGGCTGACTGTTCCGGAGCGGGGGTGGGGTGGAGGGGGGTGAATCGGATTCTGTGGACGGCGGGGGTGTGGGGCTGAGCGCCTGTGGACAACCGAATGGCCGGGTAGGTGGGGCGGTCCGCGGAGTCTTGATGATGGAGGTGCGAGGGACGGCTCGCGACCTTGGGAACCGCCGGGGCAGCTCGCGACCTTGGGAACCGCCGGAGCGGCTCGCGACCTTGGGAACCGCCGGAGCGGCTCGCGACCTTGGGAACGGCCGGAGCGGCTCGCGGCCTTGGGAACGGCCGGCTTGTGACCTTGGAACGGGTGTGCGTCTGGGGCGCGGATGAGTCGCCCTCACACCTCCGGCTGCGGCTGCGGCTGCGGCTGCGGCTGCGGCTGCGGCTGCGGCTGCGGCTGCGGCTGCGGCTGCGGCAAGCATGCGTCCCCAGGGCGGGGCAGGGCTTCCCGCTGAAGGTGACCAGGGGACCTAGGTGGCTCGGCGTGTATGGGCCGGACGTGGGGAGCATCCGCCAAAGGGAAACGGTCAGGAGACAACTCGGCGGGCGGGCGTCCGAACGGCTCGTCATGGGCGGGCCTAGCGACTCCGGCCAGGCTGGACTGGCCAAAGGGCCTCGGCTGGCTGCACTGACGCGGGATGGGCGCAGGCCGAGATGGACGCGGAGCAGACGCGAGGCACAGGGCGACGCATGGCATGGGCAGGGGAGCCGGGCACAGGGCGACGCGGGCAGACGGGCGTAGGCCCCAGACGGACGCGGGGCGCGGGTAGACGCGGGGCGCAGGGCGACGCATGGCATAGGCAGGGGAGCCGGGCACAGGGCGACGCGGGCAGACGGGCGTAGGCCCCAGACGGACACGGGGCACAGGGCACGAGGCACAGAGGACGCGGGGGAAGACAAGCGGCGGTCCCGGACGGGCGCAGGCCCCAAATGGACGCGGAGCGCAGGGGCGCGGCGGCCCGCAGGGAGGTGGGGCCCGAAGGGGTGTGAGCCAACGAGCCTCGTGAGTGACCGAGTCGGCAGACGGGTGTGGTTCGTCAGCGGCCAGGGGGTGTGAGCCCGAAGGGGTGTGAGCCAACGAGCCCCGCGGGTGACCGGGTCGGCAGACTGGTGCTGTTCGTCGGCGGCCAGAGGGGGCGTGGGCCCGAAGGCGAGCGTGGCGTGGTCAGGGAACGCCCGTCCACCTCGCCGGGTGGGAACCACGGCGAATGCCGTCGAAAGAGCGATGCGCAGATGATGCCACGCCGGGAAATTGCGGGTAGAAGCCCTCTGCCCCCGCGCGAGTCTGCGCCGCCCCTGGCAGACGGAGGTGAAAGCCCTCCGCCCAGCCCCGGTCTGCGCCGCCCCTGGCAGACGGAGGTGGAAGCCCTCCGCCCGGCCCCGGTCTGCGCCGCCCCTGGCAGACAGAGGTGGAAGCCTTCCGGCCAGCCCCGATCTGCCCGCATCTGGAAGGCGGAGGTGGAAGCCCTCCGCCCGGCCCGGGACTGCGGCCACCCCTGGAAGACGGAAGTGGAAACCTTCCGGCCAGCCCCGATCTGCGCCACATTGGAAGACGGAGGCGGAAGCCCTCCGCCCGGCCCCGATCTGCGCCACATCTGGAAGACGGAAGTGGAAGCGCTCCGGCCAGGCCCGGTCCGGGCCGCGTCTGGAAGACCGGGTGGAGTCTCCGAGCCGGCCCGGTCTCCACGCCCGTAAGGCGCTGATGGAAGCCCCTGACCGGACCCGTCACGGAATTCAGCCCGAGAAGCCCTCCTTGGGCATTTCCAGGTCAGGCTTGGCCAGTTCTTCGACGTTGACGTCCTTGAACGTCACCACCCGTACATTCTTAACAAACCGTGCAGGCCGGTACATATCCCAAACCCAAGCATCCTGCATCTTCACGTCGAAGAACACGTCCCCGTTCTCCGCCGTCCGCACGTCGAGATCCACCGAGTTCGTCAGATAGAACCGCCGCTCGGTCTCGACGACATACGTGAACAGCCCGACCACATCACGGTATTCGCGGTAAAGCTGCAGCTCCATCTCGGTTTCGTACTTCTCGAGATCCTCTGCGCTCATCCCGGTCCTCCAGCCTGATCAGGCAACTCCTGCCCCCACTCCATTCTCCCCCACGAAGGTCCGTGACACCGTCACGAAGGAGAAGCGATGGTGTGAACATGGCCCATACGAGCGCAACGCCCGCCGGTGGGCCGGAGTCACATACCCCTTGTGCTCCGCGAAGCCGTACTCGGGAAAGTCCGAGGACAGCTCCGTCATCATCCTGTCCCGCGTCACCTTCGCCACGATGGACGCGGCCGCGACGCAGGCCGCCACCTGGTCCCCCTTCCACACGGCCAGCGACGGCGCGGGCAGCCCTGGGACGGGGAAGCCGTCGGTGAGGATGTATCCGGGAACCAACGGCAACCGCGCCACCGCCCGCCGCATTCCCGTGACGTTGCACTTGTGCAGCCCGCGCGCGTCGATCTCGGCGGGAGGGATCACGACGACGCCGACCTCGGCCGTGGCCATGATCTTGTCGTACAGCGCCGACCTGATCGGGGGCGCCAGCAGCTTGGAGTCGGCCAGCCCCTCGATCTCGCGCCTGAGCACGACGGCAGCCACCACGAGGGGTCCCGCGCAGGCGCCCCTGCCCGCCTCGTCGACTCCGGCGATCGGGGTCAGCCCCCTGCGCGCCAGCGCCCGCTCGTAGGCGTAGAGCCCGGAATCGCGCCGGACAACGCTAGGACGTGGTCGAAACATGACACACGCAGCGTACGCCCCATCCGCGACTCACCGCACCTTGTCGAAGATCTCGGGCCGGCTGAGGATCGTGGCGTGGGAGAAGGGCCAGTAGATGGCCCACGCCCTGCCGATCACCTGGTCCTCGGAGATCCACTCGCCGGCTTGGCGCACGTGGGTCCTGGAGTCGACGGAGGCGGAGCGGTGGTCGCCCATGAGCCAGAGCTTGCCCTGGGGCACCGTGTAGGAGAACTCCTCGCCCGAGGGGAAGTCGTCGGGGAAGAGGTAGTTCTCGTCGAGCGGAATCCCGTTGACGGTGATGCGCTTCTTCGCGTCGCAGCAGGCGACCTTGTCGCCGCCGACGGCGATGACCCGCTTGATGGTGTCCTCGCCGTTCCACCCCGTGAAGACCACGATGTCGCCGCGTTCGCTGGCGCCGTGGAGCTTGTTGACGCTCACCCTGTCGCCGATCCTGAGCGTGTTCTCCATCGACTCGGAGGGGATGTAGAACGACCGCACGACGAACGCCTGCAGCAGCAGCGCCGCGCCGACGCCCAGGGCGATCAGGAACAACGTCTCCTTGAGCCCGCCTCTGCGCTTCTTGCTCTTGCTCTCTTCAACTGCCATGGGGGTACGGCTACCGCCTCGTGTGCCAGCGTCGGCGCAGCCAGAACAGCGGCAGGGCGCCTGCGAGCCCGGCCAGTGCCGGTGCCGCCCCTGCCAGAGCGCCGGCGGGCTGCGCGAACGTCTCGGGGATGGACAGGGTCGTGGCCCTGGACAGGGGCCAGATGATGACGAAGGCGCGGCCGATGACCTGGTCGACAGGGATCGAGCCGCCGCCGGGGGCGGAGGTGTGCTCGCGGGAGTCGAGCGAGACCTGACGGTGGTCGCCCATCACCCAGAGCCGCCCTTCGGGCACCTTGGTCGTGAAGAAGCTCTGGGAGGGCACGTTGCCAGGATAGAGGTAAGGCGATTCGTCCAGCGCGACGCCGTTGACCGTGATGTGTCCCTTGATGTCGCAGCATGTGACGGTGTCGCCGCCGACGCCGATGACCCGTTTGATGTAGTCCTTCTCGCCGGGCACGACGCCGAAGGCGGTGCCCGCCCAGCGGAAGAAGGCGGCGACGGGGTTGGTGGGCATCTCGGGGGCGACGCCCGCGTCCCAGGAGTCCGCGCCGGAGAAGACGACGATGTCGCCGCGCTCGATGTCGCGGGTGCGGTAGACGAGCTTGTTGACCAGGACCCTGTCGTTGGTCAGGAGGGTGTTCTCCATCGACTCCGACGGGATGTAGAACGCCTGGAACACGAAGGTCTTGACGACGAGAGCCAGCACCAGTGCCATGACCACGAGCACGGGTAGTTCTTTCCAGAACGACCCTTTCCTCCGTGCAGCTGTCTCCACCTTGTTCCGGCTCTCGCTTTTCATCGCTGACGAGCCTAGATGAAGGCCCTGCCCGAGGGAGGGTACACGCGACCCCGCGTCGCTCCACATAAAGGAAATGCCCCTGCAAAGCCGAACGGCCCCGTGACCTGCGTGGTCACGGGGCCGTTCGGTGAGAACCTACTTGCCGGCGGGCACGGCCTCGCGCTTCTCGCGGATGCGGGCGGCCTTGCCGCGCAGGTCGCGCATGTAGTAGAGCTTGGCGCGACGCACGTCACCGCGGGTGACCAGCGTGATCTTCTCGATGACCGGGCTGTGGACCGGGAAGGTGCGCTCGACGCCGACACCGTAGCTGACCTTGCGGACCGTGAAGGTCTCGCGGGCGCCACTGCCCTGGCGGCGGAGCACGAAGCCCTTGAAGACCTGGACGCGGGAGCGGTTGCCTTCGACGACTCGGACGTGCACCTCGAGCGTGTCACCGGGGCGGAAGGCCGGGACGTCGCTGCGCAGGGTGGCCTTCTCGAGCTCCTGGATCTTCGTGTGCATGAGAGCGTTTCCTCAACGTTTAGCGAGCATGCGGAGGTCCACCCGGCAGCGCCTGGGCACTGCGACGAGGGGGACACGCCTGCTGGTTGGATGAATCAGGTGGCCTACGACGGGCACACCAGCGATTCAGTCTGCCATATCTTCCGGCTCGGCGCGAAACGAGAGCAGCAGCTCCTTGTCCCGCTTGTCGAGAGCCGAGGCGTCGAGCGCCTCGACCAGATCGGGCCGGTTCCTCATCGTACGGCGCAGCGCCTCGTCCCTGCGCCATCTGGCCACTTTTCCGTGGTGTCCGGAAAGCAGCACGTCAGGCACCTCGCGCCCTCTCCAGACCGGCGGTTTGGTGAAGACGGGCCCTTCGAGCAGGTTCTGCATCGCGCCGGGGGCGAAGGAGTCGTCGACGGCCGAGTGGGCGTTGCCGAGCACGCCTGGCAGCAGCCTGCCGATCGCCTCGACCATGACCAGGACGGCCGCCTCGCCGCCCGCCAGGACGTAGTCGCCGATGCTGACCTCGTCGACGCGCAGGCGCGTGCCGTACTCGGCCATGACACGGGAGTCGATGCCCTCGTAGCGTCCGCAGCAGAACAGCAGCCACGGCTCGTGGGCGAGCTCCTGGGCCAGCTCCTGGGTGAAGGGGCGGCCGCTCGGCGTGGGCACCACCATGCGGGGCGCGCCGTCACCGATGATCGAGTCGATCGCCTCGCCCCAGACCTCCGGCTTCATGACCATGCCGGGGCCGCCGCCGTAGGGGGTGTCGTCGACGGTCTTGTGGACGTCGTGCGCCCAGTCGCGCAGCTGGTGCAGCCGCACGTCGAGGGTGCCGCGCTCGCGCGCCTTGCCGATGAGGGAGACGTCGAGCGGGGCGAAGTACTCGGGGAAGATCGAGACGATGTCGAGCCTCATGACAGCAGGCCTTCCGGCGGGTCGACGACGAGCCTTCCCCCTGGCACGTCGACCTCGGGGACGAGTGCCTTGACGAACGGGATGAGGGCGTCGTCGGCGTCGGCGCGCCGTACGACCAGGAGGTCCTGGCCGTGGTGGAGCACGTCGGTGACCTCGCCGACCCGCTCGCCGCCGACGGTGACGACGGACAGCCCGATGAGCTGGTGGTCGTGGAACTCGTCGGGGTCGTCGGACGGCGCCACATCGGCCGAGTCGATGACCAGCAACGTGTCGCGCAGGTCCTCGGCCGCCTCGCGGGAGAAGACTCCCTCGAAACGCACCAGCAGGATGCCCTTGTGCCAGCGGTGGCCCTCGACCGAGAGCGGGCCGCGCGCGGCGGGCTCGGTGGCCAGGGACGATCCCGGGGCGAAGCGCAGGCCTGGCTCGTCGGTGCGGACCTCGACGGTCACCTCGCCGCGCACCCCGTGGGGGCGGCCGATCCTGCCGACGACTAGCTGCACCTTTGCACTACCTTCCACGAAAACGGCCCCCACCGGCCAGGCCGGTGGGGGCACGACACTCCTCGCTAGCGGACGGCCTCGTGCAGATCGAGCAGGTCGACCCGCACGTACTTGCCGTCGGACAAGGCGTTGATCACAGTGCGCAACGCCTTGGCCGTGCGGCCGCCGCGACCGATGACCTTGCCGAGGTCCTCGGGGTGGACCCGGACCTCGAGAACGCGCCCGCTTCTGATGCGGCGGGCACGGACGCGGACGTCGTCGGGATTCTCGACGATGCCCTTCACGAGGTGCTCGAGGGCCTCCTCGAGCATGTCAGGCCTCGGCCGGAGTCTCAGCGGGAGCCTCAGCGGCGGGCTCCGCGGCCTCTTCCTTCTTCTTGGCCTTCCTCGGCGTGGTGGCGGCGGTGCCGGTGTCGCCACCGGACAGCGCCTCCTTGGCCGCAGCCTCGTAGATGGCGTGACGGTCGGCCTTGGGCTCGGCGACCTTCAGCGGCTCAGGGGCGGCCTCGCCCTTGAACTTCTGCCAGTCGCCGGTGAGCTTGAGCAGCTTGAGGACCGGCTCGGTCGGCTGCGCGCCGACACCCAGCCAGTACGCGGCGCGCTCGGCGTCGATCTTGATGAACGAAGGGTTCTCCTTCGGGTGGTACAGGCCGATCTCCTCGATCGCCCTGCCGTCCCGCTTGGTACGGCTGTCGGCGACGACGATGCGGTACTGCGGGTTGCGGATCATGCCGAGCCGCTTGAGCTTGATCTTGACTGCCACTGGTGTGGTCTCTCCTGCATTAGAGCGTGGGTGAGCTTCGCCTCGCCGAGTGGGGCACGGCGGAGTGTCGGCTCGAGGGACAGGCGTGACCGGCGGGAGGTGAGAGGGCACCCACCTGGCCACGGTGTTCCAACATGCCATTGTGCCAGATCCAAAGGGGTGAGCGAACCCGACACAGCCCTCAGCGGAAACTGACGCCCAACTGCTGCAACGCGGTGAGGGCGAAGATGGCGAGCACGAGGACCGCGATGATCACTCGTGCCCGCTTGTCGAACATCACTGCTGGCCTGGCAGCTTCAGCTTGGAGGGGTCGAAGCCCGGCGGCAGCTCCATTCCCTTGGGGAGCTTGCCGCCCAGGCCGCCGAGGTTGCCGAGGGCGCCGCCCATGCGGGGCGCCGCCTCCTCCTCGGCGGAGTTGGCCTTGCCCAGCGCCGCCTTGCGCGGGTCGCCGCTGACGCGCCGCCCCTTCTTGGACTTCTTCTGCGCCGCCTTGGCGGCCTTGCCCCTGCCGCCCGGCATGCCGGGGATGCCCAGGCCCCCCGCCATGCGCTTCATCATCTTCTGCGCCTCGAAGAAGCGGGTGACCAGGTTGTTCACCGCCGTCACCGACACGCCGGCGCCACCCGCGATGCGCGCCCTGCGCGACCCGTTGATGATCTTCGGGTCGTGCCGCTCGCCCGGCGTCATCGAGCGGATGATGGCGGCGATGCGGTCGAGGTCGCGGTCGTCGATGGAGTTGATCTGGTCGCGCATCTGCCCCATGCCGGGCATCATGCCGAGCAGGTTCTTGATGGGGCCCATCTTCTGGACCATCTGCATCTGCTCGAGGAAGTCCTCGAGGGTGAAGTTCTCGCCCGAGGTGAGCTTGCCCGCCATCTTGGCGGCCTGCTCCTCGTCGAAGGTCTTCTGTGCCTGCTCGATCAGGGTGAGGATGTCGCCCATGTCGAGGATGCGCGAGGCCATCCTGTCGGGGTGGAAGGCGTCGAAGTCCTCGAGCTTCTCACCCGTCGAGGCGAACATGATGGGTCTGCCGGTGATGTGGCGTACCGACAGGGCGGCGCCGCCCCTGGCGTCGCCGTCGAGCTTGGTGAGCACGACGCCGTCGAAGCCGACGCCCTCCATGAAGGCCTGCGCGGTCGTGACCGCGTCCTGGCCGATCATGGCGTCGACGACGAACAGGACCTCGTCAGGCGAGACCGCGTCGCGGATGTCGGCGGCCTGCCGCATCAGCTCCTGGTCGATGCCCAGGCGGCCGGCCGTGTCGATGATGACGATGTCGTGCTGGCGCTGCCTGGCGAAGTCGATCGACTGCCTGGCCACGCCGACGGGGTCGCCCACGCCGTTGCCAGGCTCGGGGGCGAAGACGGCGACCTGCGCCCGCTCGCCCACGACCTGCAGCTGGGTGACCGCGTTGGGTCGCTGCAGGTCGGCGGCGACGAGCATGGGCGCGTGGCCCTGGTCGCGCAGCCACTTGGCCAGCTTGCCCGCCAACGTCGTCTTGCCCGCGCCCTGCAGACCGGCCAGCATGATGACCGTCGGCGGCGTCTTGGCGTAGCGGAGCCTGCGGGTCTCCCCGCCCAGGATCGCGATCAGCTCGTCATTGACGATCTTGACGACCTGCTGGGCGGGGTTGAGCGCCTGGGAGACCTCGGCGCCGCGAGCCCGCTCCTTGACCTGGGCGACGAACGCCTTGACCACAGGCAGCGCGACGTCGGCCTCGAGCAGCGCGATGCGAATCTCGCGCGCTGTGGCGTCGATGTCGGCGTCGGACAGCCGACCCTTGGATCGGAGGGAGGAGAAGACCGATGTCAGCCGGTCGGAAAGCGTCTCGAACACGTGGTAGGCCAGTCCTCGAAGCGAATATGCGTGGTCTTGCGACTCAGCCTAACCGCTATTGGAGACCGGGGACGGCCATGCGGATGGTCAACGCGTGCTCGACCAGGGTGATCAGCGCGCTCTTCACCGAGTCGCGGGCGCGGGCGTCCAGCCTGACGATCGGGATGTGCGGCGACAGCGTGAGCGCGTCGCGCACCTCGTCCTCCGAGTGGAGCTGCTGCCCGTCCCAGCCGTTCAGGCCGACGACGAAGGGCAGCTTGGCCTCCTCGAAGTAGTCGATCGCGGGGAAGGAGTCGGCCAGCCTGCGGGTGTCGACGAGCACGACGGCGCCGATGGCGCCGCGGACCAGGTCGTCCCACATGAACCAGAACCGGTGCTGACCCGGCGTGCCGAACAGGTAGAGGATCAGGTCCCTGTCCAGCGACACCCGGCCGAAGTCCATGGCGACGGTCGTGGTGGTCTTGTTCGGGGTGAGCGAGACGTCGTCCACCCCCGCCGAGGCGTTGGTCATGACAGCCTCGGTGGTGAGCGGCAGGATCTCCGACACCGCACCCACGAACGTCGTCTTCCCCACGCCGAAGCCGCCGGCCACGACGATCTTCGTCGAGGTCAGCCCGCGGCTAGAGCCTGCGAAGTCCACTGAGCACCCTTTCGAGCAGGTTGATGTCGGGCTTTCCAGCGTCGAGCTGTGGCTGGTGCACCCGCACGAGTCCCTCCGTCGCCATGTCCGCGATCAGCACCCTGACCACGCCGAGCGGGATCCGCAGCAGCGCCGAGATCTCCGCCACCGACCGCACGCTGCGGCAGAGCTGGCTGATGGCCGCGTACTCCGGCATGTGCGAGAGATCACGCGGCTCCACCGTGGCGGAGGAGACCAGCGCCTCCATCGCGAACTTCACCCGCGGCGCCGTACGCCCGCCCGTCACGGCGTATGGACGGACCGGTGAGGCCGGCTCGGCATGGACGGGCTGCGGGGGCTGCCAGCCGCCGCCGGGATTCCATCTGGGGTCCGTCACTTACATCACCTGGTCTGGGTCGCGCGGAGCTCGGCGCGTACGGCAGGCGTGAGCACCTGACCGGCCCGCTCCACCATCAGCGTCATTTGGTACGCCACCAGCCCCATGTCGCAGTCGGGCGCTGCCAGCACCGCCAGGCACGAGCCGTCGCTGATCGCCATGATCAGCATCAGCCCGCGCTGCATCTCGACGATCGTCTGGGTGACGGGCCCTCCCTCGAAGACCCGTGCGGCTCCCTGCGTCAGGCTGATAAGCCCTGAGGCGATGGCGGCCAACTGGTCGGCTCGGTCGGCCGGGAATCCAGAAGAGGCCGCCAGCGGCAGGCCGTCCGAAGAGACCACCACCGCGTGGGCGACTCCGGGAACGCCACTGACGAAGTCGGTGATCAACCAGTCGACCCCGCGTGCCGCGTGACTCAGGTCGTTCACTCGTCCTCCTCCCTGCTATCAACGGTCCTCGGGCCGCCCGTGTAGCGGCCTTCGCTGATGTCGTCACGTGCGGCCCTGAACCCCTGTTGGAAGCTCGAGAACCTGTTGCGCACCCGTTCCGGCGAGATCGCCGGCATGGGCGCGACTCCCTTGGGCGCCGAGGTGTCGGCGGAGCCGGGGACAAGGTTGGCCTTGGGCACCCGCTTGGGCAGCCCGGCGGCCGTGGACCCGTCCTTGACGGGCTCGCGTACGGCTTCCGCCGCCGACCAGCCCGCGTCGGCCTTGGCCGCGCCCCACTCCTCGCCCTTGTCGAACCAGGCCGACTCGACGGAGGCGAAGATCGGCAGGAACTCGTCGCCCTTGGCGCCCTTCACCGCGGGGATGGGTCCCGTCGGGTTCGACTCGACCTCGGGGAAGTCGTACCGTCCCGTGCCCGGCGCGGCGCTCGCCCTGTCCTGGAACGACCAGGTGGAGGGCTGCTCGGCGGGCGTGGACTCGGGCCACGCCCCCTTGCTGGGCGCCCATACGTCGGCCTCGCCGCTGTCGAAGGTGCCGCCCGCCACGCGGGGGCCCGAGGCCCACGCGCCGCTCTCGGACGGCCACTGGGCCCCGGCTCCGTCGGAGGAGGGCCATTGGGGGGCGGCTCCGTCGGAAGAGGGCCACTGCGGCGCGCCGCCGTCGGAGGAGGGCCACTGGGCCGAGGACGGCCACGAACCCATGCCGCCGCCCGTGTCGGCGCCGCCCCAGCTCGGCACGGACCCAGGGTCGGAGCTCCAGCCACTGGGCCCGCCGGTGCCCGGCCCTGGCTCGGAGGCCCAGGCGGGGCCGGTGTCGGCCGTGAAGGGGGCGGGTCGCTGGGTGTCGGCGGGCCAGCCCGCGGGCGAGTGCGTCTCCACGCCTCTGGCTCCCGTGCCCGCCATGGCGGGCGTGGCGCCGCCCAGCAGCGACTCGGGCAGCAGCACCATCGCGGTCAGGCCGCCGCCGCCGTGCGGGCGCAGCTGCACCCTGACGCCGTGCCGGTGGGCCAGCCTCGCGACCACGAACAGACCCATGCGCCGCGACACCGACACGTCCACGGTCGGCGCCTCGGCCAGGCGCGCGTTGGCCTGGACGAGCTCCTCCTGGGTCATGCCGATGCCGGAGTCGGTGATCGACACCATCATGCCGCCGCCGTCGATCCTGTTGCCCGAGACCACGACGTGGGTCTCGCGGGGGGAGAAGGCAAGCGCGTTCTCGACCAGCTCGGCCAGCAGGTGGATGACGTCGTTGACGGCCTGGCCCGCGACGGCCGCGCCGCCCGGCACCTGGAGGTTCACCCTGTCGTAGTTCTCGACCTCGGAAAGGGAGGCACGGGCGACGTCGACGAGCTGCACCGGCTGGCTCCACCGTCGCGGCGGGTCCTGCCCGGCGAGGACCAGGAGGTTCTCGGAGTTGCGGCGCATACGGGTGGCCAGGTGGTCCAGCTTGAACAGGTTCGCGAGCCGCTGCTCGTCCTGCTCGCCCTGTTCCAGGCCGTCGATGAGGGTGATCTGCCGTTCGACCAGCGTCTGACTGCGGCGGGAGAGGTTGACGAACATGGCGTTGACGTTGGCGCGGAGCTTGGACTCCTCACCGGCCAGCCGTACGGCCTCGCGGTGGACCTCGTCGAAGGCCCGCGCCACTTCACCGATCTCGTCCTGGGAGGAGACGCCGATCGGCGGGACCTCCACGGTCTCCGTGCCGTGCCCTTCCTCGCGTAGCCGCTGCACGATGCCCGGCAGCGTCCTGCCCGCGACCTCCAGCGCGTCACCGCGCAGCCGGCGGAGCGGGCGGACCAGCGACCGCGCCATGATCGCGGTGATGACCAGGACGATGATGAGGAGCACGAGGACGAGCGCGATGTTGATGACGGCGACCTGCTGCTCGGCGGCCTTCAGCTCGGTGCTCTTGATCGTGATGGAGCCGGACAGCGCTTTCTCCACCGCGTAGAGCCGGTCCGCGGTCTTGGAGATCGCGTCGAACCAGCGCTGGGCGTCCTGGGTCGTGGAGGTGTCCAGCGCGCGCAGCGACGTCCGCTGGTTGTGCAGGTAGACGGCCCTGGCGACGTACAGCTCGGCGCGGCCGACCTCCTGGCCGGTCACCGTGTCGTCGAAGAACTGCCGCTGCGCGGGCGTGGCCGCGGCGCGGAAGGCGTTGCGCTCGCTGTCCCTGCCGGATCGGGCGGCCAGGAAGGCGTCGAACTCAGTGCCGTCGAAGCGGCCCCGCACGAGGGCGATCGTCAGCAGTGCCCGCTCTTTCGAGACCTCGTCCTTGACCCTCGCGACGGCGCCGAGGGCCGCGTTGGTGACGATGAGCTCGTCGTCGGAGACACCCTGGACGGTCTCGTCGTAGAGCTGCAGCATCTCGGCGATGGTCTCGGAGTACTTCTCCATGACCGGCACGGGGGGCAGCTGGGTGTCGGTGACCGTCGTCCGCAGGGTGGGCAGCTGGTCGAGCCGGATCCGGACCTGCGCCAGCTCGCGGCGGCCCAGCTCCGACATCGACTCCTCTGCCGTCCGCGCGGCGGACTTGACCTTGGTGACCGCGGCGTCGACCGCCTGGTACTGGGTCTTGAGGCCCTGGAGGTCGCCGTCGTCCCTGTTGGCCGCGACGAACCTGGCCGAGAGGTCCCGTTCGAGGGCGAGTTCGTGACCGAGCCCGCCGAGCGCGACCACCAGCTCCGCCCCGTCGGCGACTCGTCCGTACTCCTCCGCGCTGCTGATCGACGTGGTCACGCGGAGCGCGCCGAGCAGAACGGCCACGACGGTCGGGACGGCGATGAGCGCCACGAGCCGCGTGCGCACCCGCCAGTTGCGCAGGGCGATCTTGCTACCGGCGTCCTCGCCCGGCTCGGGCATCGGCTCGCGAGCCGCTTTGGGGCCCGGGGGTTCCGGCGCGATGCCACGACCGGAGCCGGTCGTTGCTGTCCTCACAAGTCGTAACCTCTCGCGGATGCCTGCGCTTGTGCGGAGCGAACCGATTCGCCGGTGAGACGAGTGGTTGCAGGCAAGTATCGGGGCAATTGGAGCACAACCTTCTATCTCACGCCAATGCAATGCAACTTTTGGAACGCTCCAAGGGGTTACGCATTTATTGCCACTCCGCCCACAGGACGCCCTGCCACATCCGCCAATAAATCAGACATACATCCCGTTACGTATAGCAATCACCACATTGGGGACATGTCGTAATTCCTCCTTTTCGCGCATGACCCCCTATACGAGACACCCGTCTTCCAGGAAAGATCGCGCTCCTGTACGCTTCACGCCCGTCATAACGGACATCCACGCTTCCCCCCCTCGCAGGAGCTCCTCGATGACTCGCATAGTCCGCGCCCGCGCGCTCGTTCTCGGCTTGGCGGCGGCGCTCTCCCTAGCCGCTTGCGGTGGATCGGATACGGCCAGCGCCCCCGCCGGGGGAAAGGGGCTGGAGAAGACCACGATCAAGGTCGGCGCCCTTCCCATTCCCGACCCGGCCGCGCTCTACATCGCCAACGCCAAGGGGTTCTTCAAGGCAGAGGGACTCACCGTCGAGCCGGTGATCATCCAGGGCGGCGCCGCCGCGCTTCCGCAGATCAAGAACGGCGCCCTCGACATCTCGCACACCAACTACGTCTCGACCTTCCTCGCCGCAAGCAAGGGCGAGAAGATCAAGGTCGTCGGTGACGTCTACCAGGCCGCGCCGAACACCTTCAACCTCATGGTCCCCAAGGACTCCCCGCTGAACTCGGTGGCCGACCTCAAGGGCAAGACCGTTCTGGTCAACACCCTCAACAACATCGGCACCCTCACCGTGGAAGCCACGCTGAAGGTCGCGGGACTCACGAAGGACGACATCAAGTTCATCGAGAAGCCCTTCCCCGACATGGCCAACGCCCTCAGCACCGGCCAGGGCGACGCGGCGTGGATGACCGAGCCGTTCATCACCGCCACCCAGAGCCAGGCCGGGTTCCGCAAGCTGGCCGACACCATCTCGGGCCAGACCGCCGACCTGCCGATCGCCGCCTGGATGGCGACCGAGGAGTGGACGAAGAAGTACCCGAAGACGCTGGCCGCCTTCCAGCGCGCCATCGCGAAGGCCCAGCAGCTGGTGGCCAGTGACCGCAAGGAGGTCGAGGCGGTGCTGCCCACCTACACCAAGATCGACGCCAAGACCGCCTCGGTGATCACCCTCGGGACGTTCCCGACCTCGCTCAACGAGACGCGGCTGCAGCGGGTCGCCGACCTCATGCTCGAGTACAAGTACATCCAGAGCCCGCTGGACGTGAAGACCATTCTGGTCGGCGCCACCGGATGAGCAGGGCGCGAATCCTCCGCGGCGCCGCAGGCGTCGCGGGGTTCCTCCTCGTCGGTGAGCTGACCGTCAGGTTCGCGCTCACCGACGACGTGGTCTTCCCGCCCCCCTCGCAGGTCCTGTGGGAGGCGGCGGGCCTGCTCGCCGACCCCGTCTTCCTGTCCGGGGTCGCGACCACCCTCACCAACTGGGCCCTGGGCCTGCTCCTGTCGGTCGTGGTCGCGGTGCCGCTCGGCGTGCTCCTGGGGAGCCTGCCGTCCGTGGAACGGGCCACCAGGCCGCTCCTGGAGTTCCTGCGGCCGATCCCCTCCGTGGCGATCATCCCGCTGGCGATCCTGCTGATCTCGACGGACTCGCTGATGAAGGTGTCCGTCATCGTCTATGCCTCGCTGTGGCCTGTGCTGATCAACACCCTGTACGGCATGCACGACGTCGACCCCCTCGCCAAGGAGTCGCTGCGCAGCTTCGGCTTCGGCCCCGTCGACGTGCTGCGCAGGGTGAGCCTGCCGAGCGCGGCGCCGTTCATGCTCACGGGCGTGCGCATCGCCGCGGGCATCGCGCTCATCCTCGCGGTCAGCTCCGAACTCCTGGCGGGCGGCACCGGCGGGATCGGCGTGTTCGTCATCCAGGCGGGCAGCGGCAACCGTACCGACCTCATCATGGCCGCCACGTTCTGGTCCGGGATCATCGGCCTGGTGGCCAACCTCCTGCTGGTGGCCGCCGAGCGGCGGCTCTTCCACTGGCACCAGGCCAGAACCGGAGCGACGACGTGAACGCTCTCAAGCGTGTATGGCTGGTTCCGCTGGTCGTGGCGCTCTGGGAGCTGACGACGCGGATCCTCCAGGACACCGACTTCCCCCCGCCCTCCACCATCGTGCTCAGAATGCACGAGATGTGGTTCTCGGGCCCCGTCAGCAGGCTCTTCCTGACCGATGACGCGATCGAGAACATCCTGCCCAGCCTGGGCCGCATGTTCACCGGCTGGATCCTCGCCGCCGTGCTCGGCGTGATCATCGGGGTCGTCCTCGGCCGGTCCCGCACCGCCGCCGACTACGTCGAACCGCTCATCCAGTTCGCCAGGGTCATCCCGCCGCCGCTGCTCCTGCCGCTGCTCCTGGTGCTCCTTCACGCGGGCCTGGCCATGCAGATCGCGGCCATCGTCTTCGGCGTCGTGTGGCCCGTGCTGCTCAACTCCATCGACGGCGCCAAGGCCGTGGACAGGACCTACACCGAGACCGCCATCGTCTTCGGCCTGACCAGGGCGCAGCAGCTGCGGAACGTCGTCATTCCCGCGGCCGCGCCGAAGATCTTCGCGGGGCTGCGCCTGAGCCTGTCGCTCGCGCTCATCCTGATGGTCATCTCCGAGCTGTTCGGCAGCGCGGACGGCATCGGATACCAGCTCCTGCAGGCGCAGCGCGGCTTCGACACCCCTGCGGTCTGGGGCGCCATCGCGCTTCTCGGCCTCTTGGGCTACCTGGTGAACGGGCTGTTCACCGTGGCCGAACGACGACTACTGGTCTGGCACCACCATGCCAGGCGCACTCACTAGATCACGCGTTGGAGGAAATCGTGTCACACCCGGCCGGCCCCATTTGGAACGCCATCTCGGGCATCTCCAGGTTCGCCGCCCTGGCGACGATGGCGGAGCTGGGATGCGCCGACCACCTGGCCGAAGGACCGTTGAACGCCGAGGAGCTCGCTCTGAGGTGCGGCGCGCACGCCCCTTCGCTGCGCCGGGTCCTTCGCGAGCTGGCCGGCATGGGGATCGTGCGATCGGTCGAGCCCGACCGGTACGAGCTGACCGAGGAGGGCTCCTCCCTGCGCTCCGACGCTCCCGACTCCACGTTGCCCGCCGTACGGATGATCGCCGAGGAGGGTTTCTGGTATGCCCTCGGCAACCTGCCCTCGACCGTGCGCCAGGGCCGCTCGGCGTTCGTCGAGCGGTACGGCCCGCTCTACGAGCGCCTCGGGCGGCACCCCGAGGTGGGCGCCGTCTTCGACGACTACATGACCTCCCGAGCCATGCCGTTCGCCCGGCAGGTGGCCGAGCGGTACGACTTCTCCGCCGTCGACACGCTCGTGGACGTGGCGGGAGGCAAGGGCCACATCCTGGCGGCGGTGCTGCACGCCCACCCTGGGGTCCGCGGCGTCCTGGTCGACCTGGCGCACGTGGTTCCCGGCGCGGCGGAGGCGCTGGGCGCGCACGGGCTGACGGACCGGTGCGAGGTGCTGGCGGGGGACTTCTTCGAGGGCGTCCCCGAGGGGGCTGACGCCTACCTGCTGGCCAGCATCCTGCACAACTGGGACGACAACGACGCCGAGCGCATCCTGCGCAGGGTCAGGGAGGCGATCAGGGAGGACGGGCGCCTGCTCATCCTCGAGATGGTCCTCCCCGACGAGGACGAGCCGCACGTCGGCAAGGACATGGACATGCGGATGCTCGCCCTGTTCGACGGCGGAACCGAGCGGACTCGCCAGGAGTACGCCGTCCTGCTGGAGAAGACCGGGTTCAGGTTGAGCGAGGTGTTCGACCTGTCCGCCGGGGCGAGCCTCGTGGAAGCCGTGCCCGTCTGACAGGAAGGTGTCAAGGCGATGGCCGTTCGATCACATGCTCCGATAGAGTCCGGATCACAACTCCAACCCCCCAGCGGCCTGAGGATTCAGCGTGCTTGAGATATCGAACCTCTCCCACGTCTACGGCAGCGGTCCCAGCGCCCACCATGCCATCGAGGGGCTGAATCTGAGCGTCTCCGAGGGCGAGCTGCTGTGCGTCGTGGGCCCTTCGGGCGCGGGCAAGTCCACCCTCCTGCGCTCCATCGCCGGGCTCATCCAGCCCACGGGCGGCGAGGTGCGCATCGCGGGCGAGCTGGTCAGGCAGACCCCCGACAACCTGGCCGTCGTCTTCCAGGACTACAGCCGCTCCCTTTTCCCCTGGATGTCCGTCGCCGAGAACGTGGCGCTGCCCCTGCGCCGCAAGGACATGGACAAGCGGCAGCGCAGGGCCGCCGCGCAGGAGGCGCTGGAGTCCGTCGGCCTCGAGGGCGCGGGCAAGAAGTACCCCTTCCAGCTGTCCGGCGGCATGCAGCAGCGGGTGGCGATCGCCAGGGCGCTGGCCTACCGGCCCACGCTGATGCTGATGGACGAGCCGTTCGGCTCGGTCGACGCGCAGACCAGGGAGGACCTGGAGGACCTGGTCCTGCAGGTGCGCGGGCACCATCAGATGACCATCGTGCTCATCACCCACGACATCGACGAGAGCGTCTACGTCGGCGACAGGGTCGTGGTGCTGTCGAAGGCGCCCGCCCACGTCGTCGGCGATCTGAAGGTGGAGCTCCCCTCCCCGCGCGACCAGATCTCCACCCGTGAGCATCCCGACTTCGTCCACCTGCGCGCCGAGGTAGGACGCCTCGTGCGCGGCGTCGAAAGGACCCACGCGTGAAGCGAGCAGCACTGGCGATCGTCCTGGTGTCGGCCCTGGCCGCCTGCGGTGGGGGCGGCGGTGACGGCGCCACGGCTCAGGAGAAGACGACGCTGACCGTCGGCGTGGTCCCCGTGCCCTCGTCGGCACCGCTGTTCATCGCCGAGAAGAACGGCTTCTTCAAGGCGGAGGGGCTCACGGTCAAGACCGAGATCATCCAGGCCCCGCAGGCCGTCATGCCGAAGATCCTCAACGGCAGCATGGACGCCTTCCTGACCAGCTACGTCTCGCTGCTGGCCATCAACGACTCGGGCGCGGCCAAGCTGAAGCTGTTCCAGCACGTTCAGACGGCGGCGCCGGGCATCGCCAGCGTCGTGGTCCCCAAGGACTCCCCCGTCAAGAGCGCGGCCGACCTCAAGGGCAAGACGGTGGGCGTCAACGTGCTCAGGGCGCTCGGCCAGACCGTCACCAACGCGCACCTGCAGCAGGCGGGTCTCAAGCCCGAGGACGTGAAGTTCGTCGCGGTGCCGTTCGCCGACCAGCTCACGGCGCTGTCGACCAAGAAGATCGACGCCGCGTGGCTGGTCGAACCCTTCCTGAGCGCCGCCAAGAAGGACGGCGCCGTCGAGATCATCGACACCACCTCGGGGCCGACCGACGGACTGCCGCTCGACGCGTGGGGCGTGTCGGAGGACTGGCTGGCCAAGAACCCGAAGACGGCCGCGGCCTTCCACCGCGCGCTGGCCAAGGCGCAGCAGATCGCCAGCACGGACCGGGAGGCGATCAACGCCGTCATCCCGACATACACGCAGATCCCCGCGGAGACGGCCGCGGCGATGAAGCTCGGCCAGTTCTCCGCCGACGTCGACAAGGGCGAGTTCCAGAAGCTGGCCGACCTGCTGCACGGCTACGGCTACCTGAAGGCCAAGCCCGACGTCACCACGCTGATCCCCGCCAGGATCGGATGACCAAGGCGCTGGGCGTCGCGGGCGTGCTCGGCTTCCTGCTCCTGCTTGAGGTCGCCGGGCGCACCGGACTGATCGAGGTGCTTCCGCCGGTGTCCGCCGTGCTCGTGACGGCGGCGGGCCTGGTGGTCGACGGCGTCTTCCTCGCCGACGTCGGCGTGACGCTCGCCGCCTGCGCGACAGGCCTGCTGATCGCGATCGTCACGGCGGTGCCCGCGGGGCTGCTGCTCGGCACGGTGCCGGCGGTGGAGCGCTCGGTGCGTCCGCTGGTGGAGTTCCTGCGCCCGATCCCCTCGCTGTCGCTGATCCCGCTGGCGATGTTCGTCTGGACCGACAGCCAGGACGCCAAGACGGCCCTGGTCGTCTACACCTGCTCCTGGCCACTGCTGATCAACACGATGTACGGCCTGGCCGACGTCGACCCCGTCGCCAAGGACACGATGCGCGGCTTCGGCTTCGGACCCCTGGCGATCCTGTGGCGCGTCTCCCTGCCGAGCACCGCGCCGTTCATCGCGACGGGCGTGCGCATCGCCGTGTCCGTCACGCTGATCGTGGCGGTCAGCGTCGAGCTGATCGCGGGCGGTGCGGGCGGCATCGGCACCTTCCTGGTGCAGGCGGGCAGCGCCAACAGGGTCGACAGGATGCTGGCGGCCACCGTCTGGGCCGGCGCGATAGGGCTGGGCGCCAACGCGCTGTTCACGGCGGCGGAGCGCCGGCTGTTCGGCTGGCACAGGGCGAGGGCGGGTGAGGGCGCGTGATCAGGCGACTCGCCTGGTACTGGCTGCTGCCCGTCGCGGCGATCGCGTGGGAGGTGGCCACCCGCTCGATCGGCGCGGTCTACTTCCCTCCTCCTTCCACGATCCTGGCCAGGATGCACGAGATGTGGTTCGCCGGGCCGCCGACCCGGTTGTTCCTGACCGAGGAGGCCGCGGGCGACCTGCTGCCGAGCCTGGGCAGGCTGGCCGCGGGATGGGCGGTGGCCGCCGCGGCCGGCGTGGCGCTCGGGGTCGCGCTGGGCCGCTCGAGACTGCTGTCGGCGCTGGTGGAGCCGCTCGTCCATTTCGGCAGGTCGGTGCCGCCCGCCGCGCTGCTGCCTGTGTTCCTGGTCTTCTTCAGGGTCGGCACGCCGATCCAGCTGGCCGCGATCGTGTACGGCGTGCTGTGGCCGGTGCTCATCAACGCCATGGACGGAGCCCGCTACGTCGACAGGCAGTATCTCGACACGGCCCAGGTCTTCCACCTGCGACGCTGGCCGGTCGTGCTGGCCGCGGCCGGGCCCAAGATCTTCGCGGGCCTGAGGCTGAGCGTCGCGCTCGCCCTGATCATGATGGTGATCTCCGAGCTGTACGCGAGCAGCGAGGGGATCGGGCACCGCATGCGCGAGGCCGAGGGCAGCTTCGACATCCCCGCGATGTGGGCGGGCATCGTGCTGCTCGGCATCCTCGGCGTGGTGCTGAACGGAGTGTTCCTCGCGGTGGAGCGCCGGGCGCTCAGGTGGCATCGGGGCCGTACAGCCGCCTGATCGCCGCCCGCTGCCGTTCCAGGAACCACTGCCTGGTGGGCGGCCCCGAGGCGAGTTCGTCGGGGCGCTCGACGTCGTGCCGGCCGTACTCCTCGGCCCAGAGCGCGGGCTTCACCCTGGCCAGCAGGTTTCCCATACCTGGGCGGCGGCGGAAGCGGCGCAGCGCCGCCAGGTCGAGCTCGGCCGCGGCCACCAGCGACTCCCCGTGTCCCGCCTGGGCCAGCGGGCGGCCCTCGAAGTCGATGAGCTCGGAGCCGCCGCCGGTGGAGTCGCCGGGGATGGGCAGCCCGTCCAGCCCTCCGCTGTTGGCGGAGACGACGTAGGCGAGGTTCTCGATGGCCCTGGCCCGCCGGGCGATCGCCTTCGGGGTGAGGGCGGGCGAGGAGGCCTCGGCGGTGGGGTTGCAGAACACCTCCGCGCCGCGCAGCGCCAGAGCCCTCGCCGGCTCGGGGTGGAGGATCTCCTCCGAGGCGATCACGGCGAGGTTGCCGAGCTCGGTGCGGGCGACGGGCAGCACGGCGTCCAGGCCGTAGACGTCGAGGTAGCGTTCCCACACGTCGTAGGGGGTCGGGGAGAACATCGAGTGCAGCCGCCGGTAGCGCAGGACGCACTCGCCCGCAGGGTCGAGGATGACCGTGGCCTGGAAGAACAGCTCGGGGAAGTGCGGGTCGCTCTCGTAGGCGTTGACGCACAGGAAGAGGTCGTTGCTCCGGGAGATCTCGCCCAGCGCCCGGTATTCGGAGCCTTCGGGGGCCAGGGCCGCCCTGGTCCGCCACTCGGCGACGCTCTCGCCGAAGGGGAAGCCGGTGAGCACGTACTCGGGCAGCACCACGAGACGCAGGTCGGGACCGACCCATGCCTTGGCCGCGGCGGTCTGGGCGGCGATCCTGCCGATCGCGGAGGCGATGAGCGCGCGCGGCTCTGCCGAGCCGTTGACCGCCTGGGTCCTGACCTGGAGGGCGAGCGCCCGGTAGGCGGTCACCCGACGCGCTTCTCGTCGATCAGCGTGCGGCGCACGCACTGCCCGGCCTGGATCCACTGCCACACCCTGCTGCGGGTCGTGCCGTCCTCGCTCAGGACGATCAGCTCGAACAGCCGCAGGTCCTCGTCCTCGGCCTTGAAGGCCCAGGTGAGGTAGATGGTGGAGGCGTCGACCTCCCAGAACTCGCCCCTGATCCGCTCGGTGTCGAAGGCGCAGCGCCCGTCGCCGAGGTAGGTGCCGGGGAACTCGTGACGCTCGCTCCTGCCATCCTCCCAGGTGTACTCGTTGACCTGGTGGTAGACGCTGTCGTCGACGATCGAGCAGGTCAGGCGGGAGCGGTGCAGGTCCACCACCTGGCCCATGCTGTCGAGGTGGCGGTAGGTCCCCTCCCACTCGCCCTCGTGCCTGGCCAGCAGCGGCATCTCCGCGCGAAGTCCCATCGCTACACGCTCCAGACGGATCGGGGTGACCGGTTCACCAGGTGGGCCCTGCGCCTGACGAAGCGGTTGACGGCGGCAGGGCCCATGCGGGAACCGCCGAGCCCCGACAGGTTGAACGAGTGCTTCTCGCCTTCGTGGACGAAGGCGGTCAGCGCGGCGTCGTTGACGCTGACCGCGCCCACCCGCAGGCGGGAGGCCACCTGCCTGGCCTCCTCCTCGGTGGCCGCGAACACCGCCGCCGACAGGCCGTAGTCGGAGTCGTTGGCCAGCGCGACCGCCTCGTCGACGCCGTCGAAGGCCATCACGGGCAGGACGGGACCGAAGGTCTCCTCGGTCATGACCCGCATGGAGTGGTCGACGCCGGACAGCACGGTCGGCCGCATCCAGTGGCCGCCGCCGTGCCGCTCGATCTGCCCGCCGGTGTGCACGACGGCTCCGCGCGCGGCCGCCTCGGCCAGCTGGGCGGGAATCACCCCGGTCCTGACCAGCGGACCCACGGGCCCTCCCTCGCAGGTGAGCGATGTCGCCTCCGCCTTGGCCACCAGCAGGCCGAGGAAGTCGTCGAAGATCTCGCGGGCGACGTAGACGCGT
The DNA here is from genome assembly GCF_042681425.1 of Nonomuraea mangrovi. Classification (NCBI taxonomy): domain Bacteria; kingdom Bacillati; phylum Actinomycetota; class Actinomycetes; order Streptosporangiales; family Streptosporangiaceae; genus Nonomuraea; species Nonomuraea mangrovi. The sequence continues at coordinate 74,250 of NZ_JBHUFV010000041.1, read as the reverse complement.
TCGATGGACTGGCAGGCCTGGCCGGCGTTCGCCGTGCCGCCGCGCAGGATCGCCGTGGCGGCCCTGTCGAGGTCGGCGCCGGCCAGCACGATCGCGGGGTCCTTGCCGCCCAGCTCGAGGAAGGCGGGGATGAAGGCCCTGGCGGCGGCCTGCGCGACCTTCCTGCCCGTGGCGACACCGCCGGTGAACACCAGCGCGTCGACGAGCCCCACCAGAGTCTCCCCCGTCCTGGCGTCGCCTTCGACCACGCGTAGGGGGAGCTCGGGCGGCACCAGCCGCATGAGGGGTTCGATGAACCTGGGCGTCAGCTCGCTGGGCTTCACCAGCACCGCGCATCCCGCGGCGAGCGCGGGGACCGCGTCGATCAGGCCGAGCAGGAGAGGGAAGTTCCACGGGCTGATGGCGCCGACCAACTCGTACGGCACCGCCTGCCCGCCTACCACGATCCCCGGGATCGCGGCGGGCTCGTCGGGCCGGTCGGCCAGGAGCGCGGGCGCCTGCCGTACCCACCGGTCGATGACGGCGGCCACGGCGCGCCGTTCCAGCTCCGACTCCGCGTGGCGGCCGGTGTCGGCGACCAGCGCGGCCAGCAGGTGCTCGTCACCCGCGATGGCCGCGCCGAAGGCGGACAGCGCCTCGCCCCTGTCGGCCGCGCGCCAGGTCGCCGACCGCGAGCGCAGCTCGCCCGCCGTCGCGGCCAGCTCTTCGGGCGGCATCGGCGACAGCGGGCGGTCGGGCTCTCCAGTGAGGGGGTTCACCACCATGATCAGAGCCGACAATAGCCGCAAGCCCGGTGGATCTCCACCATCGGGCCGCGGGCCCTCGCGGCGATCAGCCGCGAGGACCCACGTGGCTGGTGAGCGCGTGCTCCACCAGGGTGATCAGCGTGCTCTTCACCGAGTCGCGCGACCTGGCGTCGAGACGGACCAGCGGGATGTGCGGGGAGAGCGTCAGCGCCTCCCTGATCTCCTCCTCCGCGTGGAGGTAGTGGCCGTCCCACCCGTTGATCCCGACGACGAAGGGCAGCTTGGCCTCTTCGAAGTAGTCGATCGCGGGGAAGGAGTCGGCCAGCCTGCGGGTGTCGACGAGTACGACGGCGCCGATGGCGCCGCGGACCAGGTCGTCCCACATGAACCAGAACCGGTGCTGACCCGGCGTGCCGAACAGGTACAGGATCAGGTCGCGGTCGAGGGACACGCGACCGAAGTCCATGGCCACCGTGGTGGTCGTCTTGTTCGGCGTGAGCGACACGTCGTCGATGTGCGCCGAGGCGTCGGTCATGACCGCCTCCGTGGTGAGCGGCAGGATCTCCGACACCGCACCCACGAACGTCGTCTTGCCCACACCGAACCCGCCCGCCACGACGATCTTCGTCGAGGTCAGGCCGCTAGAGCCTGCGAAGTCCACTTAGCACCCTTTCGAGCAGGTTGAGATCCGGCTTACCCGCTTCCAGCTGAGGCTGGTGGACGCGAATCAGGCCCTCGGACGCCATGTCCGCGATCAGCACCCGGGTGATGCCGAGCGGAACTCGTAAGAGGGCGGAGATTTCGGCGACCGACCTGACCGACCGGCACAACTGGATGATCGCTTGATACTCCGGACTGAGGAGAGAAAGATCGCGATGTTCGGATGTGGCGGAGGAGACCAACGCCTCCATCGCGAACTTCACCCTGGGCGCCGTGCGCCCTCCGGTCACGGCATACGGCCTGACCAGCGAGCTCGACCCCTGCGGGCGTGGGGCTCCTTGACGCCCCTGATTGTTATCACCAGCCCAACCCTGATCTGTCACAGCCTTCTCCTGTCCCCCATCTCACGCCCCCGCTAGCGGGGGCGCGCCGCCTGCAGCTCGGCGCGTACGGCAGGCGTGAGAACCTGTCCCGCCCGCTCCACCAGCAGCGTCATCTGGTACGCCACCAGACCCATGTCGCAGTCGGCCGCGGCGAGGACCGCAAGACACGACCCGTCGCTGATCGACATGATCATCAACAGGCCGCGCTGCATCTCGATCACCGTCTGGGTGACCATGCCGCCTTCGAAAACCCTGGCCGCACCCTGGGTGAGGCTGATCACACCGGAGGCGACCGCTGCGAGCTGGTCGGCCCTGTCCTTGGGGAAACCCTCAGAGTAGGCAAGTGGCAGACCGTCGGACGACACGACCACGGTGTGCGCGACACCCGGCACGTTGTTCACGAAGTCGGTGATCAGCCAGTTGACGCCGCGGGCGCCCTGACTCAGCTCTCTCATCTGTCCTCCTTGTTCTCGCGGGTGTCGCGAGTGAATTCACGGCCCTGCCGAACTCCCTGCTGGAAGCTGGACAGGCGACTGCGCACCCGGTCGGGCGAGATCGGCGCGGGCGGTTCGGGAGCCGCGCTCTCGGGCGCGATCGCCGTACCGGGAACCAGGTTGGCCTTGGGGACCCTTCGCGGCAGGCCCGAGGAGGTCGTGCCGCCCTGGGCGGGCTGCGCGGCGGCGCGCGCGGCCTGGAAACCGCTGTCGGCGGGCGAGGACCACGACGGCGTCACGCTCTCGCCAGGCCTGCGCTGCGGCAGCCCCTGCGGGCGGCTGTCCTGCGGGCGGCTGTCCTGCGGGCGGCTGTCCTGCGGGGGCGGCTGCTCGTCGGCGAGCCGCGAGGAACGGCCGTTGTACTGGGCGGACGCGCTGTCCGCTGCCTCTCTCGGCTCCTCCTCCAGGCTCTCCTTCGCGGCCTTCAGCTGCTCGGGGTCGGGCCTGCGGAACCAGTCGGAGCCGACCGAGGAGAAGATCGGCAGGAACTCCTCGCCGTCCTCGTCCATCGGCGATGAACGGACGACGGGCAGCGGGCCGGTCATGTCGGACTCGGGCAGCCCCATGAACGAGCTGTGGGACTCGTTGCCCAGGGTGCCGAAGGCGCCGGCGGACTCGCGCGAGACGTGGTCGAAGGTGGGGTGGGCCTCCGGCTCTGGCGTGCGGCCGAAGGCGTCCATCGGCCGCGGCTCGGGCTCGGGCAGGCTCCTGGAGAACGGGTCGAAGGCGGGCTCGGACGTGGCGGGCGCGGCAGGCGGCCAGCCGGCGTCGGCGAATCCGCCGTCGCGGAGCCCGCCGTCCTGGAAGCCGTCCTGGAAGCCACTGTCTTGGAAGCCGCTGTCCTGGAAGCCGTCCTGGAACCTACTGTCCTGGAAGGCGCCGTCCTGGAAGGAGCTGTCCCGGAAGCCGCTGTTCAACCCGCCGTCGGCGAGCCCGCCGTCACGCGTCCCGCTGTCGGGGAAGCCCGTGTCGCGCGTCCCGCCGTCGGCGAAGGCGCCGCCGGAGAACCCGTTGCTCGATGTCCCCGTGTCGGCCGCGCCGAAGGCATGGTCCTCGCCCATCGACGGCCAGGCCGTGTTGCCGGGCGGCGGCAGCGTGCCGGGCCACGGCGTGTGCATCGGCTCGTCGAACCCGCGAACGTCGGGGCTGTCCATGCCGAACTGGGCGACAGGGGCCGCCATGACGGGCGAGTCGAACGGGCTGAAGGAGCCCGGGGTCTGCTGGTAAGGGAAGCCCGTCTGGGTGGGAGCCGACGCGGACACCAGCAGGGTGTCGGGCAGCACGACGAGTGCCGTGACACCGCCCGTCGGCTGCGAGCGCAGCTGCACCTTGATGCCGTGGCGCAGGGCCAGGCGGCCGACCACGAACAGGCCCATGCGGCGCGAGACCGACACGTCGACGACGGGCGGGTTGGCCAGGCGCCAGTTGGCCTGGGCGACCTCGTCAGGGGTCATGCCGATGCCGAGGTCGACGACCGCGATCATCACGCCGCCCTCGGCGCGGTTGCTGGAGACGCTGACCTTGGTCTCGCGCGGGGAGAAGGAGATGGAGTTCTCGATCAGCTCGGCGAGCAGGTGGACGACGTCGGTGACGGCGGGACCGGCCACCAGTGTGCCGGTCGGCACCTGGATGTTGACCCTCTCGTAGCCCTCGACCTCCGACAGCGACGCGCGGGCGATGTCGACGAGCTCGACCGGCTGGGTCCACTTGCGCGCGGCCTCCTGGCCGGCGAGGACCAGCAGGTTCTCGCTGTTGCGGCGCATACGGGTGGCCAGGTGGTCCAGCCTGAACAGGTCGGACAGCCGCTGCTCGTTCTCCTCGCCGTTCTCCAGACCCTCGATGAGCGAGAGCTGGCGTTCGACGAGCGTCTGGCTGCGGCGGGAGAGGTTGACGAACATGGCGTTGACGTTGGCGCGGAGCTTGGACTCCTCACCGGCCAGCCGTACGGCCTCGCGGTGGACCTCGTCGAAGGCCCGCGCCACTTCACCGATCTCGTCTCGGGTGAGCACCCCGATGGAGGGAACCTCAGGGATGGCCGCGCCGTCGCCGGACTCGCGCAGGATGCGGACCGTGTCGGGCAGCGTGCTGCCGGCCACCTCCAGCGCCTCGGCGCGCAGCTTGCGCAGGGGCCGTACGAGCGAGCCTGCGACCCGGGTGGTGATCAGCAGGACGAGCAGCAGCAGGACGAGGATGACGGCGCCCGAGACGATGGCGTTGCGCTGCTCGGCGTCGGCCAGCATCCTGGTCTGCGCCACGATCGAGGTGGCCAGCTGGTCCTCGACCTTGCGCATGGCGTCGACCGTCTGCTCGGTGCTGTCGTACCAGAGCTTGAGGTCGCGCCGCGAGGTGATGTCGAGGTCGCGGATCTCCTTGTACTCGCGCATCTGGGCCAGCGCGCGCTGGCGCATGGCGTCGCCGCGGTCGATCTCCTGGCCTCTGACCGTCTTGCGGAAGAACGCCAGGTCGTCTGCCTGGGACTCGGCCTCGAAGACGGTGAGCTCGGCCTGCTGGGCGTTCCATGAGCCGAGGAAGTCCGACAGGTCGTCGTAGTCGAGGCGGCGCTCGATCTGCGCGACGACGAGGATGACCTGCTGGCGCGAGACCTCCTCCTTGGCGCGCTCCAGCGCGCCGAGCGCGGTGGCGTCGCCGAGCAGGCCTTCGTTGTTGCCCGCGGCCACCAGCTCGCCCTGCAGGCCCTCCATGACGTCGATCATGGAAGTGAAGGTTCGGATCGCCGCTCGGGCGGGAACGCTGTCGCCGAGGATCGACTCGCGCAGGCCGTCGAGGCCGTCGAGCCAGCGGACCGCCTCGTCGACCTCGTGGCGCACGCGGAGGGGGTGGGCCTCGTCGATCGCCCTGGCGCTCTCGAGCACCTTCTTCTTGCCGGCGTCTACGACGTCACGCTGGTTGCGCAGCTGGGACAGCCGGCCCGCACGACGGTTGTCGGCGATGTACCAGGCGGTGAGCGTGCGTTCCTTGCCCAGCTCGTGGGAGAGCGAGCCGAGCCGCTGCACGAGTTCGGCCACCTGGGTCAGGCGGCGGTATTCGGCTGCGGTTCCGATGGAGTTGGCAAGCTGGATGCCCGCGAGGAGGACGCCCACGACCGTGGGAATCAGGATGAGCAGGATGAGGCGCGATCGCACCCGCCAGTTGCCCAGCTGGAAACGACTGCCCGACCCGGGCTTCTTTCCTGTGTCCTCCCCCGGGGCGGCGTGCCGGGGGTTTTCCGTCCTCACTGAGTGTCGCTACCTCTCGCCATGCGTGCTCGAAAATCTCTGACACGCATGTGGCGCATGGGATTGCAGGAGCGATCGTAATTGGAACACAACCTGACCAGATCAGCGAACGAGACAAAGTTCGCTAAACACCCACAAGTCCGGCCTTTTCGCCCATAACGCCACATGCTGTTTAGGCCGGCCGGAACGAGTCCCGCTCCGCCGGAGCCGCGTGCTTGATCATCAGGTGACGGGTCACCGAGTACTCCTGCACCGCCTCCTGGCTCATGTCCTTGCCGAACCCGCTGCCCTTGACGCCGCCGTGCGGAGCCTCACTGGCGATCGGCAGATGATCATTCACCCACGTCACCCCGACATCCAGCCGATGCGAGACGCGCATGGCCCTGGCCACGTCGCGCGACCAGACCGAGGAGGCCAGCCCGTAGCGGGTGTCGTTGGCCAGCCTGACAGCCTCGTCCTCGTCGTCGAAGGGCAGCACCACGAGGACGGGGCCGAAAAGTTCGCCCTGCACGACCTCGCTGTCCTGCCGGGGCCCCGCGATGAGGGTGGGCGGGTAGAAGAAGCCGGGCGCGTCGATCGGTGCACCGCCGAAGATCACCTCGCCTCCCGAGTCGGCGGCCGCGCGGGAGACGAAGCCGTGCACCCTGTCGCGGTGCGCGGCCGAGATCAGCGGACCGATGTCCGTCGTGGGGCTCCACGGATCGCCGACCTGGATCTCGGCAAGCGTAGCGCGAATGGCCTCCACCGCGTCCCCGTAGGCCTGGCGGGCGACGTAGACCCTCGTGGCCGCGGTGCAGTCCTGGCCGGTGTTGTACGTGGCGCCCATGGCCACGCCACGCGCGGTCTCCGCCAGGTCGGCGTCCTCGAAGACCAGGGCGGGCGCCTTGCCGCCGAGCTCCAGGTGCACGCGCTTGAGCGTGCGCGCCGCGCCCGTCATGACCGCGCGGCCGGTCTCGGTGGAACCGGTGACGCTCACCATGTCCACGCCGGGGTCGGTCACCAGGGCCTCGCCGACCTCGGCGTCGCCGGTCACGACCTGCACCAGGTTCTCCGGCGCACCCGCCTTGGCGATCAGCTCGGCCAGCCGGATCGTCGTGCGCGGCGTGTGCGGCGCGGGCTTGATGACCACCGCGTTGCCCGCGGCCAGCGCCGGACCGAGCTTCCACACCGCCATGACGAAGGGGAAGTTCCACGGCGCGATCGAGCCCACCACCCCGACCGGGCGGCGCAGCAGCACCGAGGTGTAGCCGGCGCTGAGCACCCCCGCACCGCTGCCGTCGAGCGAGCGCGCGGCACCGGCGAAGAAGCGCAGGTTGTCGGCGGCGAACGGCAGCTCGCCGTCCCTGAAGACGGCCGCGGGCTTGCCCGTCTCCTCCACCTCGAGCCTGGTCAGCTCCTCCGCGTCGGCCTCCACCAGGTCGGCAAGGCGCAGCAGCACGCGGGCGCGGTCGGCGGGGGTGGCCTGCGACCACTCGTCGAAGGCCTTCTTCGCCCGCCGTACGGCGTGCGCCACCTCCGCGACGGGCGTGTCGGGCACCTCGGCGAACGGCCGGCCGGTGGCCGGGTTGATCAGTTGACGCATCGTGTCTTCCCTCGGAAACGATCGGGTCGGTCGCCTGCCGTGACGGCCGGGGACCGGGCCCGAGGGAACGCGCTGGGGTGCTCCCTCGGGGTCGTGCTGTTCGGACGCGGCCTACTTGCCGAGCTGCTCGATCAGGTCGGCGGCCTTGCGCAGGCCGTCGCGACCGCGGATCTTCTCGCCCTCGGCGGTCAGCCTGGCGCGCAGCTCGGCGTCGCCGAGCAGGCGGTCGAGGGCGCCCTTGAGCTCGTCGTCGCTGAAGGTGTAGGTGGACAGGCGCACGCCGTAGCCGAGCTCGTCCACGCGCTGGGCGTTGTCGTACTGGTCCCAGAACAGCGGCAGCAGGATCATCGGCTTGCCGAAGTGCAGGGCCTCGGTGGTGGTGTTGTTGCCGCCATGGGTGATGACCAGGTCCACCTGCGGGATGATCTTGGTCTGCGGCAGGAACTCCGCGCCCCACATGTTGTCGGCGAGCTTGATCTCCTCGTGCAGCGGGCCCTTGGAGACGATGAACTGGTGCGGCGTGGTGGCGAGCACGTCGATGACGCGCTGCATGAGCTCCACGTCGGCCGAGCCGAGCGAGCCGAGCGAGAAGTAGACCAGCGCGCCGCCGTTGCGCTCGAAGGGCAGCGCGAAGTCCTCGTCGGTCTCGCGGACCGAGGAGTCGAGGCGGTGCCAGCTCGGGCCCAGCGGGCGGGCGTCGGTGTAGTCGAGCAGCTCGGGGTAGACGTAGAGGTTCAGGTCGCCCTCATGGATGAAGTCCAGGTCGGGCAGCGGCCGGGTGCCCTGCTCGACGCACCACTCGTTGAAGGCGGTCCAGATCTCGCGGTGGGTGCGGTCGTACTCGGCGCGGAAGGCGCCCCACTCGGAGCCGTCGTCGGCGGGCAGACCGGAGAAGACGGGCGCGACCGCCTCGCCGCGGACCTCGAGCGGGTTGCAGGAGACGATCCTGACGAACTTCTTGCCCGCGGTCAGCAGCGCGGGGAAGGTGATGACGTTGTCCTCGACGATGATGTCGGGCCTGACCCGCTCGATGATCGCCTTGAGCTGGGGCTCGCAGTACTTCACGCCGTCGATCAGGGCGTCCCAGATGGGCTTGGTGACGGTCTCGAGCTGTTCCCTCGTGCTCTTGCGGTACTCGGGCGCGGTGTCGCGGATGAAGTCCTTCCAGAACTGGCCCGGGTCCTGCTCCTCGGCCTCCTCGGCGGGGGGCGCCAGGTCGACCAGGTCCTCCTCGAAGCCGAGCGCCTCGAGCTTGCCCTTCCACGACGCCTCGGCGGCGAAGACCACCCGGTGGCCCCTACGGCGCAGGATGTCGCCGATGCCGATGCTGTTGTTCGTGGGCCCGTACGCGCTCTCGGGCATGAACAGAATGGTGAGAGACATGATCAACTCCGGAGGGAACGCTCAGTTGAATTTCGATTCAAATACTTGTCTAGCGGGATGGTCAACTTCAAGGCAGTATGTGCCCGAATGACCTTAATGACGCCACAGGAACGGGGGTGCTGGTGACCGCGCGCAAGAGTCGCTCGGACCGGCGGATCGACCTCATCGAGGCGGCGCGGCGGGCCATCGTCCGCCACGGCATCGACGGGGTGCAGCTGGCCCACGTGGCCGAGGAGGCCGGACTGACCTCGGGCGCGGTGCTCTACCACTACCCCGACCTCAGCGAGCTGCTGGTCGAGGCGCACCACGCCAGCGTGGAGCGCTTCTACGAGCACCGCATGCGGCAGATCTCGGCCGTCAGCGATCCCGCGCGCAAGCTGGTCATCACGATCCGCTCGGGGCTGCCCACCGGGCCGCTCGACCCGGACGTGCGGCTGCTGAACGAGCTGGGCGGGGCCGCCGGCCGCAACAGGATCTACGGCCTGCTGCTGACCACCCTGTACGACCGCCAGGTGTCGATGTACCAGGCCGTCCTGGACACGGGGACGGCACTCGGCGTGTTCGCCCCGACCTCCGACTCCCTGACGATCGCGCGCAACCTGGTGGCCCTCGAGGACGCCTACGGCTATCGCATCACCGCCAGGCACCCCCTCATCGGCCCCGAGGAGGCCGTCGAGCTGATCCTCAGCTACGCCCGAACGGCCACCGGCTGCGACCTGGCTGCCCACTGACTCAGCCTTCCTGGATCAGCACCGCGTCGTGGGCGTCCCAGCCGAGCCTGACCTGGGCGCCCACCTCGACCTTCGCGGCGCCCTGCTGGGCCACGAGGACCGGCTTGGCCCTTCCCTCCACGGCGACCGCGATGTGCGAGATGCCGCCGTAGAAGCTCACGTCCAGCACGGTGCCGAGCAGACCCTTGTCGGCCAGCCGCACGTTCTCCGGGCGTACGGCCAGCAGCGCCTTGACGCCCGCGAGCTCGGCCCCCTCCCCCGGCAGGACTCCGAGGTCGGGCACGTCGAGACCCTCGGGCACCGCCGTACCCTCGAAGATGTTGTTGGCCCCGACGAAGTCGGCGACGAACGGCGTGCGCGGCCGCTCGTACAGCTCGACGGGCTCGTCCACCTGGCGCACCTGTCCGGACTCGAAGACCGCGATGCGGTCGGCGAGCGACATCGCCTCCTCCTGGTCGTGGGTGACCACGACGAAGGTGATGCCCACCTCGTGCTGCAGCCGCTTGAGCTCCAGCTGCATGCCCGCGCGGACCTTCTTGTCCAGCGCCGACAGCGGCTCGTCCAGCAGCAGCAGCCGAGGACGTTTGACGATCGCCCTGGCCAGGGCCACGCGCTGGCGCTGGCCGCCGGACAGCTGGCCGGGCTTGCGGCCCGCCATCTCGGCCAGGCCGATGGTCTCCAGCACCTCGCCGACCCGCTGCCTGATCTCGGCCTTGCCGAGCTTCTCCTGCTCCAGGCCGTAGGCGATGTTCTTGGCCACGGTCATGTGCGGGAACAGCGCGTAGGACTGGAACATCAGGTTGATCGGCCGCCGGTTGGGCTGCATCGACAGCAGGTCGTCGCCGTCAAGGGTGACCGTGCCCGCGTCGGGCGTCTCGAAGCCGGCCAGGATGCGCAGCAGCGTCGTCTTGCCGCATCCCGAGGGGCCGAGCAGGGCGAAGAACTCGCCCTGCTCGATCTCCAGCGAGACGTCGTCGAGAGCGGTGACGTCCCCGAACCTGCGGGTGACGCCGTCAATCTTGAGCACGAATCTCCCCGATCTTCGTCATGCGCTGGGCGGCGATCACCACGGTGAAGCTCACCAGCAGCAGGATCGACGCGAGCGCGTTGATCTCCGGGGTCACCCCGAACCTGACCATTGAGTAGATGACGATCGGCAGCGTCGGCTCGGTCGGCGCCGCCGTGAAGAACGCGATGACGAACTCGTCGATCGACAGGGTGAAGGCGAGCAGCGCGCCCGCCACGATGCCGGGCGCGAGCTGCGGCAGCGTCACCCTGACGAAGGTGGTGACGGGTCCCGCCCCGAGATCGCGCGAGGCCTCCTCCAGCGAGGAGTCGGCGTGGGTGAGCCTGGTACGCACGACCGCGGCCACGAAGGCCATTCCGAACAGCGCGTGCGACAGGATCACCGAGTGGAGGCCGAGGCTGAACTTCACCAGGTCGTAGAAGACCAGCAGGCCGATGGCCAGCACCAGGTCGGGCAGGATCGCGGGCATCAGCCCGAGCGCGTCGAGCAGCTTGGACCTGGTGTGCCTGGCCAGGCCCACCGCCAGCAGCGTGCCCAGCACGGTGGCGAGCGCGGTCGAGCCCGCCGCCACGATCAGCGTGTTGACCAGGCCCTTCATGATCTTGTCGTCCTCGGCGAGCACGCCGTACCACTTGAAGCTGAAGCCCTCGTAGACGTACGGCGAGCGGCCCGCGTTGAAGGACATCACCACGAGCACCAGGATCGGCGCGTAGAGGAAGACGTAGGTCAGCCAGAACGGCACGTAGAGGAAACGCGGCCTACCCACGGCGGTTCACCCACGACTGGATCACCAGAAGCACGATCAGGACCAGGATCACGGCCAGCGCCAGCGTGGAGCCGAACGGCCAGTCACGCGACTTCAGGAATTCCGTGCGGATCAGCGTGCCGACCGTGGCCGACCGTCCGCCGCCGAGGATCTCGGGGACGACGAAGTTGCCGAAGCTCGGCACGAAGACGAACAGGCAGCCGGTGGCGACCCCCGGCAGCGTCAGCGGGAGCGTCACGCGCCTGAAGGTGGTGAAGGCCGAGGCGCCCAGATTCGCCGAGGCCTCACGCAGCTGCGGGTCGAGCTTCTCGATGGCCGCGTACAGCGGCAGCACCATCAGCGGCAGGTAGGAGTAGAGCAGTCCCGTGACCATCGCGCCCTGGTTGTAGAGCAGCTCGAACTGCGTGCCGAGCGTCGAGTTGATCAGGCCCGGCCCGCTCAGCAGGATCGTCCAGGCGTAGACCCTGATGATGAAGTTCGTCCAGAACGGCAGGACGATCGCGACCAGCGCGATCGTCTTCCACGTCCGCGGCAGCCTGGCGATCAGGTACGCCGTGGGGTAGCCGAGCAGGAGCGCGAACACGGTGGTCAGCGTGGCCAGCTTGACCGACACCAGGACGACGTCGAGGTAAAGGGGGTCGAGCAGCCTGCTGAAGTTCTCCGTCGTGAACTCGTAGACGATCCCGCCGAAGCGGCCGCGTCTGAAGACGGTGTAGCTGAGGATCAGCGCGAGAGGGACCAGGAGCAGCACCGCCAGGTAGACGACGCCGGGGCCCAGGAAGACGAACGCGCCCAGCCGGCGCCCCCACGCAGGGGACACCGGCCGGGCCTTGCCAACTGATTTCACGGCTTACTTGGCTCTCACGGCTTACTTGGCCGCGACCTCGGTCGACAGGCGGGTGTACTTGGTGGACGCCTCACCCAGGTCGATGATCGACTCGCCCTGCAGCAGCTCGGCGGGGGAGGTGCCGAGCAGGGACCCCTCGGCCACCTGGACCTTGTCCATGGCGGCCTTGTTCGGGACCTTGTAGTTGATGTTCTCGGCCGCCCAGCGGTGGATCTCGGGGTCGAGGATGTAGTTGATCAGGGCGTGCGCGGCCTCCTTGTTCTTGGAGGACTTCATGATCACCATGGTGTCCACCCAGAGGTCGCTGCCCTCCTTCGGGACCGCGAACTTGATGTTCTTCTTCTCGTCCGTGGTGGGGCACCAGCCGTCCCACGCCTCGACCATGATCGCCTCGCCGGTCTTCAGCTTCTCGCCGAAGGTGACGTCGTCGTAGCCCAGCAGGTGCGGCTTGGCCGCGACGAGGAGCTCCTTCGCCTTGGCGATCTCCTCGTCCTTGTCGGTGTTGACCGAGTAGCCGAGCGACTTGAGCGCGGGCAGCGCCAGCCAGCGCTCGGTGGTCATCATCGTGACCTTCTTCTCGGCCCAGGCAGGCGGGGTCAGGATGTCCTTCCAGCTGGTCGGCTCGGCCTTGACCAGGTCGCTCCGGTAGCAGATGCCCGTCGTGCCCCAGGTGTAGGGGACGGAGATCTTGTTGCCCTTGTCGTAGGACAGCTGCGTGGCCTCGGGGTAGAGGTTGCTGAGGTTCGGGATCAGCTCGGCGTGGATCGGCTCCAGCAGGCCCGCGGCGGCCAGCGCCTGCGCGTACTGGCCGGAGACGAAGGCGACGTCGATGCCCTCGCCGCCCTGGCTGGTCAGCTTCGTCATCGCGGTCTCGTTGGTGTCGTGCTCGACGATCTTCACGTCGGCGACGCCGAGCTTGGCCTTGGCCTTCTCCGGCAGCTCCTTGGGCGTGTACCCGGGCCAGACGGTCACCGTGAGGCTCTGCTTGGAAAGATCCGCCTTCGCGTTCAGCTGCGCGGCGGCGCTCGGTGCCGGGTTGGCGTTGTTGGTCGACGACTCGCCGCCACACGCCGCTACGGCGAGCGTGAGTCCGGCCGCCGCGACGACGGCCGGAAAACGACGGGTGTACCGGATACGGGACACGGCCGCTACTCCTTCTGGATTCAGATGTACGAGGGGTCTCGCGACCAACCGGGCACTGCAGACCAAAGCAGGAGTGTTGCAGCCAACATCAACATGAGCAAGACTTTTCCGGACATTGTCACCAGGAAGTTTGATGAACGTGTTGAATCGCGATTCAATTTGGCGGCGTCTGTTGGCTCTCGGTAAGAATCACGTTACCGATCGGGACGGCGCCGTGACCAGTTCCGCCCTGGCCCGGATCGGTGCGCCGAGGGCCGGTGAAGGACTGACGGCGGCCTTCCTGGCGGCGCTGTCGGAGCCGGTGCCCGAGCCGTTCGCGCTCCGCCGCTACCTGCCCATGCCCGCGCCCTACGGCCCCGCCGAAGGGCCCACGCCCGCGTCGCCGTGGCAGGAGCGCGGCATCGACGTCGACCAGACCAACCACTCGGTCGTGGTCGGCGAGCGGATCGTGGTGAAGTGGCTGGCCGAGCCCGCGCCGCTGCCCCACCCGACGTTGGCCGCGTTCGCGCACCTGACGGAGACGGGCTTCGCGCACACGGCCCCGCCCTACGCGGCGCTCACCAGGGTCGCCCCTTCGGGAGCCGAGACGCTGCTCGCCCTGGTGACCGGCTACCTGCCAGAGGCGAGGGACGGGTGGGAGTGGTGCGTGGACGAGGCGGAGGCGGGCCGTACCGGCTTCGCGGCCACGCTCGGCGACCTGGCCGCCGACCTGCACCTGGCCCTCGCGACCTTCCCCGCCACGGAGTCCGCGCTCCCTCCTTCGCGTGAGCGGTCCGCGATGGAGCGGGCGGCCGGGGCGCTGGAGGAGGCGCTCACGCTCACCGACGGCGAGGACGGCGCCTGGCTGCGCGCCCACGAGCCCGCGCTGCGGGCCGAGCTCGCGCCCCTCTCCGGCATCGTCACCACCTCACGGATCCGCATCCACGGTGACTTCCACGTGGGCCAAATCCTTCAGTGGCGCGACGGGTACGCGGTGATCGACTTCGACGGCAATCCGACCGTCACCGAGGCCGACCCGTACCAGCCCGCCGCCCGCGACGTCGCCCAGCTCACCACCAGCCTGGAACACGTCGCCCAGGTGGCCGTCAAGCGGCGCGGCACCGCCCCGTCCGCGGCCGCCGCGTGGGCCGCCATCGCGCGAGCCGGCCTCCTGGCCGCCTACCGCGCGCGCCTCGCGGAGGCGGGCAGGCCCGACCTGCTGGACGACCGCCTGCTCGGCCCGTTCGAGATCGAGCAGGAGTGCCGCGAACTGATCTACTCCGCACGCCACCTGCCCCGCTGGCGCTACGCCCCCATGGGCGTCCTGCGCACCCGCTTCACCGAGGAGAACCCGTGAACCCCGAGCTGTTCCACGCCGACCTGGAGGCCAAGCCCTCCGCCCTCGCCGACCTGGCCGCGTGGCTGGAGAAGGAGCCGCTGACCCTGCCCGAGGGGCTCAGACGCGTGGTGTTCCTCGGCATGGGCAGCTCCCGCTACGCGGCAGGCGTCGCCGCGCTCCGCCTGCGCGCCAGGGGCTTCGACGCCTACGCCGAGTACGGCTCGGCCGCCGCCACCTTCCCCGCGGGGCCCGAGACGCTCGTCGTGCCGATCTCGGCGACGGGAGGCAGCAGGGAGACCCTCGACGCCCTGGCCCGCTACGCCGGAGGCCCCTCCCCCGTCGTCGCCCTCACCAACGTCGAAGGCTCGAAGATCGCAGAGGGGGCCGACCAGGTCATCCCGATGCTGGCAGGCGAGGAGCGGGGCGGCGTGGCCTGCCGTACCTTCCAGCACACGCTGGTGCTGCTGCTGGCGCTGGAGTCGCGGCTCACCGGGGCGGCCCGCGACATCCCCGAGCTGGTACGGCGGGCCGCCGCGGCCACCTCCGACCTGCTGGACCGGAGGGACGACTGGCTCGCCACCGCGCTGGAGCTGCTCGACGGGGCGCACGGGGTCTACGCGATCGCGCCGGCCGAGCGGATGTCGTCGGCCGAGCAGTCCGCGCTGATGGTCCGAGAGGGCCCGCGCAGGCCCGCCGACGCGTGCGAGAGCGGCGACTGGTCGCACGTGGACGTCTACCTCACCAAGACCCTCGACTACCGCGCCCTGCTGTTCCCCGGCTCGCGCTACGACGAGCAGGCCATGGACTGGGTACGGCAGCGCGGCTCCACCGTCCTCACGGTGGGCGGGCACGTGGAGGGCGAGCGCGCCTCGATCAGGTACCGGCACGACGACGATCCCGACGTCGCCCTGCTGACCGAGACACTCGTCGCCGAGCTCGTCGCCGCCCACTGGTGGCGCGCCGCCTGATCCGGGGGCCTGAGCCTGACGGCGCGGCGCCGGTCGCCGGCGCCGCGCTCCCGACGGAACCTCTCCTGGAGATCCAGGAGCGGAGTCGAGCCGTCGCCGCGGGGTCAGTAGGTGGGGCCGTAGGCGGAGCGGACGGTCAGAGCGTGCTCCACCAGCGTGATGAGCGTGGTCTTGACCGCGTCCCGGGAGCGCGCGTCCGTCCGCACGATCGGCACGTGCGGTGCCAGCGTCAGCGCGTCCCTCACCTGGTTCTCCACGTGCGGGAAGTGCCCGTTCCAGCCGTTGAGCCCGATCACGAAGGGCAGCTTGGCCTCTTCGAAGTAGTCGATCGCGGGGAAGGAGTCGGCCAGCCTGCGGGTGTCGACGAGCACGACCGCGCCGATGGCGCCGCGGACCAGGTCGTCCCACATGAACCAGAACCGGTGCTGACCCGGCGTGCCGAACAGGTAAAGGATCAGGTCCCTGTCCAGCGACACCCGGCCGAAGTCCATGGCCACGGTCGTGGTGGTCTTGTCAGGGGTGAGGCTGAGGTCGTCGACGCCCGCCGAGGCGTTGGTCATGACAGCCTCGGTGGTGAGCGGCAGGATCTCCGACACCGCACCCACGAACGTCGTCTTGCCCACACCGAACCCGCCCGCCACGACGATCTTCGTCGAGGTCAGGCCGCTAGAGCCTGCGAAGTCCACTTAGCACCCTTTCCAGCAGGTTCCTGTTCGGCATGCCCGCATCCAGTTGCGGCTGGTAGATCCGCACCAGACCCTCCGCCTCCATGTCCGCGATCAGCACCCTGGCCACGCCCAGTGGCATGGCCAGCAGCGCCGACACCTCGGCGACCGACCTGATCTGCCGGCACAGCTCGCTGATCGCGCGGTATTCACGGGTGTGGTTCATGCCGAGTTGCGCCGAGGTGGCCGAGGAGACCAGCGCCTCCATGGCCAGGTTGGTGCGCGGCGCGGTGCGCCCGCCGGTGAGCGAGTACATCCGCACCAGCGAGCTGCGCTCCTCCTCGGGAGGGCTGGGGGCAGGGTCGTAGCCCGAGGCCGGTTGGCCGTACCCCCTGCCGTAGTCCGGCGGAGGCCCGTAAGAAGGGCCGTCATTCCACGAAGCCACGATCGTCTCCCATCACCAAGGGCGCGCGGATGACAGTTCCGCCCGTACGGCAGGCGTGAGCACCTGGCCGGCCCTTTCCACCAGAACCGTCATCTGGTAGGCGACCAGTCCCATGTCGCATTCCGGCGCGGCCAGCACGGCGAGGCAGGACCCGTCGCTGATGGACATCACCAGCAACAGCCCGCGCTGCATTTCGACGACGGTCTGAGTGACTCCGCCGCCTTCGAAGACCCTCGATGCGCCCTGGACCAGGCTGATCAGCCCGGCGGCCACGGCGGCGAGCTGGTCGGCGCGGTCCTTGGGGAACCCCCTCGAGAACGCCATGGGCAACCCGTCCGAGGAGACGACCACGGCGTGCGCGACGCCGGGCACCTCCTCGACGAAGCCGCTGACCAGCCAGTTGACATCCCTGGCGGCCTGGCTCAGCTCCTTCACCGCTGCGCCCCTTCCTCGCCGGCGTTCCCGAGCTCGGCGCGGCCCTTCCGCACACCCTGCTGGTAGCTGGCCAGCCTGCTCCTGATCCGGTCGGGAGAGACGGGTGGCATCGGCGGCGCGGGGGCCTGGGCCTGCGGGGCGGCGGCGGTGCCGGGCACCAGGTTCGCCCTGGGCTTGCGCTTGGGCAGGCCCGAGGTGGTGATGCCGCCGAGGCTGGGGTCGTTGGCCGCGCGGGCCGCCTGCCAGCCCGCGTCGGCGGGCGACGACCAGGGGTCCTGAGACGCCGCGGCCTGCTGGCCGGCCTGCTGACCGGCCTGCTGACCGGCCTGCTGACCGGTGTGGCGGTCGGCTCCGGCGGGCGGCGGCTCCGTGGGGTGTTCCACGGAGGACTTGCCCTGCGCGGATCCCGTGTCGAGCGAGGGGGCGTCGGCGGCGTCGGCGATGTTCGCCGGGCGCTTGAACCAGCTCGACTCCACCGCCGCGAAGATCGGCAGGTACTCCTCGTCGCCGGTGTCGAGCGAGGAGGTCTCCACCCGGGGCAGCGGCCTTGTCGCGTCGGGGTACTCGTGCCTGCCCGGCACGTCGAAGGAGTCGTGCGGGCGCCGGTCGAGCGTGCCGTACGAGTCGGGGCCCTGAGAGCCGCCCAGGCCGGGCATCTCGCGGAAGCCCGGCGGCCGGCCGCCGTCCGAGGGGCGTCCTCCTCGCTTGGGAAGCCCGTTGGAGGTGAAGTCGGACAGGTCCGCCGAGGGCGCGTCGTTGGTGCCGAACCAGTCGACAGGCGGCGAGTCGAGCACCGGCGCGCCCATGGGCGACGGCCTCAGGTCGTCGAGCGGGGGACTCTCGTACGACATCGGCCCCGCCTGCGGGGGCACCATCGACGGGGGCGGGACCATCGGCTGCTGCGGCTCGGGCGGCATGGTGTGCAGGGGCGGCATGCCGTGCTGGGAGGCGGGGCCGTGCCCGGGCGGCTGGCCGGGGATGGCGGTCAGCAGGGCCTCGGGGATGAGCACCATCGCCGTGAGGCCGCCGATGTCCTGCCTGCGCAGCTGCACGCGGATGTTGTGCCTGAGCGCCAGGCGGCCGACCACGAACAGGCCCATCCGCCGCGACACCGACACGTCCACGACCGGCGGGTTGGCCAGCCGCCAGTTGGCCTGGGCGAGCTCCTCCTGGGTCATCCCGATGCCGTGGTCGGTCACCGCGACCATGACGCCGCCGCCGTCGATGCGGCTGCTCGAGATCGTCACCTTGGTGTCGCTGGAGGAGAAGGACACCGCGTTCTCCACCAGCTCGGCGAGCAGGTGGACGGTGTCGCTGACGGCCTGGCCCGCGATGGCGACCTCGGAGGCCGCCTGCATGACCACCCTGTCGTAGCTCTCGACCTCGCCGAGGGCGGCGCGCACGATGTCCATCAGCTCGACGGGCTGGGTCCACTTGCGTGCGGCGTCCTGGCCGGCGAGGACCAGGAGGTTCTCGCTGTTGCGGCGCATGCGGGTGGCCAGGTGGTCGAGCCTGAACAGGTCGCCGAGGCGGGTGTCGTCCCGCTCGCCGCGCTCGAGGCGCTCGATCAGCGTGAGCTGGCGCTCGACGAGGGTCTGGCTGCGCCGGGAGAGGTTGACGAACATGGCGTTGACGTTGGCGCGCAGCTTGGCCTCGTCGCCCGCCAGCCGTACGGCCTCGCGGTGGACCTCGTCGAAGGCGCGCGCCACCTCACCGACCTCGTCCCGCGAGAACACCCCGATGGGCGCGACCTCCGCGGTGACGCCGCCGTCACGCGACTCGCGCAGCCGCTGGACGAAGCCTGGAAGCCGCTCTCCCGCGATGTCGAGCGCCTCGCTGCGCAGCCTGCGCAGCGGGCGGACGAGCGAGCGCGCCACCCCGGTCGTGATGAGGAGCACGGCCAGCAGCAGGGCCGCGACGGCGCCGGCCACCAGGTAGGCGCGCTGCGTCTCGGCCGCGGCCAGTTCGCTGCTGCGCAGCACGATCGCCGCCGCGTGCCGCTCCTCCACCGAGCGCATGGAGTCGACGATGACGGTGGAGGCCTCGAACCACTCGCGCGCGTCGTCGCGCTTGCTGAGGTCGAGCCCCTTGAGAGGGGCTCCCGTGTCGGCCCTGTTGAGGACCAGTTCGAGCAGGAAGCGTGCCCTGTCCGCCTCGCGGCCGTTGACCTTCTCGTCGAACAGCCGGCGTTCGGCGGCGGTGGCCTCGGCGGCGAAGGCCTTGCGCTCGCTGGCCTCGCGGGACCGCTCGCCGAGAAGGGTCTTGAGCTGGTCCTGCTCGAACCTGCCCACCACCAGGACGACGGTGAGCAGGGCCTGCTGCAGGGAGACGCTCTCCTTGGCGCGGGCGAGCGCGTCCAGCGTCACCGACTGGCGCGTCAGATCCTCGTCCTCGCCGTTCTTGCCGAGCTCGTCGTTGAGCGCGAGCAGGTCGGAGATGACGGTGGTGTAGGCGTCGAGAGCGGCGCCGGGCAGGAGGTCGGAGTCGAAAGCCTGGTCGCGCAGCGCGGCGAGGTCTTCCAGGCGGGTCAGTACGGTGGCGACCTCGTCGCCCGTGCGGCCCGTGACGTCGGAGCCGAGAGCGGCGGCGCTCTGCCGTACCTTCTGCGCCTCCGCGTCGACCCTGCCCATCTGGGCGCGGACGTCGGCGAGGCCGCGCTCGGGACGGCCGAGGACGATGTACCAGGCGGTGCGGGCGCGTTCGGCGCCGAGTTCGTGGGTGAGTCCGCCGACGTTCTCGGCGAGCTTGGCCAGTTGGTTGGCGCGGGCGTAGTCGGCTGCCGCGCTGGTGGAGGCGACGACCTGGAAGCCGCCGAGAAGGACGGCCGCGGCGGTCGGGACGAGGATGAGCGCGACTAATCGCGCGCGCACCCGCCAGTTGCGCAGCCGCCATCCGCCGTGATCGGCGGCTTTGGCACTGGTTCTTCTACTCACCGAACGCAACCTCAGTTGGGGGGAGAGCCTCTATGAGACTCCTGGGAAAATCCAGCAAGTGGGGGTTATTCCAGCACATCACTATGAGAACGACCAAACGAACATAACGCGACAAATCTTGTCCAGAGTGACACAACCGCAGATAACCTGGAGCCCCCGATTTCGGTCGGCCTTTAATGGATCTTGAGTCTTAGAAAATCACCATATATCAGAGTCTGTCCGCTTGTGGGTGGTTGGCCCGTTCCAGTTGTAGATCCACTCCGTAACACCCGAGTCTCTGGATGGTCACGACGTTGTGATTTGCGTTATTTAGGCCCTATGTTGAGCCCCGTCGCGCCTACCCTCAACAACTCGGACCGGGCCAACCGCGGGGCCGGCAAGCTTCTGGAGGCAGAAAGTGGCAGCCGGGCAGGACAGTGCGGCCATCGAGGTCAGTGGGCTGTGGAAGGTCTTCGGCCCACGGGCGAACCGCGTGATGAAAGGCCCTGACAAAGATCTCGACCCGGCCCGACTCCGCGAGAAGACCGGCTGCACCATTGCCGTCAGAGACGTCACGTTCGATGTCAGGCCCGGCGAGATGTTCGTGGTCATGGGCCTGTCGGGAAGCGGCAAATCCACCCTGGTGCGCTGCCTGACCCGCCTCATCGAGCCGACCGCGGGAAGGATCGCCGTCGGCGGCCGGGACGTAGGCGCCGCCTCACCCGCGGACCTGCGCGAACTGCGCCGCCACCACGTGAGCATGGTGTTCCAGCACTTCGGCCTGCTGCCGCACCGTCGCGTCATCGACAACGTCGCCTACGGGCTGGAGATCCAGGGCTCGCCCCGGCAGCGCAGGCACGAGCGCGCGCGGGAGATCCTCTCCCTGGTCGGCCTCGACGGTCACGCCGACTCCTACCCCGACCAGCTGTCGGGCGGCATGCAGCAGCGCGTCGGGCTGGCCAGGGCGCTGGCCGTCGACCCTCAGGTGATGCTGTTCGACGAGCCCTTCAGCGCGCTCGACCCGCTGATCCGCCGCGACATGCAGGCCGAGGTCATCAGGCTGCACCGCGAGGTGGGCAAGACGATGGTCTTCATCACCCATGACCTGTCGGAGGCGCTCAAGCTGGGTCAGCGCATCGCGATCATGCGGGCCGGGTCGATCGTCCAGCTCGGAACGCCGGAGGAGGTCGTGGGCGCGCCCGCCGACGACTACGTGGCCGACTTCGTGCGCGAGGTGCCGCGCAGCCACGTGCTGTCGCTGCGCTGGATCTGCAGGACGCCGGAGTCCGACGAGCACCTCGACGGGCCCGTCCTGCCCGCCGACACGGTCATCAGGGACGCCATCCCCGCGGTGACGGGCTCTGCCAGGCCCATCAGGGTGATGGACGGCGACGAGCTGGTGGGCGTGGTCGACCGCGTGGACATCCTGTCGGCCATGGCGCACGCGCCTGCCGTACCGGAGGGGAGGATCCACGTTCCCGAGCCTGCGACGTCGCCCGAGGAGACCGCTCTCCCGCGCGCGGACCAGGGCGAGGACGCCGGGCCCGTCTCGCAGGCGCGCTCGTGAGCGGCGCCGTCGCGGTTGCGGGCGCGACGGGGATCCGCCGCCCGCCCCGCTGGATCGTCCCAGCGGCCGTCGTCGCAGCGCTCGTGGCCGGCTACCTCACGCTGAACGGCACCGCCACGCTCCCGCACGACGACGAGGCGGCAACGTTCCTCGCCGTCAACGACGCGCGCGACTGGGTCGACGCCAACAGGAACGACAACCCGCTGTTCCTCTACTTCATCAACTACGTCCGCATCTACCTGGGCCAGCTCTACACCTTCCTGGAGACCGCGCTGTTCGCGCTGGGCTGGCCAGGGCTCATCGGCGTGATCGGCGGCCTCGGCTGGCTGGCGGGCGGCTGGCGGATCGCGCTGCTCGGCGTGGCGGGCTTCGCCTCCTTCGGCGTGCTCGGCGTCTGGGAGGCCGGTGTCCGCACACTCGCGCTCGTCCTCGCCTCCGTCCTGGTCGCCCTGCTGATCGGCCTGCCGCTCGGCGTCTGGGCCGGCCGGTCGGCACGGCTGCGCAGGATCGTCTCGCCCGTGCTCGACGTCATGCAGATCATGCCGACGTTCGCCTACCTGACGCCGATGGTGCTCTTCTTCGGCATCGGCCCCTCCTCCGCGACCGTCGCCACCCTCATCTACGCGATGCCGGTAGCCATCAAGATCACCGCGCTGGGCATCGAGCAGGTCTCCCGCACCGCGATCGAGGCCTCCGACTCGATCGGCGCGACCCGCTGGCAGACGTTGCGCAAGGTGCAGCTGCCGATGGCCCGCGAGACCGTCGCGCTGGCGATCAACCAGACGATCATGATGGCGCTGTCGATGGTCGTGATCGCCGCCCTGATCTCGGCGCCGGGGCTCGGCTCCGACATCATCCGCGGCCTGTCGCGGGCCAACGTCGGCTTCATGCTGCCTGCCGGCGTCGCGATCGTGGTCATGGCGATCGTGCTCGACAGGGCCACGATGGCGGCCGCCCGCCAGACGGTCACCGGGCCGGTCAGGTACGTGGTCGCGGCCGCCCTCGCCGTGGGCGGCGTGGCGCTGTCCTTCGTCCTGCCCTCCGCCTTTCCCGAGGAGTGGGTGCTGCCCATCGGCGAGCCCGTCAACGACGCGGTGGAGTGGGCCAAGTTCAGCTGGTACGACGTCACCGAGGCGATCAAGAACGTCACCTCCACGGTCCTGCTGAACCCGCTGCAGGACGTGCTGACCTCCACCCCGTGGTGGTTGGTGGCCGCCGCCGTACTGACGCTGGCCTGGTGGTCCAGCGGGCTCAGGCCCGCGCTCGTCGCGCTGGCCTGCCTGCTCGCACTGGCGTTGCTCGGGCTGTGGGAGCACAGCATGGCCACGCTCACCACCGTCCTGGTCGCGGCCGCCGCCGCCCTGCTGCTCGGCCTCGTCCTCGGCGTGGCCGCCGCCCGCTCCCGCGCCTACTCGGCCGTGCAGCGCCCGCTGCTGGACGCCGCCCAGACGATGCCGTCCGTGGTCTACCTGCTGCCGGCGCTCGCGTTGTTCGGACCGACCAGGTTCACCGCGATCTTCGCCTCGGTGATCTACGCGGTGCCGCCCGTCGTGCGTCTGGTCGAGGACGGCATCCGAGGCGTCTCCCCCACCTCCGTCGAGGCGGCGCTGTCGGCCGGCTCCACGCGGCGGCAACTGCTGTGGAAGGTGCAGCTGCCGATGGCCCGAGGGGCCATCCTGCTGGCCGCCAACCAGGGCATCGTGATGACGCTCGCCATGGTCGTCGTCGGCGGCATGGTCGGCGCGGGCGGCCTCGGCTACGACGTCGTCACAGGTTTCTCCCAGCACTCCGACTTCGGCATGGGTTTCGTCGCAGGAGTCGCCACGGTGCTGCTGGGAATCATGCTCGACCGCATCACGCAGGGCGCCGACAGGCGCTCTTCCCCCCACATAAGAGGATGATCACCGGATGAAGATTCGCCTCATGGCCGGGGTCGTCGCCCTCGGCCTGGCCGTCGCAGGGTGCGGCGGCGGCGCCAGGGTCGACGGCGGCACCACGTCGACGGCCGCCGCTCAGCCCAGCGGCTCGGCGAGCGCCTCGGCCGCAGGGACCGTCAAGCTGGCCATCAACCCCTGGGTCGGGTACGAGGCCAGCGCGGCCGTCATCGCGCACCTGCTGCAGAACGAGCTCGGCTACACGGTGGAGAAGAAGGAGCTCAAGGAGGAGGTCGCCTGGGCCGGCTTCGAGACCGGCGAGGTGGACGTCATCGTCGAGAACTGGGGCCACGACGACCTCAAGAAGAAGTACATCGACGAGAAGAAGGTCGCCGTCGCCGCGGGCTCGACCGGCAACAAGGGCGTCATCGGCTGGTACGTCCCGCAGTGGATGGCCGACAAGTACCCCGACATCACCGACTACAAGAACCTCAACAAGTACGCCGACCTGTTCAAGACCTCCGAGTCCGGCGGCAAGGGCCAGCTCCTCGACGGCGACCCCTCCTACGTCACCAACGACGAGGCGCTGGTCAAGAACCTGAAGCTGGACTTCAAGGTCGTGACGGGCGGCAGCGAGGCGGCGCTGCTGGAGTCGGCGGTGCAGGCCCAGGAGCAGCAGAAGGCGCTGCTGTTCTACTTCTGGACCCCGCACTGGCTCTTCGACAAGGTCAAGCTGGCCAGGGTGAGCCTGCCGGCGTACACCGCGGGCTGCGACGCCGACCCGAAGAAGGTCGCCTGCGACTACTCCGAGCTCGACCTCGACAAGATCGTCAGCAAGAAGTTCGCCGACACCGGCGGCAAGGCCTACGAGCTGGTCAAGAGCTTCAACTGGACCAACGAGGACCAGAACGCGGTCGCCAACGACATCCAGAACAACGGGATGTCCGCCGAGGCCGCCGCCAAGAAGTGGGTCGACGCCAACCAGGCCAAGTGGCAGGCCTGGCTCCCGAAGTAAACGATCGTGTGCCCCCGTCGCTGGCGGGGGCACACGCCGGAGACCGCACATGAGAACCAAACTGCTGGCCGCGGCTCTCACCCTCGGCCTGATCCTCACCGGCTGCACCACCGAAGAACCCCAGGCCCCCAAGGCCACCGGCACCGTACGGCTGGCCGTCAACCCCTGGGTCGGCTACGAGGCGAGCGCCGCGGTGCTCGCCTACCTCCTGGAGCACGAACTCGGCTACAAGGTCGAGACCAAGAAGCTGTCGGAGGAGGAGTCGTGGAAGGGCTTCGAGAGCGGTGACGTCGACGTCATCGTCGAGAACTGGGGCAGGGACAAGGAAAAGAAAGAGTTCATCCAGGACAAGAAGGTCGCCGTCTCGGCGGGACTGAACGGCAACAAGGGCGTCATCGGCTGGTACGTGCCGCAGTGGATGGTCGAGGAGTACCCCGACATCACCAACTGGCGCAACCTGAACAAGTACGCCGATCTCTTCAAGACCGACAAGTCCGGTGAGCTCGGGCAGGTGCTCGACGGCGACCCCACCTTCGTCACCGCCGACGAGGACCTGGTCCGCAACCTGAAGCTGAAGTACAAGGTCGTCTACGCGGGCAGCGAGGACGCGCTGATCAAGGCCATGAAGTCGGCCACCAGGAACAGGCGGCCGCTGCTGATGTACTTCTATCAGCCCCAGTGGCTGTTCACGCAGGTCAAGATGGCCAAGATCAACCTCCCCTCCTACGCGATCGGTTGCGACGCCGTGGCGGCGAAGGTGACGTGCGACTACCCGCCCTACCTGCTGGACAAGATCGTCAGCAAGAAGTTCGCCGACACCGGTGGCAGGGCCTACGAGCTCGTCCGCAACTTCTCGTGGACGAACGACCACCAGAACGCGGTCGCCAGCGACATGACCGACGGCGGCATGTCCGCCGAGCTGGCCGCCAAGAAGTGGGTCGACGCGAACAAGATCGTATGGAAGGACTGGTTGCCCCGATGACGCGGCGGGCCCTGCCATGACCTGCGGCGGACCCGCCGGGGGTGGCAGGGGTCCGGCACGCCGGGCGCGGGTCCGTCCCCGCCTGCGGAGTGGGGCGACGGACGGCCCGGCAAGGCGGGCGACGGGCCGGCAGGGGACGACGGGCTCGGCAGGTTCGTGGAGCACGCTCGGTGAAGGGACCGGCGATGAGAGTGATGCGGGCGTGCGGCGTGGCCGGCGCGGTGCTGTTCGTGCTCGCCTTCCTCGTCGAGGGCGCCACGCGCGGCGACGGCTACGATCCGCTCAGGCATCCCGTCAGCTCGCTCGCCATCGGTGCCCAGGGCTGGACCCAGACCGCGAACTTCCTCCTGACAGGCCTGCTCATGCTGGCCTTCGCGATCAGCCTGCGCGGCACCTCCCGCTGGGGCTTCGCGCTCATGACCGCCTTCGCCGTCGGCCTGGTCGGGGCGGGGCTCTTCGTCACCGACCCGGTGAACGGCTACCCGCAGGGGGCGCCCGCGACCTCCACCACCGCGGGCACCCTGCACGACCTGTTCTCGCTGCTCGTCTTCGCGGGGCTGCCCGCCGCCTGCTTCGTGTACGGCAGGCGCTTCGCCGGCTGGGGCAGGCCGGGCTGGGCGGCGTACTCGATCGCCACTGGCGTCCTCTTCATCGCCGGCTTCCTGATCACAGGGGCGGGATTCTCCGGCGCGGACGGCCTCTCGGGCATCGCGGGCCTGCTCCAGCGGCTCACGCTCGTCATCGGCCTGACATGGGTGGCCCTGCTCGGCAGCGGAGTCCGTACGGTGTACCGTACGTAATGTGACCGTCGAGTACACCGGCAAGGGCGACCCCGCCCGCAGCCTCGCGCTGCTGTGGCGCACCAGCGAACGCCCGAGCCGCAAGGGCAAGCCCGAGCTGAGTGTCGACCGCATCGTCCGCGCCGCCATCGAGGTCGCCGACGCCGAAGGGCTGTCGGCGCTGTCCATGCGCAGGGTCGCCGAACGACTCGGCGTCGGCACCATGTCGCTCTACACCTACGTGCCCGGCAAGCCCGAACTGCTCGACGTCATGCTCGACACCGTCTACGGCGAGACCGCCCGGCCCGCCGACCTGCCCGGCGGCTGGCGCGCCCGCCTGGAGCAGATCGCCAGGGAGAACTGGGCGCTCTACCTGCGTCACCCCTGGCTGCTCCAGGTCGCGACCAGCCGCCCCGTACTCGGCCCCAACACCACGGCCAAGTACGAGTACGA
Source organism: Nonomuraea mangrovi (assembly GCF_042681425.1). Lineage (NCBI taxonomy): Bacteria > Bacillati > Actinomycetota > Actinomycetes > Streptosporangiales > Streptosporangiaceae > Nonomuraea > Nonomuraea mangrovi. The sequence continues at coordinate 47,839 of NZ_JBHUFV010000041.1, read as the reverse complement.
GCTGCGCGCCATCGACGGCATCGGCCTCACCGACGTCGAGATGGACTCGGTCATCACGCTCGTCACCGGGTTCGTGCACGGCGCGGCCCGGGGCGCGGTGGAGGCACTGGAGGCGGAGAAGCACACGGGGATGACCGACGAGCAGTGGTGGGCGGCGCACGCGCCGTTCCTGCACAGGATCGCCGACGTGAGCCGCTTCCCCGTCGCCTCCCGCGTCGGCGAGGCCGCCGCCGAGGTGTACGGCTCCGCGCACAGCCCCGAGCACACCTTCGAGTTCGGCCTCCAACGCCTGCTCGACGGCATCTCCCTCCTGATGGACACGCGCTCCTGACCTCCGGCTAGACCACCGCGCGCCGCCTTAGCGCCTCCACAGCCCCGCCCGTCGACCGACCTGTCCACCTGGTGACCGCCGGCCCGCCATCGCGCCTCCACGACCGCCCGACGACCACCGGACCCCCGCGCCTCCGCCGTCCGCCGGCCGCCCGACGACCACCGGACCCCCGCGCCTCCGCCGACACGCCTGTCGACCGCCGGGGTGGTCTCCCTCATCCGCCGGCTCACGCGCGGACTGCTGGGGCGGTCTCGCATCTCCACAGTCGCCGAGGTCCTCCCGGGCCCCGGCACCGGGTCAGGCGCCGACCTCGCGTTCGTAGGTCAGGAGGGTGTCCACGAACATCCTGCGCTGCTCGGGCGTGAGCGGCTCCAACGCCTTCCGCCATGCCCCCGCCCCCTGCCCCAGCCACTCCTCGATCGAGGCCTGGTGCGCTCCCGCGATGCTGACGATCGTGCGGCGGCGGTCGGCGTCGTCCTCCCGGCGCTCCAGCACGCCCTTCCTGCTGAGGTCGCCCACCATCAGGCTCACGGTCGCGGGCGCCACCTCCAGCCGCGTGGCCAACTCGTTCACCGTCGTCGGCCCGTCGAACAGCAGATAGGCCAGCAATGACAGGTGACGCGGAGCCAGCGACAGCGACTGCAGCTCGTCCGGGATCCTGATCCGCTTCACCCTGCCGACCATCCGCGGCATCAGCAGCAGCAACGTGCGGATGCCGTCGTCGACGCTCAGGCCGTCTGTTGACATCGGACCACGCCCCCAAATACCTTGCACTTGAAATTAGCTTTGCTTGCAAAGCAAATCAGCTTGATGACCTAAGGATATCGAATGGCCGAGGACTTCAATGAGCAGATCATCCAGGAGTTCAGGGCGAACGAGGGCCGGGTCGGGGGCATGTTCGAGGGCGCTCCGCTGGTGCTGCTGACCACGGTGGGCGCCAGGAGCGGCGTCGCGAAGACCAACCCCGCCGTCTACCTGCGGGACGGCGAGCGGATCCTGGTGTTCGGCTCCAACGCGGGGCAGGACAGGCACCCCGCCTGGTACCACAACCTCGTGGCCAACCCGGAGGTCGTGGTGGAGCTCGGGGCGGAGCGGTTCGGCGCGCACGCGGTGCCGTTGACGGGCGGGGAACGGGACCGGATGTACGAGCGGCAGGCCTCCCTCGACCCCGCGTTCGCCGCCTACCAGGCGGGCACGTCGCGAGTCATCCCGGTCGTCGCACTCCACCGCTCCACGGAACCCGGGAAGACCGGGACCGGGGAGACCGGGACCGAGGAGACCGGGACCGAGGAGACCGGGACCGAGGAGACCGGGACCGAGGAGACCGGGACCGAGGAGACCGGGACCGAGGAGACCGGGACCGAGGAGACCGGGACCGAGGAGACCGGGACCGAGAAGACCGGGACCGAGGAGACCTGGACCGAGAAGACCCAGACCGAGGAGAGCGGGATCGAGATGACCGGGGCGGTTGGGGAGCGGGTGCGGGCGTTCGGGGACGAACTGGTGCGGGTGCACGGATGGTTGCGTGCGGAGCTGGCGAAGGTGCGGAAGGGCGCGGGCGGGGGACGCGGGCTGGGTGAGGAGTTGCGCGCGCATTGCCTGACCTTCTGCGAGGCGCTGCACTTCCATCACGGCGCCGAGGACGGCGTCGCCTTCCCCTATCTGGAGGAGACGCACCCCGAGCTCGCCCAGGCGCTCGACCGGCTGAGGAGGGAGCACGTGGTGGTCGCGAGGCTGACCGGGGAGCTGCGGGCGCTCCTCGACCGGGACGACGTGGGAGACGCGGCCGAGCGGGGCGGCTATGTCAGTGGCACGGCCGAGCGGGACAGCGACGTCAATGACACAGCCGAGCGAGGCAGCGCGGTCAGTGGCACGGCCGAGCGGGGTGGCGATGTCGGTGACGCGATCGAGCGGCTGGCGGCCGCGCTGGAGGCGCACTTCGACTACGAGGAGGAGCAGCTGGTTCCCGTGCTCAACAGGCTCACCTCCGTGCCGTGGGGGGCGCCGGGAGGGGTCGCGTAACGGCGGCCGGCCCCGCGCGCCCGATGACCGTCTCCCTGGACGGACGCCCGCCCCGCGCCCAGGGTGGGCTGGAGCGGGGCTTGCCGTACGGAGACGACCGTGCGGACGCGCACGACGCGCGGAGACGGAATCGGAGGCAGAACGCGCGCGGAGACGGAAGCGGAGGCAGAAAGAAGACAGGAACGCGGAAGGCCGCCGGCGCGAACCGGCGGCCTTCCGTTGCGGCGTTACGCGGGCGCGCCGTAGGCGGCGCGCACCCTGACGACGTGCTCCACCAGGGAGATCAGCGTCGCCTTGACCGAGTCCCTGTTGCGGGCGTCGGTCCGCACGATCGGGATGTGCGGCGCGAGCGCCAGCGCCTCCCGCACCTCGTTCTCCGAGTGCGGGAACTGGCCCTCCCATCCGTTGATGCCCACCACAAAGGGCAGCTTGGCCTCTTCGAAGTAGTCGATCGCGGGGAAGGAGTCGGCCAGCCTGCGGGTGTCGAGCAGCACGACCGCGCCGATCGCGCCACGCACCAGGTCGTCCCACATGAACCAGAACCGGTGCTGACCCGGCGTGCCGAACAGGTACAGGATGAGGTCCCTGTCCAGCGAGAGCCTGCCGAAGTCCATGGCCACGGTCGTGGTCTGCTTGTTCGGGGTCAGGCCGAGGTCGTCGATGCCCGCCGAGGCATCGGTCATGACCGCTTCCGTGGTCAGCGGGAGGATCTCGGACACCGCACCCACGAACGTCGTCTTGCCGACGCCGAACCCGCCCGCGACGACGATCTTCGTCGAGGTGAGCCCGCCGCCGCTAGAGCCTGCGAAGTCCACTGAGCACCCTTTCGAGCATGTTCATGTCTGGCTGTCCCTGGTCGAGACGCGGCTGGTGCAGGCGCACGAGACCTTCGTCGGCCATGTCGGCGACGACGACCCTGGCCACGCCGAGCGGGACCCGCAGCAAGGCGGAGATCTCGGCGACGGACCGGAACGACCTGCACAGCGTCATGATGGCCTCCTGCTCGGGGGTGAGCAGGGCCATCTCGTCATCCGGGATAGACATCGAGGAGATCAGCGTCTCCATTGCCATGTGGTAGCGGGGTTCCGACCTGCCGCCGGTGACTGCGTACGGACGGAACAGGGGTTCGTCGTCCCCTGTCCCGTCGCTCCCGTACACCATCACATCACCGGGTCCTGGCAGCCTGGAGTTCCGCGCGGAGAGCCGGGGTCAGCGCCTGGCCGGCGCGATCCACCAGCAGGGTCATCTGGTAGGCCACCAGACCCATGTCGCAGTCCGGCGAGGCCAGGACGGTCAGGACGGAGCCGTCGCTGATGGCCATCACCAGGAGCAGGCCCCGCTGCATCTCCACGACCGTCTGGGTCACAGGTCCGCCTTCGAAGACGCGCGAGGCGCCCACGGTGAGGCTGAGCAGGCCCGCGGACACGGCTGCCAACTGGTCGGCCCTGTCCGGCGGGAAGCCCTCGGAGCTGGCCAGGCAGAGGCCGTCGGCCGACACGACGACAGCGTGGGCCACTCCGGGGGTGTTCCTGACGAAGTCAGTGATCAGCCAGTCGAACCTGTGGGCCTCGTGGCTCAAGGTCGTCACGCTTCCTCCTTCGTCGGAAGCGTGACGAACGTGGTGTGTCCACTGGTTCGCTCGCGACGCTCGCTCACGCCTAGTCCTCCTTATCCAACCCGTTAGGGGCGGACTCGTCGTTCAGTTCCGCGCGTCCCCTGCGGACGCCCTGCTGGAAGCTGGACATCCGGTTTCTGATCCGATCCGCCGAGACCGGCGGCATCGGGGTCATCTGCTGGGGCGCCTGACCCGCCGTACCGGGGACCAGGTTCGCCTTGGGGGTGCGCTTGGGGAGACCGGCGGCGGTGATGCCGCCGAGGCTGGGGTCACTGGCCGCGGCCGCTGCCCGCCACCCTGCGTCGGCGGGGGTCCGCCACAGGTCACCATCAGAGGGTACGGCCTGTGCGGGCTGCTGCGCCTCTGGCATGTGGTACTTGGGCTCACGCCTCGGCGAGGCCGCGGGCCCGGTGGACGGCCCCGCTGCGGGCCCGGCTGGACCGGCGGAGGAGGCGGGCGGTGGCGCGGCCTCCTCGGGACGCCTGAACCAGGCGGACTCCACCGACGCGAAGATCGGCAGGAACTCCTCCTGCTCGGGCTCCAGCGGCGAGCTGTCGACCGCGGGCATGGAGGCGGTGTGCTCCTCCCACGGCGCGAACTGCTCGGCCGACGGGTAGGACGGCGCCTGCGCCGGGGGCGGCGGCGTCGGGAACGCGCCCGTGTTGCCGTTGTCGGGCCTGGGGGCGCGGCGCGGCAGCCCGCTGTCGACGCTGGGGAAGGACGGGTGCCGGCCGTTCGCGTCCGTGCTCGGGAAGGACGGGTGCTGCCCGTTCGGGTCCACGCTGGGGAAGGACGGGTGCGAGCCGCCGGGGTGCTGGGCCGTCTGGTCGAGGTTCGGCATCGCGCTCAGGTCGATGCTCGGGAACGACGGGTGCCGGCCGCCCTGCTGCTGCGAGGGCGGCTGCTGGCGGAAGAAGCCGCCGCTGTCGCCGCCCGTGTCGGCGGTGAAGGCGCCGAAGCCCTGGCGGGAGGCCTGCCCGTACCCGTTGGAGTCGAAGGACTCGAAGGCGGCGAACGCCCCGTTCTGCGCGGGCGCGCCGAAGGCTGGCGAGGGAGAGGCCGGCGCGGTGGAGGCGCTGCCGCCGAAGGCGGGCCGCTGCGGGGGCGGCGGCTGGTTGGCGTCGGGCAGCAGCGTCGGCGGCAGCAGCACCATCGCGATGAGGCCGGAGCCCTCGCCCTTGCGCAGCTGCACCCGGATGCCGTGGCGCAGGGCCAGGCGGCCGACCACGAACAGGCCCATGCGGCGGGAGACCGACACGTCCACGACGGGCGGCTCGGCCAGACGCCTGTTGGCCTCGGCGAGCTCGGCCTCGTTCATGGAGATGCCCATGTCGCTCACCGACAGGAGCGCGCCTCCGCCTTCGATGATGCTGCTGGAGACGATGACCTGGCTGTTCTTGGGCGAGAACTGGATGGCGTTCTCGACCAGCTCGGCCACCAGGTGGACCAGGTCGTTGGCGGCGCTGCCGACGACCGCGGTCGCGCGGTGCACCTTGACCTGGACGCGCTCGTAGTCCTCGACCTCGGACAGGGCGGCGCGGACGACGTCGACGAGCTTGGCCGGCTGGCTGCGCCTGCGGGTCGGCTCGTGGCCGGCGAGGACCAGGAGGTTCTCGGAGTTGCGGCGCATGCGGGTGGCCAGGTGGTCGAGGCTGAACAGGTCGGCGAGACGGCTGCCGTCCTGCTCGCCCTTCTCCAGACCGTCGATCAGCGAGATCTGCCGCTCCACCAGCGTCTGCGTGCGGCGGGAGAGGTTGACGAACATCGCGCTGATGTTGCTGCGCAGCTCGGACTCCTCGGCCGCGAGCCGTACGGCCTGGCGGTGGACCTCGTCGAAGGCCTGCGCCACTTCACCGATCTCGTCCTTGCCCTCGACGTCGATCGGCTCGATCTCGGGGACGGTGGGGTTGCCGGAGACGCGCAGGTTGCGCACGACGTCCGGCAGCCTGGATCCGGCGATGTCGAGCGCCTCGCTGCGCAGGCGGCGCAGCGGGGTGACCATCGAGCGGGCGATGAGGACGGTGAACAGCAGCACCAGCAGGAGCACGAGCAGGATGCCGCCGCCGATGAGGAGGGCGGTGCGCAGCTCGGCGCTCCTGAGCTCCTCGGCGCGGCTGGTCACGGCCTGGGCGAGCCCCGGGTTCTTCGGGTCGGGGTTGCTCTCGATCTTCTGCATGACCGCGATGGCCTTGGCGTTGTCCTCGAACCACTGGGTGGGGTCGACGAGCAGCGCCCTGGCCTGGAAGGCGGGGCCGTCGTTGGTCAGGCGGATGGCGCGGGCCTTGGTCAGCTCGGCGCGGACCACGTCGCTGTCGTTGCGCAGTCCCGTCGCGAGGGCGGTGGCCCTGGTGGCGCCTGCGTCGGCGGCGAAGCTGTTGACCAGCTGCCACTGCTGGGAGCCCGCGGCGATGAAGTCGGTCACCCGCTGCGCGTCGACCTTGGAGGAGCCGTAGTAGGACTCCAGCAGCATGATCCGCTGCTTGGAGACCTCCTCCTTGGCCTTCACCAGCACGGTCAGCGCGCGGAAGTCACCGAGGATCTGCGGGTCGCTGTTGAGGAGGCTCAGCTCCTCGTGGACGCGGACGAGCTGCTCGACGAGGTAGCGGTAGGCGCCGGAGTCGGGCCTGGCGCGCTGCTGGGCCCTGATCGCCGACAGCGACCTCAGCTGGGCGGCGGCGAGCTTGGCGGCCTGCTCGACTCGGGGGCCGTAGGAGGCGTCCATCGCGCCCAGGTCGGCCAGGACGGCCTTGACCTGCTTGTCGACGACGTCCTTGCTCTCCTCGTAGGGCTGCTTGAGCTGCTTGCGCTGCCTGGTCGCGTAGAACCAGCCGCCAGTGTCACGCTCCATGCCGAGCGCCTGGACCAGGTCGCGGATGTCGGTGGCCTGCTGGGCCACGACGACCGTGCGGTCGTAGACCCCGATGCTGTCCACGGAGGACACGACCCTCGCCCCGCCCAGCACGACACCCGCGATGGTGGGCACCAGGATCAGGGCGGTGAGTCGAGATCTCACGCGCCAGTTGCGCAGTCCGATTCGTGGCATCGACCGCTTCCCGCGGTCCCGCCTGGCGGTGCGTCCGCCGCCGGATGTCACCGTCGTCACAGCCGTCGTTACCCCTCAACACCCTGTTCCGCAACAGGAATCATAAAGACCGTAATTCGCCCCACAACGTATCCGCCACAACTCGCGTACCAGGCAAAACGGACACAATCGTTACAAATGTGACCGCAGACCGTTGCGATGTTTATCGGAGTGCAGCGAGCACGTGATCGCGGACTTGGGTCCGCTGCGCGTCGTCGCTGAGGGGGCGTCCGGCGCGGTCCACTACGTAGAAGACGTCAACCGCCTCCGCGCCGAGAGTCTCCACGCGAGCGGCTTTCACGTCAAGCCCGCATTCCCCGAAAGCTCTGCCGATACGCCACAGGAGGCCCGGACGGTCATGGGCTCTGACCTCCACGACGGTCGCCGTCGTGGAGGCGTCGTCGATCAAGGTGACGCGGGGCGGGGCGACCGGCACCCTGGCGGGTCGCACCGATCGCGTACGGCGTGCCAGCCGCTGCTCGATGTCCAGCCGTCCGGCCAGGACAAGGCGCAGGTCAGCCTCGAGAGTCGCGGGGTCGGGCGGCGTGCCGTACTCGGGGATGACGGAGAATTCGATCACGGCCGTGGAGCTCGCGGAAGCGGCCGAAGCCGAGCGGACGACCAGCCTGTGCGCGGCCATGACACCGGCCGCCCGCCAGAGCAGTCCGGGGCGATCCGGAGCGACGACTGTGACGTTTGTCCCATTCACCCTGATCGCGCCGCCGCCATGCCTGGCGAGCGTCGCCTGGGAGGGCGAGAGGGCGGGGGCGGGAGGCAGCGGTGAACCCGAGAGCGCGCTGCGCACCCTGCGCACGAGATCGTCGACGAGCGAGGCCTTCCACGCGTTCCACGCGGCCGGTCCCGTGGCGTTGCCGTCGGCGCGGGCCAGCGCGGCGAGCAGGTCCAGCACCTCGCGCGAGCCGACCGCGCCGGCGACCTTCTCGATCGTCACGGGGTCGTCGAGGTCCCGCCTGGTCGCGGTCTCCGGCAGCAGCAGGTGGTGGCGGACGACGGTGGCGAGGATCTCGACGTCCTGCGGCGGCAGCCCGAGACGCGCGCCGATGTCGCGCACGACCACCACTCCTGTGACCGAGTGGTCGCCGGGCCAGCCCTTGCCGATGTCATGCAGGAGGGCCCCGATCAGCAGCAGGTCGGGGCGGGCGACCTCGCGGGTGTAGGCGGCGGCGTTGGCCGCGGCCTCGATGAGGTGACGGTCGACGGTGAAGCGGTGGATGGGGTTGCGCTGGGGGCGGTGCCGTACGCGCTCCCAGTCGGGCAGCAGCTTCACCAGGATGCCCGCCTGGTCGAGCTCCTCCCAGACGGGGACGGCGGCGCGCCCGGCGCCGAGCAGCGCCACGAGCGCGTCGCGCGCCTCGTCGGGCCACGGCACCGGCATCGGCGCCGACTGACCGGCCAGCACCGAGACGGTGGCGGGCGCCAGCGGCAACCCCGACTCGGCGGCCGCGGCGGCGGCGCGCAGCACCAGCACGGGGTCGGTGCGCGGGGTGACGCCGCGGGCGAGCACCACCTCGCCGGCGTGCTCGACCACGCCGTCGGCGAGCGGCCTGCGACCGCGGGGGACGGGCCCCGACAGCAGCCGGTCGACGGTGCGCCAGGTGGTGTCGAAGGCGTGGGAGACCGTCCTGCCCGCCTCGGCGAGCCTGCGCATGAGCGCCTCGGCGTCGAGCAGGCCCAGCGTGCCCGCCACCGCGTCCTGCTCCTGCAGGACCAGCCGGTCGGCGCCGCGGGCGGTGACGACGTGGAGCGCGTGCCGTACGTCGAGGATGAGCTCGTACGCCTCGCGGACGCGCGGGCCTGGAGCGGAGGCCACCCAGGCGGCGGCCACGGCCTGCATCGCCTGGACGTCGCGCAGCCCTCCGCGGCCGTCCTTGAGATCGGGTTCGAGGAGGAAGGCCACCTCCCCGCTGGTCTCGGCCCGCTTGTCGGCCGCCTCTCGCAGCTCCGCGAGCCTGCGGCGGGAGTCGGCCCGCCATTCGGCGAGCACGGACTCTCTCGCCCTCCTGGTCAGTTCGGGGTCGCCCGCGACGTGCCTGGCCTGGATGAGGCCGAGCACGACCTTCAGGTCCTCGCGGGCGACCTTCACGGCCTCGTCCACCGTGCGGACCGAATGGTCGAGGCCGACACCGGAGTCCCAGATCGGGTACCAGATCCGGTCGGCGAGCCTGGCGACGTCCTCGCCACCCTCGTGCAGCATGACCAGGTCGAGATCGCTGCCGGGGGCCAGCTCTCCCCTGCCGAGGGAGCCGACGGCGACGAGCGCGACGCCGTCGCCGCCGGGGTTCGCCGTCCGCAGCAGGTCCTTCAGCCAGCGGTCGGTGTCCGCGGCCCGCTCCTTGCGGGCCGCGGCGAACGATCGGGCGTCCGCTCTCACCGCGTCCTCCGGCCGGGTTCTGCCCGGGCCTCCGGCCTGCGTCCCATCACAGCGCTTCGGGACCGCGCTCTCCGGTGCGCACCCGGATCACGGTGTCGACGGGGACGGACCACACCTTGCCGTCGCCGATCTTGCCCGTCTGGGCGGCCTTGACGATGACGTCGATGACCTCCTCGGCGTCGTCCTCCTCCGCGAGCACCTCGAGGCGCACCTTGGGCACGAGGTCGACCTGGTACTCGGCGCCGCGGTACACCTCGGTGTGCCCGCGCTGGCGGCCGTAGCCGCTGGCCTCACTGACCGTCATGCCCTTGATGCCGAACTGCTCCAGCGCGGCCTTCACGTCGTCCAGCTTGAACGGCTTGATGACGGCGGTGATGAGCCTCATGCGTCCACCTTCTTCGGGGTCGTGGCGAGCGCCGAGGACGCGGACACGCCCGAGGCGTGCACGGTTCCCAGGTCGTAGCCGGTCTCGGCGTGCGTGGTGATGTCGACGCCCGCGAGCTCCTTGTCGGCGTCGATCCTGAAGCCCATTGTCTTGTCGATCACCTTGGCCGCGACCCACGACACCGCGAACGAGTAGCCGCCGACCGCGATCGGGCCGAGGATCTGGAGTCCGAGCTGGCTGATCGGGCCGCCGTAGAGCAGGCCCTCGTTCTGCTGCGGGAGGAAGGGGTAGGCGGCGAGGAAGCCCAGGGAGACGGCGCCGATGACGCCGCCGACCAGGTGCACGCCGACCACGTCGAGGGAGTCGTCGAAGCCGAGGCGGTACTTCAGGCCGACCGCGTAGGCGCAGGCCACACCGGCGAGCAGGCCGATGACGATGGCCGCCCACGGGTCGACGAAGCCGCACGCGGGGGTGATCGCGACCAGACCGGCGACCGCGCCTGACGCCACGCCGAGGGTGGTGGCGTGGCCGTCGCGCAGCTTCTCCACCACGAGCCAGGCGCCCGCCGCGACGGCGGTGGCGATCTGGGTGTTCATGAAGGCCAGCCCCGCGGTCTGGTCGGGGGCGAGCTCGGAGCCGGCGTTGAAGCCGAACCAGCCGAACCACAGCAGGCCGGTGCCGAGCAGGACCAGCGTCAGGTTGTGCGGGCGCATCGGCTCCTTGCCCCAGCCGTGGCGCTTGCCGAGCACGAGGGCGAGCGCGAGGGCCGCGGCTCCCGCGTTGATGTGGACCACGGTGCCGCCGGCGAAGTCCTCGATGCCGAGCTGGCCGAGCCAGCCGCCGCCCCAGACCCAGTGGGCCACGGGGAAGTACACGACCGTCGCCCACACCAGGGAGAAGACGACCCAGGCGCCGAACTTGGCGCGGTCGGCGATGGCGCCGCTGATCAGGGCGACCGTAATGATCGCGAAGGTGAGCTGGAAGGCGGAGAAGACCATCATCGGGAAGTTGTCGGCCGCGGCCGCCTCCGCCGTGACCTGGCCGCCCTGGACGATCAGGCCCTCGTAGACGGCGTTGAAGACACCGCTCAGGCCGAGATTGTCCAGGCCGCCGACGACGAAGTTCAGCGTGTCGCTGCCCGAGGCGTCGAACGCCAGCGAGTACCCGTAGAGGACCCAGGCGACCGTCACCACGATGATGCTGACGAACGACATCATCATCATGTTGAGGACGCTCTTCGCCCTGGTCATACCCCCATAGAAGAACGCGAGGCCCGGAGTCATCAGCAGCACCAGGGCGGTGCATACCAGCATCCAGGCGGTAGTGCCGCTATCGATCATCGACGCGACCCTCCTTCACTTTCGGCCTGTACGTGTCGCAGTGGATGCCCCCAGCAGCGCACTGACGTGTGGCCACAGCGTCTTCTTCTGCCGTTTCGTGGCTTTACCTCACATGTTTCGCATGCGTGAAACTCCGCACTCTGGTGTTTCGCGAGTGTTTCGGACGGGCCAGTACTACACTTAGGGTTGCCTTACCTAAGCGATCAAGGAAACCAGTGATGACGTTCCGTCTGGCCGGGCTCACGGCCGCCGCCCTGCTGTCCGCCCTCGCGCTCACCGCGTGCGGCGCCTCCACCCCCGAAGGGGCGGCCACAGGACCGACCCGGACGATCAAGCACGCGATGGGCGAGACGAAGGTCCCCGAGGCGCCCAAGCGGGTCGTCGTCCTCGACACCGACAAGCTCGACACCATGGTGTCGCTCGGCCTCACCCCCGTCGGCGCCGCACAGGCGGGCGAGAGCCAGAAGTGGCCCGCCTACCTGGGCTCCGCCCTGGCGGCCACCAAGTCCGTCGGCACCCTCCAGCAGCCGAACCTGGAGGCGATCACGGCGCTCAAGCCCGACCTCATCCTCGGCACCAAGTTCCGCCAGGCCGCCTTCTACGACAAGCTCAGCAGGATCGCTCCCACGGTGTACACCGAGAAGGTCGGCATCACCTGGAAGGACAACTTCCTCCTCGACGCCGACGCGCTGGGCAGGAAGGCCGAGGCGGAGAAGCTGATGTCGGCCTACGAGGAGCGCGCCAAGCAGGTCGGCGCGAAGTTCACCAAGCTGAAGGTGAGCCTCGTGCGCTTCATGCCCACCGAGATCAGGATGTACGGCCCCGAGTCCTTCAGCGGCATCGTGCTCGGCGACGCGGGCGTCCAGCGTCCCGAGGCGCAGCTGCTCGCCGACCAGGACGACAAGCGGTTCGGCAAGCTGAGCCAGGAGAACATCGCGAAGGCCGACGGCGACGCCCTCTTCTACAGCGCGTACGGCGACGCCGCGGCCAAGAGCCAGGCCGAGGTGACCGGCGGCCCGCTGTGGAAGAACCTCGGCGCGGTCACATCCGGCAACGCGCACAACGTGGACGACGAGGTGTGGATGCTCGGCATCGGCGTCACGGCGGCCGGGAAGATCCTCGACGACCTGGACAAGTACCTGACGCCGCTGACCTGACATGCGCCCCATGCATGGCCGGTCTGTCCGACCCGCAGTTGTCCTCATGGCGTGCCCGCCCGATGCTCGCAGGTGTGAACGACTACCACTGGTCCTTCTACCGTGACCACCTGCCGCCCGCGCCCGCCCACGTGGTGGAGATCGGCTGCGGCCCTTCCGGCGGTTTCGTGCCCCGCCTGCTGTCCCTCGGGTACGGCGCGGCGGGCGTCGACCCCGAGGCGCCCGAGGGCCCGCCGTACCACCGGACGCTGTTCGAGCAGTACGAGCCTGCCCGGCGGGTGGACGCCGTCGTCGCCTGCGCCTCGCTGCACCACGTCGAGGACCTGGACGAGGTGTTCGGCAGGGTCGCGGGCGCGCTGCGGCCCGGCGGCGCGTTCGTCGTCGTCGAGTGGGCGCGGGAGCTGTTCGACGAGGCGACCGCGCGCTGGTGTTTCGAGCGGCTGCGGGCGCCCTCGCCCGAGAACGAGAACGAACACGGTTGGCTGAGTTCGCACAGGGACCGCTGGCAGGCCTCAGGGCTGCCGTGGGCGGCCTATGTCGGCGGCTGGGCCTCTGGTGAAGGCCTGCACACGGGAGCCGACCAGGAGGCGGCTCTGGGCCGCTGGTTCGAGCCCGTGGCGATGGAACGCGGGCCGTACTTCTTCACCGACCGCGGGGGCGGCGAGGAGCGGGACGCGATCGACGCCGGCCTGATCCAGGCCACGGGACTGCGCTACGCGGGCCGTCCCCTCACGGGCTAGCCGCGCGGCGCCGGGAGCCGGCGGCGCTCGAACGCGAAAGACCCCGGCCGCGCGCCCGCGGTTCGAACCGTGCGGGCGGTCGGCGGCCGGGGTCTGCCGAGCCTGCGGCCCGTGAAAGCGCGGGCCGGTGGAAGGCGGTCTCAGGCGGCGGCGGTGGCCATCTTGCGGAGCCTGGCCAGAGCGTCGCGCTCGATCCGGCGGGCGCGGTCGCGCCCGATGCCGTAGCGCTCGCCGACCTCGGTCAGCGTGTGCTCGCGGCCGTCGAGCAGGCCGTAGCGCCAGCGCAGCATCTCGCTGGTGTGGCCCTCGAGCCCGGTCAGCCACTCGTCCAGGCGCTCGCGCTCCAGGATGTCGATCGCCTGCTGCTCCGGGTCCGCCCACGTCTCGTCGGCGATCATGTCGCCCAGCTCGGTCTCGTCCTCGTCGCCCACGCCGAGCTGCAGCGAGACCGGGTCGGAGGCCCAGCGGCGCAGCTCGCGCACCCGCTCGATCGGCAGGTCGAGCACCTTCGCGAGGTCGTCGTCGGTCGGCTCGGCGTCGAACTCCGCCAGCATGTCGCGCCGTACCCGCATCAGCCTCGTCATCTGCTCACCCGCGTGGGTGGGCAGCCGCACAGGGCGGGCCTGCTCGTGGATGGCGCGCCCCACGGACTGCCTGATCCACCAGGTGGCGTAGGTCGAGAACTTGTACCCCCGCCGGTAGTCGAACTTCTCCACCGCACGCACCAGCCCCAGGTTCCCCTCCTGGACCAGGTCGATCAGCGGCATCCCCCGCCCCGAGTACTTCCGAGCCACCGCGACCACCAGTCGCAGGTTGGCCTGGATGAACTCGTCCTTCGCACGCTGTCCCGAGATCGCCAGTCGCTCGAGCTCCTCGTCGGCCGCGTCCCCGATCCGCGGCTCCGAGCCCCCGCTGTCGAGCAGCTGCTCGGCGAACAGCCCCGCCTCGATCCGCTTGGCGAGCTCGACCTCCTCCTCGGCGGTGAGCAGCGGGACCCTGCCTATCTCCGCCAGATAGGTCCCGAGCAGGTCGCGATCGGCGACCTCCTGCGTGCGATTCCCCGTAGGCCTTGCCATCCCCAGGCACCTCGTTCCCGCAGCTGCGTTCTATATCCCGGCAACGTCCGACCCGAAGCAAAGATTCCCAAAAGAACTACGACCAGAGGACGGTTCTGCAGCTCCTCCTCAGGGATGAGAAACGCCTGGCCCGCCCAGCGAAAAGCGGCGGGGCCGGCGCCGATCCGCCGTCCCCGCCGCAGGTCGAGCCAGGTACGGCGGCTCCAACCACAGGATGAATCGCAGGCCTAACGCACCCGCTCCCCCGCCCGCCACACCTGCCGCACGAGGGGCACTCCCGGCCGGTAGGCCAGGTGCACGAACGACGGCGCGTCCAGGACGACGAGATCGGCCCGCGCGCCCGCGCGCACCAGCCCGATGTCGTCGCGGCGCAGCGCCCTCGCCCCTCCGTAGGTCGCGGCCCTGACCGCCTCCATCGGCGTCATCCCCATCTCCCGTACGGCCAGCGCCACGCAGAACGGCATCGACGAGGTGAACGACGACCCGGGGTTGCAGTCGGTGGCGATCGCCACGGTGACGCCCGCGTCGATGAGCCGGCGCGCGTCGGGATAGGGCGAACGCGTGGAGAACTCCGCTCCCGGCAGCAGCGTGGCCACCGTGTTGGAGGAGGCCAGCGCGTCGACGTCGGCGTCCGTCAGGTGCGTGCAGTGATCGGCGGAGGCCGCGTCCAGCTCGACCGCGATCCGCACGCCGGGACCCTCGGTGAGCTGGTTGGCGTGCACGCGCGGCAGCAGCCCCGCCTTGATCCCCGCCTGGAGGATCTCGCGCGTCTGGTCGCCGTCGAACGCGCCCCGCTCGCAGAAGACGTCCACCCACTTGGCGTATGGCGCGCAGGCCCGCAGCATCTCACCCGTCACGGTCCTGACGTACTCGTCGGCGTCGGCGCCGGCCGGCACCACGTGCGCGCCCAGATAGGTCGTCTCGTCGGTCAGCGAGGTGGCGATCTCCAGCGAGCGCCGCTCGTCCTCGACCGTCAGCCCGTAACCGCTCTTGATCTCCACGGTGGTCGTGCCCTGGGCGGTCATCTCCTCGACCAGCGACGCCGCCCGCGTGGCCAGCTCCGCCTCGCCCGCCGACCTGGTCGCCTCGACCGTCGTGCGGATGCCGCCCGCGGTGTAGCTCTGGCCCGACATGCGGGCGTTGAACTCGAACGTGCGGTCACCGGCGAAGACCAGGTGCGCGTGGCTGTCGACGAAGCCGGGGATGACGCATCTCCTGCCGACGTCGTGGCGCTCGTCGCACGCGGGCGCCTCGCTGGAGGGGCCCACCCAGGCGATCCGCTCGCCCTCGACGACCACCGCGGCGTCGAGGTGCTCGACATGCCCGTCGAAGAGCATGCCGATCCCGTCGATGAGGGTACTCACCTGATCGCTCCGATCGCCTCGTTCAGCATCCGCCCGACGTCTCCCAGCTCGTGCCGGCCGTCGGTGACGATCCTCCGACCGCCCGAGATCACACTGTGCACGTCCGCGGCCGTCGCCGCGAACACGATCGTCTCCACGGCGCTCTCGCGTGTCGCACCCGCCGTACGGACCGAGTCGAGGCGCACGGAGACCAGGTCGGCCCACGCGCCGGGGACGAGGCTTCCCGCGTCGGGGAAGCCCAGCGACGCGTGACCGGCGGAGGTGGCGGCGGTCAGCAGCTCGGAGGCGCGCCAGTGGCCGCGCCGCTCGCTGGCGAGGCGCTCGTTCAGCTCGACCGCGCGGGCCTCCTCGAACAGGTCGACGACGGCGTGGCTGTCGGAGCCGAGCGTGATCGGCGAACCCCTGTCGAACAGCGCGCGGGCGGGACCGATGCCGTCGGCGAGGTCGCGCTCGGTCGTCGGGCACATGCAGACGTGGGTGCCCGAGTGGCCGAGCAGTTCGAGGTCGACCTCGGCCAGGTGGGTGGCGTGGACGGCGGTGGAGCGGGGGCCGAGCGCGCCGTGCTCGTGCAGCACCTGGACCGGCGTGGCGGCGTAACGCTCGACGCAGGCCGCGTTCTCCGCGCGCTGCTCGGAGACGTGCGCGTGCAGGGGGGCCGCGTGCTTGTGGGAGAACTCGGCGACCGTCGGCATCTGCTCCGGCGGCACGGCCCTGACGGAGTGGATGGCCGCGCCGATCTCGACGTCGTGCCGCCCCTCGTAGGCGGCCGCCAGGCCCTCGGCCCTGACCGCCCACGCGTCGCTGGTGCCGTCGGCGAAGCGCCGCTGCGCCCCCTGGAGCGCGGTGCCGACCCCGCCGGTCAGGTAACAGGTGTCCAGCAGCGCGATGCGCAGGCCCGCCTCTCGCGCGGCCTGGATCAGCGCGTGCCCCATCTCGTTCGGATCGTCGTACGGCACGCCGTCCGGCCCGTGGTGCAGGTAGTGGAACTCGCCCACGCTGGTGATCCCCGCCATGGCCATCTCGGCGTAGGCCGCCCTGGCGAGCCTCAGGTAGGAGTCGGGGTCGAGCGCGCCCGCCACCTCGTACATCTGCTCGCGCCACGTCCAGAAGTCGCCCTTGCCCGTCTGGGTGGCGCCCCGCAGCGCCCGGTGGAAGGCGTGGGAGTGGGCGTTGGCCATGCCGGGGATGGTCAGCCCTTCGAGGACGACCCCCTGCCGGACGTCCCTGCCCACCGCGACGATCCGATCGCCTTCGACCTCGATCAGCACGCTGTCGGCGACGCCCTCGGGGAGCAGGGCGAGTTCGCACCAGTAAACGGTCATCGCGCCAGTTCCTCCAGCACGCCCGCGAGGGCGGTGACCCCGTGGGCGCAGTCGTCGGCCTCGGCGTGCTCCTTCGGCGAGTGGGAGACGCCCGTGGGGTTGCGCACGAACAGCATCGCCGCGGGGACTCCCGCCGCCGCGAGGATGCCCGCGTCGTGGCCCGCGCCTGTCGGCAGCACGGGGGCGGGACGCCGCCCCGCCGACCGCACGTCAGCGAGGGCGGAGCCGACGGCGGCGGCCAGCCGGTCGCGCAGCGGCACCTCGAAGTCGACGACGGGCGTCCACGACTCCTCGCTCACGTTCCTGCCGTCGGACAGTTCCTCCACCAGGGCTCTGACAGCCGGTTCGGCGCCGCCCCTGGCGTCCAGCCACGCGGAGACCAGCCCGGGGACGGCGTTGGCGTTGTTCGGCGACACCCGCACCTTGCCGAACGTCGCCACGATCCCGTGCTTCTCCGCCGCCTCGCGCGCCTGCAGGACGGCGCGGGCGTAGTCGAGCATCGGGTCGTGCCTGTCCTCGAGTCGCGTCGTCCCGGCGTGGTTGGCCTCGCCGTGGAAGTCGAACCGCCACCTGCCGTGGGGCCAGATCGCGCTCGCCACCCCGACGGGCTCGTCGAGGTCGGCGAGCCCGCGTCCCTGTTCCACGTGCAGTTCGACGAACACGCCGATCCTGGCCCTGGTCTCGTCGTCCCTGCCCAGGTCCTCCGGCGTCCGGCCGGCCGCGCGCAGCACCTCGGCCATGGAGGCGCCGTCGTCGTCGGTCAGGCCTCTGGCCCTCCCGGGGTCGAGCACGCCGGTCAGCAGCCGCGAACCCATGCACGGCACACCGAACCTGGCGCCCTCCTCATCGGTGAAGCAGGCGACGCCGACCGGTTTCGACGGGGTGAAGCCCCTGGCCATCAGCAGGTCGAGGGCGCGGAAGGCGGACACGACCCCGAGGGGGCCGTCGAACGCGCCGCCCTGCCGTACGGAGTCGAGGTGGCTGCCCGTGACCACGCCGGGTTCGCGGTCCGGATCACCCCACCAGGCCCACAGGTTGCCGTTGCGGTCGTCGTGCAGGCCGAGGCCGCGGTTGGCGGCCTCCTGCCGGAACCACTCCCGCAACTCCATGTCAGCGGGCGACCACGCGTCCCGCACGTAGCCGTTGGTCGCGGGATCCCGTCCGATACGCGAGAGTTCATCCAGCATGCCTTCACTCTAGTGAATGAATCCATTCACCCACTCCGACACCCCGGGTCATCCGCGGATCCGCCGCGCGCCGGCTTCCCTGGGCGGGCTTCGCTCCCGAGCGGATCCACGGACCCTCCGCGGTCGGCGCGTCAGGAGACCGGGCCCTCGCTGGGGCGCAGGGTGAGCTCGGTCAGGTGGGCGTCGGCTCCCGCGTCGATCGCCGCCACCACGGCCCTGGCCACGGTCTCGGGCTCCAGGTACTTCTCGGGCTCGAACGCGCCGCCCTCCTGCGCCCGCACGCCACGCTGCATGTCGGTGGCGACGCGCCCGGGATAGACGCTCGTGACCCGCAGCGCGGGCTCTTCGAGGCGCAGACCGTCGGCGAAGGCGCGCAGCGCGAACTTGCTGGCCGCGTACGACACCCATCCCGGGTTCGCCCGCAGGCCGGCACCCGAGTTGATCAGCACCACGTGTCCGCCCGCCGCCCGCAGGGCTGGAAGCAGCAGCCTGGTCAGCTCGGCGACGGCGATCACGTTGACGTCCATCGTCCGCCGCCACACCTCGGCGGGGGTGTCCTCGACGCGCCCGAGCGTGACCACGCCCGCGCTGTGCACGAGCACGTCGAGCCGGTCGATGCCCTCAACGTCGCGCTCGGTGACCTCGGCGAGCTCCACCGGCCATACCCGGGCGTCGGGCAGGCCGGCGGCCACCTCGTCCAGCGCGGCCCTGTCGCGGCCGCCCAGGATCAGCCGGTGGGTGGGCGCCAACGCCCTGGCGATCGCCTCGCCCACACCCCTCGAAGCCCCTGTGATCAGTGCGGTTCTCATGGCCGCCAGCCTAGGGGCCGCAGCTCGCCCGTCCCCGGCCTGGACAGCTCGAGCGAGTGCTCGTGGCCCGGATAGCCGGGATCGGTCGGCCTGACGCGCACCCGCGCGAGGTCGGCCTCCTGCAGGACGCAGGAGTACCACTCGCCGCCGGAACGGAACTCCCAGCGGCCGGCGAGCCTGTCGAGCCCTTCGCGCCTGACGGGTTCCTCGGCCGCGTCCTGCCCGGCCGCCGGGCCCAGGGGGTAGCCGAAGACGGTCATCGGCTGCCAGCCGCCCTCGACCCGCCCGACATAGCCGAGCAGGGCGCCGTCGTCCTCTCTCACGATCTCCTTCATGGTTGACACCATACTCAAGTTTGTATTCAAATTTGAGTGTGCAGACAACGCGGGTTCTGATCCTCGGCACGTTGCTGGACGAGCCGATGAACGGCTACCAGGTACGGCGCCGCCTCGAGATGATGGGCACCGACCAGTGGGCCAACGTCGCCTTCGGCTCGATCTACCACGGGCTCGGCAAGATGGCGGACGAGGGACTGCTCGACGTCGTCGAGAGCGGCAAGGGCGGCAAGACCGTGTACGCGATCACCGACGACGGCCGGTTCGAGTTCCACCGCCTGCTCATGACGCTCTGGTACGAGATCAGGCCGATCGTCGACCCCTTCCAGGTGGCCATGACCTTCATGGACAGGCTCGACAGGCCGATGCTCAAGGATGCGCTGCGGACCAGAGCCGATGAGCTCACCAGGTCGATCGCCATGCTCAACCGGGCGCTGGGCAGCAAGCAGGCCTTCGGCGCCCCCCGGCACGTCGACGAGAACCTGCGGCTGAACATCGGCATGCTCAACGCCCAGCTCACCTGGGTACGGGAAGCCATCGAAAAGGTCGAAGAAGGAGACCTCCCCTGATGATCATCAGTGCGCAAGGCTTAAAGAAGACCTTCGTCACCAAGAGCAGGAAAGGCACGCAGACCGTCGAGGCGGTCAAGAGCGTCGACCTGGACGTCAAGAGCGGCGAGATCTACGGCGTGCTCGGCCCGAACGGCGCCGGCAAGACCACCACGATCAGAATGCTCGCCACCCTCATCGCCCCTGACGCGGGCACCGCCAGGATCGCCGGGTACGACCTGGTCAAGGAGCCGGGCCAGATCAGGCGCAGGCTCGGCTACGTCAGCCAGGCGGGCGGGGTGGAGGAGCAGAACTCCCCCCGCGCGCAGGTCGTGTTCGCGGCCAAGATCTACGGTGTGCCCGAACCAGCACGGGCCGCCGACGACATCCTCAAGAAGATGGACCTCTCCGAGATCGCCGACCGGCCGGGCCGTACCCTCTCGGGAGGTCAGAAGCGCCGCGTCGCCATCGCCCTCGGCCTGGTCCACACCCCGCCGCTGCTGTTCCTCGACGAGCCGACCACCGGCCTCGACCCGCAGAACCGCGCCAACCTGTGGGACAGGATCAGGGAACTGCGCGAGCAGGGCACCAGCGTCCTGCTGACCACGCACTACCTGGAGGAGGCCGACGCGCTCTGCGACCGGCTCGCGATCGTCGACCACGGCGTCGTCGTGGCCGAGGGCACCCCGGCGGAGCTGAAACGGTCGGTGTCCGGCGACGTGGTCACGCTCAGGCTCGACGAACTGGAGCGGGCCGCGACCGTGCTCGGCCCGATGGCGAAGCAGACCCGCGTCGACGACGACATGCTCCGCGTCTACGTCGACGACGGCGAGCACGCGCTGCCGCCGCTCCTGCGCACGCTCGAGGCCGAAGGGCTCCCGCTGCGCTCCATCGCCCTCGAACGGGCCACGCTCGACGACGTCTTCCTGGCCAAGACCGGCCGGTCCCTGCGCGACACCGGAGCCGCCGCATGATCCGCGACACCTCGCTGTTCTTCGGCCACGAGGTCAGGAACACGCTGCGCAACCCGATCTGGCCGCTGTTCGGCATCATGCAGCCGGTGATGTACCTGCTGCTGTTCGCGCCGCTCTACGCGGGCATGGCCTTCCAGGGCGACCTCGGCAAGGCCCTGACCTCCTTCGCCCCCGGCATGCTGGTGATCACCGCGCTGTTCGGCTCGATGGGCGTCGCCTACGGCACCATCTACGAGATCCGCAGCGGCGTGCTGGAGCGGATTGCGGTCAGTCCCACGTGGCGGCCCGCGATCGTGCTCGGCAGGATGCTGCGCGACGTGGTCGCGCTGATGATCCAGTCGCTCGCGGTGATCCTCATCGCGCTGCTGATGGGGCTGCGCATCGGCGTCCTCGGCCTGATCCTCATGCTGCTTCTGCTCGGCGTCACCGGGCTGTTCGCCTCCGGCGTCGCCTACGGCCTGGCACTCGGCCTGCGCGACGAGAACGCGATGGGCCAGATCATGCAGTTCTTCGCGCTGCCGCTGATGCTGCTGTCGGGCGCGCTGCTGCCCATGGCGCTCGGACCCGACTGGCTGGAGAGGATCGCCTGGTTCACGCCCTTCTACCACCCCGTCGAGGCCGGTCGCGCACTGTTCGCCGGCTCGCTGGGCGACGCGTCCATCCCGTTGGCGTTCGGCGTCATGCTCGCGCTCGCCGCGCTGACCGTCACCTGGTCCGTCCGCTCCCTACGCAGGCTCGCCGGCTGACTGGAAGGTCCCCGTCTCCTCCGTCATGCGCTCGTACTCCTCCAGCCTGGCCTGCGTCCGCAGCGGCGCCGCGTCCGCCATCGCCTCCACCAGGGCCATGGCCAGAGCCAGCGGCGCCGCGTGCGAGTCGAACACCAGCCGCTCCCCCACCGGCGCGTCCAGCACGACGTCGGCGGGGAAGCCGGGCCTGTCGGTGATCACGGCGGTCTTGAGGCCCAGCTTGCCCGCGTACTCCAGCGCCTGCACGACCTCCGCCGGATACCTCGGCAGGACCACCGCCACCACCCATTCCGCGCCCGCCCTGCGCGCCGCGTGCAACCCGTCGACCAGCTCGGAGCCGCCGTGGACGAGCAGGCGGACGTCGGGGTGGACGCGCCTGGCGAAGTAGGCGAACGTGGTCGCGAGCCCGGACGAGACACGCAGTCCCAGCACGGGCAGCGGCTCGGTGGCGGCCAGCGACTCGCCGAGCTCCTTCAGCGGCAGGCCCGCCAGGCGCTCGCGGATGAGGGTGAGGTTGCGGATCTCGTCGTCGATCGCGCCCTTGAGCAGGCTGCCGCCCTCCGGCCTGCCGCCGAGCACGAGAGGCCGCAGCGCCTGCCTCAACTCGGGATAGCCGCCGAAGCCCAGCACCATCGCGAACCTGGTCACCGAGGGCTGGCTCACGCCCGCCCGCTCCGCCAGCTCCACGCTGGACAGGAAGATCGCCTCGTCCAGATGGTCGGACAGGTAGTGCGCGATCCGCCGCTGCACCGGCGACAGACGCCTGCCGTCCAGGAGCCCTTCAAGTCCGTCCCTCACGCCACCTCCAACACGCTGACCGGTCCAACCCCTTCCCGCCCGCCAGGAACCCCTTCCCCTCCGGCCCCTCTCGGAGATCGGGAAACCGGCCCTGTCGGCGGCCTGGAGCCGCCGCGCCCCGCCGGCGGCACCCGTCTTCCAGGGTCCGCTCTTCCGGGGGCCGCTCTTCCAGGGTCCGCGGACCGGGCCGGTCTCGCCCGGGCTCCGGCGCCCGGGCGAGACCGGAGGGAGGTCAGGACTCGCGCATCGGGATGCGGACGCCGCGCTCGTCGGCGACCGCCGCCGCCTCGTCGTAGCCCGCGTCCACGTGCCGCATGACGCCCGTCCCCGGGTCGTTCGTGAGGACCCTGTTCAGCTTCTCCCCGGCCAGGGCGGTCCCGTCCGCGACCGTCACCTGGCCCGCGTGGATCGAGCGCCCGATGCCGACCCCGCCGCCGTGGTGGATCGACACCCACGCAGCGCCCGACGCCGTGTTCAGCATGGCGTTCAGCAGCGGCCAGTCCGCGATCGCGTCCGACCCGTCCGCCATCGCCTCCGTCTCCCTGTACGGCGACGCGACGGACCCGCAGTCGAGGTGGTCGCGCCCGATGACGATCGGCGCCTGGAGCTCGCCCGAGGCCACCATGTCGTTGAAGCGCTCGCCCGCGAGGTGCCGCTCGCCGTACCCGAGCCAGCAGATCCGGGCGGGCAGCCCCTGGAAGTGGACCTTCTCCCCCGCCATCCTGATCCACCTGGCCAGCGCCTCGTTCTCGGGGAAGAGCTCGAGGATCGCCCGGTCGGTCGCCGCGATGTCGGCGGGGTCGCCGGAGAGCGCCGCCCAGCGGAACGGGCCCTTGCCCTCGCAGAACAGCGGCCTGATGTAGGCGGGCACGAAGCCGGGGAAGTCGAAGGCCCTGGTGTAGCCGGCCAGCTGCGCCTCGCCGCGGATGGAGTTGCCGTAGTCGAAGACCTCGGCACCCGCGTCCTTGAACCCGACCATGGCCTCGACGTGCCTGGCCATCGACTCGCGCGCCTTGGCGGTGAACCCGGCAGGATCCTTGTCGCGCTCGGCCGCCATGTCGTCGAAGGCGACGCCGAGCGGCAGGTACATCAGCGGGTCGTGCGCCGACGTCTGGTCGGTCACGATGTCGATCTCGGCGCCGCGCGCCAGCAGTTCGGGCACGGCCTCCGCCGCGTTGGCGACGACGCCGATGGACAGCGGCCTGCGCTGGTCGCGGGCCTCATAGGCCAGCCGCAGGGCCTCGTCGAGCGTGGCGGCCTCGACGTCGAGGTAGCGGTGCTCGATGCGGCGGGTGACGCTGCGCGGGTCGCAGTCGATGCAGATGGCGACCCCGCCGTTCATGGTGACGGCCAGCGGCTGGGCGCCGCCCATGCCGCCGAGCCCCGCGGTCAGCGTGATGGTGCCGGCCAGCGAGCCGCCGAACTTCTTGTCCGCCACGGCGGCGAACGTCTCGTAGGTGCCCTGCAGGATGCCCTGCGTGCCGATGTAGATCCAGGAGCCGGCCGTCATCTGGCCGTACATGGTCAGGCCCGCGGCCTCGAGGCGGCGGAACTCCTCCCAGTTGGCCCAGTCGGGGACGAGGTTGGAGTTGGCGATGAGCACGCGCGGCGCCCACTCGTGCGTGCGGAACACGCCGACGGGCCTGCCCGACTGCACCAGCAGCGTCTCGTCACCCTCGAGGGTGGTGAGCGTGCGGGTCAGGGCGTCGAACGAGGGCCAGTCGCGCGCGGCCTTGCCCGAACCTCCGTAGACGACCAGCTGCTCGGGGTGCTCGGCGACTTCCGGGTCCAGGTTGTTCTGGAGCATCCGGAGCGCGGCCTCCTGCGGCCAGCCCTTGGCGGTGAGCGTGGTGCCTCGCGGCGCGCGCACGGTACGGCTCATGCCTCTTCCCTCCTGAATGAACATATTCATCTATGTCACTCGAAGAGTACATCGCCTGCCCCCCTCACCGACCCCCGCCCTCGCCTGGTCGCCGGTAAGGGGGATGCGGCGGCTGCCACCGTTCGGTGCGCTCGTCCCAGCGGGAGCCGGGAGGCGGCATCTCCTCACGGCGGGATGACGGGTCGTGTTCCATGATCACCTGGAACCAGATCCAGCCCGCCACCGCCGGCACACCCAGCACGACAAGGGAGAACTTCCACCCGCCCGGCACGAGGACCGCCACCACGAGGGCGACGATGAACAGCACCACGGCGGCCGCCAGGCCCAGGCCGATCTTCTTCCACAGCGACATACGACCTCCCGAGATCAAGAGTGACAGAGCTCAGAATGCCTGGATGTCAGCGGGTGCCGCGCAGCAGCGCGTCGCCTGACTCGGTGGTCTGGTGCAGCATGAGGTTCGCGTGGCGGGTGCTGGCGATCAGTCCCGCCTGTCGGAGGACCCTGGCGTGCTCGCTGGCGCTGGAGACGGGCACGCCCGCGCGACGCGCCAGCTCGGTGGTGCTGCAGCCGGGCGCGAGCGCGACGCACCGCAGTACCTCCGCCCTCGTCTTGCCCAGCAGTTCGGCCAGCGCGTCCCCTCCTGTCCCCCGCTCGCTGACGCCGGTGCGCGGGACGGGGTAGACGAGCACGGGCGGCAGGCCGGGGTCGGCCAGCGTGACGGGGGCGTTCCTGCAGAAGTAGGAGGGGATGAGCGTCAGCCCCCGCCCGCGCAGGCGCAGCTCGCGGTCGCCCGCCGGGTAGTCGACCTCCAGCACGGGGGCGCGCCAGCGAATCGAGGACGACAGCTGGTTGAACATGCCCTCGACCCCGCCTTCGGCAAGGTGCCTGACCCTGGTGCCGCGGTCCTGGCCGACGGCCCTTTCCACCTCGCCCCAGTGCTCGCCGAGCGCCGTGTGGAAGTATCCGGCCGCGACCGTGGCCACCCTGCGCAGTGCCTCGCGGTCGCTCGCGAGGCTCTCCAGGTGCGACGGCAGCCCGTGCCCGGTCTTGAGCAGGTGGAGCTCGCGCCGCACCCTGGCGCTCGGCGTGTCGATGATGGCTTGGATGCCCTCCTCGAGGCCCTGTTGCGCCGCGAACGGGGTGAGGAAGTCGGGGAAGTAGGCCGCGCGAGGGGCGAGCGGCACGAGCAGCCTGCGCACGTCCTGCAGCAGCCCTGCCTCGGCCAGGCCGGCCCGCGCCCTGCGCCGCCATTCGGTCATGGCCGCGCCGCCGTCGCCCGCCTGGAAGCGGTGGAGGCTGGCCACCAGCTCCCACAGCGGGTCGGCCCTGGCGGCGATCCGCACGCGTGCGAGATCGTCACCGGTGAAAATGATCCGCAATATGCCGCCCGCCATGGGTGGCAGTCTTCCCGCGGGCGCTTGCAAAAGCCTGAAAATTAAATTGTCGACCCGATATATCCCGGTATAGCTGGGTTATTCGGGTGAGACTGAAACTGCATGACACTTCGCCGCGCGGAGTGCTGGACTTGATCTCGCCTGAGGGGGCATTCGGTTCGTCCACAACAACGGTTTCTGGAGGCGATACAGGGGAGTCTCCAGGAGCCGTACGGTCCGCGCGAGCCGTACACACGAATCAGCGGTGGAAGCCAGGCGTCGCCCTGACGGCCTCGTCGCTGCCGGGCTGGGTGACGGCCGAGGTGGCGATGCGTCGACCCTTGCCATGGAGCTTCAGGGGCCCTTCGCGGCCATCGCGGGGCTGCCGGTGAGCGTCACGGCCGACCCGGCGAGCAGCACCCCGCGATACCGATCCTTGCCAATCGCTTCACTCCCAAAGGGGAGGAACGTAGCAAATCACCCGCAGTGGAAGACCGGGCTGGTGTAGTTGGCCCAGTTGGCGTTCTTGTCGGAGACGTTGGCCTGGACGAGGATGCAGCGGCCCCTGCCGGACACCGTGACGGGGCCCGACCCGACCGTCGGTTTCCCTCCATAACAGGAGACGGGTTCCGGATGTCCGGAACCCGCCCAGATCGTTAACGATCAACGATCATGAAACGAGGAACTGGGTGGCCGCGAGCTCGCGGTACAGGTCGTCGCTTCCGACCAGCTCGGCATGCGTGCCGACGGCTCGCACGCCGCCCGACTCCATCACCACGATCCGGTCGGCGTTGGTCACGGTGGACAGCCGGTGCGCGATCACCAGCACCGTCGTCTCCGTCGCCACCTCGGCGATCACCTCGCGCAGCCGCAGCTCGTTGACCGCGTCGAGCTGCGAGGTGGCCTCGTCCAGGAGCAGCAGCCGCGGCTTGCGCAGCAGCGCCCTCGCGATGGCCACGCGCTGGCGTTCGCCGCCGGACAGCAGCACGCCGCGGTGTCCCACCGGCGTCTCGAGCCCCTCGGGCAACCTGGCCACCAGATCGTCGAGGCGGGTGCGGGTCAGCGCGCCCCGCAGGTCCTCCTCGGTGGCCTCGGGCGCGGCGAACAGCAGGTTCTCCCTCAGCGTCCCCGCCAGCACCGGCGCGTCCTGCTCGACGTAGCCGAGCGCGGCCCGCAGGTCGGCCAGCGGCCAGTCGCGGATGTCCACGCCGCCTACCGTGATCAGGCCCTCCTGGTGCTCATAGAAGCGCTCGATGAGCGCGAACACCGTGGACTTGCCCGCGCCCGACGGTCCGACCAGCGCGGTCAGCCCTCCCGGGGGCACCTCGAAGCTCACCCCGTCGTGGACGGCAGCGCGATCCTCGCCGTATCTGAACACCACGTCCTCGAACCGCAGGCCCACGGGGTCGCCCCCGGCCTGCCCCACCGCCACGGCCTGGCCGTCCGGCTCGCCCGGCAGGTCCTCGATCTCGCGGATGCGCTTGAGCGCGGCCAGGCCGTTCTGCAGCTGCACCGCGCCCTCGACCAGCTGGCCGATCGGAGCGACGAGGTAGAACAGGTAGAGCAGGAAGGCGATCAGCGCCGAGACCTCCAGCGCGCCCGAGGCGACCCGAGCGCCGCCCACGGCCAGCACGCACAGGAAGGCGATCTGCACCGCCATCCACGTCGAGACCCCGGCCAGCGAGGTCCATCCGGCGACCTGCAGCCCTCGGTCCCTCGCCTGCGCGGCCGCCGCGCCGACGACCTCGACCTCACGCTCCTCGGCGCCGCTCGCCTTGACCGTGCGATAGGCCTGCAGCGCCCTGTCGAGCACCGCGCCCATCTCGCCGACGGCCTCCTGGGCCTGGTGCTGCGCCTTCTGGATGCGCGGCATGATCAGCCCGGTCATACCGCCGATCACGACCACG
Organism: Nonomuraea mangrovi; assembly: GCF_042681425.1. NCBI lineage: Bacteria > Bacillati > Actinomycetota > Actinomycetes > Streptosporangiales > Streptosporangiaceae > Nonomuraea > Nonomuraea mangrovi. Next base: position 20,454 of record NZ_JBHUFV010000041.1, on the reverse strand, counting down.
ACCAGCAGCGTGACCAGCAGGAGCACGCCGTCCATCAGCGCCATCATGACGATCGCGCCGATCAGCATGAAGACCGCGCCGATCGAGTCGACGATGCCGTTGGTGAGCACCGAACGCAGCAGAGTGGTGTCGCCGGTGACCCTGGACAGCAGGTCGCCGGGCTTGAGCCGGTCGACGTCGGCGACCTTCAGCCGCAGCATCCTGGCGACGAGCCTGCGCCTGGCGCTCAGCACGATGCCCTCGCCCGTGCGCTCCATCAGGTACGTGCCGCCGGCGGAGACGACCGCGCCGACGACGACGGCGATCGTCAGCGCGACCAGCGGGCCCGCCATCGACCGCTCCGCGCCGAAGGCGTCGACGACGTACTTGGCCAGCAGTGGCATCGCCAGTCCCGCGGCCGAGCCCACCAGGCCGAGCAACCCGCCTGCGACTAAGATCTTCCTGTGCGGCCTGATATAGGCCAGCAGGAGCCTGACGGGTGACTTCTCCCCATCGGCGCCCTGCCCTGTCTCGCGGTTGTCGCCGCTCACCGTCACTCCGTCCCGATCAGACAAGTCCACTGACATCCTGCGTCGCCGCGCCTGGGCGCACGCTCAGGGAAATCACCCACATTCCCCTGATTGGCGCCTCTGGTGGATGCAACGCGCGAGCGCATGGATTCCGCACCCGTCAACTTAGATTGACGACCAAAGTATGTCAACTACAGTTGACGCTCGGCTCAGTCGACCTCGGGGACGTCAGGGACGTCGTGTTCGGCGTCGCCGTCGTCGGCGCGGCGCAGCTTGATCTCCTCGGCCCAGGCGTAGGCGAACCGCCTGATCTCGTGCAGCCGCTCCTCGTCGACGCCGTAGGCGGTGAACGCCTCGTCGGCCAGCAGGTCGACGCTCTCAAGCCGCTGGATCAGGTCGTCGAGCAGCCAGTCCTCCTCGTACGCCGCGCCGAGGCGTTCGAGCTCGCGGAAGGAGTAGCGCTCGGCCGCCGCCGCGACGTCGATGAAGTCCCTGGGCAGCCCCCGCCCGTGCAGCGCCCGCACCTTGAGCGCGACGGCGTCGTCCTGCCCCACCAGGCGGTACGGCTCCAGCGTCAGCGGCCGGTCCCTGAGCGCCTCCTTGAGCAGGCTGACCGCGCACCTCTCGCCACTGACCTCGTCGCGCACGACCATCCGGGCCACGCGCTCGGACACGTCGAAGGCCGTCAGGGAGAAACCGTGCCGTCGCAGCTCGGCCGCCAGGTCCTCGGCGACCGCGGACACCGGGGCCCCGTGGCCGGTCACCAGTACGAGGTCGTCGCTCGGCCGGTCGGTGAGCCCGTGGGCGTTCATCGCGTGACCGCCGGCCAGCAGCAGGCCGTGGCCTTCGCGGGCGTCCAGCGTGGCCTCGAGCAGCCGCGCGTGGAAGGCGGGAAGTCTCACCTGGACCTCATGCCCTCAATTATGCCCACGCCGCTTCCTGGTCGAGGGAAGATCGTGCCGTCCCGAGACGAACTCCTGGACCGCGATCTTGGCTTGGATCGCCGGTCTGCGCCAGCGCTGCTCGCGGCGCATCGCCGTGGCCATCTTGCGAGGCGACTTGACCGCGAAGAACCAGTGCGCCCACGGCGAGGCGGGGCGGGCCAGCCGTATCGCGCCGACCACCAGCAGCGGGGGCACGAACAGACCCACCAGCCCTGTCCAGATCTTGCCCTTGAGCAGCGTGATAACCGCGAGCACCAGGTTGCCGAGCAGGAGCCACCAGGGCGCGACGCCGCCGTATTCCCAGGTCAGCGGGCGCAGCCCGATCAGCAGCAGCCCGGTGACCGCGATGGCGACGAAGACGGCGTCGACGGAGGCGCGCCCCTCCTCCTCCCAGTAGACGTCGTGCAGGTGGAGGATGAGCGCGAACTCGTCGAGCACGAGCGCCGCGCCGATGCCGAAGACCGCGGCCGCCACCGCGGAGGCCGCGGTGACGAGCCCGCTGACCCCGCCGATCAGCATGAGCACCACGCCGAACACGACGTGGTGGATGTGCATCTCGCCGACGCTGATGTTGCGGAACCAGCCGATCTTGGCCCGGATCAGCCTGACGTTGATGCGGGTGGCGACGAAGGTGACGATGAGCGCGACGAAGAAACAGAACAGCGGCAGCCGTCCTGTGTCGACGATCCGTTCCCTGACCCAGTCCCCCATGTACCTGTAAATCAGGCTACCCAGCGCGGGCCCGCAGCGCCTTGAGATACTCCTGAACGACCACGGCGCGGCGGACGTTTTCGCGGGCCCGCTCGAACGGCGGCGCGTCCTTGCCCGCCATCCGCCCGTACTGCTCGCGCAGCCGCCGGTCCGACAGGTCGAGCCCGGCGGCGTGGATCTTGCTGAGCGCGGAGTCGAGCTCGGCCGCGCGCACGCCCGCGTAGGTGTACTGGTCGTAGGAGGGCACGCCGGGCAGCGGCCGTCCCTCGCGGGCGGCCTGGGCACGCCGCCGGTTCTCGGCGGCCAGCTCGCGTTGGAAGCCCTCCTCGCTGACGTCGCCGAGCAGGCCCGCCTCCCGTGCCCATACCCGCCTGACCTTGTCGAGCACGGCGGCGCGCACCGCCCTCTCCCTGAGCGCCCGACGCGGCGTGACCCCCTCGTGCGGCCGTTCCCAGAAGCCGGGGCCGAGCGCCAGGCCGTGCCGCGCGAACTCGGAGATCACCTCGGCGCGAACGGTGTCGGCCGCCCTCAGCACCTCGGCCCCCACCACCGGCTCGCCCTCGACGACCGTGACCCTGTCCGCGGGCCGGATCCCGAGCACCTCGGAAACGCCGGCGGAGGCGGGCAGGCCCGGCGGAGTGGACACCCCGGCGAAGGCGGGCGGGCCTGGCGGAGCGGCGTCCGCGGACCAGGCGCGGGTGAGCACCACGACCAGGGCGGCGACTCCGGCGACCGCCAGGACGAGCGCGGCCCTTGTCGTGGTGCTCCTCATGGCGTCAGCTCGCGATCTTCATGTCGAAGACGTGGAAGCCCGCGTCGGCCAGCGGGCTGCCCGCGGGCAACGTCACGGTGGCGACGGTCCTGGCCGGGTCGAGCGGCACGGCGTAGCCGAACACCGACACCCCCGACTCGGTGGTCTGTCCCGTCGCCGGGTTCTTGTAGCTGGTCTGGGTCCTGTTGTGGTAGCTCGCGCGGGCCACGACGACGCCTCCCTCAGGCGCGGTCGCGTCCCACTGGTCGCCGAATCTCACCGTCTTCTCCTCCACCGTCCCGTCGGTGTAGGCGACCTTGAAGACGCCCTCGCGCACCTTGAACGCCCCGGCCCCGAGGAGCACGAGCCTGGCGCCCTGGCCGTGGAGCGCGATCGTCTGCCCCGCCGCCTTCACGTTGTCGGTCCAGCCGTACGGGCGGGGGTGCCAGACGAAGTCCGCGCCGAGGACGGTGACCGTCCTGCCGGGGACCAGCCCCGCCTTCTCCAGGCCCTGCCCCGAGTAGCTGCGCCCGCTGGTGGAGAAGCCGCCGGTGTTGGGGTTGAGGTCGGAGCTGACGGCGACGTTGTTGTAGGCCCTCTCGATCGACTCGTGGACCACGGGCGGGACGCCTGCACCGTTGTAGGCGCCGCGCGAGACGGCGCCCTCGATCGGGTTGCCGAAGTAGTCGCGCCCGCCCACTCCCTCGACGAGGGAGCCCGAGCCGAGGGCGGGCGAGCCCGCGAGCAGCTTGTAGCCGTCCACGTCGCCGTAGCCGGTGGCGGTGCCGGGAGCGGCGAGCCCCGGGTCGGCGGTGATCGCCCTGGCGTCGGAGGCGGGCGCGCTCACGCCTCCGTGGTAGACGTTGGCGTCGTAGGTGATGCCCGCGGCCGTCGGCAGGGTGCCGGAGGGGGCGTGGATGATGTTGTTGGCGATCCTGGAGTTGCCGGTCGGCACCGCCCAGTCCACCTTCTGCGAGGCGCAGAAGAAGGTGTTGTTGTAGATCCACAGCGGGCTGGCGTTGTCCCCCGCCGCGTTGCCCGCGATCCTGCAGTCGTCCTGGGCGATGTTGAAACGCAGGATGGCGGTCGCCCGGTAGTTGGGGAACTCGGTGCAGCTCTGGCAGCCCAGGTAGAACCCGCCCGCGTTGTCGTGGGAGTAGTTGTACTGGTAGACGCAGGAGCCCTTGATGCCGCCGTCGCAGTCCCAAGCCGTGGAGTCGAAGATCGTCGGGCGCTGCCTGGTGACCTCGTTGTACTGGAAGACGGGGTCGACCGAGTTGATCGGCCACATGCCGGCGAAGTTGCCGTCGACGTAGGGGTACTTGCCGGCGCCGCCCTCGTCGAACAGGTTGTGCTCGATCAGCGGCCGGTCCGAGGCGTGCACGACGATGCCGTCGCCGCCGACCGCGCGGATGGTGTTGCGGGCGAGGTAGACGTTCTTGTGGTAGTCCGTGCCCTTGCGACTGATCTTGATGCCGCCGCCACCGGTGTCGTGGATGTAGTTGCCGGTGACGGTGATGCCGTCGAGGTAGCCGACCTGACCCTCGGGCAGCGCCTGGACGCTGATGCCCGCGGAGTAGGCGAACCAGCCGGAGTTGGCGCCCGTCTTGTTTCCCCAGCCCGCGACGTCGGAGATCTCCAGGTCGCGCAGGACGAGCCCGGCCTTGGGCTCGGGGGTCGTCGAGTTGTACTGGATGCCGGTCCGCTTGGCGGTGACGGGCGCGGGGTTGGTGACGTGCAGCTTCTCGATGGTGACGTGGCTGTTGTCGACCAGGTGGACGGCCCACTCCCCGCCGTCGCCCTGGATGATCGGCTTGGGGCCCTCGCCGTAGGAGGTGAACAGGATCGGGTGGGCGGCGCTTCCCGAGCCCTTCGGCTCCAGGCGGCCCACGCATACGGTTCCGGCCCTGAATTTGATCGTGGTCTTGGGGCCGAGCTCCATCGCGTTGATCGCGGCCAGGTTGTTGATCGCGGAGGCGGCGTCCCCGCCCGAGCCGCCGTCGGGGGCCTGGCAGTCGACGAAGACGTTGCGGGCCGGCGCGGCCGCCGCCGGGGTGGCGGCGAGGCCGGTCGCGGCGACGGCCAGTGCCGTCGCCGCGGCCCATCTGAGGGACAGGCGCATGCGGGTCCTTTCTGGGGGGTTCGGTGCAGCGTGAGCGGTCAGGCGGAGCGGGACAGGCTCGCGGGCTCCACGGCGTGCTCGAACGGCAGGCCGCGGGCGTACCTGGCCAGCTCGTCGAGCGCGAGGTCGGCCATGCGGGCCAGCTCCCCGCCGAGCGAACCGGCGATGTGCGGAGTGACCAGGACGTTGTCCAGGCCGTAGAGGGGCGAGGAGGCGGGCAGGAACTCGGGTTCGGTGTGGTCGAGGACGGCGAACAGCCGTCCGGAGACGAGCTCGGCGGTGAGCGCGTCCTGGTCGACGAGCGCCGCCCTCGCGGTGTTGATCAGGGTCGCCCCGTCGCGCATCCGCGCCAGGCGAGCCCTGTCGATCATGTGGCGGGTCTCCGGCAGGTCCGGCGCGTGCACGCTGACCACGTCGGAGCGGCCGACCAACTCGTCGAGCCCGACGTGCGCGACGCCCAGGTCCTCGGTCAGGTAGGGGTCGCTGACCAGCACCTCCAGGTCGAACGGGCGCAGCAGCTCGATCACCCTGCGGCCGATCCTGGAGGCGCCGATGACGCCGACGGTCTTGCGGTAGTTGCCGAACCCGGGGAAGCGGACGTCCCAGTCGTCGTGGCTCCTGCTGCCCCGGTAGCGGCGGGCGATGTCGATGACCCGCTTGTTGGCGAACAGGATGGCGGCGAGCGTGAACTCCGCGACCGGTTCGGCGTTGGCCGCCGCGGCGGAGGAGACGGCGATGCCGCGCTGCCAGACCGCGTCGGTCACGTGGTGCTTGACCGAGCCCGCGGCGTGCACGACGGCGCGCAGCCTGGGCGCCCTCGCCAGCACCTCGGCGGTGATCGGCGGGCAGCCCCACGAGGTGTAGAGGACCTCCACCCGCGACAGGTCGACCTGCGCGAAGTCATGGACGACCAGGTCGGCGTCGACATCGGCGATCATGGCGAGACGGCTCCTGACCTGGCCGTCGATGAGGCGTTCGGCGACGTCGGCGCTCATGGCGACGAGGGTCTTCGGCCTTGTCACGTGCTCTCCCGAGAAGTCGTTCACTTGACGCTGCCCGCCGTCATGCCGGCCTTCCAGAAACGCTGCAGCGACATGAACACCAGCAGCAGCGGCACCACCGACAGCAGCGATCCGGTGATCACCAGGCTGTGGAACTCGGGGAAGGCGTTGCCCTGCTTCTCCCAGCTGAACAGGCCCAGGCTGAGCGGATAGAGGTTCTGGTCGTTGAGCATCACCAGGGGCAGGAAGAAGTTGTTCCAGATGGCGGTGAACTGGAACAGGAAGATCGTCACGTAGGCGGGCATCAGCATGGGCAGCGCGACCCGCGCGAAGGTCCTGATCTCGCCCGCGCCGTCCGACCTGGCCGCCTCCAGCACCTCGCCGGGCACGTAGCCGGACGACAGCACCCGCGCCAGATAGACGCCGAACGGGTGGACGAGCACCGGGATGAAGACCGCCCAGAACGTGTTGACCACACCGGCCCTGGAGGCCAGCAGGTACAGCGGCAGCGCCGTGGCCGTGGTCGGCACCAGCACGCCGAGCAGCACCAGGCCGAACAGCTTCTCCTTGCCGAGCCACTCGTACTTGTCGAAGGCGTAGCCGCACATGACGGTGATGAAGGAGCTCACCGCCGCGCCGATGCCCGCGTACAGGACACTGTTGAGGTACCAGCGGAAGAAGATGCCGCCGTTCTCGGCGCCGACCGCCCGGATGTTGGCGATCAGGTTGAAGTCGCCGAAGGCGAAGCCGGGCGTCGAGTACAGGTCCGACAGGGACTTGGTCGAGGCGAACAGGAGCCACGTCAGCGGCAGCAGCGTGTAGAGGGTGGCGACGATCAGGAGGGCGTTGACCGTCGCGCGCGACATCCACTTCATCGACGGTTACCCCACCTGGTGACGACGTAGGAGAGCACGGCGGCCAGCAGCGCGAGGATGATCGAGGCGGCCCCCGCCTGGCCGTAGTCGTTGTTGCCGAAAGCCTCGTTGTAGGCGTACATGTTCGGGGTCCAGGTGCTGACGATGCCGTCGCTGACGTTGTCGAGCACCATGGGCTCGGTGAACAGCTGCAGCGAGCCGATGATCGTGAACAGCACCGTGGTGATGACCGCGCCGCGGATCAGCGGCACCTTGACCGACAGGGCGGTCCTGACCGCGCCCGCGCCGTCCATCCTGGCCGCCTCCAGCACCTCGGCGGGGATGGCCTGGAGCGCGGCGAAATAGATGATCATGTTGTAGCCGACCCATTCCCACAGCGCGATGTTGACCACCGAGCCGAGGACCTTGTCGCCGGCGAGGAAGCCGGCCCCGCCGAGCAGGTCCACGATGGGGCTGATGCCGGGAAGGTAGAGGTAGAGCCAGATCAGGCCCGCGATCACGCCCGGCACGACGTGCGGCATGAACAGGGCGAGCTGGAAGAACTTCCTCGCCCTCGCCAGGCCCGAGTCGAGCAGCAGCGCGAGGGCGAGCGCGCCGCCGATCATCAGCGGGATGTAGAGCACGCAGTATCCGAGGATCACCAGGAAGCCGTCGGTGAAGGCCCGGTCCTTGAGCGTGTCGAGGTAGTTGCCGAGCCCGACGAAGACCGTCTCGGCCCCGCCGAAGCCCAGGCCGGACGACTTCTCGCTGAACAGGCTCAGGTAGACCGCGTACGCCAGCGGGGCCACGATGACCGCGGCGAACAGCGCGAAGAACGGGCCGACGAAGAGTAGGATCGCCCCCCGCCTGCGCCAGGCCTCGCCCGGGCCCCGCGCCTGCGTCTCTGGTGTGCCGGTCGTCATCTCCACCTCTTCTTCGCTGTCTGGTACGGCAGGCCCCCGCCCGCCGGGGACCCCTCGCCACGCGCGAGGGGTCGCGCCGTACGGGCTACTGCTGGGCGACGTTGAGCCCGCGGCCCTTGATCTCGCCGACGGTCGCGGCCTGGACGGTCGCCAGCACGTCGGGGATCGTCGTCCCGCCGGTGCTCACCTTGCCGAGCGCGTCCTTGAAGGAGGTCAGCGTCTGCACCATGCTCGGCCCCCACGTCCAGCCGGGCTGGATGGTGCCGTACGCCTCGGTGAACAGCGCGTAGATGTCCTGTCCGCCGTAGTAGGAGGCGTCGAAGCTCTTGGCCGCCACAGGGACCAGGTCGGCGATCGCGGGGAAGCCGCTGGAAGTGCCGGAGGACAGGCGGGCCGTCCAGGCCTCGGGGGATCCGGTCAGCCACTTGATGACCTCGACGGCGGCCTTGGTGTTCTTGCTGTTCTTGGCGACGCCGAAGGTGGTGCCGCCGAGCATGCCGCTGGCGGGCGTGCCCCAGTGCGGGATGGGCGCGATGGCCCACTTGCCCGACTGGCCGGCGTGGTTGCCCTTCATGACGCCCGCGCCCCAGTTGGCGCCGACGTAGCCCCACAGCGTGTCGTCCTCGAAGGCGGCGTTCCACTCCTGGCTGAAGGAGGGCTGCACCTTGACGAGGTCGTCCTTGACCATGCCCTGCCAGTAGTCGGCGACCTTCCTGGTGGCCTCGTCGTCGATGGAGACCTTCCACGCGTCGCCCTCGGCGCCGAACCACTTTCCGCCCGCCTGCCACGAGAGGGCGGCCAGGACGCTGGGGTCGTCGGGGAAGAACGTGGCGATGCGCGCCTTGTCGTCGGCCTTCTTCACCTTCTCGGCCGCGGCCTTGAAGTCGTCCCAGGTCTTCGGGACCTCGATCTTGTTCTTCTCGAACAGGTCCTTGCGGTAGAAGAACACCTGCGGAGCCGCGTCCATCGGCACCGACCAGGTCTTGCCGCCGAGCTCGACGAGGCTGAAGACGCTGGCGGGGTACTTGGCCTTCACGTCGGCGACGTCGGCGGTGAGGTCCTGGAGCGCGCCCTGGTTCACGAAGTCGGGGAGCTGGGGGTACTCGATGGACATCACGTCGGGCGCGTTGCCCGCCTTCACGGCGTTGGAGAACTTGGCGTAGCCTCCGGCGTTGCCGGAGGGGATCTCCTCGAACGTGATCTGGATGTCCTTGTGCGACTTGTTGAAGGCGTCGACGACCTGCTGCGTGCCCTTGGCCCAGCCCCAGAAGGTGACCTGGGCGGGCTTGCCCGCTTCGCCGGACGCGGGTGCGGATTCGCCGCTGCCGCCGCCACAGGCCGCGAGGAGGGTCATACCGGCCAGCAGGCCGGCGATGCCGGCGGCGGCGCGCTTGCGTTCCATGATTGCTCCTAATCGTTTCCGATCGCTAGAGCATCATTCGCTCACAAATGAAGCTTTGTCTAGATATCGATCAGTAACGAAATGAACGCGAAACACTCAGGCGCGCGGAGCCGTCGATTCACGCACCCGCAGTTCGGGCAGCAGCGCGACGTGCTGGCCAGGCATGACGGAGCCCTGCTCGATCCGGCGTACCAGCAGGTCGACGGCGTTGCGGCCGACCGCCGCCTTGGGCGGGGCGACGGCGGTCAGCGGCGGATCGCTGAGCGCGGCGACCTCGTCGTCGTAGGCCACGATCGACACGTCGTGCGGGATCCGCACACCGGCGAGCCGCAGGTGCTGCACCAGCAGCAGCGCGTCCTCGTCGTTGTGGACCAGCAGGCCCGTCACCCCACCTGACCTGATGGCCGCCACCACCTGGGCGACCTGCTCGTCCGACGGCCCCTCCTGCTCGATGCCGAGCTCGCCGGGCGTGTCCAGGCCCAGATCGCGTACCGCGGCCAGGAACCCCAGGCGCACCCTCGGCGCGGTGGGGCTGCTGCGGCTCACCATCGCCACCCTGCGATGCCCCAGCTCGGCCAGGTGCCTGGTGCCGAGGAAGGCGCCATGGGCGTGGTGGGAGGCGGCCGCGTCGAGGAAGGACGCGGGACCGCCCAGCTCCGCCACCCTCTCCACCAGGACGGCGGGCACGCCGAGCCCCGCGAGCCACTCCACGTGCGAGTCGTCAGGTTGCCTGCTGAGCGTGAGCAGCAGCCCCTCCGCCCCTCCGCCGATCAGCTGGTTGACCTGCTTGCGGTCCTCCTCGTCGTCGTAGCGGGAGACCCCGAGCACCAGCCGCGCGCCCAGGTCACGGGCCCTGTCGCGAGCGGCCTTGATCACGCTCGGGTAGTAGTACGTGGCCGAGGGGACCAGCATCCCGATGGCGAGCGACCGCTCGCTCACCGGCCTGGCCACCTCCTGGGGCAGGGTGATGCCGCCGTGGACCCTGTTGACCAGCCCCTGGCCCGCCAGGTGCTCGACGTCCCTGCGCAGCGTGACCATCGACACGTCCAGCCGCTCGACCAGGTCGGCCAGCCGTACGGAGCCGCGCTCGCGCACCTCGCGAAGGATGAACTCATGGCGTTGCTCGACGAACAAGGGAGACTCCTAACACTCGACGCGTCCGATCCTAGCGAGGTAACTTTCGTTCGTGAACGTTTCTTTCGTTCGATCATCACCTGGAGACCGTGTGCTGACCCTTCCCGATGACGACCGATCGCTCAGCCCCTACACCGGATGGACGCGTGCCCACTGGGAGGCCGCGGCCGACGGCCTGCTCGCCGCCGTCGAACCGTACCGCTCCCATGATCGCTCGTTGATCGACTTGCCAGGGCGGGCCAGCTGGTCCCGGTGCGACGGGCTCGAGGGATACGCCAGGACGTTCCTGCTGGCCGCCTTCCGCGTCGCGGGCGGCGGCGACCCCGCGCTGCTGGAGCCGTACGCGGAGGGGCTGGCCACGGGACCGCTCGGGTCGTGGCAGCCGATCGTCGACAGGAGCCAGCCGATCGTCGAGGCCGCCTCCATCGCCATCGGGCTGCGGCTGACCCGTGACCGGCTGTGGGACGGGCTGCCCGCCTCCGTCCAGGAACGGACCCTCGCCTGGCTGGGCGACGCGCTGACCCGCGAGACCGCCGACAACAACTGGCACCTGTTCCCCGTCACCGTCGCGGGGCTCTTCCGCGACCTCGGCCTCGACGACCTCGGCGCCACCGAGCGCGGCCTCGCCAGGATCGAGGGCTGGTACGAGGGCGACGGCTGGTACCGCGACGGCGTCGGGCGCAACTTCGACCACTACAACGGCTGGGCCATGCACCTCTACCCGGCCCTTCACGCCTACCTCGGCGGCCCTGCCGAGCCGTACGCCTCGCGGCTGCGCGCGTTCCTGACCAACTACGGCGCCGCCTTCGACGCCAACGGCTCCCCCGTCTACCACGGCAGATCGGTCATCTACCGCTTCGCGGCCGCCGCGCCGGTGTGGGCGGGCGAACTGCTCGGCGTCTCCCCCTACTCCCCCGGCACCGCCCGCCGGCTGGCCAGCGGCGCGGCGAGCCACTTCCTGTCGGACGGCAGGGCGCTGTCCCGCGAAGGGCTGCTGACTCTCGGCTGGTACGGCCCGCACGAGCCCTCGCTGCAGCCGTACTCGGGGTCGGCCTCGCCGTACTGGGCCTCGAAGGGGTTCCTCGGGCTCCTGCTGCCGCCCGACCATCCGGCGTGGACCTCGGTGGAGGAGCCCGGGCCCGCAGAGCGCGCCGACCAGGCGATCGGCCTGCCCGGCCCCGGGCTGCTGATCCACTCGACGGCGGCCGACGGTCTGGTCAGGCTGGTCAACCACGGCAGCGACCACCAGCCGCCTGGAGGCGGGCCCGACGATCCGCTCTACCAGCGCATGGCCTACTCCACCCGCACGGGCCCGACCACGCCCGGGTCCGCCGGATCGGCCGCCGATACCCGTAGGAACGCGCCCGGCGGATCTGCAGCGGCCGGCCAGGACGTGCCCGCCGACAACCACGTCGGCCTGGTGATCGACGGCGAGGTCACCCCGCGCGGTCCCATCACCCCGATGGGCGCGGGGCGGGGCTGGGCCGCCTCCTCCTGCCGCCCGACGCCCACGACGCTGATCGAGTCCGTCAGCATGGTCCACGGCCCGCACGAGGTCCGTCTCCACCGCGTCACCGCGCCCTCGGGCACCGCCGTCCGCCAGACGGGCTGGGCCGTCACGGGCGAGCTGACCAGCGGTCTGCTGCCCCTGCACGGCTTCACCGGCGCCACGGAGCTGAAGGCGTCCGGCGGCACCGTCCTCGGCCCCGACGCGCTCGTCCCCGCGCTGGACGGCGTCGTCCTCGAGAGCGGGGCCCTGTTCGCCTGCCTCGTCACGCTCTCCGCTGCGCCCGTCGCCGAAGCGCCGCCGGTGTTCCGCCTGGACGGCACCCGAGCCACCCTCACCTGGCCCGACGGCACCGTTCACGAGATCGGCACCGAAGGCGGCCTCACCCTGGTCTAGGTCGGCCCGGGCGCCGGAAGCGGGACACCGCCCGCGACGGTTCAGGCGAGGAAGGCGCGCAGGAGGGCGGCGGTGCCCTCCAGGTGCTCGGCGACGGCGCGGCGGGCCGCTTCGGGATCTCCGTCGAGGATGGCGGCGACGATGGCCTCGTGCTGGGTCGCCGCGTGGTCGATGTTGACCTGCAGCATCGGGATCGCGTTCAGCAGGTCGGTCACCCGCAGCCGCGCGTCCGCGCACGTGGCCGCGAGGAGGCCGGAGCCGGTCAGCTCGGCGATCGACAGGTGGAAGGCCGTGTCGAGCCTGCGGTACTCCTCGGGGCCCGCCGCGTTCAGGTCCGTGAGGCGGCCGAGCAGCACCGAGCGCTGCCGCTCCGACAGCGGCGTGCTGGCCAGCACCTGGGCGGCCCCGCACTCCACGGCCATCCTGAACGTGAGCGCGTCGGCGATCGAGTCGGTGCCCATCTCGGCGACCGCCTGACGCAGGTCGGTGCTGCCGGGCCTGGGCGGGGCGTAGATGACGAAGGCGCCGCCGTACCTGCCCCGCCGGACGTCGAGGTAGCCCGCGTCCTGGAGCGCGCGGATGGCCTCGCGCAGGGTCACCCTGCTGATCCCCAGCTGTACGGCGAGCTCCCGTTCGGGAGGGAGTTTTTCACCCTGGGCGACCATGCCCAGTTTGATCGCCTGGAGTAGGCGTTCCACGGTCTCCTCGAAGGCATTGCCCGCCCTGACCGGGCGCAACACCGTCAACGGGTTCATGGCCCCCCTCGGCAGAGGTCTTGACTGCGGCTTATCAATGGTCTAACACTAGCCCAATAACAGGGAGGGTGACTGTGGCGGTTGGGTTCCTTTCACCGGATGAGTTGCGCGAAGAGGTGGCCGCGGGACGGGTCGACACCGTCCTGCTGGCCCTGGTCGACATGCAGGGCAGGATGCAGGGCAAGCGCCTGTCCGCACGATTCTTCCTTGACGAGGTGCTACACCACGGCTCCGAGGGGTGCAACTACCTCCTAGCCGTCGATGTCGACATGAATACCGTCAATGGCTACGAGATGTCGTCGTGGGACCGCGGTTACGGCGATTTCGTGATGAAGCCCGATCTGACGACCTTGCGGCGCGTCCCATGGCAGGAGGGCACGGTCATGCTCATGGCCGACCTCACCTGGGAGGACGGCTCCGACGTCGTCGCCTCGCCCCGGCAGATCCTGCGCAGGCAGCTCGCCAGGCTCCAAGAGCGCGGCCTGGCCGCCTACGTGGGCACCGAACTGGAGTTCGTGGTCTACGACGACAGCTATGAGGAGGCGTGGCGGCGCGCCTACCGGGACCTGACGCCGTCCAACCTCTACAACGTCGACTACTCGCTCCTCGGTACGGCCCGCATCGAACCCCTCCTGCGCCGCATCAGGCGCGACATGGAGGGCGCGGGCATGTACGTCGAGTCGGCCAAGGGCGAGTGCAACCTCGGCCAGCACGAGATCGCCTTCCGCTACGACGAGGCGTTGCGCACCTGCGACAACCATTCGATCTACAAGAACGGCGCCAAGGAGATCGCCGCCCAGGAGGGCAAGTCGATCACCTTCATGGCCAAGCCGAACCAGCGCGAGGGCAATTCCTGCCATATCCACATCTCGCTGAGGTCTGTGGACAACTCACCGGTTATGGCCGGGAGCCAGCCGTACGGGCTGTCGGAAACGGGAGCCAGGTTCATCGCGGGACAGCTCGCCTGCCTGCGGGAACTCACCCTTCTCTACGCGCCGAACATCAACTCCTACAAGCGGTACGTACCGGGCAGTTTTGCACCGACCGCAATAAAGTGGGGTGTGGATAACCGCACGTGTTCGCTCCGTCTCGTGGGGCACGGACCCTCCCTGCGCGTCGAGAACCGGGTGCCGGGCGGCGACGTGAACCCCTACCTCGCGGTGGCCGCGCTCATCGCGGCGGGATTGCACGGCATCGACAACGAACTGCCGCTGGAGGAGCCGTTCACAGGCAACGCCTACGCCAGCGGCGCCGAAACCGTGCCGCACACACTGCGTGACGCGCTCGCGCTGTGGGAAGGGTCGAAGCTGGCCCGCGAGTGCTTCGGCGAGGACGTCGTGGCCCACTACGCCAACAACGCCCGCGTCGAACTCGCCGCCTTCGACGCGGCGGTGACCGACTGGGAACTGTTCAGGGGATTCGAGAGACTGTGAAGATCATCAATCCGGCGACCGAGGCCGTCGTCGCCGAGGTCGAGCCGGCCGACGCGGCGGAGATCGACAGGGCGGTGGAGCGGGCGAGGTCCGCCTTCCACACCTGGCGGCAGGTCTCCCCAGGCGACCGTGCCCGCCTGCTGAGGCGGTTCGCCGAGCAGGTCGACGCGCACGCCGAGGAGCTGGCCCAGCTGGAGATCGCCAGCGCCGGCCACACCGTCGGCAACGCTCGCTGGGAGGCGGGCAACGTCCGCGACGTGCTGCACTTCTACGCCGGGGCGCCCGAACGCCACCACGGCCAGCAGATCCCCGTGGCGGGCGGCCTGGACGTCACCTTCCACGAACCGCTCGGCGTGGTCGGCGTGATCGTGCCGTGGAACTTCCCGATGGTCATCATGACGTGGGGCGTCGCCCCCGCGCTGGCCGCGGGCAACACGGTGATCGTCAAGCCCGCCGAGTGCACGCCGCTGACCGCGCTCAGGCTGGCCGAGCTCGCCCTCGAGGCGGGCCTGCCCGAAGGCGTGCTCCAAGTGGTGCCGGGCGCGGGCTCGGTCGCCGGTTCCCGCCTCGTCGAGCACCAGGACGTCGCCAAGATCGTGTTCACCGGCTCGACCGAGGTCGGCAAGCAGATCGCCGCCACGTGCGCCACCCAGGTCAAGCGGCTCACGCTGGAGCTGGGCGGCAAGTCCGCCAACATCGTCTTCGCCGACTCCGACCTCGGCAAGGCCGCGGCCAGCGCCCCCTACGCGGTCTTCGACAACTCGGGCCAGGACTGCTGCGCCAGGTCCAGGATCCTCGTCGAGGCCTCCGTCTACGACGACTTCATGGAACGGCTCTCTCAGGCCGTCATGAACGTCAAGGTCGGCGACCCGCTCGACGAGAGCACCGAGATGGGGCCGCTCATCAGCGCCGAGCACCTGGAGCGGGTGCGCGGCTTCGTCTCCGGCGAGCCGTACCTGCAGGCCTCCTGCCCCGACGGGCCGGGGTTCTGGTTCCCGCCGACCGTCCTCACCCCGTCCGTGACGGACCGCGCGTTCACCGAGGAGATCTTCGGCCCCGTGGTGTCGGTCGTGCCGTTCGCGGACGAGGCCGAGGCGGTGCGGATCGCCAACGACACCCGGTACGGCCTGAGCGGCTCGATCTGGACCCGCGACGTCGGCAGGGCCCTGCGGGTCGCCAGAGCGGTGGAGGCCGGCAACCTCAGCGTGAACTCGCACTCCAGCGTGCGGTACTGGACGCCGTTCGGCGGCTTCAAGGAGTCGGGGCTCGGCAGGGAACTCGGGCCCGACGCCCTGGCCGCCTTCACCGAGACCAAGAACGTCTTCATCGCCACCGACTGACCGGGCCACGGACCGAAACAGAGCAACCGAGAGAGGGACACATGCAGCGCTTGCAGGACCGCGTCGCCGTCATCACCGGCGCGGGCAGCGGAATCGGCCTGGCCACCGCGCGAAGGTTCGCCGAGGAGGGCGCCAAGGTCGTCTGCGTCGACCTCGACGAGCCCACGGGCGCGAAGGCCGCCGACGAGGTGGGCGGCCTGTTCGTGCGGGCCGACGTCACCAACGAGGACGACGTGGTCGCCATGTACCGGACCGCGTTCGACACCTACGGCAGCGTCGACATCGCCTTCAACAACGCGGGCATCTCCCCGCCCGACGACGACTCCATCCTGGAGACAGGCATCGAGGCGTGGCGGCGCGTGCAGGAGGTCAACCTGACGAGCGTCTACCTCTGCTGCAAGCACGCCATCCCGTACATGCAGCGGCAGGGCAAGGGCTCGATCATCAACACCGCCTCGTTCGTCGCGGTGATGGGCTCGGCGACCTCCCAGATCTCCTACACCGCCTCCAAGGGCGGCGTGCTGGCGATGTCGAGGGAGCTCGGCGTGCAGTTCGCCCGCGAGGGCATCAGGGTCAACGCCCTCTGCCCAGGACCGGTGAACACCCCGCTGCTGCAGGAGCTGTTCGCCAAGGATCCCGAGCGCGCCCAGCGCCGCCTGGTCCACATCCCCCTCGGCCGCTTCGCCGAGGCCGGAGAGATCGCCGCCGCGGTCGCCTTCCTCGCCTCCGACGACGCGTCGTTCATCACCGGCTCCGAGTTCCTGGTCGACGGCGGCATCTCGGGAGCGTACGTCACCCCGCTCTGACCTGCCCTCCAGGAAGGAGGGGCTGCGCCTCCTTCCTTCGCCCGTTGACGCCCCGGTCGCGGACCGTGCCGCAGGAGCACGTCCACGACCGGACGCCGAGCGGCATGCTCGCCCGCAGGGCTCCGCGGGACGAACAGATCCCGGTCGAGCGTGGCCGACGAAGGAACGCGGCTCCTCGCGCCGCGTAGGAGATGCGTCTGCCGTGCGCGGAGGAGGAAGTACTACGAAGATCGAGTGCCCTGTCCTGGTCGAGTCGCACACATCCGGAGGTTCGCGACAGGATGTCTACCTGAGGAAGTGGGAGAGAAGCGATATTTGTAGGCTCGCTTCACTGTTCGCGCCACTCTCCGCACGGTAGCTGAACCCCCGGACGATGGCCCTTCCCGCACGAAGGAGCCTGCAGGAGCTTTGATGACCAGACCCTTGATCGGCATTACCTGCTACGTGGAGCCCGCGCAGTTCACGGTGTGGGAGATGACGACGGCGCTGTTGCCGTACATGTACGTGGAGCAGGTGGTGCGGGCGGGCGGGCAGCCGGTGATCCTGCCTCCCGCCGGTGATCCCGCGTCGATCGTGAGCAGGCTGGACGGGGTGATCCTGGCGGGCGGTGGTGACATCGACCCGACGCGGTACGCCGAGACGCCGCACGAGCGCACCGGATTCGTCAGGACGTTCAGGGATTCGGCGGAGTTCTCGCTGGCGGACACGGCCTTGAAGGCGGGGCTTCCCTTCCTGGGGATCTGCCGGGGGCTCCAGGTGCTGAACATCACGCTCGGCGGCAGCCTGCACCAGCATCTTCCCGACGTGGTGGGGCATTCGGGGCACGCCCCGGCACCGGGCGAGTTCGGGCACATGCCGGTCTCGGTGACTCCCGGCAGCCGCCTGGCCGGGATCGTGGGTGAGGAGACCGTGACGGTTCCCCACTACCATCACCAGTCGATCCGCCGCCTGGGCACGGGGCTGCACGCCACCGCGCACGCCGCCGACGGCGCCATCGAGGCGGCCGAACTGCCTGGCCACCGCTTCGTCCTGGGCGTCCAGTGGCATCCCGAGGCCGGGGAGGACGGCTCGCTCTTCCGCGCGCTCGTCGAGGCCGCCGAGTAGGCACGAACCCCGCCGCTCCGTGGTCGAGGAGCTCACGGCCGACGAGTGACCCGGAGAGCGCGGAGGGTGCCGCCCTCGCGGGCGACACCCTGATGGGAGAGGCCGCAGGCGTCAGTCCGCGACCAGGCGTGCCCTACGGCCGTCCCGCTCGCGCTGCCGCCTGACGACGTAGGCACCCGGCGTACAGCCCGTGGCACCGTGCTCGGGATGCAGCAGGTAGGCGACGGCCGAGGTCACGAAGACACCGATCGCCAGCCCGTCGGAGTCCGACACGTCGGTCGTCCACCGGCAGGTGTCCGGGTCGGCGACGAGCGTGTGCGGGTTGCCCCCTGCCCCGCCGCGAAGCAGTTCGACCCCCTCGGGGGGCACGTCCGTCCACTCGGCGTTCGGCCATGTCCTCACGGACGACGCGATCACGGACAGCGGGATGACGATGAGGTCGCCCTGGGCCTGGAGCCCGTCGACGACGGGGATGCTCACCGACCGCTCGAGGTGGTCGAGCACGGCGAGTCCGGTCTGCTGGGAGAGCGAAGCGAGAGTCACGGTCATGGGAATCACCTCAGGTTCGGCGGACGAGAAGGGAGTACTGCTCGGCGGACAGCCCGTAGGTCCAGGCCGCGGCGGCGACCGGATCGTCGAGGAATCCCGGCACGGTCAGCCCGTACTGACGGCGGCGGCCGTCGCGCTCGACCGACCCGTTGACCGCGAGGAGCACCCTGGTCTCCCCGCGCAGGTCGTAGAGCCGCAGGTCCGCGCCAGGATTGCCGGGATCCGGTGCGGTGGCGACCAGCCGCAGCCCGGCCCTGCCGATGTAGGAGGCCCAGCCGATGTGCTCGATGGCGCACCGCCTGACCTCGACGTTGGGCTCATCCGCGATCCGCTGGACGCTCGGATCCTTGATCACCCAGGAGGGCACGGTCGTCCCGTGCCAGGCGTGCGTGTCCCATCCGTCCGCGTACCGGATCGCGGGGCCGTCCGGACAGTGCAGCCGCACCTCGCCGTCGACGCCCCACACCTCCGTGCGCACGCTGACCGGCCGCTCGGACACGACGCACACGCCTTCACGAGGCCACCACGAGCCGCACGACCGGGCCACCGCCGCCCACAGATCGAAATGCCGGGTCTGTTCGGGGGTGAAGACCACGCCTGCCGCCCGGCGGAGGGCGTCATAGTGGGCGACCCAGGAGGGGCACTGCGTGCCGTACCAGAGGTTGTTCGCGCGGGACCCGGAGCCGTCCGCCAGGCGGAGCGGCCTGCGGACCGTGCCGTCGGCCGATCGCGACAGCGAGCCGCGGACCCTGAGGCGGATCAGCTGGTCCATCGGCTGATGGACCCATCGGAGCCGGCCGTCGAGTTCGCGGCACAGCGCTCTCATCAGAGCGGCGAAGCGTGCCGGCAGCGGCCATTCGGGCATGCGCTCGACGGCCTCGGAAGGCCGCGGGCGTATGCCGGGAGGGACGGTCACCAGCGCCGCGACCGGCGAGGAGACCCAGTGGAAACGCGGCGGGGCAAGGTCGATCAGGCGGTACAGCCCCGAGATGGCGGCCTCTGCGGCCGGACGGTCGGCGGGCAGCGTCGACAACGCCCAGCCCAGCCATTCTTCACGGATGGCGGCAGCTTCCCGCTGCACCAGAACGCTCACCGGATGGAGGTGGCGTCGTCCTTTCCAACGATCATGTCCGGAATAGTGACAGATCGACGCAGCGCATGTCCACCGCCCCACCCTGCGGTGGGAGCCGCTCACGAACACCGCGCACGGTTACCGGGCGGTCGTTTCCCGTGCGGACCTTCGATAACGTCGAGTTCATGCGGCTTCATGTGGGATGCGCGATGTGGGCGCACGCGCCATGGCAGGGCCGGCTCCTGCCGCACCCGCTCCCGCCCGGGGAGCGCCTGCGGGCCTACGCGCACTGGTGCAACGCGGTGGAGGGCAACACGACGTTCTACGCGACACCGGCCAGGAGCACGGTGGAGACGTGGGCACGGCAGACCGATCCCGACTTCCGATTCGTGGTCAAGCTGCCCAAGTCGATCACGCACGAGCGCCGCCTCACCGGCATCGACGAGGAACTCCGCGCGTTCCTGGAGGCGATCGAACCGCTCGGACCGAGAGCCCACGCCCTCTGGGTGCAACTGCCGGGATCGTTCGCTCCGAGCGACCTCGGCACTCTGGCGGGCTTTCTGCACCGGCTGCCCCGCTCGTACAGGTACGCCGTCGAAGTCCGCCACCGCGCCTTCTTCGACGACGCGCGATCCGAACGGCTCCTCGAGCGCGTGCTCGCGGCCACCGGCGCCGAGTGGATCCCCTTCGACACCACCGCCCTCTTCCAGAGCCCGCCGACCAGCGACGCCGAACGAGACGCGTGGACGAAGAAGCCGCGCGTGCCACGCCGGTCGCGCGCGCTCACCGACCGCCCGATCGTCCGCTACCTCGGCAGGGACGCCACGGCCCGCACGGTGGAGGGCTGGCAGCCGTGGATCGGCACGGTCATCGAATGGCTGCGCGAGGGCCGTTCACCGACCGTGTTCATCCACACTCCCGACAACGCCGACGCGCTGACGCTTGCCCGCCGCTTCCACGACGACGTGCGGACCCGCCTGCCCGAACTCGAGCCGCTACCCGAGCCGCTGCCGGCCGACCCGCTCACGCTCTTCTGACGACCGGGCCCGGAGGTGGCGTGGACGACGCGACGTCCGCGCGGTCAGCATTCGATGACGTTGACCGCCAGACCACCCCGCGACGTCTCCTTGTACTTGTCCAA
>NZ_JBHUFV010000040.1:0-21141 GCF_042681425.1 Nonomuraea mangrovi | reverse complement strand
CGCCATCTTGTGGATCCGGAGCCTCCGAACCGCCTGAAGATCTGAACTCCGTACAGGCCCTAGTCGATCTCCGGCGGCGGCTGGAGACGTACCGTGAAGAAGAGATCGTCGCCGACTCTCTGAGCGTGCTGGGCAGAGCACTCAAGGAGCGGCGCTGGCTATATCAGTGGGGAGGTCCTCGTCGTGAACATGGAAGCCCCGCTCTACGAACGTGATCCTGAGGCGTGGAACGCCTACCTCGCCGAGGGCAACGCCAAGCAGGCCCGCAAGCGCGTAGGCGCAGACGTACTGATCCGTGATGAGCAGGGGCGCATCCTGCTGGTTGATCCGAAGTACAAGCCCGACTGGGACCTCCCCGGAGGCATGGCAGAAGCGAACGAGGCGCCGACCGCAGCGGCTCGACGGGAACTCAAGGAAGAACTCGGTCTAGACCTGGAAATCGGGCGCCTGCTCGTCGTCGACTGGGTGCCCCCACATGGGCCCTGGGATGACTCGCTCATGTTCATCTTCGACGGCGGAATCCTCGGTCGTGAACAGATAGGTGAAATGCGCACGGTTGACCAAGAGCTTGCCAGCCACCGTTTTGCTACTCAGGGCGAGATGAAGCACCTGCTCAGGCCATACGTGCTAGATCGCGCCCAATCGGCACTTGAAGCACTCCAAGCCGGGCATGCCACCTACTTGACGCACGGACGGTAGCCGTACCGAGGGCAGAGGCTCAGGAAACATGGGTGGTGTGGAGAGCGGCGTAAAGTTCCTTCGCCGCCAGACAGATGCGATCTGCGCTGGAGCCGGTAAGTCAGTCTTCGTCCTCGAGAAAGCGGGCTTCGACCACGAGCGCGCCATCGCGCTCGCCCACCAGCCGCCTCGCCCGCTCCATTCGGCATATTTCACGATAAGGCTTACCGTTGAGCGAGCGCGATGAGCTGAACGGCATCGTGGGGTTGAAGAAGCACAACAGGTTGTTCCCTCGGTTCCACGACAGAAAGCCGTCATGTACGTCGCACGCGCACTTGTTCAGCGATCCGGACAGCCGCCTCCAGGGGGTCCTCGTGCTCCCACACGCGGATGGCCGACCACCCCGCCTCGGCGAGCAGCCGATCGGTCTCGACATCCCGATGACGATTGCGCGTCACCTTCTCGGCCCAATAGTCGGCGTTGGTCGCCGCCTTGGTGTGATGTTCAGGACATCCGTGCCAGAAACATCCGTCGAGGAATACTGCAATCTTTGCCCTGGTGAATACCAGGTCGGCCGTCCGGCGGATTTCCTGCAGTGGGCGAGTCGATACTCGGTAGCGAAGGCCGAGGGCATGCACCGCACGTCGCAAGGCGAGCTCGGGCTTGGTATCCCGACTCTTGTTCGCCTGCATACTCTTGCGCACGCCCTCGCTGGACGCGCCGACCGGTCTCAGAGCCGCCATGTATCAACCGTACGGAAGTGTAGGGACCTCCGTCGCCAGATCATCATGCAGCAGCGATGATCAGACTGTCCCACCCGGGGTAACCTCCGTCACGACGCAGAGGAGGCGATGATGAAAAGGTTCACCAGCCTGGAAATCTGCGCGGGCGCAGGAGGGCAGGCTCTTGGCCTGGAGAAAGCCGGCTTCGACCCGGCGATGCTCGTCGACAATGATCCCCACGCCTGCGCCACGCTACGCGCGAACCGCCCCGCCTGGGACGTTAGACAACTCGATCTTCTTGAGTTCGTGGGGCACGAACACCCACATGTCCTGGACATCGATCTTCTGGCAGGAGGGCTTCCCCGGCTCCCTTACTCTGTCGCTGGCAAGCGACAGCGTGTCGACGACCGGCATGACCTACTGCGAGCGGCGATCTGGTTGGCGACCGAAGTTCGCCCCCGGGCGATCATGCTGGAGAACGTTCCCGCGCTGGTCAGAGACCCGATGTTCGCCGAGACGCGCCATTTCGTCGAGGAGGAGCTGAAGAACAGCGGTTATGTGTGTGCCTGGGCGACCCTTGACGCCCAGGACCATGGAGTTCCCCAGCGCCGAGAGCACGGCCTGATCGTGGCGATGCGTCCAGATGACCTTGTCCGGTTCGAATGGCCACGGCCTGTAGGCGGTGCGGCGACCGTGGGGGATGTTCTGTGGCGCTCGATGGGGAGTCGGGGTTGGGCGGGTGCGGTGGAGTGGCGGCTTATGGCGAACGAGGTTGCGCCAACGATCGTCGGTGGGTCGAGAGACAGAGGTGGTGCCGATCTCGGCCCTACGAGGACGAAGAACATCTGGGCGCGACTGGGGGTCAACGGCGGCAGCATCGCTGACGACGTCCCCGATGCCGACTTCGTGATGCGGGCGGGCACTGACCCTGGTGACCGGAAAGGTCTTCCGAAACTGACGATCCCGCAGGTCGCCGTCCTGCAGGGATTCCCCGAGGACTGGATGATCACTGGCAGGAAGACGGCTCGTTATCGTCAGGTTGGGCATGCCTTCCCGCCTCCGCTGGCGACGGCCGTCGGCACCAGCCTCGCACGCGCGTTAAATCGATGAGAGACATCGATGCAGAGGTCTCCTGAATCCTCACCCGGGCATTATGATCTTCTCGTGCCCTCGGTAAGGTAACGCCATGACCGCCAGACCCGCCGATCACATCAACATCGTCGACCTGTTCGCAGGCTGTGGCGGTTTCACCCAGGGGTTCCACGAGCTCGTTCCGAAGGGTAACGATAGTTCGCCCTTTCGTACTGTGGGCGCCGTCGAACTGGATCCGGCGGCGGCAACAACCTATGCCGCGAACTTCGCGACGGAGGCCGGTGGTAGCAGGCACATCTTTGCCGGTGACATCAAGGACTGGGATCCTAGCGATGTCGACGGCGATGTGGACGTGATCTTGGGAGGCCCTCCTTGCCAAGGATTCTCCGGCCTCGGCAAGGAGGATCCCGACGATCCTCGGAACCAGCTCTGGCGTGAATACATCAAGGTAGTGAAGAAGCTCGAGCCGAAGATCTTCGTGATCGAGAACGTGGATCGCTTCTTCATCTCCTCGGAGTACAGAGCGCTTCGGGCGGCGGCCGACGGCGGTGAGCTGAAGGACTATGCGATCGAGTCCAGACACTTGGTCGCTGCCGACTACGGTGTCCCGCAGGTCAGGAAGCGCACCATCGTACTGGCCACTCATCGGGATCTGATCAAACTGCACCCTCAGTCGGCCCCGATGAGACATCCCACGCCGACGCACAGCGATCCGCGGAAGAGCACGACCGGTATCTTCGAGGAGACCGGCGATCTCCGCTCCTGGGTACCGGTGAGCTCGATTTTCGGCGTGAAGGGTCGGCCACAGACTCTGGAGTATCCGGTTACCACCGAGCTCCCCCATGGACGGTACGACCTTCTCGGCAAGGAGGTGCCTGGGCCGTTCAAGACCACCGATCTGCACATCGGCCGCAGTCCGACTCCGTTGTCACTTCGTCGCTACAAGGACATCCCAGAGGGTGGCAATCGGCATGACCTCAAGCCCGAACATTCCACCGAGAGCTGGATGAATCATCGCACCGGCTCTCACGATGTCATGGGCAGGATGTACATCGACCGACCCTCGGTGACCATCCGGACCGAGTTCTACAAACCGGAGAAGGGACGCTACCTCCATCCGTGGGCGAACCGGCCGATCACCCACTACGAGGCCGCGTTGCTTCAGGGATTTCCTGAGGACTTCCTCTGGTGCGGCAGCAAGATTGAGATCGCCCGGCAGATCGGCAATGCCGTACCGGTGGGGCTGGCCAGAGCCATCGCTGGACAGGTCTACAGCTATCTCAGTGCCACTGGCCAGTTGACCGGGACTATCCAGGAGCCGGCCCGAGAGGTCCAGACGCGGGCAACTGACGGAGTTTCAAGTTGAAGGATCCGTTTCGGGTGCTCCATCTGCGGCAGTGACCGTAGACGGACTCTGTCACAGATCAAACGATTCTTCGGAAGAACCAGTGACCAGCGCCACCGAGTTCTGCTCACGGCCGCGGACCGGAGCCTCGGCGTACAGCTTCTCCAACAGCGGGATGAGGGCATCCACCGCCGAACCGGGGACACCGACGTCGTCCGGCCCCTCAGGCAAGGAGTCGTAGGGCACGAAGACCGTGTCGATGTCGTCGATCCATGCCCGGTAGGCGTCGGCATCCGAGACCTCGTCCTGAGCAAGGACCTCGTAAAGCAGTGTGCTTCCCGCTGCATTCACCGCCTTCGCGAGAGCGTTCACTTCTCGTCCGGTGCGGATAGTCTGCTGATTGAGCATCTGAACGATGGCCTGTGCGGTCGGCCTATGGTGAATGATCTCCAGGCGAAGCGCGGTGTGGAGCATGTCCTGGTTTCCGCAGGCGACTTCGACGGGTCTGTAGTCGTCACCATCGCGAAAAAGTTCCGCGGCCCACCAAAGCCGCGCGAAGGTCTGTGTGTGAAAGGGGCCGTGGAATCGAGCCGAGTTGACTTCAGAAGTGGGCTTCTCTGCGGTCGGCCGGCCTGGATGCCGCCAGAACACGTAGTCCGGAGCGAGTCTCAAGGCCAAGAAATTCCACAGCCCCGACTCGGCGGCCTCTCTGCGGGTGAGGCGCAGCGCGGCATGAAGTCGGGGTGCCAACCATGCGTCAGCGTCCGTGACCATCTCATCGAAACGCCTCATGGCCTCGTCAATCAGTCTTCGGGTCTGCGCAGTATCCCATCGTGATGCCTCATCGAGTGGCATGCACGCCCTAGCAAGCGCCGCCTGGGGCAATCTCTCCGAGCCGGTACGCACACCCAAGGTGAGGTGCTGCATCACCGCCGAATCAGGCAGGAGTGCAAAACGGGCGGGAACGTTGGGAGTGGTCATTTGTCCTCCGCTGCGGTCCGCAATGTCCGAATGTAGGTGCCGAGGGACTTCGATGTACGAGCCTGCTTTATCGATGCGTGAAGCACCTGAGTCTGCAGTTCCCCGCCGCCTTCTCCTGCCTTGCGGCGCTCGAAAATCTCGGAAAGCGCATCATCGGGAGACCTGTCGGGAAACACATCGGGAAGCATTCGTCGAAGCACGGATTCATGCCACCCCCCTGGCCACTGTGGCTGGCCGTCCTCGTCCTCGATGGCATAGGTGGCGGCGTTGAAGAAAGCCGTCCAGCAATCGGCGGCAATCTGCCCGGCGAGAGCGTCCTGGACCGCTTTGTCGGTCCGCGCACTTGATTCGAGCAGGAACTGAAGCCCTTCGAACCCACTGTTGAGATAGACAACGGGCTCATCTCCCGCGGCCTCGATCGCCCAGGGGTCCGTCTTGTAGGGATTGAGGTAGGGGTTGGCTTCAGAGGCGAAATCCGCCCACAGGGTCTTCACCGTCTTTTTCCGGGTCGGGGTACGGACCTGAAGATCGACCGTCCAGCGACGCTCAGTTCTGGCGATCACTCTTCCGGGGACTCCACCAACGGTCGCTGTAACGATTCCCTCAACTTCCGCCTGACCGACATGCCAATCTCGGTGAAGTTCGACGACGCCGATCCAAGTGCCGTCCGACTGCTGCTTCAAGCGTGTGACGATGCGATTGTTCGTCCTCTTCTCAGTGAGAACGGCAACACAAGCGACATTGGGCCATTCGTCGGGCTTCGCCAGTTCTTCCGGTGTCCGCATACGAAAGACGACTCTGGCACGCTCCCAATCATCCCGTTCGACCTGATGCAACGCGACGACCCGTTCCACGGCGGAGATCATCGAGAGTGGCAGCGGCTTCCCGTCCAGGCGGGCTTCCTTTACCTCCAGTGTGATCTCACCCAGCAAGGTCCGATAGGGGAACAACGTCTTCATGAGCGAGCCTCCTTCGGGCGCACGAGATCGACCTCCGCGACCGCCATCTGTGCAGCCACTGGATGGCTGGCCACGTCGCTCACACCCGTGAACACCGCCGTCTTCCCTCGAGGTGTGAACCGCAGGAGTCCTCCGTCGATGAGCTCGCAACCCGACTCAGGCATGATTTCCGCCCATCGGGCCATCGGCTTGGGGCCCGAACGCGTCATGAAGCGCAGCACCGGCACCATCACCCATGGGTCCTCACGTTCAGGCAGCCTGATCTCGACTCTCAGTTGCCAGGCTCCGTCCTCTCGAACAGCACCTTCGAGCTGACGCACGGTGGGGAAACCCGGACTTCGCTGAGTCGGAGGAGGGTCAAGGTTGAGAAGGTCGCGAAGCGCAGTGGGACCATCGTCGGACTTCCGCTCGGATGTGCGTACGAGTCGGCGGGCCACGGAAAGCATCTCCGTACGGAAATCATTGATCCGCGCGGCAGCGCCTCGTGCATAAAGAGCTGTGAGATCGTCGGTCTTCTTCCAGCCGTCGTGCTCTGGAGGTTCGGCGGCACGAAGAAACTCTTCAGCGGCGTAGGCATCCGGTTCTGTGGAGCCGGTGGCCAGCCCGGCGAGCAGTACGGCCTGGAATCGAGGCGCGCCCATGGGAACATCACTGACCGTCCGCGTCATGACCGTCATACGGCTGCTCCGCATGCAGACGATCTTGTTTGGCGCGTCGTCCCCCTCCCCTGTCGGGGTGAGAAGGAGAACTGCATCATGCTCGCTGGGCTGGGCTCCGCCCCCTGCCGGACGCTCCCTTAGAGCGGGGAGACCTAGCCGTACAGTGGCCCTAACTACCGCATCAGTGGAGGTCAGCTCGTCGACCGTGGTGCCCTCAAGGAAAGCGCGGAGCGCACGGGATCGCGCGGGCTCGTACTCGTCCGGGTTGACTCGTTCTTCAGGCCTGACGACCTGACCGTCACGCAGGGCGACGACCGAGGCTTCGAGCATTGGTTTGGCGTCCTCAGTCGACACCATCGACGCCCAGAAGCTCTCCGCAAGGCTCTTGACCAAGTCGGCGTGCATCTCCTCCAATGTCCTGGCTTCTCCAGAACCGTCATGAGCTCCCACAATGAGAAACGACGTTCCGGGGGCGTCGCTCTCTCGGGTGAGTTCCAGGGACTGAATCGTCTCTGCGTCCGCCCACCAGGAGCAGGCCGTACCTCCTCGTTCAGCGTCGGGCTCGCCCAGCCAGGATGGGCCTGCATAAGCGTCACCTTTCACCTGCCGCCAGGGCAGATCGAGGCGCCCGATCACTCGACGGACTGTGCGCCCTTCGTGTGGCTTCGAGAGCGTGCTATTGATCAAGACAAGGCCGAGCTGACTGGCAGCCCAAAGGGTCGCCTTACCGAGCCCGTACGATCCGCCGGCCGCGCTCGACTTATGGCTGTCCAGCTGGCGGCGGACGACCGCGGCGAAACGTCCGTCCTCGTACTCCGGTCCGGTCAACCCGTTGGCGTTGTAGTCATCTATGCGAAGCAGCAGTAGGCAACTCTTCTCCCGCAACTCCTGCAAGCCGTTTGTGATGATCCGACCGACCTTCGTTGACCGATCGGCCGCCGCCTCATAGTGAGCTTCGAGCTCGCTCCAGCGGAGCGCGTCAAGAAATCGGTACAGCCGCTCCCCGGAGATCTCGTGCAGGGTGTACCTGACCCTGACCTCTCGGCTACTGTCACACCTCTCATCGAGGCTGTTCTGGGTTGCCTCACGTGCGAGCACCCTGAGGTCCGAGTCAAATGCGAAGGCTGCCGGATTACCAAGCTCTCGACCTCCGTCACGGTGCGCAGGTCGGTGGTACCAGACGATATTGCCTGCCGAGTCTGGAACCTCGTCCAACGTCATGACCGAACCGGTCATGAGCCCGAGGATCTCCTCAATGGCCCGGATCTTCTCCAGCCGAGGCTCCGCGCGTCCGGTAACCCATGCCGACACTGCGGCACGGGTGACATCGAGTCGCTGAGCCAACTCCGCCTGGCTCATGCCCTGCCGCCGGAGCTGTTTCCCCAGCCACACCCCGAAGTCGTTGGAGTCCTCCACGTGTTCCTCCTGCCGACGAGCCGTCTCCGATCCAGGCCAAGAGCATCTTTGACATCGAAGGCTATGTCAAACGCAGCTTGACGTCCACCAGATACGGGTTGAGACTGTCCACAGTCCATCGATCAAGATCGCGACGCGGTGACATCCACCCGGTCCACGACACTCCCTCAAGGGAAAGCGGCGATCCGAAATCGGGATTAACGCTCCGCCCCATACAGAAAAGCGCCCAAAGAGAGCGAACTTAAGTACTCCGAGATACCTCCTATTGACACGGGGCAGCCACCCCTGCAACGCTAATCGCACTCCCAAAAGGGGCTAGTGAAAACAAGTCCCCCAAGGGGCGACTTGTACCCTCTCGCACCACCTCGATACACATCTGGCATCAAATATCCCATTTGCGCGAATCGGGCAGCTTTGTCGAGTTCGGCCTGCGTGCCGTTTATCGGGCAAACCGGAGAGTCGCACAAGAGATGGGCGGGATCCTTACGATCCCTTAGATCAGTGAACAAACGGGCAAGGCACCCCCTGCCCGTTAAGCGGTGCCGCACGACCTGGGGCTTCTCCAGGAACACGTGGTTCGGGATCCACCTCCAGCAGCAGCGCGGCACCTGACCTTCACTATCACCGCCACGCGCCGAGGTTCGGACATAGGGCCACCATCGGGGATTTGTGTTTTTCGACACTCAGCAACCGGAAGGCTCCAAACGTCATGAATGATGCACCAATCGACCCTCGCGACGAATCCAGCGACAAGGCCAGGGACGACCGGCGCATAGAACTATCGTTCTACTCCGGAAGAACGCTCCGGGTGCTCACCATCTCGCTTGGAAAATACGACACTAGGTGAAATGACTTCTCGGGTTACGCAATGCCATACCCTAGGCTCATTTGCCCACATATGTGCCTTGATGGGTATAGCATCAGCCCCAAAATCTCGCACCCGTCATACCCGAGTCATCCCTGCCATTGGCGCAAGGATCCCTCGCTCCTCCTTTCCGTCGGGCCGGTCCAGCGTCGTAAGGCCGGCCCGACGGAAGGGAACCACGTCGCACTCCGCATCCCCCAGGGAGTTGTTCATCTCGTGGCCGGCATCATCGACGAGTCCTCCGTCCTTCGGATCGTGGTCGAGCAGTCGCTCAGGGTCTTGAAGACCTACGAGGTCGACCCTGGGCTCATTCAGGAGCACGCGAACAGTGAGCGTCGAATCACGCAGGGGGGCTACGGCGACCGCCAGGTGTACGAGCTCGTCCAAAACGGCGCCGACGAGATACGAGAAGACCCCGGTGGGGAGATCCGCGTAGTCCTGACCTCCACGCACCTATACTGCGCGAACGAGGGCAGCCCCGTGACGGCTGCGGGCGCCGACACGATCCTCCGGATGAGCGTCTCACGCAAGCGCGGCGGTCAGATCGGTCGATTCGGCGTCGGCGTAAAGTCAGTCCTCAGCATCTGCGATACACCCGAGTTCTTCAGCAGGGCTGATGGGATCGACTTCGGTTTCGGTTTCGACCGCGCATGGTCCGCCAACCAGATCAAAGCGGTTCACCCCGATGCCGACGAGACACCCGTACTGCGCATGGCGCAGGTGCTGGACCCTGCCAAGGCCCGAGCCTTCGACCCGGTGTTGGATGATCTGCTGAAATGGGCGACTACCGTCGTACGGCTTCCGCTCAGGCCGGAGAGCGTGGGAAGGCTCGGCAAAGATCTTGCTGCCTTCCCGATCGAATTCCCCCTGTTCTCGCCGCATGTCGGAACAGTGACGTTGGAGGATCGCCGCAGCGGGCGAGCCCTCCAGCGCCAGATCTTTCAGCTTGTCGACGGAGATCGACGAAAGCTGCAGGAGGTACGCCCCGAGGGGGAAAGCATCAACCACGAGTGGCGCGTGTTCACCCGACCTCATCGTCCAAGCGCCAACGCCCTCCAGGCCGCCGGCGAGCTACACGACCGCCCAGAGATCGACATATCCTGGGCAGTTCCCGCCCGGGCACGCGAGCGCGGTCTCTTCTGGGCGTACTTCCCCACCAACTACGCCACCACCCTGCGCGGCATTCTGAACGCCCCGTGGAAGACCTCGGAGGATCGGCAGAACCTCTTCGACGGGAACGAGTTCAACAAAGAGCTCATCCAATTCGCGGCAGAGCTGATCGTGGACTCTCTTCCCGAGCTGACGGTTGAAGACGACCCCGCCGCCTACATCGATCTTCTTCCTGGTCGCGGGCGCGAAGCACCCCAGTGGGCGGACAAGATGCTTACCGACGCCATCTGGGCCGCTGCGGCGCACAAACCATCTCTACCCGACCAGACCGGTCGGCTCCGCATGCCTGACATCGTGAAGCTCCACCCAGCTGGGCTAGACGAGCGGTGGCGTGCCCTGTGGCTGAGCTACAGCGCACGCCCTATCGATTGGTGCCACCACTCGGTGGAGAAGCGAGAGCGTCGAGCCCGCGCAGAGAGGATCGTCGATGAGGCAAAACAACAAGTAGCCACTGTCCAGGAGTGGTTGGAAGCGCTCGTCTCAGATGGCACGGCGGCGGCATCCGCATGCGCAATCCGCATTGTGGCCGACATGCTGCAGAGCAGCCCCCTCCTCAATCGAGAAGCGCAGAGAACCAGAGACATCCTCGTCGAAGAGGCGTTGAAGGCTAAGATCCTCCTCACCGAGCGCGACGGCTTGGTGTCTCCCGCTCGCGGCAAGGTGTTTCGCCGGAGTGGCACCGACGAACTGCACGACTCGATGATGTACGTGGATGCGGGCCTCCTCACGGACCCCGAGGTCATCCACGCGTTGGAGGTTCTCGGCATTCAGGAGGCGGACGCCTCGGGCCGATTCGCAGCCATAGTCCACCAAGGCTTCTTCGGTTACAGCGACACCCATTGGACCGACTTCTGGCAGCTGGCTCGGCAGGCAGGCCCTGCTCGAGCGCTCGCTGCGCTTGAGGGAAGCAGGCAAGACCTCGCTCAGGTCATCAAGGTTCGGGTCTTGTCAGGTAGCTTCAGGCCTGCCGGGCGCTGTCTACTCCCTGGCCCTGTAGTCCCGTCGGATGGATCTCGCGATAGGCATATCGCCGTGGACCTCCGTTTCCACGCAGATGATCTTCCGCTCCTCAATGGAATCGGTGTCGTCGACCAACCCGTTCCCGACCAAGATCCCCGTAGGGAGCCTTGGTTCGACGCCTACGTCGAGTCCGTCTGGAAGAGCTTCTGCAATACGCTCCCCAGCACCGCGCGTACTCCGCAGCTGAAGAGCATCCAGGTGCAGGGAGCCAGCCCTCCGGGCCCTTTGCACTTCCTGACGGAGCTGTCCGAAGAGGGACGCGCCGCCTTCCTCCATAGTCTTCCCGAGCGCGGGCTCGGCGCGAGCTGGTCGGTGCAGCACGGCAGCCAGTTGGCCACCCGAACCGGTACCTCATCCCCCCTCCTATGGATGGCGCAGAAATACGGCTACCTATCCACATCTCGGGGCCTATTGCCAGTCCGTGCATGTGTCGGTCCACAGCTGGCCACTCATGGCGATGTTCTACCTGTCGCCCGGGTTCCCAGCATGGCGGCCACAGCATTGAAGCTGGCATCCGTGCTAAACGACGTTCCCCAACGGATCTGGGACGCCTTGGTATCGCAAGCGGCCAAGAGCACCGACGACGGCTTCGCAGGCAAGGTTTACGGACTGCTCTTCGAGGCCGGAGCCAAGTGGCCGGAGAGCGGGAAGACACGTTGTCGTGTTGGCGATGAGTGGGCGACAGATCGACCAGACAATGAGATCGCTGTCACCGCCGTTCAAGACGAGTACGACGCTCTCCTCCGCGAAGGAATCCCCGCCCTGCTTGCACCGTCCTCCAAGGCCGCGGAGGCGATGATCGAGACCTGGGGCATGCTGCGGGTCTCCGAGGTGATCGAAAAGGAGGTTCGATACGTCCCTCAATCCGAGCCGGTTCTCCTGATCGATGAGTTTCCCCACCTGAAGATCAGTCATCGAGCGCAGGTCACCGGATGGTCCCTAATGCGATGCAGCGAACTTGGTGAGGTCATCCGGACTCCGAACGGGATGCGTTCGGATGCGCTTACCGAGGCGGCATCCGAGCGTAACGTATTGGTCCTCCAACCTGAAGATGATCTGGCCGCCCTCAGGGCTGTCGATCGGGTACTGCGACTCGGCCTCGGAGAAGCAGGCTGCCATTCGATCCTCACGCGTCGCGAACAGCAACGCGACAACGAGCGTGTTCAGCAGGCTCGCGAGGCGACAGAGACGCCAGACAAGATCCTTGTCATTGTTGGAGAGGAGGCGCTGAGGCGAGGGCTTCCACAGGGTCTATTGGAAAGCGAGGAAGCCGAAACCGGCCGAGCCCCCAACGCCCGTCGCGTGGCGGAGCTCGCGCTGAACGCCCACGGAGAAGCCATCCTCCGTCACCACAGCAAAGACCTGGCGGCGCGACTCCCCGAAGCCCCGACTTCTTTCAAGGGCGACGGTACGGCCCGCCGATTCACCAGCAATCTCGGGCTGCCGGAAAGCTACGCCGGAACGAAGAGCGTCTCACTGCCAGCAGAGGAAATTGTCGAGGGCCCCAGCGACTTCCCCGGTCTGCACACCTATCAGGAAAAACTGGCCGATAACATGTTCCGGCTGCTCGACCGTGCACGCCCTGGGCGGGCCATGTTGACGTTGCCGACCGGTGCCGGCAAGACCCGCGTCGCCGTGGAGGCGGTGATCCGCGCCATCAAAGCGCACAGCGTTATGGGGCCGGTCCTGTGGATCGCTCAGTCTCGTGAGTTGTGCGAGCAGGCCGTACAGAGCTGGAAGTTCGTCTGGTCCAAGGTAGGGCCCCAGCACGAGCGACTGACGATCAGCCGCCTGTGGGACGGAAACTCGGCAACCGCCGTGACCACCAACGCGCATCTGGTGGTCGCCATCGACGACTCATTGAAGAACCGCCTGATCGAAGAGGAGTATGTCTGGCTCAGACAGGCTGCGGTAGTCATCGTCGACGAGGCACACGCCGCACTGGCCCCTACCTACACTGAGGTCTTCCGGCAGCTCGGGCTCACCTACGCCAAGACGGAGCGACCCCTCATCGGTCTTACCGCGACCCCTTTCCGTACGAACGAAGAGCAGACCCGGCTTCTCGTTGATCGGTTCGGCTCAACACGCCTGGATGAGGGAGTCTTCGGCGGAGATCCATACCGCATCCTTCAGGCCGAGGGCATGCTCGCCCGCGTGGAGCACCGACCCCTGGCTGGCGCGACCATCAGTCTCACCGAAGAGGAACTCAAGAAGGCGGCAGACTTCCGCGGGCTCCCGACCAGTGCCGAGGAGCGGCTGGCCGCCGACGATGAGCGCAACAAGATGTTGATCAAGGAGATCGCGGCCCTGCCGGATGACTGGCCGGTCCTGCTGTTCGCCGCCTCGGTCAACCACGCCAGGTTGCTGGTGGCCAGGCTCAACGATCGCAAGATCTCTTCTCGAGTCATCGAATCGGCCACTCCGCCCTCTGAACGAGCTCGCGTTATCGATGACTTCCGCAACCGAAAGATCCGCGTTGTCGCCAACTTCGGCGTACTCGCGCAAGGTTTCGACGCGCCAGCGACGCGGGCCGTCGTGGTGGCCCGTCCCACATACAGTCCCAACGTCTATCAACAGATGATCGGCCGCGGCCTCCGCGGCCCGAAGAACGGCGGCAACGAGGTCTGTCTCATCCTCGACGTCCGTGACAACATCACCAACTTCGGCGCTGAACTCGCCTTCACCCAGTTCGAACACCTGTGGAGCAAGAAGTGACCGGACCCTACATGGGCGATCCGCAGCTCACCGAGGAGCAAGAGGCGGTGATCCAGCAGCCCGCAGACGCGATAGTGCTGGTCACCGCTGGCGCGGGGGCCGGAAAGACCCACACGCTGGTTCGCCGGCTGGATCGGCTGGTCGAGCAGGAAGGGCTCTCCGCTCGGGAGATCCTGGTGCTCAGCTTCTCCCGAGCCACTGTGCGGGAGCTCCGCGACAGACTTGCCCGCGATGGCGAGACCGCCCAGTATGTGCGAGCGCAAACCTTCGACTCTTGGGCGCTGGAACTGCTGTCGGCGATCGACTCTCACACCGACTGGCAGGCTCAGAGCTTCGACACGCGGATCCGCGCCGCGACCAAAGCGATCGACGCAGGCGACACTGATGGCCGTTATGAGGAGGCCCTCCGTCACGTCGTCATCGATGAGGTTCAGGACCTCGTGGGCGACCGCCGAGAAATGGTCGAGGCACTGCTTGGTCGTTACGACTGTGGTTTCACCGTCGTCGGTGACTTCTCTCAGGCTATCTACGGCTTCCAGATCCAGGATCCGACCGAACGTCCTGGCGAGTTCTTCACCTGGCTGCGTAACACCTTCGGCGAGGATCTCGTGGAGCTTCACCTTGGCAAGAACTTCCGCGCCCGTACGGAGGAGGCACGACTCGCTCTACCGCTTGGGCCCGAGCTCCAGCTCAGCAATGGAGCCGCGATCTCCGGCTCTCATATGCACAGCCGGCTGCGTACGACATTGGGAAGGACCCTGGATTTCGGCTCTCTGGATGACCAATTCGTCTGCGACTCGCTCCGAGAGTACGACGGGACGAGCGCGATTCTGTGTCGAACCAACGGCCAGGCCCTACTCGTCTCCGAGCTGTTGCACAAGGGTGAGGTCCCTCATCGCCTACAACGTGCTGCACAGGATCGCGCCGTTCCCGCCTGGTTTGCCGCACTCTTCCACTCGGTCGATACGTCACAGCTGACGCGTTCGCAGTTCGACGAGGCATTGTCGACAGTTTCACCACCCAGCGATCTGAGCGGCGACGTGGTATGGAATCTGCTGATCCGTCACTCCGCCCCACGCGGGAGGCGGGTTGTTGATCTCGTACGGCTTCGCTCGATCCTAGCTTCCGGGCGCCTTCCCGATGAACTCACCGCACAGCCGCCCTGCCCGCTCGTCGTGTCATCTATTCACCGCGCCAAGGGTCTTGAATTCGATCGCGTTCTGGTCACCGACCCTGGACCACTACGGGATGGTAGGGACACAGATCCCGACGAAGAGGCCCGCATGCTGTACGTGGCGATGACCCGGCCCCGCGACGAACTTTGGCGCCTGACCGCCCCAGACACTCGATTCGTTCGGAAGGACGACCAGACCGACCGCTGGGGCCGCTACCACTGGCAGCGGACGTGGCGACTGGGCCTAGAGCTGGCCGGTGCGGACGTCCGACCCGACCAACCCGCAGGGGCTTGGGGCTTCGCCGCCGACCCGATCGAGCTACAGCAGTATCTGGCGACCAAGGTGGCTTCAGGGGACGTGCTCACCTTGGAGCGTGCCGAAGTCGAGGCCAACGACCTTGATCATGGCCCGTCATACCTGATCCGCCACAATGGTCGCCACATCGGGGCGATCTCTGATCGCCTCCGCAGCGCCATGTACCGCTATATGCAGCTCGGTAGAGGGTTCATCCCGCGGAGCTGGCCGATTCTCATTGCCGGAGCACGAGTGGACGCCGTCGAAACTGTCGCGGGAAGCCGGGCTTCAGGTGCGTCCTCAGGGCTTGGGCCCCACGGCGTATGGCTGGCTCCTCGAATGACGGGACTCACATGGTTCTCGTACGAGAAGAAGAATGGCGAGGAGGCCGTGAATGCTTGAGCTGACCGAGCACTATCGATTCCGTCGCGAGCTGGTCGAACGGCTCCAGAGGGATCTGCTGGGACCGGTCGGCGGGCCCGAGGAGGAGTTGAACGACCTGCCCTGCAACGCCTACATCTCGGGTGTGCTCTTCCCGCTGCGGCCCGAGGACGAGCGTGTTCGGGAGGTTGGTGAGAACGATGTAGACCTCGCGTCGTCCGGCTTGGCGGCGGATGAAACTCCTGACTCCGGCGTGGCAATGGCCAATGTCCAACTTCCCTCATCAATGGGCTTGACCTTCGCGGTTGATCCGGCGCTCTCTCCTACAGTGACCGTAAACGTCGAGGCCGCGGTGTACGAACCCGTGGATGAGGTGGGCAATCCGGTCGTCGCCGTACGGGCTGAGCGCCGTACGACCGATAAGGAAACCACTTTCTGGCGACGTAGACCACTTACCCTCGCACCGGTTCAGCTGGATGTCACGACACCGGGACAACCGACGGTTCCTCTTGTGGACGGCCTTCAACTCCGTCTTCGTGTACGCCGTCCGGTCCAAGGTGCGGTAGCAGTGACCGCGACGCTCGTCAACTCCCACCAGATCGGCCGCTTCGATCTCCGTGACGCCTACTGCTTCTTCCAGCCCTCGCTTCGCGTCTCCTGTGAGGGCGATGTGCCTGGTCTTGTCGAGCGGCCCTCTGTCCACGGTATCGATGACCAGGAGGTATTGGTCAGCAGACTGCTGCATCGGCATGCACCTGCCTTTGCAACGGGCCACGGCTGCTCAGCGGACTGGGAATGGCAGCCACCCCCGCCGCGGGGTATCCAAGAGCTCATACCGGCCACAACCGATTCTGTATGGACGGCGTTTGCCCCCACCCATGACGTGCTGCTCACCGATTCCAACCCAGACATCACCATGCTTCGCATGTGGGATCTGGCCATGACGTCCAGAGAGCAGGTGGTCCGCGACCTGCGTCGGCTCACCGCCGGATACGCAACGTGGATTTCCGACCGAGAAGTGGAGGTCGAGACGCTACGCGACACCGAGTATGGCGCTGTCGCCCGTGACCAGATCAGGCGGTGTCGGACGGCCAACCGGCGAATGGCCGACGGGATTAGCTTGCTTGAGCGGGATGACCAGGCATTCAAGGCGTTCCAACTTGCCAACGAGGCCATGGCCGTACAACGCGCACGTTCCTCATGGGTCAGGGGAGGGCGTTCTGGGGCGATACGGCCCAAGGAGGGGCGGTGGCGGCCGTTTCAGATCGGTTTCGTGCTGCTATGTCTCGACGGGATCACCGACCCGGACCACGACGATCGCGATATCGCGGACTTGCTCTGGTTCCCCACCGGTGGCGGCAAGACCGAGGCGTATCTAGGGCTCACCGCCTACACCGTGTTCCTACGACGGCTTCGCGACGGCGATGCGGGCGGCGGGGTGACAGCGCTGATGCGTTACACCCTGCGCCTGCTCACCCTGCAGCAGTTCGAACGCGCTGCCGCACTGATCTGCGCCATGGAGACCATGCGCGGCGAAGATCCTGGCCTGCTCGGCGAGGAGACGATCTCGATCGGCATGTGGGTCGGTCGAGCCGCGACGCCCAACACGCTCAAGGACGCCGCCGAGAGCATTCGGGAGCTACGTGATCACAAAGTTCTTCAGACCCTCAATCCTGTTCAGCTGACCAGCTGCCCGTGGTGCGGCAGCGCCATGGACGCCTCAAACTACGAGGTGGATCTCAAACAAGGCCAGATGTGGATCAGGTGTTCGGATCAGGATTGCGCTTTCCATGATGGACTACCGGTTCATGTAGTGGACGAGGTCATCTATCGCAACCGGCCGACCCTGCTTATCGCAACCGCGGATAAGTTTGCTCAGATCGCCTGGCGCGAACATGTGGCCGCGCTCTTCAACCGTGACGGCCGCGATGCCGCCCGCCCGCCCGAGCTGATCATCCAAGACGAGCTTCACCTGATTTCAGGGCCGCTCGGCACCCTTGCCGGCCTGTATGAGACGGCGATCGACATCGCAGCGGACAAGCCCAAGGTGATCGCTTCGACAGCCACGATCCGCCGATCGGACGACCAGGGAAAAGCTCTATTCGATCGCGAGGTGCATCAGTTTCCGCCAGCCGGTATCGATGCACGGGACTCGTGGTTCTCTGTCGAGTCACCCCGAGAGACGAAGGCGTCCAGGTTTTACGTTGGGCTGCTCACTCCGAGTACAAGTCAGGCCACATTGCTGATCCGCGCCTACGCCGCCCTTCTCCACCACGCGCAGACACTTCGGGGAGACGACGCCGTCCGCGATACGTACTGGACGCTGGTGGGCTATTTCAACAGCCTACGGCTGTTGGCCGCTGCCGAGCTGCAAGTGAACGATGACGTCCATGCCCAGCTCAAGGTGCTCGCCGAACGCATGGGGATAGATCCACGCCCCG
The DNA here is from genome assembly GCF_042681425.1 of Nonomuraea mangrovi. Taxonomy (NCBI): domain Bacteria; kingdom Bacillati; phylum Actinomycetota; class Actinomycetes; order Streptosporangiales; family Streptosporangiaceae; genus Nonomuraea; species Nonomuraea mangrovi. Next base: position 3,228 of record NZ_JBHUFV010000040.1, on the reverse strand, counting down.
CAGAACTACTGACCGAGCTGACCAGCCGAGTGAGCTCCAGTGAGATTCCCACCCGACTCAACGACCTCAAGCGCGCGCTGCCCGACGAGGCCGTGCTGGACACCGTACTCGCCACCAACATGATCTCCGTCGGTGTGGACATCGACCGACTGGGGCTGATGGCCGTCATGGGACAGCCACAGACCACCGCAGAGTACATCCAAGCGACCAGCCGGGTCGGTCGTATGTACCCGGGGCTCGTGGTCACCTTGTTCAACTCCGCTCGCTCACGCGATCGATCCCACTACGAGAATTTCGCCTCTTACCATTCGGCTCTATACCGCCAAGTGGAATCGACCAGCGTGACCCCGTTCTCTGCCCGCGCCCGCGACCGGGCACTGCACGCCGTCCTGGTCGGGCTCGCGCGACTGTGCCGACCCGAGGCTCGATCGAACGGAGCCGCCGCCTCCGTCGAGTTCTTCGTGGATCACCTCGTCGATCTTTCTGAAGACATCCTCACCCGTGTCAAGGAGATCGCCTTCGAGGAGTACGACGGCACCCGCAATGAGTTGGAGGACATCATCGAACGATGGCGGAGACTCGCAGCGAGCAACCCTCACCTGGTATATGAGGCGCCACGGCGCAAGCCTTACGGTCCAGTCAGACGTGCCGATGCCGCGCTCCTTCGAGCCTTCGGCCTTGATGAGGATCTCTCCATGGCGTACCAGACGCTGTGGAGCCTCCGCGATGTTGACGTAGAGTCCGACCTTTACCTGGAGAGATGATGGCCCTGCGGGACAAGAGCAAGCGGCAAGAACCAGGACAACGCTCAGCAGCTCTTGAGTCCTCCCAGCCCCTTGGAGCCGTGCGTCGAGCCCAACTGCTCACCACCTATGGGGTGGGTGCCATGGTCGCCTTCGACGACCAGTCATTCATCGTGAGCGGGTTGGACACCTGGAACGTCGTCGGTCGTCCCGACATCGTTGAGCCGCGTCTACAGCGCTACCTATCTGTAAAGGGGTTCCGTCTGCCCCCGGCGTTCGATCCACCCGCCGGAGACGGCGTCCGCGTACGTCGATTCCCTCGGATGTACTCGTGCGCGGGCTGTGGGCACAATCTGCGCCCCTTCGAGGAGTTCAACCCTCCACCAGGCAAGAGCGAGTGCGCTGCATGCGGAACGCCGCTGACGCCATCGAGGTTCGTCATCGCCTGCGAGTACGGCCACCTCAACGACTTTCCCTATCACGCATGGGTGCACAACGACAATGACGGGGAGACCGTACGGCCTGGTCGTGACCACCGACTCAGCCTGCATACGACAGGTCGAACAACGGCTCTACGTTCCATCGTCGTCACCTGCTCCTGCGGCGCATCGGCGTCTCTGGAGGGCGCCTTCGGTCGTTTCGTCATGCGCGATATCAAAGTGAGCTGCGAGGGCGGGCGTCCATGGCTGGGCGAGCAGGCCGCTCGCCCAGGATGCCCCATGACCCCACGGACGCTCCAGCGTGGTTCCTCCGCCGCATGGTTCCCCCTCGTACGATCAGCGCTCTCTATCCCACCGTGGAACGAAGGCATTCACCTGCTCATTCACGACAGATTCGACATGCTTCAGCATCTCGACGATGGGACCATGGCAACTGTCGCGGAGAAGACAGGGATGCTCGAGAACACCGGATACTCGATTGAAGATCTGGTCACCGCCGTTCGGCAGCGTCAGAAGATTGAAAACGAACAGCTCGAGGATGATGACGGCCAGTTCGAGTCGGCAGGCGAACTACGCCGTGAGGAGTACGAGAAGCTCATCCAGACGACTCATGAGGGCTCCGGCGGTAGAGACTTCGAGTGCGTGCGCCCCTCTGGGGATTCAGCCCCACTGCGCAAGATGGGAATCGCGCAGAACATGCTCGTCAAGCGGCTTCGTGAAGTGCGAGTCCTGAAATCTTTCGTTCGGGTGGAAGCCCCAGGACTCTCTGAACCGAACGACCGCAAAGCCGAACTCTCGCTCGGGAAACTCGACTGGCTCCCTGCCATCGAAGTGATCGGCGAGGGCGTCTTCCTCCGACTCGACGACGATCGTCTGGTCGGATGGGAGAAGTGTGAAGGTCCAAGCACCCGCGCGCAGGTACTGCGTCACAACCACACGATTCACCTGCGACAGAGAGCAGGCTTGTCAAAGAAGACCACACCGCCCGAGTCGCCGTTGACCGCACGGTTCGTCCTCATGCACACGCTCGCACACGCCCTGATCAACGAATGGAGCCTCGATGCGGGATATCCCGCCGCTTCTCTCCGCGAGCGCCTGTACGTCTCAGACAAGATGGCGGGAGTGCTGATCTACACGGCGACCAGCGATTCCGCTGGCAGCCTGGGCGGGCTTGTCAGCCAGGGTGAGCCACATCGCCTGAGATCTTCTCTGGAGTCGGCGCTGGAGCGCATCTCCTGGTGTTCGGCGGATCCGCTCTGCATGGAAGCCACAGCAGGCGGTGCTGACAGTCTCAACCTTGCCGCCTGCCACGCTTGCGTCCTAGTCCCTGAAACCAGCTGTGAGACGAACAACGCCTTTCTCGACCGCGCTCTGCTCATCGGCACGCCGGACATTCATGCGACAGGCTATTTTCATGACTAAGAATGAGCATTGGCTAGATCTCCAGCGAGTCCCATGCACTCGACCAAATTACCCGCCAAACGCATCGAGTTGTGGGATCCGTCCATCGCTAGACTAGTGTGCATCTGCGGCTCACCCCAGTGACACGGCTGTAGGTCCGGTCACACCGCTGGGTACGTCGGGGAGCGCCTCGCGCTAAGAATCTCCTGCAGAGGCCTGATGTCGCTCCGCTCGAAGTGATGAACCGAAGATCTGGAGATCACCAAGGTGCTTCAGGTCGCAGAAGGCGAGTTTTATGTTGACAATGGTGGCATGACCCTTCCGATGCGGGTGATGCTGTTGACCGCTTCGGCGATCTTGCCGGTGACAGTGGCGGTGGCCAGCAACCAGATACTAAATGACGGGATCTGGAACTGGTGGTGGGGCGGCATCGCACTTGTCCTCAGCGGAGCCTTCACCGCAACGGCCTATCGGCTGACCAGGGCACCAGTCATCCCGGAATCATCGACGGTTCCACCTCGACCGAACCATACATATGACGGCGATCACATCGACTTTGGAGGAAGCACCTTCAACGGCCCAGTGAACCCATTTCAGCGGGCTTCGCGGAGTTGTAGGACGAGGATGGCTTTGACAAGTTGACC
>NZ_JBHUFV010000039.1:0-63367 GCF_042681425.1 Nonomuraea mangrovi | reverse complement strand
CCATCTTGTGGATCCGGAGCCTCCGAACCGCCTGAAGATCTGAACTCCGTACAGGCCCTAGGGCGACCGGTTGTGGGGACAGGCCGACGATCAGCGCGTTGGCGAGGTTGGACTTGCCGGACTGGGTCGCCCCGGCATTCAGCCAGTGCGGGACGATCCGGAAGTCGACCACCCAGGGCTTGCCGGTCTCCAGCCGTCCCACGGTGACTTTGAGCAGGTCGGGCGAGGGCGGCAGGTGGTCGACCTTGACGAGCGGGTCACGCATGGTCGCCATGAGCACGACGCGGCCGGGCCGGGGCGAGGAGACGCGGACCGCGTGGACGCCCCAGGAGTGGGCGAGGCGTTCGGCGGCGTCGGCGTAGTCGCAGGGGATCTGCCCCTCCAGCGTCCACAGCGTGACGCGCCAGCCGTACCGGGTGGGCAGTGGGAGCCACATGAATGGTTTGGTGTCGACGGCGACGCGCTGGAAGCGTCGCCGTACTTTGACCAGGCCGGTGGAGGCGACCGCGCCGGGGGTGAGGGTGAACCACCAGCGTTGCCGCTTCTTGGTCAGCCCGCAGCCCAGCGCCACCCGCCGCCAGGACGCCCAGACGGACAGGGCCATCAGTGGGAAACCGATCGCGAGCCAGAAGGACGGGTAGTGGTAGCGGCGCCAGGCCCACAGCCCGGCCGCCGCAGCGGCCAGGACTGTGAGCAGGAGCAGCGGGTCAGGCATTGGCGGCCTCCCGAGCTGGGAGCAGGGCCGAGGCGCGGTAGGCGATGCCCCACCGGCCGGCGATCTCCCAGACGTAGCCGAGCAGGCCGACGGCGGTGACCTGGTCGCCGGTCGTGATGGGTGGTTCGCCGGTGGTGCCGATCTTCACGAGTTCGATGCGGCCGAACTCGTCCTCGACCGAGACGGTGACCTCGTAGACGGTGTTGCCGTTCTTGTCGGTCTTGATCTCGCCGGTGTCGCGGTTGAGAACGCGCGGCTGAGGAGCCTTGACGCAGGTGATGGCGAGCTTGGTGGTGTCCACTGGGATCGGGACGGTACGCATAGGGTCTGACCTCCTTATTCGTCCTAGCCAACATAGTTAACCTAGTTGGCTCAGTTGTCAATGTTGGCGTGGGTGACTTGGTGTGGTGAGATTGGTGCGATGGTCAAGCACACCGGGCGGCCCGGCTACCTCCAGATCGCTGACGATCTGCGCTCGCAGATCCGCGGCGGCTCCCTCGCGCCCGGCAGCCCGTTGCCCTCCACCGCCCAGCTCGCCGAGCGATACGACGCGTCGCTGTCGGTGGTGAAGATGGCGGTCGGCATTCTGCGCAACGAGGGCCTGGTGATCGGCCAGCAGGGCAAGGGCGTGTTCGTCCGTGATGTCGACGAGGCAGCCCCGGCCGGGGATCTCGCGGGCGAGGTCGCCGACCTGCGCTCCGCCGTACAGGAGTTGTCGGTACGGCTCGCGCAGGTCGAGGAGCAGCTATCTACGTCCACGACACGCCCCGCCCCACGTATCCGGTAGCCATCCGGTCGCGAAGGCTTGCGCTCATAGCCCTGTCGGCGCGGTGAATGCTCACCACGATCATCACGAAGCCGACCAGGACGGCGAGGCCGAGAACCGCGGCGACAGCGAGCGCGATCATGACCAGATCACCCCAGCCTTGGAGCTCTTGTGCGGGCTGCGCGGAGGACGGCGGGTCTGGCCGCGACGCGAGCGCTTGCCCGCCTGCTTCCTGGCCCAGCGGTCACGCGCCAGGCACTTGAGACAGCGGGTCTGTCCCTCGTCCAGGACCGCGCCGCACTCGCACGCGGGGGCCGGGTAGATCTCGTTTGTCATGTGATCACCTCTCCTCTCGGTCGCCGTTCTTGCTTGCGAACCGAGAATGCGACGGAGTGTGAGGACGAGATCACTACAGGACGGGACATGTTCAAGACGTCCGGCTTACGATGTCGAGGTCCCCGGACGTCCTCCCGGAGCAGGTGAGATGGCGAACGAACGGCTACGCGCGGCACTGCTGGAACGTGGAGTGAGCATCGCGGATCTGGCCGATGCGATCCGAGTCGATCCCAAGACGGTCGAGCGGTGGATCACCAAGGGGCGCGAGCCGTACCGAAAACACCGGTATGCGGTGGCTTCCTACCTGGGCACGGACGAGACCTACCTGTGGCCGGAGGCGCTCACGCGGGAGCAGGTGGCGTCGGCGTCCGAAAGTGAGGTCGTCCGCGTTTACCCGCATCGTTGGGCCGTGCCCCGGGACGCGTGGGGACGTCTGTTCGCCGAGGCGTCCGAGGAGATCGGAGTCCTGGTCTACAGCGGACTGTTTCTCGCCGACGACGCGGGCATGGTTCGGATGCTCGGCGAAAAGGCCGGCGCGGGTGTGCGGGTCCGTATTCTGCTGGGCGACCCTGACTGTGCCGAGGTCGCCCAGCGTGGCGAGGACGAGGGCATCGACGGTGGTATGGCCGCCAAGATTCGCAACGTCCTTGTCCTCTACCGGCCGTTGCGCGGGCGGGAGAACGTGGAGATCCGGCTGCATCGGACGGTGCTCTACAACTCGATCTATCGCGCCGACGATCAGTTCCTCGTCAACACCCATGTGTACGGCACGCCCGCCGGGAACGCGCCCGTCTTCCATCTGCGCCGGGTGCAGGGGGGCGACATGGTCAACACCTACCTCGACAGCTTCGAGCGGGTATGGGCCGGAGCCGTCCCGGTAGGCTCCTGAGCATGGGCCGCCGCATCGACTTCTACGACGATCCCGCCGCGCCCAAGCCGAACAGCCTCGTCCCATCGGTGAACGTCGTGGTCACCAACGAGGCGGGGGAGGTTCTGATGATCCGGCGCTCCGACAACGACAACTGGGCCGTCCCAGGCGGGGCCATCGACCTGGGCGAGTCGATCCCCGCCGCAGCCATACGGGAGACCGTCGAGGAGACCGGGATCACGTGTGAGATCACCGGGCTGGTCGGTACCTACAGCGACCCGCGCCACGTGATCCTCTACACCTCCAACGGCGAGGCGCGGCAGGAGTTCTCGCTCGTGCTCACCGCGCGGGCGGTCGGCGGGGAGCCGACGCCGAGTGACGAATCCCGTGAGGTTCGGTGGGTGCCCCGCGGAGAAGTGGCCACGTTGACGATGGACCGGTCAATGCGGCTGAGGATCGAGCGCTACCTAGCCGGCGAAGGCAAGCCGTACATCGGCTGAGTCGAGCCGTTCCCGCACCGTGCGGACGGCGGACATGATGCATGGGGTGGCCTTCTGGATGGTGCCGGTGACCAGGTGCTCGGGGCCGTAGCGGCTGCGGATCTCGGCCAGCCGGTCCTCCACCTTCACCTGGACGCCGTCGGGGCTGGTGGTCATGTCGCAGAAGGTGAGGGCCTCGACCAGGTCGGGACGCTCCATCGGGAACTCGCGCTCCAGGATGTCGAGCAGGCCCCGGTCGCCGGCCTCGATGGCGGCGCAGGTGTGGTGGGCGACCAGCTTGCACAGCAGTTCGTCGGCGCCGTGAACGTCGCGCAGGTAGCGGGCGCCGTCGATCGGGTGGAACCCGGTGTCGACGAGGTCGGGGGTGTAGCCGATGTCGTGCAGCCAGGCGGACATGGCCAGGAGTTCGGCATCCTCGCCGAGGATGGGGGCGATCTCTTCGCCTCGTGTGCCGACCCCGCGCGAGTGCTCCCAGCGGCGAGGCAGCTGACGCTCCAACAGGTGGTTGGCCAAGCCTCGCGCCCAGGCAACATGTCTCATGCTGTTCACGATAGGCAAGGGGCCCGGAGGGGAAGCTAGAGGGCGAGTTGGGACGTCCCGGGACGTCCCAGACTTACCCCTCGCAGACGAACCGCCCCTTGCCCGGGTGAGCGACGACAAGGCCCTCTCGTTCCAGCACGACGAGCGCCTGCCGCACGGTGTTGCGCGAGGCGTCGTAGCGCTGCCGTAACTCGCTCTCACTCGGTACGGCAGCGCCGGGCGCGAGGCCCCCGGTGGTGATCTGGCCGCGCAGGTCGGCGGCGATCGCTTGATAGCGGTACGGCGCGGCCAGGGTGCCCGACAGCACGCGCCCCTTGGCCGGGATGGTCACGATCAGGCCCTCGTCCTCCAGGACGGCCAGGCCGCGCCGAGCAGTGTTGCGGGCGACGCCGAACTCGGTGCACAAATCCGCCTCAGACGGCAGCGTGCCCGTCGGGTACTCACCCGCGGCGATGCGCTCCCGGAGCACATCGGCGATCTGGCAGTAGACCCGCCAGCCGGTCAGCCACCGCGATTCGCGCATGGTCACGGCGTCAAGAACGGTGAGCGTTGACGATCTTGCTGAGGTCGACGCCGATCTCTCCTTGCTCGCCCTCGTTCCAGCCGTCCGCGACGACTTCGGCCAGGCGCTCGACGGCGGCGAAAAGGCGCAGGCAGGTCACCCGCTCGTCCTGCTGGTCCCCCCAGTAGAACCAGCAGAACGGGAGGTGGACGAAGACGCGGCGGGTCCGGAAGCGGCTGTCGACGACGTCCAGGCCGGGGCGTCCGTCTTCGGCGATGACGAGGACCGCCGGGATCGTACGGGCGCGCAACTCGTCTCGCAGGGCGGTCAGCAGCCGCTCCTGGTAAGCGAGCTGGTCGGGGCGGGTGTTCACCATCGGGACTGTCCCTTCGACGTGGTGAGGCTTGCCCATCGAGGGTCTCCGGAGGTTAGGAACCTCTACACCGCAACTCTGGGACGTCTAGGGACGTCTCGTGTTAGCGTCCCTGGCAACAGGCGGTTTTGCTTGAGGAGCGGACCGGATGAACCAGCACCTGCGTTACGCGCTCGCCAATGCCAGACTCCACGCGACCGATCTTGCAGCGCGCCTGGCTGTGGACCCCAAGACGGTTGAGCGGTGGCTGCAAGGCCGCGTTCCCTACCCCCGACACCGGTGGGCCGTGGCCGATGTTCTCAAGGTCGACGAAGCCGACCTCTGGCCCGAGGTGGCCGGGTACCGCCGAACGATCTCCAGCGAGATTCAAGCGGTGTATCCGCACCGGCACGCCGTACCGCAGGCGGTGTGGCAACAGCACTTTGCCAATGCGGCCCGAGAGATCGACATCCTGGCCTACAGCGGGTTGTTCCTCGCGGAGGACACCGGCGTCATGCTGGCTATGGCTCAGCGGGCCCGCGCAGGGGTGAAGGTGCGTGTGCTCCTGGGCAACCCCGGCAGTCCGGAGGTGGCAGCCCGAGGGGTAGACGAGCACATCGGCTCGGACGTCATGGCAGCCAGAATCAGGAACGCCCTCGCGCTCTACCGACCCCTCCAGGACGCCCCTGGCGTGGAGGTTCGTCTGCACAGCACGGTCCTCTACAACTCCATGTACCGAGCCGACGACCAGATCCTCGTCAACACCCACGCGTACGGGATCACGGCCGCCCAAGCCCCGGTCACCCATCTCCAGACCGGCGAGGAGAACGGAACAGCAGCCGTCTACCTGACCAGCTTCGAGCGCGTCTGGAGCAGCGCGACGCCGTATCCCAGCAAGATCAAACCGATCAACGACCCCCGGTGAAAGCAACTTATCTGCACGTCATCAAGGGCGGACCGCTGCGCGGTCCGCCGGGCGCGGCGGTCGGCAAGCGTGCCCGGCTGCGGCTCTTCGGCCGGTCCGGGCACGCACCGCCCGCCGCGCCCGAAAGCCAACAGAACCGCAGCTTGCTTTCGCCAATCTGGCGCAGGTTTCCGGACCATCGCCAGCTACGCTCAGCGCACATACCCGTTATGGCTGAGCCATCGACAGCCTCCGTACCACTCCAGGTTGCGATCGCGCTGTGGCTAGTCTTCGCACAGGGCTAGGGGCGATCGAAAGTCCGGGGCCTCGTACCTCAGCCCCGGCCTACCGTCAGCTGCGGTTGGCGTGTGTCCCTCCATGCCGCCAGCACCGCTTGCGGCCAGCGGCCCCACGGTAGCGCCTCCGTCATCGAACAAACGGGCGAATCTTCAGCGGAGGTTGCGGTAGAGTCACCTTGTACACCTGGCTTGCCCAGACCACATCAGCCACTTGACCAGCGCGAAGACACGACCACTAGCGACTGCCAGCAGCTTGCACGAAGCATCTGAGTGCAAGGCACAAAAGCTAGATGGGATTCGTCATTGACAGGCCGACATGCAATGATTCCCCCCATGCTTGGGACCACCGCCCCCTTCAAGGGACTGACTGTTGCCGGCTTGTTCGCAGGCATCGGAGGACTAGAGTACGGCCTCCATGCAGCAGGCATGAATACGCAGCTGCTGTGCGAGTGGTGGGAACCAGCACAGGCCGTTCTGCAGCATCATTATCCAAAAATTGCGCTACACGACGACATCCAGACACTGGAGAAGCTGCCAGCGGCCGATATTGTGACAGCTGGCTTTCCATGCACGGACCTATCACAGGCTGGCCGCACCGCTGGTATCCACGGCGCAGCATCTGGCATGATCAAACATCTCTTCGAATTGCTAGAGCGGTCTTCACCGCAATGGGTGCTGATAGAGAACGTTCGCAACATGCTAGTGCTTGACCGTGGTACGGCGATGGAATATCTCATCTCTCAATTTGAGCGCTTGGGGTATACGTGGGCCTATCGATTGGTCGACTCACGGTTCACAGGTGTGCCTCAGCGACGCCAGCGCGTCATTCTAGTGGCCTCCCGAAGCGACGATCCGTGCGGGGTGCTATTCGCAGATGATGCCGGGGAACCACAAGAAGACTTCTACCGAGACAATGCTTTTGGCTTCTATTGGACTGAGGGCAACACCGGCTTGGGTTGGGCGCAAGATGCCATTCCAACGCTAAAGGGAGGCTCCGGACTTGGCATTCCGTCAGCCCCAGCGATTTGGGTCCGTGACGCACCTCCCGGACGAGCCATCGTGACACCCACAATAGAAGACGCGGAGGCCTTGCAGGGCTTTCCCCGAGGATGGACCGAGCCTGCACAGCAACGGGGACGCGCGAGCCTTCGCTGGAAGCTAGTTGGGAATGCTGTGACTGTAGGAGTCTCCGCATGGGTGGGCCACCGTCTGACCAACCCAGGGACGCCATCTTTGGACCGATCGTCCCCTTTGCCTCAAGCCGCACGATGGCCCACAGCAGCGTGGGGCAAATCCGGTGAACGCTGGGTCCTTGACCTGAGCCTTTGGCCCGAGAGGCACCCATACCAACACCTACTAGATGTCGTAGACGCAGAAGCTGCAGTACCACTGAGTCTCAAAGCCAGCACAGGCTTCTACAATCGACTGATGAAGAGTCGACTTCGTTACCAGGAGCCGTTCGCCTTGGCACTCAAGGCACACATCGAACACATGGCACGTTCGTAGTCCCGTCTCGCCACTGGAACTTCGTATCAGCGACACTCGACTTAGGACTATCGACGACCGATCTCTACCGCTAGTCTAACCACCATGACAGTCGAGGAACGCCTGCAGCAACTCAGCCAGATCCTCGAGTCGGCCGACCACTCTTCTACGAGCAACGTCAAGTATCGCGAACTGGAGCAGATGCTCGCAGAATTCACCGGACTTGACGCTGAACTCATCTACGTCACCTACATCGGCAAGGCGGCCAACCTCAAGGTCCGAGCCACCCAGTCCGATCGCGCCAAGAACGCCAGCCTCCTGGTTCTCCTCATCGAGCGGCACGACCAGCATGACGCCATGCAAGGGGCTGCCCGGAGAGTCGCAACACAAAAACAGAAGCCGATTCTGATTGTGCAGCGAGACACGGACACCCCTTCCTGGGCCCCGACTTTTGGCCTGGTGCCGGCACGGAGCCGAGCTGCCCAAAACACGATTGATCGTCTTGTCGACGTGTTCGGCCGATTCGAGATCGCTCGTCTATCTCAAACACGAACGGGTTCAGAGCTAGTCCCAACCACAACAGTGCGCCATGTTCGAGTGCCCTTTATCGTCCTTACCAGCCAACAACGACCTCCCAGCGATACTGACGAAGCACTTATTCTTATACCGGACTCCTGGGACGATCACGGGTTCAGGACACTCTTCACTCTCCACTTTCGCGACCGTTCTCAGATTATGCACGAGATTGGACAAGTCAAAATCGGCTCGTCCTCTCTCAGCCACGGACATCCTCCCATTCCGGAGAGGTTCGACCGTTTGGGGCCCGAGTTCTTCTCTCTAGGGCAAGATGACACTTATTACGAGAAGTTGGCCACGCTTCAACTTCGGGAGCACGTCCTTTCGTCTCTGCGCGACATTGCGCTTGACGGAGAAATTTTCTCCGATGCTATAGACCACGAAGTCACAACCAAGTCGCTGTTCCGAACCGTTCCTAGATCAACGGCTGAAGTCCAATTTCGCCGGATCGCTCGCGGCGGGGCTCGACTGACAGACTACCAATTCCGCTATCTTAAGATGGCCGCGGAGTCAAGTCCTAGCGCCGCTCTAAGCTTGTCTTTCCATGTTAAGGCGGAAAGTCAGCCATCGACGAACATGCACATCCTGATTGGTGGCAATGGAGTCGGGAAAACCACTCTGTTAAAGAGCATGTCAGCCGCATTGACACCGGATACGGGCCAGGAGGACCCAGGTCGCTTTGTCGACCGAGATTCTGACGGCGAGGAAGATCACCCTCCTTTCTCGAACGTAGTGTTCATAAGCTTCAGCGCCTTCGACCCCTTTCTATCTGCAGTTGCCAGCAGGGAGGTGGACGATACCGACACTCTGTTTTCATTCGAAAAGCAGAAAGTCCCCGTATCATACATAGGCCTCGGCGATATCGCCACTGATGATAGAAGCCCAAAGGGCATCGATCAGCTGTCCGACGACTTTCTGAATAGCGTCGAATCGTGTATGCGCAGTACGGCGTTGCGCGCCAGATGGATGAGGGCTATTCGCGCCCTTGAAACCGACCCGATTTTTCGGGACCTGAGCGTGCTGCAAGCAGTCCGAGCGGAAGCTGCCGGAGGAGACGCTAGCGATATCGCCACAGGATCAATCGATTCCGACCTCTCCCACCTGTTTCGCCAAGCGAGCTCCGGGCACAAGATAGTCCTACTTACAATGACGCGACTTGTCGAAGAGATTCGCGAGCGATCGCTCGTCCTCTTCGACGAACCCGAGTCTCACCTGCATCCACCCCTACTTGCAGCATTCATACGAGCGCTATCTGAACTCCTAACCGATCGGAATGGCGTTGCGATTATAGCGACGCACTCGCCTGTCGTTCTTCAGGAGGTCCCTCGATACTGTGTTTGGAAACTGCGAAGAAGTGGGAATCAATCAGTCGCCGATCGTCCTCAGATCGAAACTTTTGGGGAGAACGTGGGCGTATTGATTCACGAAGTATTTGGCCTTGAAGTCACTCAGGCGGGATATCACGCAGAGCTTCGTCGTGTAGCTGCAGAGGTGAACACTTTCGAAGATGCGATGGCACGGTTTGAGGGCCGGCTGGGTGCAGAGGCACAAGGGATTCTCCGGATTCTGTTGGCCGTCAAAGCACAGGCGGGCGCGCACTAATGTGGCCACTTCCCCATCCAAGAATCTCCTCAAGACTCGCCTACATGTCCTGCCTTGAGATGATCAGTGGCGATAACGTCAAGAGCAAATATCTGAGCGCTATCGAGCCGATCGAGAAGGCTGTACAGAAGTATGAAGAGTCGGCAAGCCAGCGCTCGTTACATATCCTCGTTGCTAGAGAGTTCCGGCCAGAGGAAAGAGGTCTGGGAGTCACCCTAGAAGTCACGACGCGTGACCTTTCAGAAGGCCTATATAAGCAGAGAATGGCAGACAGAGGATCATCAGGCCGTAGGATTTATGATGAAATAAAGCTTGGTGCACCCAATGGCATATGTCCGCTGTGTGGCATACGGGAAGTGTCAACACTAGACCATCATCTGCCGCGTCGCGGCTTTCCTGCTCTCTCGGTTGCCCCACTCAATCTCGTTCCAGCTTGTACCGACTGCAATAAAATCAAGCTCGACAAGTTTCCCGCTACCGCGGGAGACCAAACCCTAAATCCATACTTTGAGGACGTCGCTCAGGACCGGTGGCTGCGATGCCACATCACGTCGAGCATCCCCACCATTACAAGCTATGCGGTCGAAGCGCCTTCTGGGTGGTCAAGCGACCTAACTTCGCGGGCACACTACCATTTCCAAACTTTTCGCCTTGGAGAGTTATATTCCTTCCAAGCGAACTCGGAGCTGTTCAGTGTACAAAAACTCCATGAAGGGATGTTTGAGGCGCTGGGCGAGTTGGGCCTTCGCTCGCACCTTCTCAAAGTAGCTGAGAGCGCCCATGATAAGAACGTGAACAGTTGGAAGGGTGCGATGTACGAGGCACTCGCGGCAAGTGATTGGTATTGTACAGGCAAGTTCAGCAGCAAGACTTCTGGCGCGGCAGACTAGGCCCTATTATTCCGCGTCGACAGAGCCAGGGTCGCGGCAGCCTGACTCTCCTTAGACATGTTTCAGCAGCAGCAAAATCCACGAAACGCGCAAAAGTGATACAGTTGACTACTCCACTTGATTATCGACGCGCGCCAGGCTGCCAAGTGAGAATCGTGCCTAGCGCGGCCAACAGGGCATCCGCCTTTATGAGACCTATCTTGCCAACACATGATCACAGGCCACCTCCTTCGCCGAACTAGAGGAGGAAAGTACTTCAGCATCCTCTCCCTGCAGCCTTTGCCGTTGGGTTAGTCAGACAGTACGACCAGATCGTCAGACAGGCTGTTTAAATGTCTCCAGGACCTGTTCGATCGCGGCGACTTGCGCACCTCTCACGAGAACTCCCATCTCCAAATTCCGCCCTCCTATTCCGGATGCGGTGAAATTCGCGCTACCGACGTAGGCCGCAATCGAATCCACGGCGAGAACCTTAAGGTGGGCCCACGGCGCATTGCTATGGAAGCTGACGATTCGAAGTCTCCTATGGTCGCCCTCATCCTTTATGATCTCTAGCATCTCAGCAAGAGTAGTTGAGGTGAGCGAGGCCCCGCTGGGAATCATGATTTCAATTTCGACGCCGCGTTTCGTTGCGGCTGCGAACCCCGGGCCCAGATGATCGAGACCGCCCCGAGTCATGTAGGGGGCAACCGCCTTCACATGTACCTGTGCCGCAGTGATCAACTGCACCAAGGTTTCGCCAGTAGTCCGTCTCAGACCTTGCGGGAGACTGACATGGCCGGGAAGTGTCGCGACGAGCTCCCAGGGATCCACCTGTTGGGCAGCCTGTAGCCCTCGCGCCCAAGCCGCACCTGTGAGACAGGCGCGTTCGATGCGGAGAGGATCATCACTCAGCCGTCGACGAATGATCTCAAAGAGATCTGGGTCCAGACCCACGGCGCGCATTTCGGCTCGTGTAATCCACTGACCATTGAGCGCCTCGGCTAGGATCGCTGCAGCAGCCATGGGGTTGCGTGCCTCGAAAAGCGCGCCGCCCACCAATTCAGTGTCATCCACGTTACTACTACAGACTCAGCAAGCCGGATCGACCGAACAGAGCTGATCGGTCGAGGAAGCGGTTGAACCAGCGGCAAGAAGGTTCGCCGAGGTGAAGACAGGCCATGCACGCACCACCTCCGCTGCGACAGCCTGGATCCAGTGGGCATCGCGACTCGCCTTCCGCAATTTCCTCCAGGACTCGATGGAGGTTCGTCTCGAAACACGCCTGGAGGCCGCCAAGGACGAAGTCACCTCTTGCCACAGCGTAGACAACGAATGACAGATGGTGGGGCAGGAGGTATTCCGCGAGCGAGTCACGCTCGATTCCAGCGAAGGTGGACAATTTTCTGATCGTGCGGTGGGCGTAGGAATGAAGGACTGTGAGGAGCTCACGGCCGAGCTGTTGTGGGTCCTCCTGGACAGGGGTCGGCATAGTGACGTTTCGCAGGATGTCGATCCGAGCGTTCCGTGCATCGCCGGACGGAGTCAGCAGGTGGCATCGGGCGGCGAAGAGATAACGATGGATGGCGACGGGGTCCAGCTGGAAAAGCAGAGCCTCAGTCCTGGCTAGCGACGCATAAGCCCTGGTGCGGCCGCGTTCCTTGAAAGTGACGAGCCGGGACTCGCCCGGCGTGCTGTCGCCCCGCGTGAAGCCGTAGGCCAACGTCGCGACTGGGAAATTGGTCAGAAGATCCACGCTGGCCAGCCGGGCTTCGGCGACTGCGTCAAGGTACCTGCCTTCATACAAGCTTCTCAGCGGCGGGCCAGCGGCATCCACCATTTCCCTGATTCGGACCCGTCCTGTAAGGACCGCGGAGGACAGATTGAGCGCCTCTTCCTGCGCCAGCTCAAGGACAGCTTGTGGGAGATCTAGTGGCGGGGTATCTGAGGCAGCCATTTCACCACTGTCGACGGCCCGCTGGACCATGTCGTTCAAGGTCTCATCGGACAAGCCCGGGAACCCCTGCCTGAGCGCTGCTATGAGTTCTGCCGGCGTCTGGCGGCCTGCGGTCGGGTTGGACTCCTGCATGCCGTTGAGCACCCATTCCAGTGCTTTTGCGCCCCCTCCCGTCGCGCGAGCTCGAGCTGCGTCCGCGGGATCAGGAGGATTTACTACGACGGCGAACTGAGGTGAGAACACCTGTCCTGCTCGGTGGACGTTGATGCTCATCTGGGCATTCTTGTTGTCGTCAGACGTGCACTCGCACCGCTGGAAGGGAAATCCGTACTGCTGAAATTTTGGGCACTCAGGGCAGTAGAAGAAGAGCTCTCTCGCGGACTCAGTGCCGGGCAAACGGACCGCGACAGCGTTGTGCTGGGGGCAGCGCCTGATGTACGGCTCCTTCGAGGCCCCACAGCCGTGAAAGGCAACGAATTGCATTTGCGCCCAGTTCTTGATCGCGCTGCATTTGCAGCGGTCGCCTGGAGCCTGCTGGGTGACGCGGTTGCACGTTTTACAGCGCCATTGCTTCGGGAACGGCTCGACCAGGACGCCTCTGTCCTCGTTGAGCTTTACAATCTCGATCGGCGTCCTTGTACGGAGCTGTTGGGCCAGGCCATCGTCCTTGTCGTTTTGGGTCCAAGGAAAGGCTGCCTGGAGGAGGACCGATCTGACGGTCTCTTGGTCGATAGTAACGACGATAGGATCGGACCATTTGGCGACCTTCCAGATACGCCCCTCAAGGTCCACAGTTTGTCCGGGAAGGAGCCCGAAGAGGATCTGTGACGCGCCCCGTTCGACTCTCACTGCTGTCCTCCTTTGGAATAGACCGGGGCTTGTTTCTCAACGTCGCGAAGCGAGCTCATCGGGGGACGAGGTGAGAGCAGTTCATTCGTAAAGTTCACATTCACCGCTGGATCGTTGAGCGCTCGGAAGAATTCCCTGGCGTAGTTACGCAAGTCTTGCCGGAGATGACTGTCAAGGGCTCCTGTGAAACCGAGCATCTCGATGAGTTCCTTGAGTTCTTCCTCCTCAAGTACCGGAAGCTGGGCGAAGGCCCTTTTGGTGAACCCTGCCGTGGTGAGCTGCTTGAGCCCAGCGGCGAGTGCGGCCGGCTCATGGACGCCCAATATTCTGCCCATGATGAGGCCAGCGAAGGTAAGTTCCAGAACTCGTCTGCTCTTGGCGGTGATGGGAACCGGGTCGATCAACCGTTCGGCATGACGGGCGAAGGACGGGAAGGACCGAAAGACGGCTGCGTCCCGCTCCCTGCCGATCTTGTGAAGAACGATCACTAGTCCCGGGTACTGCCGGCCCACCCGAGATGTGGTTTGGATGAATTCCGCTGTAGAGAGCGGCAGTCCCAACATGACCATGACATTCAGCCGTTCGATGTCCACGCCATGAGAAAGCATCGATGATGCGGCGATCAGGTGAATCCGTTCGTAGAAGTCGTTCTCAGGGTCATTCAGGCAGGCGAGGACTTCCCGGACGTCCTCTAGGGGCGTTCGTCCGGTCAGCGTGGCTGCTCGAACCGGACTGATCCGGATCTGGGACTCGAACGATCGTGCAGCGGCCTCGACGTCCTTCAGCGTCGTGCCATAGACGACGTCGGTGCCGTAGACACTGATCAGCGCGGGAAGACGCTCAGGATCGAGGGAGAGTTCCTCGGCGACCTGTTCAGGGTGCTCAACGGCCCTGCGAACAGCTTCCTGGAGGGACTCGCAGAGCTGGTCGGTGGCGTACTCCAAGGTAACGCCGCGAGGAGCCAACCCGGCAAAGCAACGGGCCAGAGCGTCGCTGTGCTGGAGCCAGAATGAATGGCCAGCTCGTGGACCGGGCAGGGGGAAGGTCCGGCCGGTCCTGCGGTAAAGCATCTCCGTCTGGCGTTCGTGACCGACCAGTGTCGCTGATGAAGTGATGATCTTCGGGTTTTCGCCAAAGCGCGCCTGCAGGCCGTCGAGGAGTGCCTCATAGTGGGAATCGACGGCTCCAAGACTGTCTCTGAGTAGGTGGAGCTCGTCCTGCATACGGATCGTTGGAGCGAATAGCTTTTCATCTTGCGACAGTGGACGGGGCTCTTTGTTGCACCCGGGGTAGAGGCAACCCTCCGTGCCGGACCGGGGCGCGTAGGTGAAGCCGTGTTTGTCAGGGCAAGTTCCGTACGGTGCCCCGTAAACTCCCCGCATCTGGGCTGACCAAGAGACGCTTGCGGCTTTGTCCAGAGTACCGAGCACGACGGTAGGGAGGGTGCGGTAGATCTCGTCATCCACGATCCTGAACGGCAGTGGCTGGTCTCCCCAGACACAACCAGCGTTCCTGCACCGATGATTCAGGATCCATTGAATCGTGTCGAATTCCATCTCCAGCTGCTCAGACCCGCAGAAAGGACACCTCAGTAGAACCCGATAACGGCCCGGCATGGATGGGTCGGCTGGGTTTGGGTCTCCAGGTCTGGCTATGGGAGGGATCTTATTAGGGGTCCCTTGCTTTCCAACAAGGAAGCCGACAGAGAACTTATGACCGGGGATGTCCTCACGGCGACGGACAAGTTCCGCGGCTGCAAGGACGTCCACGAAGCGCTGGGTCTGCTGAAGCGACAGCATCCGCAGGGGAAACCGCGCCCATGACGTGATGCCCTGGGTCTTGCCTCGGAGGCGGTCATGGAAGGCGGCGACGAGCACGAAAAGCAGGTACGTTTCGGTCTTACCGCCTCCAGTGGGAAACCAGAGGGTGTCGACGAACTCGCGTTCGCGCTCGGCTGTGCTGGGAGCAAGAGAGGCAATGTTGCAAAGAAAAAAGCCGATCTGGAAGGTACGCCACCCGGTGTGCTTGACCACCGGGGACTCGCAGAACGAGCGGTTGGCCAATTTGAAGGCCCGGAGCAAATTCGAATCGTTCTCCAGAAGGTGCAATCCCTGTCTGATTCTGTCTAGTTCCGTAGAGAACTCCTTGGATTCAGCGAAGGCGAATGCCTTCATGCTGGTGCTCCAGTTCTCCTGGACAGCTCTTTGCTCAAGCGTCTCTTCGGACCAGAAGCGGTCTCCCCAGCGTTCCAGTGCGGCGACCAGGCGGCGCATAGCTGGAATCGGATCCTCAGCAAGCGTTGCGAAGTCGAGACCCGGCGGGGCTCCGGCGAAATCGTGGTCCCAGAATTCGGGTCGTGGCTGGTCATAGGATGCGACATCAGTGGTTCGGAACACCATGCCCGAGTCATCCTCGACCCCGGTGTTCACCCCGTACGCTGCGACAGTTCTATCGTAGCGAAAAGAGTCGTCGAGGTCGTCCAGCACGAACCTCTCTGTGGGACCGACGCTAGCTTCCAATTGGGCTTCATAGACAGTCGTGTCCCAGCCCTCAAGTGCCTCCGGAGAAACGTTCACTAAGGTGATGACCAACTCTGGCCCCTGCTTCCCGCGCTCAAGCTCCGCCCGTATCTCACATGCCAGGCCACTCGCGCCCACGCGGCTGAAGCCGACCTCGAACTCTTTTCGACCAGCGCTCTGTATCTCATCGAGAGTACGTGGCGTTTGAAGATCAAGCTCAACTGCCACCGGATCCGACTTATGCCAGCGCTCCGCGTTTGGATCCTTACGCTCGGTCTCGACTTTTCTCCAGGCGACGGCCTGCGCACGGCATTTGATCAGGCGTCCGTCGAGTTCGCTGAGCCGTAGGCGAAACCCCGCCTCGCAGGGCTCAATGCGTGCAGTGCGTTTGCCGAGTTTGCTCTTCTCTACTCGAGCCTCAGGAGCGAGTCGTCCCAGCCAGAACCGCCCTTCAGGAGCAACCTCAAGAGAGTCTCGGTTATCCCCCCGAGCGTCATGTATTACTCGGTCCAGGAGCCAGCGAACGAACTTCTCGCCATCCTTGTTCTGCAAGATATATGTCATGACGTCTCCAAATGGCCGATTTCAGCGAGCGGCGTGGGAATGGGAGGAGAAGCGACCCGGATGACGTTTGCCTCGATCACGGCCTCTCTCAAGTCGGCGATGGAGAGACCGGTGTAACCATCCGTCCGGGCGTGATCAGGGGGCACTGTCGAGGCGCGGGCGGCTTCGGCGAGCGCTCGTCCAGCTGACCGCCGGAAACCTCGCCAACGCCGTACCGCTGCGAAGAGCTCCTTGAGACGGGTTTCGCTCAATTCCAGATCTAGGACGTTGTTCAAGTGGCAGAGATCAGACAGGTCACGGGGGGCGAGGGTAGAGGCGCCGGAGACCCAACCTCGGACGGCTGCGATCCCCTTGTCGCAGCCAAGTCTCTCCAGCCTCTCGTGCAACGCTAGACAGGTGAGATCCGTCTCCCGGAGTCTGGCACGGATCCGCTGATGGAGGTCATCAATCAGAAGACGGCCAACAACGAGATCTGGTCGCCGGCTATGAAGGCGTTCTTCCAGCGCTTCGAGGAGGCCGAGCCGACCCGCTTTGCGACCGATGAGCAAACGCATCCCGGGGACGAGCCGCTCAGGTTGGCGCTCCGTTACGGTCCTACCGTCTCGGACTTCGACGTGTCTGCCGACCTCCAGCATGATGCTGCCGAGGTCGGTCTCCACGCGGAGAGCAGGAACCTCAGCAATCCAGCCTCCTTGCTCGTTCGGTACCGCCAAACTCTCTTCGATGCCTTCCTCGCCTATCCGTAGCGGTTCAAATTGGGACAGGGAGCCCAGAGCGTCGAACGGGTCACTGTCCTGAACGAACTGCTCTCTATCGTCCAGGACGACCAACCTGTCTGGTCTGGACCTGCAGTGCGGCGCTGGTGGCGGTTCACAGCGGAGGAGAGCACGCCATGTCTCGCCTCGAACCGCAGGACTTCCCCAGTGTTCACGGTAACGTTTCAGAGCCCGGCCAACCTTGCCGCACACTCGGCCATCCTCCCGGCCCAGAACGAGCACCCGAACGCTCCGCGCGAGCCCGGAATCTACGCGGTGCCAGTCCCACTTGGCCGGCACTCCCACGATGATCGCGTTGTCGTAGCTCCCAGACCTGTGAAGTTTGCTCATCCCGACGATGGACAGGCTGCCTACCTTCAGATCCCTCGCGTTTGGGTCCCCGCAAAGACTGAAGGCAAGGGCGCGAGCTGCCGTACGCGTCTTGACTATGGCAACGCTTTCAGGGCCCTGTTCGGCAATCTTTGTGAGCGAGTGGAGGAATGGGTGGCCTAGATCCAGAACTGCCCGGAGCTCGTCGAGATCGCCAGCTAATAGCGCCGCGATCTCGGAGAGATCGCCTTCGAGAGTACGAGCCCAAGCCACGATCTCGGCGGCGAAGGCGCTCGTCTTCCGTGCCCCTATCGGAGGCAGACTCGCGAATCGGTCGAAATCCAAAGGTCGGCAGGGCAATGCCGTGAGCGTGGACAGATGATGCCACGCAACACTCAGCCCCTTCCTGATGTTCCGGGTCGGATGGGGACCCGCGAGTTCACGAAGAACCCGTAGGTCCTCTCGAGCACGCCTGATAGCTGCCTCCGCGTCATCATGACGTGAAATTTCCACCGCCACGGACACGCCCTCCGCGAGCGTGCGGAGGCGCTCATGCGCGACAGAGAAGGGAGTCTGATCTTCGAAGATGGGAGTTCGAGGCTGCCCGTGGGTGAGCTCGGACTCGGGCCAGCCCCAGACGAGTACGCCTCGAGTTGCCGCTGACTCAAGACGCGGGTCGAGAGGATCCGCGTAGAGCTCGACAGACGGAACCTTGAGGCCGCCCTGCACCGCACCGGCAAGGTGATCTTCGATGAGACCGTCGACATCCCAGCCGACAGATCGTTCCCCTACGATCAACCCGCGGACACGTCGCCCGCCGTGCGGGGCCTCGCCGTTCGGCCCCGCACGGAAACAGGCGAACACCTCCGATAACTTCACGTGCTCGCCATGAGTCGTGATGCTGAGCCGCTCCCAGGTATGTGCAGCACGGGTAGTGTCCGCGGTCACGATGCCAATCGCCGGCAAAGGTTCGTGCCGCTGAAATCGCTGCAGGAGAAGCTGTGCCGCTAGTAGAACTGAGACCTCCCCAGCAGGTGCTGGGTACACAAGCGCGAGATTCTTTCGACGCTCTGCCGCAAGATCGATGAGTGCCAAGGCTGTCTCGTCCACTTCGGAGAGCCCGACAGCCTTTGGACCGTTGCCGTAGTCGCGAGCAAGCCTGCCCTGACGAGCGATCCCCACCAGACTCGTCGGCACCTGAGACCGGATGAGCGCACCGTCCCAGGTATCCAAGTTGCACTCTCCTCGCCGTGGTCGATGGTCACAACCTCGTACTGGAAATCTACAAATCGAACGGGCGGTTGTAGGCAGAATCCCGCGATTTCGGAGGGCTTTTGTCCTCCGCGTGCCTGGAACGCTACAAGCTACATCCGTTCAATGCACAGTGCCTAAATTTGCCCTAAATCGGAAATTCGGGACATATGCCTGACTGGATTCCGGCCGCGCCGCTTCTGTCACCTACAGTTGCCTGGCGGACCTTGCGCTCAGGGTCGGCTTGCCATCAGGTGCCATGGTTGCTCTCACGATCGAGGCCGGGGATATGTACGGGATGATCTTGCGCGTCCCCCGCGGCGCGTAGGCTGTTTTCCCAGGTCAAGCTGCCCCAGGAGACGGATTGGTCTCCGCTCTCCTAAAGCGGGTGTCGCATGTTCGAATCATGCCGGGGGCACGTAGCAAAACTTCGGCACAGCCGCCCGCATCCAGCGGGCGGCTGTTTTCGTTGTCAGGGACGTGTTCTGCCATAGCGGCGACTCCTTCGATGGTTTCGGCGTCGAGGGTGACTCTGATCAGGGCGATCCGGATCCTGTGGTCGTAGCGGATCTCCAGGTGAAAGGCCGCGAAGAGCTTGCGCTGCAGGGCAACGGGGAGGTCGGCGAGCCTGGTCTGGAGCAGGGGGATCATGTGAAGCAGCTCGACCTGATGGTCTCGGGCGGGCGGGTCCGCCTGGACCTCGGCGAGCTCATGAGACTTGGCTCGGCGGTTGTTCTCCAGCTCAGAGAAGCGCGTTTGCAGGCGGCGTGAGAACTCGGGATCGGCGTCGTTGTCCTCGATCTGAGCGATGAGGCGGTCTTGCTTCCTGACGATGTCCGCGACGCTCCTCTTCAGCGCCTTGCAGCGGGACTCCCACTCTTGTTCCGCCTTGTCGCTGCTCACAGGGAGTTCTGCGGCGAGCAGTTCGTGACGGTGCGGGCCGAAGATTCGGCGCTGGAACAGGTCGTGAACGGCGGCGATGAGAGTGTCTTCACGCACTCGTACGACCTTGGGGTGATCGGGGAAGCGGTCTTCCCTGCCCTTGTTATTGATGCTGGGCTGACAGAAGTGGTAGGCGTACTCCCCAACCTTCCGCCGGGTCTCGGTCTGGCCGTTCATCCGGAGGCCACACAGCTCGCAGAACACGAACGAACGCAGGAGATAGGTGTGGCGGGTCCGCGGGTGGCTGTTGACATCCGAGCCGGCGCGGGAGGTGTTTCGTGTGCGCCCGACCTTCTGGGCAGCCTCGTACGTCTCTCTGGTGACCAGTGGCTCGTGGGTGGGATGCGTGGACCAGACCCAGGCGCTGGGCGGGTTGAGCATGCTGCGGCTGCTCCCCCGACGGCTGGTGGTCGCCTTGCGGTTCCACACCATGTAACCGGTGTATTTGGGGTTGAGCAGCATCTCCCTGATTCCTGAACGGCACCAGGCATTGCGGCCTCGGAAGTTCGGGTTCAGCGACTCCGGCGGTGGATAGCGCTCGCGGTCGGCATTGAGCCGATCGGCGATGTCGCCGTAGCCCAGGCGCTCGGTCACGCGCCACGCGAAGATCTGCGTGATGGCCGGGCCGCGAACCGGGTCAGGGACGAGCCTGGTCTTGCACCTGCCGTCGGCCGCCTTCGCGGGAACCGGGTGCGGCACCTTGTCGGGAAGATAACCATACGGCGGACGGCCGACGTTCCAACCCTGCTGGGTATGGGTGCGCAGACCGTCCCAGGAAGCCTCCATCATCTGCACCGCGTACCACTCGGCGATGCCCTGCTTGACGCGGCGGGTGAGGATCGCCGTGGCCCGCTTGCCGTTCAGGGTGATGGGCTCGTCAGCCGCGAAGAGTGCGACGCCGAGTTGCTCCAGGTCGTGTTCGATCTTGGTGCCGTAGAAGGTGCGACGGGAGATCCGGTCGATCGACTCGCAGATCACCGCGTCGAAGCGCCGGTTGTCCCGGGCCGCTTCAGCCAGCAGGTCCTGGATGCCGCCGTCGCGCGGGATGGGGATGGTGAAGTGTTCGTGGGCGGTGCCGTACCCGCGGTCTTCGAGGTTCTTGCGGCCGGACTCGATGTCGTAGAAGTGGGCGACGATGACGGCGCCGAGCGGCAGGGCCGCCCGGCTGTTGTCGAGCTGTCGGGGCAGGGAAAGGGTGGGGTCCTGCAGGTCCTCGGTCGAGGTCCGGCCGCACCAGGCGACTCGGAGACCGTCAAACGGGTCCTGGCCGCCTCCCGATCCCCATCTGCTCATCGTTCTCCTCGTCGGTGTCATGTGCGGCGAACCAGCACAGCAGTTCGTGGATCACGCTCGCCTGCGTCGCACGCAGCGACCGTCCGTCCGCCCCGCGGAGTGGGACGAGCTCGATCTCGATTCCGAGTGGTTCGGCCTCCTCTTGTTGAGCGTAGGGAGGGGGCTGTGGCTTGAGAGGTCCCTGGGAGGGGAAATGTGGCCTGGTGGGAGGGTCGTTCTCGGCTACGGACACCGAGTCACCGCCCGCCGGATGTCGCGCCGTTTGGCTTCGGTGGTGCCGCCCCAGATTCCGTAGATCTCGCCATGGATGAGGCAGTGGATCAGGCATTCGGTCCTCACCAGGCAGGCGCGGCAGATGGTGATCGCTTCGGTTGAGGAACCGCCTTGCGGCGGATAGAAGAGATCGGGATTAGCCCCGACGCATGCGGCATAGCTCCACCAGCACGATTCCTGCTTCACGACTCACCGCCCAAACGGTCGGTGAGAATCCTGAGGGCGAGTGCGGCCTGCTGAGGGACGACGCCGTTGCCCAAAACCTTGAGTTGGGCCGTGCGGGAAAGACCGGGGACCGCGGTGACATGGCCCTCGGGCAGACCGAGGAGCCACTCTACGAAGATCGCGGCGAGTCTGGGCTGGCCTCGAGTTCCGAGTTCGGTGGGGTTGGGGGCGAGTCGGCCGAGGATGGCTTCCCATCGCCGGAGGGCTGGCTCGTAGGGGCCCCAATCCTGGTCACGGTGCCGGGCAGCGTCGGATAGCCCTTGCTCCCGTCCGAGGCTTTCGGGGTGGGCGGGAGGAGTTTGATCGCGATCGCCAACGGCATGGCCCGGCCGGGCTTCTGCCGGGTGCGCCGGTCCAGCCAGGACTCCAGGCGTTCCCCGTCGTTGGGATTGCACGCTGCGGGGGTCGGCAGCAGCGACGGCGAGGATGAACAGACGCTCGCGGCGGTGGGGAGCTCCCACGTCGCTGGCGCGTAGGCATGTCCATGCCGTGTTATACCCGAGGGCGGCCAGGTCCCCGAGTACACGGTCGAGTCCCCTTCTGCGGAGGGCGGCGACGTTCTCCAGGATGACGAGGCCAGGTCGTAGGACGCGAAGGGCGTCGGCGATGGTGAACCAGAGTCCACTGC
Organism: Nonomuraea mangrovi; assembly: GCF_042681425.1. Classification (NCBI taxonomy): domain Bacteria; kingdom Bacillati; phylum Actinomycetota; class Actinomycetes; order Streptosporangiales; family Streptosporangiaceae; genus Nonomuraea; species Nonomuraea mangrovi. The sequence continues at coordinate 41,467 of NZ_JBHUFV010000039.1, read as the reverse complement.
GGGTCTCCTTTGTGAGTCCGGCGCCGCGGCCGGCGTAGCTGATGTCGGTGCAGGGGAATCCGGCGGTGACGATGTCCACGCGCGGTATGGCGCTCCAGTCCACGGTGGTCAGATCGCCAAGATTCGGGACGGTCGGAAAGCGGGCATCGAGGATCTCCGCTGCGTGCGGGTCGTTGTCGGCGCACCACGCCAGGCGAGCGCCGTAGACGCCCATGACGGCCAGGTCGAGCCCGCCGAACCCGGTGCACATCGAGCCGATCCAAGGGCGGGCGTATTCGGGAAGATCGCCATAGGGTGGGTACTCGTGCAGAAGCTGGCGCTCTTCGACCTGGACAACACGCTCATCGATCGGCTGGACGCGTTTCGCCGCTGGGTGGGCGAGTTCGTCGAGCAGCGGGGGTTGCGCGACCAGGACGCGGCCTGGATGATCCGCCTCGATGATGATGGGGCGCTGCCGATGGACACCTTCTTCGCCGCCGTACGCGAGCGGTTCGGCTTGGCCGAGCCTGTCGGGCAGTTGTGGGCGACCTATCGGGCGAGGCTGCCGGAGCTGGTCGTCTGCCCGTATGAGGTGCTGGCCGCTCTCGACCGGCTGCGCGCGGTCGGCTGGCAGGTCGCCATCGTGACCAACGGGATGGCCGACAACCAGAAGGGCAAGATCCAGCGGACCGGTCTTGCCGAGCATGTGGATGGGTGGGCGATCTCCGACGCCGAGGGTGTCCGTAAGCCCGACATCCGACTGTTCGAGATCGCGGCAGCTCGCTGCGGCGCACAGCTCAGCGAGGGAGGCTGGGTGATCGGCGACGACCCTGAGAAGGACATCGTCGGCGGGTGCCGGGCGGGACTGTCCACGGTCTGGATCGATCGTGGTCTGCCGTGGACAGTCGAGGGGCTCAAGCCCGATCACACGGTCGCGGACGTCGTCAGCGCCATGGCGCTCCTGCTCGCAGAGGGTAGTCATCGCTGACCCGCCTCCTGCAGAAGGCGGCTCCGCCAGGTGAGGGCGAAGGTCAGGCAGTTGGATTCGCTCTTGTGGCTGGGGGTGCAGCCGGGCAGGTAGCGGCCCCGCAGGCTCCAGGCCATGGAATCGGCCGAGGCGAGGGCGTCACCGTAGCGGCCCAGCCCACTGGTCTTGACGCCGAAGCCGTGCAAAGCGAGCCCCTGATCGGCCAAGGTGGAGGTGATCTCCGCGATTTCGCCGGTGTGCTGGCGACGGCAGACGCTTCCCACCCCGACCAGTGGAACTGCCGTCAGATCCACGCCCGCCTTGCCGTACAGGTCGACGCAATGTAGGTAGTCGGCCAAACGCCAGCCCTGCAGCACCGGGATGACCGGCACGCTCTGCTCGCGGAGCCGCAGGTAGTTCTGAACCGTGAGGCGCTGGTGTTCGCCGACGGAACGGCCGGTACGGCGGAGCATTTGCGGTTCGCACATCCAGTCCTGGGGTGCGGCCCAGTCGAGGTTGCCGATCTCCTGCTGATAGCGGCGTACCGCGATGCCGTACACGACAGGGTCGGTAGTCCAGCCGCCGTGAAGGGACAGTTCGGTGAAGCCGCCGGAATCCAGCGCCCAGCGGCTTACGGCGATCGGGAGACGGCGCATCGAGGCGAGACGCCGGTGGGAGAGCATGAGCGGGACATCGGGGATGCGGGCGAGCCAGTTGGGCTGGTGGGTGCCGAGGTAGAACCTCATCGCGACCACCTCCGGCGGACCGCGACGACGATCAGGACGGCGAGCACGGTCATCCAGCTCTTGCCGACGATCTGTCCGGGGGCCATGGCGAGGGAGCCGAAGGCGATGTGGAGGAAGACCACGGTGTCGGCGAGCAGCGCCGTTGTGTTGGAGGCCACCACGGCGGTAATCACGCCATGACTGCGGGTGCAGACATAGACGGCGGTATCGATCAGTTCGGCGAGGGTGACGGCGGCCACGCTGGCTGCGGCGACCCGGCCCGAGCCGAGCAGCCCAGACAGGACGAGACCGGCGAACAGCGCGTACAGCACGGTGAGAGGGCCAGATCGTTCGTGGATCACGTCGCGGAGGGCGAACAGCAGACCGGCCAGATAGACACCGCCGGGCGCGGTCAGGCCGAAGCCGACCGGAACGGTCAGGGAGGTACTGAGCAGGTTGGCCGCGACCATCGTGCACGCGAACAGCACGGGCAGGGCGATGCCTGCGAGGATGCTGCCGTGATCTGTATGGCCTGTGATCTGACGTCTGGAACGCGCCCGCTGCCGGGAGGACGAATCCTCCAGACCGGCTGTTGGGTGGTGGAGCACTGCGTCGGCCCGCTGGGGCTGGGCACCTTGATCGTCAAGCCGGTCCGGCACGTTGAGCATGTCGCGGACCTCACCGAGGCGGAGAGCGTCGAGCTGGGACCGCTGCTGCGCCAGGTATCGGCCACGATCACTGAGGTGATCAGCCCGGAGCAGGTCTACGTGTGCCTGTGGTCCCACGCCGAAGCGCGGCCCTGCCACATTCACTTTGTGGTCCAGCCCGCATCCAAAGCCGACATGGACCGGTTCGGGGCGTATGGTCCGGCCCTGCAGATGGCCATGTTCAGCGAAGGGACACTGCCTGACGAGGCTGCTGTCGTTGAAATCTGCGAGCGCTTCCGGCAAGTGCTGAGTCACTGATCCGCCTCCCCTGCGGTGGAGCGGCATGACCACGGGGAGCAACCCTCTACGTGGTCGTCCTCGGTTAGGCCGGGTTTGAGATCGGTCTCTGCGAGGGGGCGACGGGAGCGGTGCAGGTAGTAGGTGGCGCCGATCCCTGGGGCTCGGGGATGGCCATGGCGGATGGCTTCGTCGAAGGCGACGGCTTCGGCCCAGCCGTCGGGGTCGGTGTCGCGCAGATGGAGCCATTCGCTGTCGCGGTGGTAAGGACAGCCGACGCACGCCGAGCGCGGGGTATCGGCGAAGCCCTTGCTGGTCAGGTAGGCACGGCAGTCGGCCCGGCTCCAGCCGAGATCCAGCAGCGGGAAGATGTTGCGCAGGTAGCCGACGGTGGCGTCCTTGGCGCGGTGGAACTCATCGACGCTGATGCCAATGGCCTGCTCGGCGTAGACGTCCTTGGGGACGCGGGCCGGGTGTGGATAGCCGAGCAGGCGGCGGGCTTCGGCCTTGAGACAGGCGATCTTGTACTCCTGAGTGCACTGCCGGCGCAGCATCCCTCTGGATCCGTCCTGGCCGAGGACGAACAGCGGCATGGACACGAAGCGGTGCTCTGGGTCCAGCGCGTCCCGGCGCAGATCTCCGCTAGAGACGCGGCGGATCGGCATGCCCGCGTCGGTGGCGAGTTTGTCCAGCCGATCGAGGTGGGCGTAGACCTCCGCAGGCTCCCACCGGGTGTCGGCGAAGATCGCGGTGTCGAAGCGAGGAATGGCGCGCTCGATGGCGAGCAGGAGCAGGGTGCTGGACTGCACTCCGGCACCGAGGGAGAGCACGCGCAGTGCCGGGCGGGCGGTCATGACCGGGCCTGCCGGGTGATCTCCCACAGGACGCGGTCCACGCCGTCGGCGCCGCGGGCGGTCCTACGTCTACTGGGGGTGTCCCAGCCGGAGCGTGCGGGACGGTCGGCGATCCGGCGCAGGCCAGCGGCGCGCAGGCTCGTGCCGGGCTCGTCGGCCAGGGTGTAGGTGATCAGACGGCGGTAGCCCATGGCGTGGGCGGCCCGCCAGGCCGCCCCGAGCAGGGCGGAGCAGGCGTTCGGGGTGCCGTCGGTGGACAGGCGGGTGACCTCGATGGTCAGCCCGTCGTCGAAGACGCGGGCGACGGGACGTCCGGCGACGACGACGCCAACCAGCGTGGTGTCGGAGTTGAGGCCGATGGCGTACTTGGCGCCCTGCGGCGGCATCAGGTGTCGGTGGGACCAGGCGATGAACGCCCGAGCGGTCTGCAACGTGATCGGAACGACCGTCAGCGCTTTTCCGGAGGTTTCCTCGGAGGCGCCGTACCGGATTCGGTTCATGGCGGGTGGGGGCGATTTCCTCAGATGCCCTCAGTGGAAAACCGCCGACTGGCAAACCGCAGGCAGGAGCACTGGCAACTAGCGCTTTAGCTGCGGCAACACTGCTGGCAACTTGGCCGGGAAAACTCGCTTGAAGGTGCCAGCGGACACGCCAGCGATTTGCCTGAGCGGCTTTCTACACCGGAGGCGAGAAAGGAAATTCCTCGCGCCTTTGGAGGCTTCCGATGGAGTCCGAGATTCACCACCGTTCGCCCATGGACGCCGCCGAGCACATCTTCCAGCTGGTGGCCGGCGAGCCGTACGGACTGACCCTGGACGGCGCCGCACTCGCGCCGGACCTGCCGCAGCGCCCCATCCCGCTGGCCGAACTGCGCACCGTGCTGACCCGACGCGCCGTGAGCGACGCCGCGCGGGACGCGGTCTGGCGGGAGCCGATACGGCGCGCCCGCCTCCTCGGCGCGATGTGGCTGATCGGCGCGGTCGGCGTGGCACTGCCCGCACTGCGCGGCATCGCCGGACGCATCACCGGCGGCTACCTCGCCGGAGACCCCGCCGACATCGACAACGAGGTGCTGACCCGGTTCGTCGAAGCTCTCCGCACTATCGATCTCGATGTGCCGAACGTCCGGCCGCGGCTGTGCAACGAGGCCCGCCGCGCCGGGGAACGCGCCCGCAAGCTGGCCGAGTCCACCTCCGGAAGGCCATTGCCGGTGACGGTGTCGGTGCCACCCCGCCCACCCTGGGGCCACCCGGATTTCGTGCTGTTCGACGCGGTGGCCAAGGGCGTGGTCGGCGAGCTGGACGCCGAGCTGATCGGCCGTACCCGGCTGGAGCAGCGCACCCTCGCCGATGCGGCAGCCGAGCTCGGGCTGAGCGAGGAGGCTGCCAAGAAGCGGCGGCAACGGGCCGAGCCGGTGCTGTGTGCCGCGGTCGAGGCCGGAGACGTCAGCGCCGGGCTGCCCCTAACGATCACCTTTGCCTGCACTAGAGAGGTAGAGGCACAGATTTCCGCGTGGAGCCGGGATTCCTCAGATATCCCATCCAAGCTCGATGTCACGAAGGGAGGCCGGGGCACCACACCCGGCTCCGCGCGGACCTCCGCCCGGCGACGATCGGCGGCAGCCGGTATGGCACGGCTGCCACAGGACGCTCCGGCGCTGGACCTGCCGGACGGTACGGCAACGCCTGCTCCTCCGTCTTACCCCGACGGTACCGGCAGCCGCCCGGCTGAACCCGGCACGAACAGCGGGCGCGGGTGCCGACGATGGACGTGGCACCTCTGCCGGGTGCTGGCGGTGCTGCTGCTCCTTGCCACTCTCCTTGCCGTTGCGGCAAGCGCCGCACTTGCCGAGACCGGCTCACCGCCGCAGGCTATGGCCGTACCGAGCGACCTCGGTAAGGTCTTCGACAATCTCCGGAACTGGCTGATCGGCCTGCTGGCCACCCTGGCCACGCTGATGCTCACCATCGGCGGGCTGCGCTATCTGGTAGCGGGCGGCGACCCCGGCGAGGTGCAGAAGGCAAAGACCGCCCTGAAGGCCGCCGCGTTCGGCTACGCCCTTGCCGTACTCGCGCCGCTGTTCGTCAACGTGCTGAAGAACGTGGTCGGCGGGTGACTGCCATGACTACCGCCGCATCGCTGCCGCGCCCGTCCTCCACTGCGGCAACGGCCTTCCGCCTCGCTGCCGGTGCCGTTTTCCTCATCGCCGCGCTGACCGTTGCCGCCCCTGTCGCTTGGGCCGACCCTGCTCCCAGCCCGTCGCCCTCTCCCGACAGCCAGTTGCCGTCGACCGGCGTGAACGTCGGCGTCGGCGGCTGGATCACCGGACAGATCAACACCTGGTTCGCGAACCTGGTCGCCCTGTCCATCAAGCCATTGCTGGAACTGCTGGCCGGCACCGTGCTGTCCACCCCGAGCGTGTCCGGTCAGGCTCGCATCCAGGACCTGTGGCAGGCCACCGCCGCGATCGCCAACGCCGCCTTCGTCCTGCTGGTCGTGCTCGCCGGGATCCTGGTCATGGGGCATGAGACCGTCCAGACCCGACACGCCTTCAAGGAAATCGCCCCTCGCCTGGCGGTCGCCTTCGGGCTGGTCAACTTCAGCTTCTTCCTCACCAGCCAGCTCATCGACCTTGCCAACAGCGTCTCTTCCGCCCTGCTCGGCCAGGATTTCGATGCCAAGCGCGCCTCCAACTCCATCCGCTACATGATCCTGCCGACCAGCGACAACCAGATCTTTTACACCCTGCTCGGCCTGGTCGCGGTCGTCCTGCTGGTGCTCCTGCTCATCACCTTCGTCTTCCGCCTCGCGATGACGACCCTGCTGGTGATCGCGGCGCCGCTGGCGCTGGCCTGCCTGGCCCTGCCGCAGACCGACGGGCTGACCCGGCTGTGGTGGAGGGCCTTCTCCGGACTTTTGCTCATCCAGGTCGCCCAGTCCCTCACCCTCGTCACAGCGGTACGGATCTTCTTCAACCAGGACGGTCGCGAGGCCGCCGGGCTCCACCCTGCCGGGCAGCTCTACAACCTGCTGCTCGCCCTCTGTCTGCTGGTCATCCTGGTCCGCATCCCCGGTTGGGTCTCCCGCGCCGTGTTCCTGCCCAGCAGGGGCTCGGCGATCGGCCGGATGGTCAAGTACGCCCTCGCCTACAAGCTCACCTCCCCCGTCCTGCGGGCCCTCCACCTCGGCCGGGGCGGAGGAGCCGGAGGCCGGGGTGGCGGGGGCGGCGGCCGGGGCGGAGGAAGCGGCGGCAAGGCTGCCGCGGCCAAGGCGGTGGCGGGCAGAGTGCTGCCCGCCCTTGCCGCCGGCCCTGCCGCTCCGGCTGCCGCCGCGCTGACCGGTGCCGCCGCTGCCACCTCGGTTGCCGGTACCGCTGCCAGTGCTGCCGTCGGCGGCCCAGGACCGGTCAAGCACGCCCCCGTCGGCGCCCGCCGTCCGCCACGCGAGCAGGACTGGGAGCTCATGCCGGTCAAGCACGCACCCACAGGTCTTACCGTCGCCGGCAAGTACCGGCCGACCCCACGGCCGCCAGGACCCGTGCCCGCCACCCAACCGGTGTACGGCTACCCGCGCGAGACCTACTACGCCGCAGGACCTGCCGGGCTCGGCCAGATGCAGCAACTGCGAGCCCAGGCACAAGGACGCGCCATCGAACCACCCCCACGACCAGCCGTACGTCCGATCGTCGCGCCGAACGCGCCCATCCCCGGCACCTCCGAATGGCCGGAGAACCCCGGAACACCCATGTGGACGCCGCCGCGCCGCCGTACCCGCAGACCTCGAGGAGATGACGGCCGATGACCTGGACCGACGCCGTGCGCATCCCCGCCAATGTGGAAGCCCCAGACAAGATCATCGCCGGTTTCACCGCCCGCCAGGTCCTCGTCTTCGGCGGCACCGGCGCCCTCCTATACGGGGCCTACCTGACCTTCGGCGAACACATGCCCCTCTGGGCTTTCGCCGCCTTCGCCGTACCGGTGGGCCTGGCCGGCATCCTGCTCGCGATCGTCCAGCACGACGGCATCCCCCTGGACCGCTATCTGCTCTTCGCCCTGCGCCACCGGCACGCCCCCAAGCACCTGGTCGCCACCGCCGAGGACATCCCCGCCGCCCCTGCCTGGATCGCCGCTTCTACGGGGCCGCTGCCAGCCCCGCTCAAGCTGCCCGCCCGCGGCGTCGGCCAGGACGGACTGATCGATCTGGGCCCGGACGGCGTCGCCGCCGTCGCCGAGGTCTCCACCGTCAGCTTCGCCCTGCGGACACCGGAGGAGCAGGACTCCCTCGTCGCCGTCTTCGGCCGCTGCCTCAACGCGCTGTCCGGCCCGATCCAGATCCTGGTCCGCGCCGAACGGGTCAACCTCTCCGACACCATCGCCGACCTGCACCGCAGCGCACCCCAGCTCCCGCACCCGGCACTCGCCCATGCGGCCCGCGAGCACGCCGCCTTCCTGGCCAACCTCTCCGCCCGCCACGACCTGCTCAGACGGCAGGTCCTGCTCATCATCCGCGAGCCGATCGTCGGTTCACAGGGCCGTACGGCTGCCGCCTCCCGTGCCCTGCGACGCCTGGATGAGGCCTCCCGCGTGCTGGGCGCCTGCGGCTTGACCATCAAGCTCCTCGACCCGCCAGGCGTCACCGGCCTGCTCCACGCCTGCTTCGACCCCACCGCACCGCCCCTCGGCGACGACTTCGCGCTCCCTGACGACGTGATCGGAGGCCGCTGGTGAGACACCCCTTCCGCCGTACGGCTCCCGCCACCAGCGGATTCGGCCCCGACGCCGTCGAAGTCGAACCCCGCCGCCTCCAGATCGCCGGAAGCGTCTGCGCCACCCTGGCCATCACCGGGTTCCCCCGCGAGGTCAGCCCCGGCTGGCTCGAACCCCTGCTCACCTACCCATGCCGCCTGGACGTGTCGGTTCACATCGAGCCGATCCCCTCACTGATCGCCTCCGAACGGCTCCGCAAACAACTCGCCCGGCTGGAATCCGGCCTGCGCAACGACCACCAGCACGGGCGGCTCCTCGATCCCGGCACTGAGGCCGCCGCCGAGGATGCCCAGGACCTGGCCTCACGGATCGCCCGCGGGCAGGCCAAGCTGTTCCGCGCCTCGATCTACCTGACCGTCCACGCCACGTCCGCCACCGAATTGGACGACGCCTGCGCCCAGGTCCGCGCGCTCGCCGCCTCGCTGCTGCTGGACGCCCGCCAGGTCACCTACCGCCAGCTCCAGGGCTGGATCTCTTCATTGCCGCTGGCCTACGACAACCTGGCCATGCGCCGCACCTTCGACACCCCGGCGCTCGCCGCCGCCTTCCCCTTTACGTCGCCGGACCTCACCGCCGATCTCGGCCCCACCGCGGTCCTCTACGGCGCCAACCTGTCGTCGGCCTCGCTGGTCGCCTGGGACCGGTTCGAACAGCCCAACCACAACTCCGTCATCCTGGCCAGCAGCGGCGCCGGCAAGTCCTACCTCGCCAAACTCGAAGCGCTCCGGTCCCTGTATGCCGGAGTCGAGGTCGCCGTCATCGATCCCGAGGACGAATACGCCCGCCTCGCCTCGGCGGTCGGCGGCGCCTACCTCCACCTCGGCGCCCCGGGCGTCCGGCTCAACCCCTTCGACCTGCCACCCAGATCCAAGCCAGGCGACGATCCGCTCACCCGGCGCGCTCTGTTCCTGCACACCCTGATCGCCGTCATTCTCGGCGAACCGCTGAACAACGCAGCCAAGGCCATCCTCGACCGCGCCATTCTCGCCACCTACAAACAGGCCGGGATCACCAGCGAGCCGCGCACCTGGAAACGCCGCCCGCCCTCCCTTCACGACCTGGCCAAAGTGCTCACCGACGATCCGCAGGGCAAGGAGCTGGCCGCAGGGCTCGCGCCGTACGTCAGCGGCAGCCATCGCCAGCTCTTCGACGGTCACACCAGTACCCGTCCCGACTCCCATCTGATCGTCTTCTCCCTGCGCGACCTGCCCGAGGAGCTCAAGACCGTCGGCACCCTGCTGACCTTGGACACCGTCTGGCGTCGCGTCAGCGACCCGAACAGCCGCCGCCCCCGCCTGGTCGTCGTCGACGAGGCCTGGCTGCTCATGAAGGACCCCGAGGGCGCCAGGTTCCTGCTGCGCATGGCCAAAGCCGCCCGCAAGCACTGGGCCGGCCTGAGCGTGATCACCCAGGACGCCGCCGACCTCCTCGGCTCCGACATGGGCCAGGCCGTCATTGCCAACTCCACAACCCAGATCCTGCTCAGACAGGCACCGCAGGCCATCGACAAGGTCACCGACGCCTTCCGCCTGTCCGACGGCGAACGCCAACTCCTGCTCTCCGCCGAACGCGGCATGGGCCTGCTCGCAGCTGGCCAGCAGCGTGTCGCCTTCCAGGTGATCAGCAGCCCCTGGGAGCACTCGACCGTGACCTCGAGTCCCCAGGAACTCCTCGACTACGAGGAGGCGGACCTTTGAGACCGGTTCCTACGTTCGCGCCGACCCTCCACGAGAAGCCACCGGTACAGATCCAGCTTTCCCCTGAGGCGCGCCAGTCCCACTCTCCGCCGCAGCCACCCGGGCAGCGTAGACCGCTTCACGTAGATCCAGACGTCTTCCAGCGCGTCCTCGGCAGTTCCACCAACCTCCGGATCCCCCAGAAGCTCTCGCAGCAGCATGAGCGAGGTGCCGTCCACACTGCCGTTGAGCCGGGCCATGTGCCCCACGGACAAAGCGCCGCTGTAGCGGACCTGAGAATCGAGATTTCGCATGGCGCGATGCAGACGCGGGGCGACCGCGCTCGGGTCGAGCACGTTGAGCGCCAGCCCGATCACCGCGACCCCGATCAGCGGGTCACCGCGGTCAAATCCGGCATCTACCTCAACCGGGTCGTCGCACCCCATGAGCTCCCCGGGGCTGTTCCAGTCCACCGCCTACTCCCTGCGCAACCGGTCACGCCAGGGATGCGTGCCGAACTCGATCTCCAGCGCCTCATCCAGCCAAACCCGCTGCGCCTCGGTCAGCAGCGGGAGCATTTCGGTGAAGTCCTGCTCGTCCTTGGGACGCCGGCCCTTGGCCTTGAACAGCAACTGGACTTCCGGCGTCAGCCGGACAAAGCCGTCATGGGCGACCCCTACCGATGCGATCGGGCGGCGGATCCGCGCGTCCCGCCGGTAGATCCACTCGCCTTCCTCCGCCTCGTCCACCATGAGCTGGAACCGCCACGGCCCATCGACGTGCTCGCGCACCCAGATGTCGTGCGCCTCCACCGGCAGGACCTCGTCCACCGGCCACGGCCGCAGCGTGCCAGGCGGGTCGGCCACGTGCACGTCCCACCCGGCCAGCAGGCGACGTACAGCCAGCTGATCCCGGCGCAACACGGAGATGTCCACGTCCGCGTGCTCCCGGTAGGCGCGGCCCACAGCCAGCTCGATCGCATATCCGCCGCTCACCCACCACGGCACGTCCAGCCTCCGGAACAGCTCGACGACCTCGGCCAGTGGAGCCGGTTCCCATACGCCCCAAGGCGTCTCGATGCGCGGCATGCCCCCATCCTCACCCGCCGACGCCGGGCTGGTGAAGCCCCGTGATCTACGACTTCCTCGACGACCCCGACGCCTTCCTCGACGCCGCTTGGGTATGGCTCATCGCCCACGCCTGGACCCTGGCCATCTGGGCTATCGGCGGAGAGCTGGCGTTCCTCCTGGCCAGGCTGATGCTCGTACGGCTACGCCACGCGCGCCTGACCCGCGCCGCCCGGTGCGTGGAGATCCTCGCCCCGCCCGTCGCCGACCTGCCCGGCGCGGAGGCGCTGTGGGGCAACCTGGTCGGCCTGTTGCACCCCGCCTGGAAACGCACCCTGCTTGGCCAGCCCCACCTGGCCTTCGAGTACCTCTTCACCGCCGCCGGTGTCCGCATCCGCCTGTGGGTGCCCGGCGTAGTCCCCCGGCGGCTGGTCGAGCACGCGATCGAGGCCGCCTGGCCATCGGCCCGCACCACTGTCGCCGATGTCACCCCGCCCGTTCCCCTGACCGGCCAGGCGATCGGCGGACAGTTCGCCCTGGCTCGTGACGAACGTCTCCCGCTCAAGCACGACCACCGCTCCGACCCGCTACGCGCCCTGGTCGGAGCCGCCGTCGGCCTGCCGACCTGCCAACGCGCCGCCGTCCAGATCCTCGCCCGCCCCGTCACCGGCCACCGTCTGTCCCTCACATCGAGCGGCTTGGTACGGCTGACGCGGGCCGTCCTGGACTTCATCGCCCCAGGACCCGGCGCCCGTCGCACGTCGCATGAGCGCGTGACCCGGCTGGAGGAGTCCGCCGAAGCCCGTGCCATGCGCGACAAGACCCACCACCCCCGCTACGAGGTCGCCGTCCGCTACGCCGTACACGCCGACGCCCCGGCGGGAGACGCCCGCGCCCACACCAACCGCGGCCGTGCTCACGCGATCGCCTCGGCCTTCGCGCTCTACTCCGGCCACAACCGGCTCGAACGGCGCCGCCTCCTACGCCCGGCCCATCACCTGGCCACGCGACGGCTCGGCCGCGGATTCCTGCTGTCGGTCCCCGAACTCGCCGCGCTCGCCCACCTGCCGCTCGACGCCGCCATCCCCGGTCTGGTCCGCGCCGGAGCGCATGCAGTACCGCCCTCCCCGCAGATCTCCCGCACCGGAAAGGTCCTCGGCTACGCCGACGCCGGACACCCCCGCCCGGTCGCGCTGCGCGTGGCCGACTCCTGCCACCATGTCCACGTCCTCGGCCCCAACGGCACCGGCAAGTCCACCCTGCTCGCCCAGATGATCCTGTCCGACATCGAAGCCGGACGCGGCACCGTCGTCATCGAGGCCAAGGGCGACCTGGTCCGCGATCTGCTCGGTCTCATCCCTGCCGACAAGGCGCACAAGGTCGTCCTGATCGACCCCGACGACCCCCATCCCAAGCCCTCGCTCAACGCGCTCGGCGGCGGCGAGGTGGACATGACCGTCGACAACCTCGTCGGCATCTTCCACAAGATCTACGCCGACTATTGGGGACCCCGCACCGACGACATCCTGCGCGGCTGCGCCCTCACCCTCGCCCACGCCGGCGGCACCCTCGCCGACATCCCCGCTCTGCTCACCAATCCGCTGCTACGTAACCGAGTAGTCGCCGCGATCGGCGACCCCATCCTGCGCGGCTTCTGGAACTGGTACGAGGCCCTACCCGAACCCTCCCAGGCCACCGTCACCGCCCCATCATGAACAAGCTGCGCGCCTTCCTCCTCCGGCCGTTCGTCCGCGACATCCTCGGCTCAGCCACCTCCACCTTCGACCTGGATGACATTCTCGACGGCGGCATCCTGCTGGTCCGCCTGCCCAAGGGCGTCCTCGGCGACGACACCGCCCGCCTGCTCGGCTCGGTCATCCTCGCCCAGGTATGGCAAGCCGCCTCCCGCCGCGCCAAACTCGGCCGCACCCGCGGCCACGCCGCCCTCTACGTGGACGAGGCGCACAACTTCCTCACCCTCCCGCACGCGCTGAGCGACATGCTCGCCGAGGCCCGCGCCTACCGCATCTCCCTCGTCCTCGCGCACCAGCACCTCGCCCAGCTCCCGCGCGACCTGCGCCAAGCCGTCTCCTCCGACGCCCGCAACAAGATCTACTTCTCGCTCTCGCCCGGCGACGCCCGCGAGGTCGAACACCACTTCACCCCGCACCTGACCGCACATGACCTGGCCAACTTCGACGCCTTCCAAGCCGCCGCCCGCCTGGTGGTCCGCTCCGCCGAAACGCCCCCGTTCACCCTGCGCACCCGCCCCCTGCCCGAACCGTCACCCGACGGCGCCCTCCAGATCCGGGCGAGCGCAGCACGTATCCACGGCCGCAACGCCGTACCCGCCATCCCCAAGCCGGAAGACCCCCGGCTCGACCACGAAGGAGAACACCCGTGACACCACCCCGCTTCAGCGCCGCCGTCCTGACCTCGCTGGCCGTACGGCTCACGCCCCGTGACCGCAGAATCCTGCGCGCCGTATGGACCCATCGCGTGCTCACCTCCCACCACATTCAGCGCCTCTACTTCGACACAGACGCCGCCACCCGCAAGCGGCTGCTCATCCTCACCCACATGGGCGTGCTGGAGCGTTTCCGCCCCAACCAGCCGATCGGCAGCGGCGCCGCGCCGTACCACTACGTGCTCGGCGCCGCCGGAGCCGCCGTCCTGGCCGCCGAGGACGGCGTCGACTACGCCACCTTTGGCTACCGCCGCGACCGTGTCCTGGCCATCGCTCACAACCAGCGGCTCGGTCACCACGTCGGCGTCAACACCTTCTTCGCCGACCTGGCCTGGCACTCACGCCACAGCGCAGACGCCGAACTGCTCAAATGGTGGCCCGAACAAAGCTGCACCGCCATGTGGGGCGAATCCGCCCGCCCCGACGGCTACGGCCGGTGGAGCGAAAACAGTTTGGCCCTGGATTTCTTCCTCGAATACGACAACGGGACCGAGCCCCTGGACCGGGTCTCCGCCAAGCTCAACGGCTACGCCGCGCTCGCCCTGGCCGCCACGATCGTCACCCCGGTCCTGTACTCCCTGCACAGCCCCCGCCGCGAGACCAACCTCCGCACCCGCCTGCGCGCCGACCTCGCCCCCGTCGCCACCGCCACCCGCACCGCCGAAGACAGCCCCGCCGGACCGATCTGGCTCCCCCTCGAATCCACCGGCCCCCGGCTGTGCCTGGCCGAGCTCGCTCACCACTGGCCCCACCTCGGCCGCACCACGCCGGAGGTAACCACCCGATGATCGCCGAACTCGGCCTCGCCAAACTCCTCGCCACCGGCGGCGGCCTCGTCTCCGGCGTCGCTCTGCTCGCCGGAATGGCCGGCGGCGCCCAGCACGCCGCGATCACCGCCCAGCCCGACCAGCGCGCCGCCGCCGTCTGCGCCTACGTCCCTTCCTCTGACGTACGGCCTGCCGAACGGATCCACCCCATCAAGCGCCTCGGCCTCACCCGCGAACAGTCCGCCAACGCCAAGACCATCATCGACACCGCCGCAGAACTCGGCCTACCCGAGCGCGCGGCGGTCATCGGGATTGCCACCGCCCTCCAGGAGTCGAATCTCCGCGATGGAGTCGCCGGCGACAACGGCCAGGCCCACGGCGTCTTCCAGCAGCACCCGCAACACGGCTGGGGTACCCGCGCCCAGGTCACCGACACCGCCTACGCCGCCCGCACCTTCTACAACCGCCTCATCAAGGTGCGCGACTGGGACACCCGCCCCCTCACCGAAGCCGCCCAAGCCGTGCAGCACTCGGCCTTCCCCGACGCCTACGCCAAGCACGAAGACCGCGCGGCGCGGATCGTCGCCGCCATCGACGCCACGCCGCAAGCAAGGAGCACCGCCCGTGGGAGACCACCCACGGGACAGCCAACCGACGTGCCCAAGCTGTCGGCACACGAGAAGAAGACGATCCAGGACAGCATCGAAGCAGCCGCCTCTCTCGGCATCCCCAAGCAGGCCTTGATCGACGACCTTGCCGCAGGACTCCGCCGGGGAATCTCCATCGACGATCCCGCCGCCGAAACCAACAGGCGGGAAGCAGCGGAGCTGGTCGACACCCTGACCAAGCAACTTTGCGCCGAGCTGTCCGCAGCGCTCGGCACCATCGACAACCTGCCCGAAGAGAGCGCCAAGGAGCTCCCGACCGCAGTCGGCAAAGCGCTGACCGCCGTTCGCGCCGCCCTGTCCCAGAAGGGCGTGCCGTACAGCTGGGGTGGTGGGGGCCCGTCCGGTCCGTCCTACGGCATCGGCCGCGGCGCCGGCATCGAAGGCTTCGACTGCTCCGGCCTCACCGAATATGCCTGGGCGAAGGCGGGCCGTGGCATCGGTAGCACCACATACGAACAGGTGCGAGCTGGGCGCAAGGTTCCCCGCTCAAGTATCCAGCCCGGCGACCTGGTCTTCTACGAGACCGACTCCTCCCGCTCCGGGCCCGATCACGTGGGTCTGGCGATCAACGCCAAGGAGATGGTCAACGCCCCGCACACAGGCGCGGTCGTCCGAGTGGACCCCATCGACAGAGCCGGCTACTCGATCGCCATCCGACCAAGCCCCAAGTAACGCCTACGCCCATGATCCCACAGGCCTCGGCGCAGAAACAGTCTTGTTCTCCACCCCGCGAAAAGCCATCCTTGCAGCTCACCCCCGCCACTGTTGTTACCCGGCTGCCCGCGGCCGGGTAATGACGCACGCGCTGACAGAGGAGCCCCGATGGCGATTCCTGCCCCCACCAAGCGCCTGTCTTTCCAGGAGATGACCCCGGCCGACCTCGACGACATGGCGGCGCTCCTCGGCGATCCCGAGGTCATGCGCTACTACCCGGCGCCGATGAGCAGAGAGCAGGCGGCCCGCTGGATCGAATGGAACCAGCGTCTCTATCGCGAGCATGGCCACGGCCTGTGGCTGCTCACGCTGCGCGACACCGGCGAATTCGCCGGCAACTGCGGTCTCACGCCCCAGAACGTCGAAGGCACCGTCCATGTCGAGGTCGGCTACCTTCTCCGCACCCACCTGCAGAACAAGGGCTACGCCACCGAGGCAGCCCATGCCTGCCGCGATCACGCCCGCGACGTCCTCGGTCTGGACCAGCTCATCGCCATCATCAACCCAGACAACCGGCCGTCCCAACGCGTCGCGGAGAAGATCGGGCTGGCCTTCGAACGCACAGCGCTCTACAACGGCTGCCAGCAGCGGATCTACGCTGGATCGCTTCACACCGACCCCGCCCGGCGAAGAGCGCAGCGAAGTTGATGTCAAGTGACACCGCGCGATCGGACGCTATGCCAGCTTTCTGGATCAGCAGACTCCGGGCAGCGCGCATACCTTCGCCGCCATTTTGATGGCAGTGCTACGCAGGGTCTTGACGGTTTGCTTCCGCTCATAGCCGAGGGCTTCCTGATCGCCGATGTGGATCATCAGCGCACGACCCTTGCGCGCCACGAGGCCCGACAACAGGGGAGACCATTCCTTGTTGAGCTTGTCGTACATCATCATGCGCATCAGTGCAGCCTCGTGCGCCAATCGCGTGCGGCTCACCACCCACCGGGTTTTCCCTTCGCCGGTCCAGCTGTACGGTTTGCCGTCCGGTTGGGTTGCGCATTGCCCGGCGTCGGCGAACAGCTTGCTCATGGCCTTCTTGGCCGCCTTGGTGCTCCGATAGATCACGAGTTGCTCGCCGGAGTACGAAGGGGCACTGGTGTGGTGGACAATCGTGCGCACGGCCGACCGGTCCGCCGTCGTGGCACCCTTGCGCCCACATGGATTCCCCAACAAGGGCTTGTTCAGCTTGTCACTGATCTCCCACCGCTCCTCGGCTCTGACCTCGTCCGACTGGGGTGTACGAGCGGCCTTCTCGCTCAGCAGGAAGTTCTTGGGGATCTGGACGGGGGCAAGGGCGAGCGACACTGCAAGAATCATGATCACGCGTGGTTTGACGCACGAAGGCCCCACCGGGTTCGTGGGGTCGTTCGATCAGGGACTATTCTCCGTGATCTTGGAGTCGGCCCTAATCGCCGCAAGCATTCCCGCTGACCTACGATTCGAAGTGACCCGTCTCCACCTTTTCTTCTCTCAAAGGCAAGTTGGAAGGGTCAGGAGCCGGCTCCTCCGGGAGTCGGCTCCGTTTCGTCCTGGACGAATGCCTGAAGCAGGGCGTACCCTGGCGCCTCCGGCCTGGGGCTGATGCCCACATCGAAGATCTCCGGCTCCTCGAAGACCGGCTCCCCGCTGGGACGCCGCGCGTAGGCCACCCGTCCGTAGTCGACACCGTCCGCCAGGTCAAAGCTCATCCAGGTGATCGCTTCCTGCTCACCCTCACGCAGCGGATGGTTTGACACCGCCCGCACGCTGACCGTGCTCGGCGGCTCGAAGAACCACACCTGCGGTACGGCAAGCACCCACCGGACCGCGCCGATCTCCCTGCCCTTGGCCGCTGCTCGATGCTCGAACGTGATCGCGGTATCCCGGTCGCGCAGATAGTCGTAGTCGCTGAGCACCAGCTTGCGCGCGCCCTCCACTGCGACGATCACCGGGCAATCACGGGCCACGATGCCTTTCTCCAGCCGTCTGACCACGTCGAAGAGCAAGTCCGCTGTCTCCGCGTTCATCTCGCTCCCCCTCGTTCAGGTACGGCTATCCAGCGGTCATCCAGTACCGGTGCATGCTGCTCGTGCTCTTGACCACGACTGGGTCAGACTCCCCGGCAGGCCAGATCTGCAGCAGATACCGGTCCGGCGCCGGCCCGTCCTCATTGCCCTCATGCCCGTGGTCCATCCCGGCAGCGTGGTAGCGCAGACGGTACCAACCAGGACCGGCGGGCAGCTCCGGAATTTCGTGGACGTTCCCGCCACCCCATTCATGTAGGGAGACACTGCCACCCTCCGACTCGAAGCTGACTTCCACAACGTCCTCGTACCCATCCAGATCTGCGGCAGGCTCTGACGCAGCCACGGCAATGGAGAAGCTGACCGTTCCGGTGTGTGTACCGGTGACCAGGAAAGCGTAATCGTCACCAACCCTGATGATCCCAACAGGATGCTCCGGGTGGTCGTCGGTCAAGTCTGCCGGGCCCTCCGCATCGTCGATGTCATCGATGAGATAGGCCTGTCCATAGTGAACCCACAGGCCCACCGTCGTCGTCCACGCCTCGGCGCTGATCTCTGTCATGACCGGTGATCTTATGGACGGACACCGACATTTACTGATCCCGTACCGCTCGGCCGTGTTGGAGCGGATCCCGTTCATCTCGATGCGGCAGCTACCCCCATCTCCGTAAGTGGAGATCGTGCAGCTCACACCATCGCCGTACCAGTGGACGGAAGCTCGCCGGTCGTGCTCCTCGACCCGGGCCCCGGGGAGCGTCTCGACCAGCCTGGCGATGAGCTGGGCACGGCCGACACGCTCGGCGGCAGCCCGCGTCTGACGTTGGCGGACGATCACCAAGTCTCTCTCATAGCCTGGCAGAAGTCGCCGGGAGATCTCAGCGGCCAGCGCCGAAGGGCCACGAGCCGCGGCCACCGTGATCTGGTGCCGGGGCAGGCCAAGGGAGACGTCCCCGTTCGGATAGCCGGCGATCACCCACGCCCGCTCCGGGGCGCGCTGCGCGGGACGGAGGACGAGACGGGCGCCGTCCCGCGCGGATCAGGTACGGCGGGCGGGGCGGTTCGAGGTCGGCGGTGAAGCCGTCGAGCAGCGCGGCGACCCTCACCGCCAGGTCGTCGAAGTCGACCATGACAGGATTCCTTTCGTTCAGAGAGCGCATGCGGCGAAACCACAGGCCAGAGCGTGAAATCGGTCGCGTGAAAGGTCTGAATGCCGTATTCCCACGGCGCCCGGAAGGGACCGTCGTCCAGGCGGACCCGCAGCCACCCACTGGCCGCGGTCTCGGTGACCACCCCGGGATAGAAGTAGTGCGAGCGCAACGCCTCAGCCCGCTACGGCCGTACCAGGACCCGGGTCACCGGGGCGCATCACACACCCCGTTCCACAGCCCGAGCGTGCGCGCGGCGTCCTCTTCGGACGGCTGATGAGCGCCGCGAAGGTCGGCCAGTGTCCAGGCGACGCGCAGCAGCCGGGGGAAGGTCGCCGACGTGATCCGGCCGGTGCATACCGCCTGGTCCAGGAGCGCGATCGCATCCGGCGCATCCGGGAAGCGGGTACGCAGCTCAGCGGCGGGAACCTCGGCGTTGGTCCTCCAGGGCGTGCCCGCCAGCCGTGCAGCGGCACGCTCGCGAGCCTCACTCACCCGCACGGCCACGACCGCGCTCGGCTCGCCCCGCCCGACGACCCGAGCTGGGCGTTCGAGCTGGGCGCGCACCTCCACGTACGGCATAGGCCGGGCGAGCCGCTCCAGGTAACGCCGCCGTACCGCCGGGGTGCAGGAACAGGACCCCGCGCACGGGCAGCACGCGGCCAGCAACACGAGCTGGATCCGCGCCGGGTAGCGGATCAGCCGATCCCGTCCGGAGACCCGCACCTCGCCGGACTCCAGCACCCCCCGCAACGCGCCGAGAATCTGTCGGTTGAACTCCGGCGCATCGTCCAGCACCAGCACACCCCGATGGGCAAGGGAGAGCATGCCCGGACGGTGCAGATTGCCGACGACCCCGGCCAGCGTGGTCGTATGGTGCGGCGCGGACATCGGCGGCACCCGGCCCGGCGCCAGGTCGTACCGCCCGGCCATCGAGTAGATCGCGGCGACTTCCAGCGCGGCGGAGTCGTCCAGCGGCGGCAGGATGCCGGGCAGGCGTTCGGCGAGCATGACACCCGGGCCGTTCCCGGCGAGGAACAGATGGTGCCCGCCCGCCGCGCACACCTCCAGCGCGAACCGCGCGGCATGATTGCCGGGCACATCGGCCAGGTCCAACGCCGGTAGGGCAGGCACCGGCGACACGTCCGCCGGACGGCCGGGCACGGGCAGGGCGCCATCAGACAGCCAGCTGACCACCTCGGCCAGTCGTACCACCGGGATTACGACCGCACCAGGCACCTGAGCCGCCTCAGCGGCGGACCCGGCGAGCACGATCAGCACGCTGTTCCCGGCGGCGGACACGGCGGGCAGGATGCCGCACACCGGGCGAAGCCGACCGTCGAGGTCGAGTTCGCCCAGCAGTGTCACGTTCGCCAGCAGCTCCGCCGGGAACTGTCCGTCAGCGGCGAGCAGCGCGACCGCGACCGCGAGATCGGTCATCGATCCGTACAGCTCGGCGGACAGCGTGATGCGCCCGTCCGGCCAGTCGTACCCGCTGTTAATGATCGCGGCGCGGATCCGGTCGCGCTGTTCTGGAGTGCAGCCGGTCACCGAGGACAGTCCGGGCGAGACGTCCGCCGTCACGGTGACCGGCCGCCCGGTCACGCCGTCGACGACGGCGGACCGGGCAGCGGCGTACCCCACGACGTCACCACCCTTCCGGGATGATCGGGCAGGCAACGTGCGGGAACTCGTCGACCTTCGCGGCGATGTCGTCGGCCAGCCCAGCGCAGTCCATCGACGCGAGGGTCTCCGGCGGCATGCCGTGGTCCAGGGCGCACGCGGTCAGCAGTGCGAACCGGTATCCCGGGTCGGCGGTCAGCGAGCGCTCCACCGCGATCCGGGCCAGCGTGCCGTTCCCGGAGCGGTAGGCGACGAACGCCAGCAACGCGGCGGGCGCGGCGGCGAACGCCGGATCCACCCGGCGGGTGACGTCGGTCCACAGGCGGATGTGCGCGTCGTCGTCGTACCGCCCGATGAAGGTCATGGCGCCGTCGCGTACGAAGATCCCGGTCAGCAGCACGCCGAGCCACGCGACCTGATCGGCGGTGAGCCGCTCTGTGTCGAACGCCTCAGCCACCCGGTCCAACCCCTCCCGGTACCAGTAGGCGCCATTCGCGGACTTCAGTAGTTCGCGGGTGCGCGCGCACGCCGTCCGGGTGGCGGCGGTGACCAGCTCACGGTCGTCCCCGTTGGCCGGGTCGAGCGTGCGGGCGAATGTCTCCCTGTCCGGCCGCGCGACCAGCCCAGCGAGCACCGCCCCGACGGCCGCCCGACTCTCGGCGATCTCGTACGGCACGCCGTCGGGCGGGCAGCACCCCGGATCGGCGCAGCAGTACGACCAATACCGGTTGTCCTCAGCTCGGACGGCGTCCACGAGGTGGATCCCGTCGAGCCTGCTGGTGATCGCGTCCACGACCGGAGTGACCAGCGCACCCGGCCCGTACCCGATCAGGAAGACCCCGTGGCAGCCGTTGCGCCGTAGCAGCTTGCCGAGGCGCTCGGCCAGCTGCGGCGTCTCCGCCGAGTCGTTCGGGAGGTCGAAGCGGACCACGCCGAGCAACCGGGTGGGTTCGGCATCGAACGCCATCGCCACGATCGACGGGGGCGAAGGGTGGTAGCCCAGCAGGTAGGGGACGATCGCGATGAAGTCGGCCGGGTTGCTGAGCCGTACGGTGTCGTTGGACATGGTCAACCTCCAGGGAAGCGAAATCCCCCGGCCGGGTTCTGGCCGGGGGCAGACGGGATGGTTGGTCAGCAGGATTCGGAACGAATGCCGCCGCGCGGGCCGAGCCACAGGCGGCGGTCGGGGTAGTCGAGCGACTCGCGGGAGCGGTAAATCCAGATCTCGCAGTCGTCGCCGACGCATGGAGTGAGTACGTCCGCCGGGTCGCGGTCGACGAACGCGAAGCGCGAGCGGCGCCAGTAACCATCCCGGTGGCGGGCGATCAGTTTGGCCCCGGCGTCGGCCAGGGACGGGAACTCTTCCAGGTCGGACAGCTCCGGCGTGCTGTAGCCGTTGCCGCCGTACCACAGACCGAACCACATGGTGTTTCTCCCTTCGGCGGGCGGTCAGGGAGCGTGCCGTACCGGCCGGGAGCGGAGCCGTACGGCACGCCGCCTCACCGCGCAGGGCAGCCGGGAGAGGGGTGCTCCTCGGAGCCGCAGTAACCGCAGAGACCGTCCATGGCGAACAGGGACAGCCCTTCGGCGTGCGTGTCGCGCCATGCGAGCTGCGCTTTCGTGTAGTCGGTGAAGTAGTCAGCGTCCGTGTCCCCGGCGTCCAGCGTCAGGAAGGCAAGGACGGTACGCGCGGCGTTGACCAGCTCCGCCGTGCTCAACATCGCGCCGACGCTGGAGTAGATGTCGGACGCCGAGAAGATCACCCGGCGTTTGCGGGTGAGCCGGTAGCGCCACCTGATCCGGCCGTCGGACGTCCGTTCGGCGGGGACCAACTCCAGGACGTGATCGGCGTCGATCGGCCAGGCGGGCATCAGACGTGGGCTGATGATCCACCCGGTGGGCAGGATGAGGGCATGGTTCATCGCCACTCCCGGTTTACTTGGTGAGGTGATGCGGTCGGATCGTGGAACTGGTGGTGTGTAGCTCCATGTCACGGAAGCCGAGAAGATCCACATAGCACCTGGAGCAGCGGATCAGCCGCATCCGAACCCCCGACCAGCGGTTAGTGTGGGTGGCGTCCGTCCACAGGTGCGTCTTCCACAGACACCCCAGGCACGTGATCACCTCCGCCCCGGCGGGCATTGGGTCCAGCGCGCGCGTGACGCCGTATTCGTGCTTCCTGTCCGGGTCGGCCGCCGGAACCAGCGTCGCCGTATCATCCCGGACTTCGCCGATCGCCACGATCCGCATCACGCGCCCACCACCGGCGACTGTCAAATCTCCGACCGCCCAATCGGCAGCCATGATCGTCTCCCTCCTTCTCTCGGATATATGCGTCCCCCGTGCGCGGAAGGCCGAGCGTTTGGTCTCTCCGCACTTGCTTGACGCGGGGTGATAGCGTTCCTTGCCTTCACTTAAATACGGGCACCGGAACGACTCAACCGTCCGCATTCTTGAAAACTATGCGGATGGCTCTACCGCCGGTCGCGCGCTCGCGCCGTTTGTTCGGCGCGCTTTCGGCACTCACTTAAATACGGGGCGATCCGATGTCCAAACGTCCACGGATTTTCAACTTCCGGTTGACCTTCCCAATATCCCTCGAAAGGTCAGGAATAGGGCTGTGTGCGTTCATATAAATGGGCCCCAGGGTGTCCCTGGGGCCCATTTGACGGCTATTCCGTCAGTCGCCGGTCGGTTCTGCGTTGGCGTACACTATGGCGTCTCTGGCCTCGTCGAGGCGTGCCGACAGCTCTCGCCATTCCGTCCGCGCGGCATCCCGCACCCGGATCACGTTCCGGCGAGAGCCGTACACGCCCCCGTGAACCCGCTGAGCTGCCGAAGCGAGCACGCCCGCACGTCCCAGATCCGTTGCCTGAGCGGCGACGTCGTACACCTGAGCCAGGACCGGGAAGTCCGAACCGTCCCCGAACGCCTGACGGAAGATGGTGGCGCTGTTCTGAGCGGCACAGAACGCGATCGCCGCATGGGTGACGTTCTGGGCATGGGGGAGCCCACGCATGAGCTGCGCGCCCGGCGTGGCGTCGATTTTCTCCGGGGGCACGTCCACCCGGTAGCCGTTGCGCGCGGCGGCATCCCGAACCGCCCACCGCTTGAGAGTCGTTCGCATGATGACCATCTCCGCGCCGTCGCGCCTAACGTAGATCCACCCTTCCCCATCCGGGGTACAGGCGCACTTCGCGATGATGTCGCGCAGACGCTGAGCGAACATGAGCACGGCGTCCTGCGTGACATCGTCCGACACGTCGTCAGTCCCGTACGGGGCGTATCCGCCCTTGACGACGGTTGCGCTTCCGTCCATTCGCTTGCGTGACCGCGTGGCGTCGACCGTACGGCAGTAGCCGCGCGACAGCTTTTGAATTTCCCACCAGTCTTCCGGCGTTACGCGCGCCATGTCTTCCGGCCCAAGAGTTGATCCGGGAACGTTGGATGGTACGCACTTGCCAGGCATTCCCTTTTCCACGATTGCTCCGATCTCCCGCACCGCGCCCCGCGCGGCGCCTTTTTCTTCTCTCAATTCAATTGAACCGCAAAAGCGAGATCGAATCAATGAATTACGGAGAGTATCTAGGGAGTTTTCGCAGGTCAGAGCGCTTATAATGGAGAACGAAAAGCAAAAAGAGAGAGACTGGCCTAGTGAGTTAATTTGCGTTTTCAGGGAATGGGAAAACAAAGAAATCGTCCGATGAAACTCTTGTACAGGAAAGCGCCGCCGCCCGGCCCTTTGAAGTGGATGACCGCGATCTGCCTACGAGTCGCGGTACGCGACGACGGGGTCAAAGGCCGCCCCACCTGGGCATACGCGCCCGCCCACCCGTCGCGTTCAAATCAACCCCGCGCACGCCCCGGCGCGTGCAGGAAAGCACGAGCACCCAGTCAACGAGCCTCGCCACGTAGAAGCTGCTCCCAGAGTCGCTCCACGACCCGAGTGACGAACCAGTCCGACTCGTGAACCACGACGCCCTCGCCGTGCCGCACCGTGCGCCTGATGAAGGACAATCCACCCGCCAGGCAGAACTCGAACAACACCTCGCCGCACTCGCACGTGTGCGCCCGGACCCGAACCCTGTCGCACCGCAGCGCTGGCAGCGACCAATCGATCGCGCGATACCCGGCCCGCACGGCAGCAGTGTGCGTCCCGTGGAACGCCTCCAGGATCCCCATGTCCGTCTCCGCAGGTCAGCTGTACATCGTGTCAGCTGCCAGTACACGATCGGCCTGCCGCCGGGGTCACGGTGACATAGAGGAGCATGCACGGACACACATTTCCCGTTCGGCTCCCGTGGAGAGTGAGAACGGTGGTACGGCCCACTTCGAGCAGCTCTGCATTGCTCACGAGTGATGTGCCAGGGAAGTGCTGGGATCGCTCAGGCGGTCATCACAAGGAAGCTCTGCACAACCGGTACATCCTTGTGGTGCAGCAGGCCGCTTCGGAGCTCGTCCAGCGCGCTCGTACCGCGCGCAGAGTCCACACCGCCCATCAAGTCCAGGGCCCGCTCGGCAGTCTCGACTGCCGCGTCCAGCTCATCCAGCGCCAAGTACGCCTCAGCATGCCTGGCCAGGTAGATAGCCGTACCGCGCGCCTCTTTCGCGGCGTTGTACGGGTCGTGGCCGTGGACGGCCAAATCGAAATGCGCCAGAGCCCGCCTGGGTTCACCAAGACTGAGCGCTGCGCTGGCGGCGACCTGGTGGAGTTCTCCCGCGGTGATCCAGTACATCGCCGCCAAATCCTCATCCGGTGGCCCGGCGTGCCCGTAAGCGTTCAGCGCGGTGTCGATGGCTCGATAGGCGGCGGCGGACTCGCCCGCCTTGGAGTGGGCGCGGGCCTGTCGTGCGTACAGCATGGCCAACACCCGCTGGGATGTGATCCTGCCGGAGCTGGCCAGCGCGCCGTCGATGAGGTCGAGCGCGCCCTGCGGGTCGCCGCTGGAGTAGCGGACGTTGGCCCAGAACGCCAGGGTGCTGGCACCGAGGGTGGTATCTCCGGCGCTCGCGGAGGCGCGCAGCGAGGTGACGAAGTGTCGCTCGGCAGCGGCGTGGTGCCCGTCGTCGTAGGCGCACCAGCCCGCCAGTCGCGACGCTTCGGCGGCACAGCCGTAGAGGCGGTGGCCGACCTGTCCTGTGTAGGAGGCATCTTTCAGTGTGCTGGTGATCAGCCGCAGCTCGGCGGTGGCGGCATCGTATGCCTGCCACGAGCCGACATGGTCATCCAGATGCCGCAGGGCGTCCAAACGCTGGTCGAAGAGGTCAGCAACCTGGTGGCCGACTCGACGGCCGGTGGTCGCGCTCAGCGCCTGCGGGGCTGTCGCCCATTGCGCGGCGATGGCAGCTAGGGCGCTGGTAGAGGTGATCAGGAATCCCCGACGGTCCACGGGCCGCCCTCCTACGTCGTCGAGTACTTGCAACGTACCCGTCGGTGTCCACGGCGACTCGCAAACGGTGCGATCGTCACATAACGCCAGCAGTAGCCAGTCAGGCCAACATGGCCGCGTCCACGATCGTGTCCCCTCGGTCAAGGGCTCGGCCCTCAGTGTGTGTCGTTGTGCTGACGCTGTGAAGAGCTACCAGGGCAAAGGCAACGCAAGGCAACCCAACGGCAACCGAAGGCAACACCCATGCTCTTCACCTGCGACTTCACGCGACTGATGGTGAGGTGCAAGCCAGCCCGCTCCAGAGGAGACCGCTGTGGTGGGCCGGCCCGTCACCCAGCCGCCTGCTTCAAGCGGGGGATTTGATCGCCGACCCGGCGGCAAATTGCTCTGCCCGCACCAGCGGGTCGGCCCCACGCCTCTATAGAAGGGGAGATCGCCGATGCGAATCCTTGTCGACGGGCTGGATCTGTCAGGGAAGACCACGCTGGTCGAAGCGCTGGCTGGCGAGTTCGGTACCCGAGGGATCGAAGCCGCATGCCATCGCGGCATGCTCGCCGAACATCACCCACTGGAGCCGCTGCTGAGGAAGCTGCGGCGGGTACGCCAGCCCGACAGCGGCTTCATCACTGCCGCCTTCCTCGCCGGATACGCGGTGGACGCTGCCTTGGTGAAGTCGGACCCGCGCGACGCGATCATCATCCAAGACGGGTACGTGGACCGCACGGTGGCCTTCGGCATGGCGGGCGGCCCCTACCTGGCCGCCGCCCTCGCGCTGCGCTGGTCACGCCTGTTCGCTTCCTTCGACGTGGCCGTTTACCTGCACGCCCCGGTAGAGGTCCGCCGCCGCCGACTGGGCACCCGCCTCAAGCCTGACGCGGTCGACATTCGCGGGGTTGAGGACAGGCGGTTCGCAGAGGCCTTCACGGCCACACTCGTGCACGGTATGGGCCGCCGTCATGATCGTCTGTTGGTGTTCGACAGCTCGCTACACACCCCTGGGGAAATGGCCGCCCAGGTGATCGACCTGGCAATGGGCACAGACCGTCCGGGGGAACTGCTGCCCCGTCCCGCCTGCGACCAACACAGCGCGGCATGACCGGGCTGGGATCGCCGGACCCGTCGCTGGTGGAAGCCGCTGACCGGGCTCTGCGTGCTGCCCTTGGCGGGCGGCCTCTGGTCAGTGTCGAACGCTTCGCCTGCTCCGGCCGTACGGCCTATGCGGGCTCGCATCCGGTGCCGTCCGCGCGTCCCGCGCTCGCCATCGCCTGCTACGCCGGATGGGAGGCTGCCTCCCCGGAGGCAAGCCTGGCCGAAGAGGCATCCACCCGTGTGCGTGGCCCGGCCGAGCGGCACGCCTGGCTGAACGTCGTCGACAGCGCCGCCCGCGAGTTGATGTCGACTCTGTCGACTCCGCCAGTCATCGCGACCTGGTACAGCACGTCACGCTTACGGGAGTGGACGGGGCCGCGCGGAACGATCGCCGCGGTGGATGGCGGGTTACGTCGCCAGTTGGAGGACAAGGCCGACTTCGACGATCTCCTGAGAGCCGCAGGCGTTCCGGCTAGACTGCGGATCCGCTCCATCCGCGTGACCGGCCGCCTGCCCGCCTTGGCCGAGCTGCGCCGCAAGCTCGGCACCAACCGCCTGGTGGTGCAGTGCGGCGCCGAGTCCGGGGGGCGCGGCACCGTGTTCGTCGACACCGACACCGACCTGGCCCAAGCGGCGCAGATGCTCGGCCCGTACAAGGTAGCCGCGTTCATCCCCGGCTGGTCTTCCAACACCACGGCGCTGTCCATCCCCGACGGCTCTGGCGGAGTGGCGGTGTACGTGGACCGGCCCTCCCACAAAGCCGTGGGCGTCGGCGAGGCCGGGATCGGGTCGGGCAAGAGCGCTGGCAACGACTGGTCCCGGCCGTGGCCTGAGCAGGCAGCCGCCGATCTGATAGCGGCAGCCGTACAGGTCGGTGTATGGGCGTGGAGAACGCACCGTTACGCAGGACTGTTCGGCCTGGATGCGATCCTCACTGCAGAGGGCAGCGTGAAGCTGAACGAGATCAACTGCCGCAAGCAGGGCACCACCGAAGTCTCTGGCGTCAACCAGCAGCTGCGCGGCCTGCCGCCGTTCGTGACCGCCCACCTGACCGCGCTGCTCGGCGGCCAGGTGGACTGGCTACCGCCAGCCGAGGAGTTCAACGCGGACACCGTCACGACGGCGACCCAGACCCAGCCAGGCCCGTTCTATCTCAAGCTCCGCAACCGCGGAACCGAACCCGTGACGGTGACCAACCTGAACGGGCCCGGCATCTATCGCCTCGTGGAAGGCAGCCTCATCTGGACCAAGCCGGGCGCGCATCCCGCGCAGGCCGACGCCGACCGCGGGGAACTGCTGCTGGCCAACCTGCCCACAGCCGACGTGAGGTGCCTGCCCGGAGCCGAGCTCGGTACGGCCGAAGCGATCACCGCAGGCGCCTGCCGTCCCTTCGACGGACCCCACTCGCTGTCTGCTTTCGGCCGCGCCGTCTTGGACGCTGTCGGCCGCCGGCTCCACTCCGTTCCCGCTCCGACTCTCGAGAGGTGACTCAAGATGACGACGTCCGCTCTCCCCGGCCTGCGCGACCAGCTGCGGGGCCTACCCGAGGAGGCCTTCACCCGCCTGCAGTACCTCGCGCCCGCCGTCGGTTGCTTCAACCGGTGCGCCTTCTGCTCACAAGCCGCAGGCCGCGACGTGTGGCAGTTCACCAAGTACGGCCTGACCGAGTTCGTGACGTCGCTCGCCGACGTCGCCGCCGAACGTGATCTGGCGATCGCCTCTGGCCGGATCCACCGGCCTCGCGTCCTCTTCCCCTATCTCGACAACGACATAGCCTCCTACCCGCACCTGGACACCTACGCGGCGTTGGCCCGCGACGTGCTCAAGGTCCGGTTCCGCGTCTCCACGGTCGGCTACTCAGCCCGGTCCCAGCCTCTGCGAGACATGCACCAGCGGCTGGTCAAGGAGCTCGGCGACGTCTTCGACGGGATCCGCTTCTCCATCACGCCCTACACCATCGGCTACGCGGGACGCGGGGTCGGTATGTCCCGCAAGGCCTACATCGAGGACCTGGCCGCCGCGCTGGCCACCTACCGGCCGCTGCTCGACCGGCTCGGCCACGGCGCGGCAACCGCTGCCTGCGAGCTGCGGTTCGCGCCGTTGCTCGGCCTGAGCGAGCTGATCGACACACACATCGACGGCCACCACATTCTGGCCTGCGGGCCGCATCTGCTCGTCGCCGCACACCCTGGCCACGAGCCGATGCCCGAGACGATCATTGAGAGGCTCGACGAGCGCACGCAGCCCGTCTTCTCCCAGCCCGGCGCCTTGTACCTGCACATCGTCTCCGACGCCGCCGCGCCCGACGCCGCCACGGTGCAGGCCGCGCTCGCCGGGATGCTGGCGCTCCCACATCGAGCCCGATCCGTGCGCTTGCACCGCTTCAGCAACGCCGATGGCCCCTACTACGCCGCCGACCCCGACTTCCATGACGACGGCACCTTCACCGCCCTGCACCTCTACCCCCGTACCGAGGCGCGCAAGGTGTCCGGCTACACCGACGCCACCCGCTGGTTCCTCAACGCCCTGCTCGCCCACAAGAGCAGCCGCGGACTCCGGCGCCGCGACGACTTCGCCGCCACGCGCGGTGACGTAGAAGCCGTCCTCGCCTCCCTGGCCGAGCAAGCCGACGCCGCTGACCTGATCGACGTCCGCGCCGCCCGCCACCTGCGCGAGCAGGTCCTTCCGCAGGCGACCGCCTATGCCCGAGCTCTCGACCTGGCCGGATATCCACCCCGCCTGTTCTTCTCCCGCCGCTTCTCCATCGACACCGGCCAGATCGTGAACCAAGGCCGCGCTCAGGGCCTGTTCCGCGGGTTGGCCGCCACCAACGGCGAGCCGATGACTCCCCGCGAGGAACGCGGCTTCGGGCAGGCGAGCCTGTCCACCGTACGCGGCCCGATCTGGCGCCTGACGCCGCTGCCGTTCAACGCCAAGGGATACCTGCCCGTGGCTCTGGCCGGCGGCAAGAACCCCGCCACCGCCACGCCCAGCCTGCTGGTGGAGGAGATGGACCCCTGCCATCTCGCCCCCGTGGAGCGCTCCACCGGCTGCTGGCTGCGCAGGCATCAGCTTGTGCTTCCGGACGGCTTCATCGAGCACGTCGACCTGGCCGCAGGGAGCCAGACGTTCGCCCTGCCCGGTTTGGCCGACGTCGCCTGACAGCGAGAGCAGAGGTCGGCACCGGTGCCCGGGCGCGTCTCACCAATTCCTCCCGGTGCCGGCCTTCAGGCCGCGATACTGACGGCCATGACAGCCAACCCCGCCGAACACGCGGCGGCGTTCACTCGGATCAAGATCCGCACGGGTGCTCTCGTGTTCTGCGGCGACGACGTCGCACTCATCCGCCGCGACCGCGCCAACTCCGTCCACTACACCCCACCCGGCGGCAACGTCGAACCCGGCGAGGACCTCCTGGCGGCGCTCGGCCGCGAGTTGGCCGAGGAACTCGCCCTCAACATCGACCAGGCCACGCCGCCTCAACTGCTGTGGGTGGCCGACCAGATGGTCACCCGCCCTGGCCCCACCGCGCCGCCGCGCAAACTGCATCTGGTCTACCGGCTGCATGTCAGCCCGGAGGTCCGTGACCGGATGGCGGCCGAGGAGCACGACGAGCTGCCCGATGGCGGTCGCGAGGTGGGCATCGTCGAATGGATCGACTACCGCAAAACCGCCGACCTGCCCATTTTCCCTCCGATCGGGCCCGCCCTCGCCGCACTGTCCTCTCCACATGCCACGCTCACCGACGCCGCTCTGCCTGCCGTCACCGACGAGAATTACACCTGGATATAAGGGCAACCCCTGACGCCATTGGCAATATATCGAACCTTTGTACGATGAAGACGTAGAGTCGCGTCTGGAACTCGATTCAAGCAGGTGGGCCTGGACCGGCTCATCGCGATCATCAGCCCTGACAACGTCCCTTCTCAACGCCCCACTGAGAAGAATGGCCTCATCTTCCAGCGAATGGCCGACTAGATCTACGCCGACCCGATCGGGCGACGCACAAATAGATCGAAATTGTCGGACTTGTACGGGATGGTGTCGACAGCAACTTCCTCGACCTCATCGCGACCTACGGAGAGTGGGACGATGCCCGGAAAGTTCACGCGTGGATTCGATGCTCAGGCGCCGCGTGACCCCGAGAGGGAACAGTTCACCACCTACCAGCACCACTCCGACGACCCCGAAGTCTGCCCGCGCAACCCTTTGCCATCCATTGTGACGGGTGGGCACCGCCGCGGTATCTGCTACCACGACGAACCCACGTGCGAGGTCCTCAAGGCCACGCTGTCCCTGGCCGAGCTGTGCGGCGCGCCGGGATATCCCACTCCGGTCCCGTACACATCCACCGACCGGCTGACGCCTTGCCCTCGATGCGTGCTGGGCACCATCCCGGTCGCCATCTGGGAGGCCAAGACCAAGGATGGCTGGCGCCAGGGGGATCTGCTTGAGCGATGGCGCCATCCGGCCGGGGCCTGGGCAGCGGTCGTCTACGTGTTCGGCGCCACCCCGCCGTTCGCGGCTATCTATGCGGAGGACGAGCTCCGGCGCTTCCCGCAGGGGTAAGAGCGCGTGCGATCACCTGGGTGGGGCATTCGGGCCCTCATACGGTATCCCCATGGCGCTGGCGCCATGGGGATACCGTCCACAGGACAACTATGTTGTCGTCGCTCGTCCGGCAGCCCCGGCTGATGGCGACGATGGGGAGAAGATGGACGCGGTGGCAGAATTCAACAACATGATTCGCATAGCAGATCCCAACCCTGATGAGGATTGGTTTTGGCTGTCTCCACCCTTCTTCTGTCAAAGGCAGCCTAGGGCGCCCGACGTCCCAGGACCGCGGCCAGCAGTTCTGCCGTGGTAGACATAGGTTCGGCACGCAGGGTCCGTAGGTGCGCCAGGAGCAGTTGGCCGGTGTGCCTGGCCTGGTCAAAGTGGCCGAGCCGCTGGTGAAGTCGCATGATCCGACACCAGATCTCTTCGGTGTCCGGGTCAAGACGTCGGGCCTGATCGAGCAGCTCCAGGCTGCGTTCGTGGTCGTCGCACAGCTCCGCGAGCTGGGTGAGGACGTCGACCTGGGCCAGAGTTAGCGGGTAGCGCTCCTCCAGAATCCATTCCTCACTCAGGCCGATGCCGAGCTCCCCGACGCACAGCCTTGCAGCGCGGTCAAGCACTGCGATCCGGGATGCCGTGTCGGCGGCGACCCGCACAGCCTTGACCTCTCGCTGGAACTCCCACAGGTCGAAGCCGATCCGTTCGGCGTCGACGCGGTAGGTCTCGTTGTCCATGGCCACGACGAACGACTCGCCGGTCAGACCGGTGGCCGTCTCCAGTGCGTCGCGCAGATGCCGGAGCAGGCTGTGAAACTCGTGACCAGGCGGCTTGCCAGGCCACAACGCCTCACTGATCACCTCCTTCGTCGCCCCTCGCGGGTGCAACGCGAGGTAGACGAGCAACGAGAGCTTGAGCCCGCGAATGCGCAGCGACTGCTCGTGACCCTTCACCAGGACAGCCGGTCGCCCCATGACCTGCACCCATACAGGCGTCGGATGCTCCCACTCAGCGACCGTGCCTCCCGGCGGGACAGCCGCATCCTGCTCGTACGCATCAGGTTGGGCCTCGCCAAGTACGCGCAGTGCGTCGACGAGATCTCCCGCCGCAAGGTGTACGAGGTTCGTGCCGGCCAAGGGCCTCCCAGCCTGGCCATGTGCGGCTGACACCGAGTGATCGGCGGCCACCTGGCAGGTGGCCGCAGGCCTGTCGCCCAGCAGAAGGGCGCCCATGCCGCATCTGGCCTCCAACAGGGTGCTCAGACGAGTGTCGACCTCATCCTCCGGCGTCACAACGACGATCACGATGGGCAGCGCCTCCCCCGGATCGCGTTGCCGGAGTTCTTCGACGCGACCTGCTTCTCGTTCGGCCAGCATTCGCCGTCGGGTGAAGCGGATCTCCTCGAACCGATCGAGCGCTGCCCCCATCGATTCCAGCACAGTCAGCCCAGGTACGACTCGCGCCAGGGCGTGGGCTCGGCTTTCCTCGACATCGAGAAGCCGGGCCGCGTCTGCCGCACAGGTGAGGACCTCAACACGGAAGTCGCCTGCCTGATGCAGTAGATCCAACAGGATCCCTCGGACCACATCGAGCGCTCCTGGCCCGGCGAGTCCGAGGCTCATCCCCGCCAGACTCAGTCGCACCGGAGAGCCGTCCTCGTGGACACCTATGACGATGTCGCCGGGCACCTCGATACCGGACGCGGCACGGATCAGTTCGGCGTCCGATGGCGGCGCCTGGTCCTGTTCGCGAAACGACTGGTTGTAGGCACGGCGAGAAGCTTCGATCACAGGCGGCATGTCGGGCTCGGGCGTGATCGTGACGCCTTCTGCGGCGGAGGGCGGTACTCGGCGGCGTCGCCGATGGAACCGGGCAAGCGCCTGCGCCACGCACATGCCTGCGACTGCGGATAGGGCCACGACCCCACCGGACGGCATGTCGATGGTGACGATCACCGGAGTCACGGACGGTGTTTGCTCTGCCGGCTGCGCCGTTCGAGCTGGAGCGGGCGGCGACGGTTCTCGGGCAGGAGGCTGCTCGACCTGAACAGATGGCCGGGACCGATGCGCACCGGGTAGACGGAGACGCCAGCCAGGCTGGATGACGTCCGGATCGGTGAACACTTGGCCGTCGACCTGTCGCCGACCGGCGTTGAGCTTCCAGATCGAGCGCCACTTGAGCCCACTGCCGAGCCTGCGACCGGCGACCTTCCACAGGCTGTCTCCAGGCTTGACCACGTGAACCCGTTCGCGAGGCTCATGCGGAGCACCGTCGGCAACGGTCGCAACTCCCACGACCTGCGCGGCCGCGACAGGTACCGCGGCTGGCTGTATCGGCGTGCTCGCTGTGCGCAGGTCGATCGGTAGAACGGCTATCGCCATCGAGCCCAGCAGTCCGGCGGCCATGGCCTGGAGCGGCCCAAGCAGCGGAACGTGAAGCTCGACACCCCGCGCCAGCGCCGTGATCTCAACGATGAGCGCCAGGGAGAAGGCGGCCCACAGCAGCCAGAGTGGGACGGCGAGTACGCTGAGCAGGAGTTGGTCAGGTATCGGGTGCAGCAACAGTCGCTCAACCGCAGTCCAAGACGGCAGACCGCGCGGGATGGGGAGACCCGCGAACCGCACCAGCATGTACGGCACGCCGCCCTCGATCCCGACGAGCACGACGCCGGCCAGCATGAATCGAGCTCCCCGGCCGAGGATGAAAAGGACCCTCACCTCATCACCTCCGTGACACCGCGCTGTGCTACGGCTGCGGCTTCCCCGGACACCCGGATCGACCCGAGTCCTGCCAGCCCGAGAATCTGCGTGGGCTGGACGGCGTGGACTACGACGGTGACTCGGTCCCCGGACACCGTGACCATCGCTGTGTCCGGCGTGGCCGCGATGTACGCCAGCGCGGCAGCCCGCGCCCGCCCCGGATCCAGCCGCACCTCGGCGTCCCGCCGGTAAGCGGCCAGGTCCAGTTGCTGTGCTCCGGCTCGCGCAGCTTCCTGCGCCTCGTTAACTGCCCGTACCCGCGCGCCCAGCGCCAGCCCGCCGTCCACCACCAGCCCGGCGAACAGGAACAACGCCCCCACGATGGCCACCACGAACCCGGTCACCGCGACCTCCAGTAGTCGATTGGCACCACGAATGACGAGCTCAGCGCCGTATTGCCCGGGATGTGGACGAGCGCGACATCCGACAGCTTCACCCGGCAGGTGACCGTCACCGTGACGCTCCCGCCAGGCCGGAACGAGCCGAGCCCGACGTTCACCTGCCGACTCGCACACGTGACCCGCTTGGCGGCCAGTGCTCCATCAGCGGCTGCGCGGGCGGCGGCACCAGCAGCGGCCGGGGTACGCACGATCGATGCGGCCCGCGCGGCCTGGTGCGCGGCGTTGTTGACCTCCAGCCGCGCGGTCACCAGCCGACCCGCCGCGACAGCGAACAACGCCAACACGAACAGCAGCAGCGTAAGCATGATCAGCTCTGCCGTCGCCGACCCCCGCTCTCGTTCAAGACGAGCTGCTCTAGGCTCAGCCACATGCCCGACTCCTGCCAGTGTGTGGTCTGCCTCGAACTCGACAGTGGTGACCGCCGAACGATCGAGCACATCAACGAGTACGGCTGGAGCGTCGTCATGATCCCGGAGGACGATGCTGGGCCGGGATGGGCGTTCACCGTCGGCCTGCGACACAGCTTCGACTCCCCCGAGATCGCCATGTTCGGGCTGGACGTCGAGCTCATGCGAAGCTGTTTGAACACCCTGGGAGCGGAGATTGCCGCTGGTCATTTGGCTCGCGCCGACCAGCGGCGGGACGATGTGCTGGAAGAGCGCCTGGTGATGCTCAAGACGATCGACGCCAGCTGGCACTCGACCCTGTTCGGCACGGCGTTGCGCTTCTACCAATGCCCTCCGCTGCCGTTCCTGCAATTGTTCTGGCCTGACGGGCAGAACCGGTTCCCCTGGGATGAGGGGTACACACTGGGGGAACTCCAGCCGTCGCTGTGGATCCCGAAGGCCGAGCATCCGGCAGGATCCTGGACCCAACTGCCCTCCTGACCAGATCACTGATCACCTCGGAACCGCTCGACCGGCCCGACCGCCACCGAGCTGACCGGCAGTTCGAGGAAGGGCACCACAGCCTGCGCCACCCCTGCGATCTCCACACGAGCCGCGTCAGCCGTACGGGAGACCGACACCTGCGGAGAGCGCAGCACAGATCGACCCACCTGCGACAACAACGAGGACGCCTTGGCCTGACCGGCGCCCGTGCTTCCCCCGTGCGCGCGGACCACCGCCAGTGCCTCCGCCGCCGCGGTCTCGGCTATGTGCACGGCGTGCTGCCACATGGCGAACTGCACGACGAGCAGGATCAGCACCATGACGAACGGGAACGTCATCACCATCTCGGCGGCGACCGCTCCCCGCTCGCTTACCCGAGATCGAGCGAGTTCGCCTTCGCGAGCAGCTTGCTCATCAAGATGGCGCCCACGGCGATCGCGATGGCGACCAGGATCGCGACCATCACCACGGTCTCGGTGGAGTAGCCCGCGTCCGGGCGTTCGTTCACGGCCTTGCGCACCTTCTCCAGGTGAGCCTCGAACAGGACCATGAGCCGGAGCAACACGAGACACCTCCATGTGATTCAGAACCCCGTAAGAACGGCCGCGATGGCCGGATAGCCGACGAAGATCAGGAACCCGACGAACAGCCCGACGGTCACGACGCTCATGCGTTCGGTCGCGGCACGGGCGTCGCTTTCGATCTCGGCCAGCTGATGGGCCCGCAGCGACGCCGCCTTGGCCACCAGCGAGGCCCGCACCCGCGCACCCTCGGTGCCCGCCAGCGCGACGGAGGCTGCCAGTTCGGACAGCTCGCCGATGCCGTACTCCTCGCCCATCTCCCCGAGGGCAGACCACGGGGTACGGCGGGCGGAGGTCGCGGCCATCAGGGTGGCGCGTAGCCGTACGAACGCCCAGCCGCTGCCACCGGCTGCCGCGTCGGTAAGAGCCCCGTCGACGCCTCGGCCTCCCGCCAGCGACACGACGACCAGGTCCAAGAACGCCGACAGCGTGTGCCGGAACTCCGCCCGCCGTTTCGCGGCTTCCGACCGGATGGCGGTGTCAGGTACGAAGAAGCCGACGACGCCGAGCAGCACCATGCTCCACACCGGAACCTGCCAGGGCAGGCGAAGATCGGCCAGAGCGAGCGTGCCGTACAGCGCTGGTCCCAGCAGCGAGAAGACCAGCCCGGCCGCGAGCTTCTCGCCGAAGTACCGCTCCACCGTCTTGTCACAGACCGCCAGGTCACGCCCGATGGCAGCGCCTACCGGCCTTCTGGTGGCGAGCGGCCGACCAAGTCGAGCAACCACATCAGGCTCCGCAGAGGCCTTGGCCGGCGTGCCGTGGCGGAGCCGTACGAGCTCCTGAGCCAGTGACAGCCGGGCAGGCCGCAGGCCGAATGCCACCAGCACCAGCCCGAGGCCGATCCCGGCTCCGAGCAGCAGCGAGATGGCCATCACTCCTCCAGGTTCGTGAGGACGCGAGGCGGCTCGCCGATTCGGCTGAGTCGCTGAATGAGGTAGAACGACGCGGCGAAGACCAAACCGACGAGGAGCATCACGACCTGGCCGATCGCGGTGCCGTAGGGAGCCAGGAAGTCGCGGTTGAACAGCATCAGGCCACCCGCCATGAGCACCGTGACGGCCATGATGGTCCGCACCGACGAGCGAGTCTGCGCGCGGGCGGCGGCCACGCGCAGCCGCATCACCGCGTGTGCCCGAGCAGCCTCTGCCAAGCGGCCGAGGAGATCGCCGAGCTGTCCGGCCTGCCGCTTGGCGGCCAGGATCAGCGCGCCGCACGCCAGGTCGCCGGTCGGATCGGCGAGGTCGTCGGCGAGCAGTTTCAGCCCGTGCGGAAGCCGTTCTCCTTGGTCGAGGCGGGCGGCCAGCTCCATGATCTCTGGGCGGATCGGCTCAGGGGCGATGGCCGCGGTACTGCTGACCGCCTGGTGCAGACCTGCTGAAGCGGCGAGGGTGTCACGGAGCATCTCGGCCCAGACCGCGACCGCCTCGATGCGGGCGACCTGCCGAGCGTGCTCTCGATCCGGCCCAAGCGCGTTGGGCAGGAACCACGCGGCCAGCCCTGCGAGCGCGGCGCCGACGGGCCAGCGGGTGACGGCTCCGATGAGTACGGCGGCGCCCACGCAGGCGGCCAGCCGCACCAGGAGCCGGGAGTCGAGCGGGCGGCGAGGTTCGACGACGCGAGGCTTGAACCCGGTGGCGACGAGAACGACCCCGAGACCGATACCGGCACCTGTCAGGGCTGCGAGCAGGGCATATTCCGTCATGAGGCCAGCCACTCGTCGACGTTCAGGCCCGCTGCCTCGAACTCGTCCAGGGTCTCGGTGCGCAGCGGGTGGTTGCGTATGGCACGGCGGTCAGGGCCGGGGGCGTAGATCTCGTTGGAGATGACGTTGATGCCGTCACACCCGACGATCTCGCGGACACTGGAGACGACGCGGATACCGTCGCGGGTCAGCGTGAGATACACGACGAAGTGCAGCGCTTCGGAGATGAGCATGGCCGCGGCCTCGGCCGACAGTCGCTCAGGGGCCTGCATCGCGAAGGATGAGAGCCGTTTGAACGCGCCATCGCTGGAGCTGGCGTGCACGGTACTGAGCGAGCCGTCGTTGCCCTGGGTCATGGCGTTGAGCATCGGGATGATCTCATCGCCTTTGACCTCGCCGACGATCACGCGGCTGGGTGACATGCCCAGTGCGATGCGGACCAGCTCCGGAAGTGTGACGGCGCCCTGACCCTCGATGTTGGACTTGCGAGCCTGGAAGGCCAGGACGTTGGAGTGCGCTTGCTTGTCGCGGTCCAGGCCGAGCTCGAACTGGTGCTCCACGGTGATGATCCGCTCGTCTCGCGGCAGCACCGAGGCCATCGCTCTGACCAGGGTCGTCTTTCCACCACCCGTCGCGCCGACGACCAAGATGTTCTTGCGGGCCAGCACGGCCGCGGAGAGGAAGCCTTGGAGCTGGCGATCGAACGTCCTGGTTTTGTACAGATCGTCCATGGTGGCGTCGGGAAAGCGGTGGCGGCGGATGGACGCGGCTGTCTGCCGGGAGATGGCCATCGTCGCGACCAGACGGGCTCCATCCGGGAGCTCCATTTCCAGCATGGGCGAGCCGGGGTCGAACCGGCGCTCTCCGACGCCGAGCAGAGCGGCTACGGTACGGATCGTCTCGGCCATGTCCTCGTCGGATTCCGCGACCGGGCCGACTTGTTCCGACGTCCCGTCGGCATAGGTGATGTGCACGTCGTCGAAGGCGTTGGCGTTGATGTTCTCGATGTTCAGGTTGTCGAGGTACTGCTGGAACCCTGCGAGCCCGAACAGCCGGTTGTCGACCGCTTTTGCGATCTGCCCCTCGGTGACCGGATCCAGTGGAGGACGACCTGCGTCGATCGACTGCCGGATGTGCGCGTCCAGTGCCTCCGTCGTGAGCTTCCTGCCGTACTCGCGCCGCTCCTTCGGGGTCATCGGCGGACGTCCGGCCTCCTCGTCCGCGCGGCTGCGGGCGGCGATCCTGTCGGCAACCTCGACGCGCATCTGTTTGATCAAGTCCTTCATGGAGTCGGCTCCAGTTGGACGAACGTAGCCAAGGTCGCGGAGAGCTCTTCTGCGGCCCTGACCAGGCGGGTACGGCGGCGTCGGCCCTCCAGGAATGCCTGGGCAACCGGATCGTGGCGGATGTGCGCGCGGACCTTCAGCCCGAGCGCGTCCGTGACTTCCTTGGGCGGATACGGACCGCGACCGACAAGGACCAACTCCGCGTTCGGGGGCAGTCCATCGAGGTGCGCGAGATCAGTCAGATGGGCGCGGGCGAGAACGAGGAGCCGGTCGGTTGAACGAGCCAGCTCGACCGAGGGTCCGACCAATCGCCCGAGGTCGGCGATCAGCATCGTGTCACGGAGGAGCTTCGGAAAGAGCGCGGGGAGCGCGGGTGCGAGTGCGTTGATGGCGGCGTACGCCTGCGCGGGATGGGCCGGCGCTGCGATCACCTTCAGTCCGCTGAGCAAGGTCTGTGTGTGCCTGGTCAGGACTTCTGGGTCGCGTTCCCTGCGGAACTCTGTGGCGAGCGATGCGATGCCGGGATCCGGTTGGAGCCCGTGGTATCCGGCCAGGTCGCCACCAGAGGCGTCGAGTTCGGCGAGTAGTGCGCTTCCTGGCCAGGTGGTCGCCAGGGCGAGTGCGAACGCCGTCACCCCTGGGGAGCCCTTCACCGATGCCACGCCGATCACCGTCATGGTGCCTCCGGTGAGATCTGCATCAAGCTCACCAGACCCTGGGCGATCGGAGCCGAGACGGACTGCGCGTCGGTCTGTGGCAGCAGGAGGGTGACCACAGCAGGGTTCTGCGGCTGTTCCGGCCGGTCAACCTTGGTGACCACGGCGACCACGGCTTTCATCTTGGTATTCGCATCCGTCATCGCTCCGGTTTCGGGAATCGGTGAGACGGATACGCGGTCACCTGGGGCCAAGTCCGGTGGATACTGGCCGGGCTTCACCGCAACGCCAACCACGGCAAGCCCCGGCTGCGGGAAAGCCGGGTCCCCTACGACGTTCTCGGTGACCAGCGTGCCCGCCATCAGCGGCACCTTCGTCTGGCGTCCGATTACCTTCTGCGCCATGCCCGGCGGGACAAGGTTCGCATCCATCGAGCCCTTGACCGCGCGGAGGTCGGCCGCGGTGAGGGTGTGTCCCACCTGCAGATCGGTCTGGACGGCCAACGCCCCAGTTTCAACAGCCCCCACGCGCAGTGTCACCGCAGCCGAGGCGAACGAGCATGCCAAGACGACGATGCCGCCGAAGAGCACCCTGCCTACACTGCGGCGTCGTTTCGGCATACCCGGTTTCGGGCGTGCCGGAGCGGCAGTCCTTACCAACATGTTCCCCCGTTCAGTTGGTGACGATCGCCTGGCTTTCGGCGACCCGGAAGCTTGTGCTGGAGGTGGTGATGAGCGGGGGGAACGTGCCGCTCTCCCCGGCGGCGCTCCAGGTGATGGTCCACGTGATCGTCGCGGTCACCGGGTACTTCGCGCTGGGATTCGTCGCACTGGACTTGACGTAGGTGTGGCCGCAGGTCGGCGACTCCTTGCGTGCGTCGTCGCGACCGTGTCTGAATGGCGTTCCCGGGCCCTTACAGGTCACCGTGGTTTCATCGCCCATGTTCCAGGTGACGAGTGTCGGCGTCGCCGTAGCGGTCGCGGTGATGCCACCGGCCCTGGCGGTCGACATGTATGGATGCCAGATGCTCCGCCCAACGGATAGCCAGATCGGGAGCCGGACCAACTGCGGGTCGGACGGCTTAGGCGAAGAGTCGATGGCGGGCGATGGCAGTGTGAAGCGGTCCCGAGCTATGAGAGCAACCATGATCGGGGTCAGCGCCGGCGCTCCGTCTACTGGCTCACCTTCCGGCGTGCCACCGTCGCGGACGAGGAGCGGCGGCTGGCCTGGGCAGGTGATCAGGACCCATCGCCCGCTGCTGGGAGCTCCTGCCGGCGCCTGTGCCGGCGCTGTCGAGCACGTCGGGCCTTGAACGGAGCCAGATCCGCTGCCGGAATGGCCCCCGCCGGTCGGATCGGTTCGGTTGGTGGCCCACCAGCGCCTGGCCTCGGTTGCGCAGCCTGGGCTGCCGAAGCTGCCGCACTCCGCGATTCCGGTACCGCCACCGTCATCACCGGAGGCCACGAACACCATGGTGGTCAGCGCGCAGGAGACCAGGACCTGGGTCAGCACGTCCCCGCCTCCTTGAGGATGTACGAGGTGACGTACCAGGAGCCCCTGCGGAGGGTGAGCACCGCGGTGGTGTGATGCCGTCCGACGTCTGCGCCGCCTTTGGCCCTGCTTCCGCTCTTCTCATGGACCAGGAACCTCGTGTCGTCGACGCAGTCCACGATCGTGGCCCTCGTCGGGATGTTCTCCGGCTTGAGCTCGGCAATACGCGTGCTGAGCAGCAGTGAACCCATTTCAGCGGGCTTCGCGGAGTTGTAGGACGAGGATGGCTTTGACAAGTTGACC
>NZ_JBHUFV010000038.1:0-233002 GCF_042681425.1 Nonomuraea mangrovi | reverse complement strand
GCGAGCCACCAGAGAAGAGGGCAGCGCCTCACCCGAGCACACGATCCGCCGCAACGACGGCACCGCCAGGTCGGGCTCCTCCGCGACCGCGTCCAGCACGGCATCCAGCATCGACGGCACGAAGTGCACCATCGACACGTTCTCCCGTCGCATCAGCGTGACCAGGGCGTCCGCGTCGCGGTGTGCCCCAGGAGGTGCCACCACCAGCCCGGCTCCCTCCATGAGGGGCCAGAACAGCTCCCACACCGACACGTCGAAGGTGAACGGCGTCTTCTGCATGACTCGATCACCGGAGGTCAGGGGGAAGGCCTCCCCCATCCACACGAGTCGGTTGGCGATGGCCGCGTGGGAGACGAGCACGCCCTTCGGACGGCCGGTGGAGCCGGAGGTGTAGATCAGATAGGCGGGGGCGCTGGGCGGGATCCGGACACCAAGCGGAGCCGGGTCCCCTGACGCGGCCGGACTCACCGTCACCCCGGGGAAGCGCCGCGGCTCCTCGGTGATCACGACGCGAGCTCCGGCATCGGCCACCATGAAGGACAGGCGCTCATCGGGGTAGCCGGGCTCCAGGGGCATGTAGGCCCCGCCGGCGGCCATCACCGCGTGCACGGCCACGATCAGATCGGTGCCACGCGGCAGGCACACGCCCACCACATCGCCCAGCCGTACACCCTGCTCCCGCAACACCGAGGCCAGCGCGTTCACCTGCGCCCCGAACTCGGCATACGTCAACCAGGAGCCGTCCCAGACGGCAGGAGCGTCCGGCGACGACGCCACCCTCCGTGCCACCATGTCGGGCAACGCCACGAACTCCCGAGGCGCGCCGGTCGCGTTCCACCCCTCCACCGACGCCACATCGGCGGTCAGGAGGGGCAGTTCGGAGACGGGCAGGTCAGGATCGGCGACGGCGGCGGACAGGAGAGCGACGAAGTGCTCGGCCAGCCGCGAAACCGTGTCGGCGTCGAAGAGGTCGGTACGGTACTCGAAGATCCCACCGAGCTGGCCGGGGAAGCGCTGGAGATACAGCGACAGGTCGAACTTGGCGGTGGTCGTGCCCGAGCTCACCCACTCGGCTTCCAGCTCGCCGACGCGGAGCTCGGACCTCTCCGCGTCCTCCAGGCTGAAGAGCGCCTGAACCAGCGGCGTGCTGCCGAGGTCGCGGCGCGGCTGCAGGTCCTCGACGAGTGCCTCGAAGGGCATCTCCGAGTTGGCGAAGGCCTCGAGCGCGGTGTTCCTGGCCCGGCCGATCAGCTCTCGGAAGGTGGGGTCGCCGGAGCAGTCGGTGCGCAGCACGAGGGTGTTGAGGAAGAAGCCGATCAGCGGCTCCAGCTCCGGCCGGGGCCGCTCGGCGGCGGGGGTGCCGACCACGATGTCCCGCTGTCCGGTGTGGCGGGCGAGCAGGACGGTGAAGGCGGCCAGGAGCGTCATGAAGAGCGACGCGTTCTCGTCCGCGCCGAGCAGCCGGAGGCGTTCGGAGACCTCGGGAGAGATCATGAACGGGACGTTGCCTCCGTCGTGACCTCTGCGAGCGGGACGCGGCTTGCTCGTCGGGAGCTCCAGACGTTCCGGCATGCCCGCCAGCCGCTCGCGCCAGTAGGCCAGCTGGGTGTCGCGCAGTTCGCCCTCCACCCGGTCCCGCTGCCAGGCCGCGTAGTCGGCGTACTGCACGGCCAGGTCGGGCAGCTCGCGACCCGCGTAGAGCTCGCCCAGTTCCTGGGCGAACAGTCCGGACGACCACGCGTCGTTGGCCACGTGATGGATCGTCACCAGCAGCTCGTGATCATCCGAAGCGTGCCGTACCAGAGCCGCCCGGATCGGCGGCTCCACCGTCAGGTCGAACCGCCGAGCCCCGAAGGCCTGCAGCTCTTCCGACCGCACCGCCTCGAACGGCACCGC
The DNA here is from genome assembly GCF_042681425.1 of Nonomuraea mangrovi. Lineage (NCBI taxonomy): Bacteria > Bacillati > Actinomycetota > Actinomycetes > Streptosporangiales > Streptosporangiaceae > Nonomuraea > Nonomuraea mangrovi. The sequence continues at coordinate 231,106 of NZ_JBHUFV010000038.1, read as the reverse complement.
GGCCTCGGCCGCCACCGACACGAACACATCGTCGTCACGCTCCACGAAGCGCGATCGCAACACCTCGTGCCGGGCAGCCATCGCGACCAGCGCGCGCTCCAGCGCCGCCGCGTCCAGCGGGCCCCGCAGGCGCAACCGCACCTGCGTGTTGTAGACGGCCAGCTCCCGCTCCAGCTGGTCCAGGAACCACAGCCGCCGCTGGCCGTACGACACGGGCAGCAGCCCGTCACGCGGGATGGGCACGACCTCGGCCGAGGTGGCGGTGCGGGCGGCGGCGATGCGCTCCGCCAGGCCGGCCACGGTCGGCGCCTCGAACAGGGCTCGGACCGGCAGGTCGATGCCGAAGGCGGCGCGCAGGCGGGTGACGACCTTGATGGCCAGCAGCGAGTGGCCGCCGAGCCCGAAGAAGCCGTCCTCCCGGCCGACCGGACCGGTTTCCAGCACCGACTCGAACAGCGTCGCGACCAGCTCCTCCACCGGACCCTGCGGCGGGGTGGCCGCCGAGTCCTGCTGCAGCTGACCGGGCTCCGGCAGGGCGGCGCGGTCGAGCTTGCCGTTGGCGTTGGTCGGGAGCTCGTCGAGGAAGGTGAACGAGGCGGGGATCATGTGCTCGGGCAGCCGCTCGCGCAGGAGGCCGGTGAGCGCCGCCGGGTCGGCCGTGCCGACAACGTAGGCGGCGAGCACGCCCCGCACGGGCTGTACCACCGCGCTCCTGACCGAGGGGTGCGCGGCCAGGAGCGACTCGATCTCCCCTGGCTCGACGCGCATGCCACGGATCTTGACCTGGCCGTCCATCCTGCCCAGGTAGTCGACCTCGCCGTTCGGCAACCAGCGGGCCAGGTCGCCGGTGCGATACATGCGCGCGCCTGCCGGGCCGTACGGGTCGGGCACGAACTGCCGGGCGGTCAGCCCGGGACGCCGCGCGTAGCCGTTGGCCACGCCGATCCCTGCGATGCACAGCTCGCCGGGAGTGCCGACGGGAACACGGCGCAGGTCGGAGTCGAGGATCTCGATCCTGATGCCCCGGATGGGCGCGCCGATCGGCGTGCGGGGCTCGTCCGGCTCTGACCTGTGCCAGGTCACCTCGATGGCGGCCTCGGTGGGACCGTAGAGGTTGTGCACCTCGATGCCGGGCAGCCGCTCGTGCGCCCGTGCGACCAGGGCAGACGGCAGCGCCTCGCCTGAGCAGTAGACCCGGCGCAGCGAGGGCAGGTCGAGGACCGGCTCGTCCAGGAGAGCGTCCAGCATCGACGGCACGAAATGCACGGTGGTCACGCCGTGGGTCGCGAGGAGGCGGACCAGCGCGGCCGGGTCGCGGTGCGCGTCGGGAGCGGCGACCACGAGCCCGGCTCCGGAGATGAGCGGCCAGAAGAGCTCCCAGACCGACACGTCGAAGGTGAAGGTCGTCTTCAGCAGGACCCGATCCTCGGCGGTGAACACGAAGGCGTGATCGGTCCAGGTCAGCCGGTTGACGATGGCCTCGTGGGAGTTGAGCACGCCCTTCGGCACGCCCGTCGACCCTGAGGTGTAGATCAGGTAGGCAGGCGCGGTCGGGGGGATCGCGAGGTCGAGCGGCCCTTCCGCGGACGCGGTCGGAGGCACCGTGACAAGCCCAGGAAAGCGCTCGGGCTCCCCAGTGATCACCACGCCGGCGCGGGCGTCCTCGACCATGAAGTCCAGCCGCTGGTCGGGGTAGCCGGGATCGAGCGGCAGGTAGGCAGCCCCTGCGGCCACGACCGCGTGGACGGCCACGACCAGGTCGACGCTTCGCGGCAGGCAGACGCCGACCACGTCGCCCAGCCGTACGCCCTGCTCGCGAAGCGCCGAGGCCAGCCCGTGAACCCGCGCGCCGAACTCGGCATACGTCAACCAGGAGCCGTCCCAGACAGCCGGCGCGTCCGGCGTGGAAGCCACCCGCCGGGCCAGCAGCTCGGCCAGGGAGGCGTACTCCTCCGGCGCACCCGTGTCGTTCCACTGCTCCACCAGCGCCTCGTCGGCGGCGGTCAGCGCGGGCAGGGCCGACATCGGCTGCTCGGGCCCGGCCGCGACGGCGGCCAGCACCTCGGTGTAGAGCGCGGCGATGCGCTGTGCGGTGGCCTCGTCGAACAGGTCGGTGCGGTATTCCAGGATGCCGCCGACCCCGCCGGGCTCCCTGCGCAGGTACATGGTGAGGTCGAACTTGGCCGTCGAGGTGCCGGTTCCCCGCCACTCCATGGTCAGCCCGCCCGAGCTGACCGCGGGGCGGTCGGCGTCCTCCAGGCTGAAGAGCACCTGGACCAGTGGCGTCGCGCCCAGGTCGCGCTCGGGCTGCAGCTCCTCGATGAGCGCCTCGAAGGGCACCTCGGAGTTGGCGAACGCCTCGAGCGTGGTGGTCCTGACCTGCTTGAGCAGGTCGCGGAAGGTGGGGTCGCCCGAGGTGTCGGTACGCAGCACCAGCGTGTTGAGGAAGCAGCCGATCAGCGACTCCAGCTCGGGCCTGGGGCGCTCGGCCGCGGGCGTGCCGACCACGATGTCCCGCTGCCCTGTCGCGCGGGACAGCGCGATCGAGAGCGCGGCGACCATGGTCATGAAGAGGGAGGCGTTCTCCTGCGCGCCCATGGCACGCAGCCGCTCCACGACTGGGCCGGGGATGGTGATCGGGACGTTCGCGCCCACGTAGTCCCGGCGAGCGGGGCGCGGGCGGTCTGCCGGGAGTTCCAGGCGTTCCGGCATTCCGGCGAGCCGCTTGCGCCAGTAGGCCAGCTGCGTGTCGCGCAGCTCGCCCTCCACCCGCTCCTTCTGCCAGGCCGCGAAGTCGGCGTACTGCACGGTCAGCTCAGGCAGCGTCCGGCCCGCGTAACACTCACCCAGCTCACGGGCGAACAGCACCGCCGACCACGCGTCGGTGACGACGTGGTGCAGCGTCACCAGCAACTCGTGATCATCGACGGCATGCCGTGCCAGAGCAGCCCGGATCGGCGGCTCGGCGGTCAGATCGAACCGGCGGGCACCGCAGGCTTCCAGCTCGGAAGGCTCCACCGCCTCGAAGGGCACGACGGCCTCGGCCGCCACCGACACGAACAGGTCGTCGTCGCGCTGGACGAACCGTGACCGCAACGCCTCGTGGCGGGCGGCCACCATGACCAGGGCACGCTCCAGCGCCGCCGCGTCCAGGGCGCCGCGCAGTCGTAGCCGCACGTGCGTGTTGTAGACGGCCAGCTCCGGCTCCAGCTGGTCCAGGAACCACAGCCGGCGCTGGGAGTAGGAGGCGGGAAGCAGGCCGTCCCTGGGGACGGGGAGGACCGGCGGGACCTGCTCGGCACCGCGGCCCTGCGCCGCGGCCACGAGGGCGGCGACCCCGGCGACCGTGGGCGACTCGAACAGCGCCCTGGGCGAGAGCCCGACGCCGAACGCCTTGCGCAGGCGGCCCATCAGCTTGATGGCCAGCAGGGAGTGCCCGCCCAGCGCGAAGAAGCCGTCCTCCCGGCCGACGGGACCGGTCTCCAGCAGCGCCTCGAACAGGCCGGCCACCAGCTCCTCCACCGGGCCGCGCGGGGGCACCCGCTCGGCCTCCACGGCGTCGGGCGGGTCGGGCAGCCTGGACCGGTCGACCTTGCCGTGCGCGGCCAGCGGCAGCGCGGGCAGCTCGACCAGGTGCGCGGGGATGAGGTAGGCGGGCAGGCGCTCGGCCAGGTAGGCGGGCAGCTGCCGGATGTCGCCGACGACGTAGGCCACCAGCTCGGGCTCGTGCTGCCCGCGCACGACCACCACGCAGTCGGTGACGGCGGGATGGGCGGCCAGGACGGCCTGCACCTCTCCGGGTTCGACCCGGTGCCCGCGGATCTTGACCTGCCCGTCCGCACGGCCGAGGAACTCGATGGCGCCGCCCGGCAGCCGCCGTGCCCGGTCGCCGGTGCGATAGATGCGCGCACCCGGCCGGCCGAAGGGATGGGGGACGAAGACGGCGGCGGTCTGTCCCGGCCGGCCCAGGTAGCCGCGGGCGACGGTGACGCCGCCGACGCACAGCTCGCCGACGACCCCGTCGGGCACCGGGCGCAGGTCCTCATCGAGGACATAGGCCTCGGCATGGGGCAGCGGGAAGCCGATGGGCGTGACCGCGCCCGCTCCGGCCGGCTCCTGATCGCCCGCGAGGCCGAGCACGCCGACGGTGGTCTCGGTGGGTCCGTAGTGGTTGACGACCGCGGGGCCGTGCGGACGGGCGCGCAGCTGCCGTACCCAATCCCAGCGAGACGCCTCGCCGCCGAGCACCAGCGTGCGCGCGGGCAACTGGTCGAGCTGCAGGGCGGCCAGATGCGACGGCGTGATCTTCAGCACGTCGATCCGGTCGCGCCGGAGGTGCTCGGCGATCCACGCCGCGTCGGTCGCGCGCTCCCGCGGAGCCAGGTGGAGCGTGCCGCCGGTGAGCAGCGAACCGTGGAAGACGGTGACGCTGAAGTCGAAGGTCAGCGGCTGCACCATCGAGTGGCGCAACCCAGGGGCCAGGCCGAGCAGCCCGCTGACCCCGGCCACGTAGGCCGTGAGGTGCCGGTCGGCGATGCCCACTCCCTTGGGCAGGCCGGTCGAGCCGGAGGTGTAGATGACGTAGGCGAGCATGTCCGGGTGACGGGTGATCTCGGGGGCCGTCTCCGGCAGCTCATCCGTCTCGCGCACGTCGATGACCGGAAGGTCGGTGTCGAATTCCGCGCTGGTGATGACGGCTGTCGCACCGGAGTCGGCCAGCAGCCGGCGCAGCCGCTCCGCAGGGTGCTCCAGGTCCAGCGACAGGTAGGCGGCGCCCGCCTTGAGCACGGCGAGCACGGCCACGGCGAGCTCGACGTCGGTGTCCAGGAAGATCGCCACCGGGGTGTCGGGGCGGGCCACTCCGGCCAGGCGGTGGGCCAGCCGGTTGGACCTGCGGTCCAGCTCGGCGTAGGTCAGGCTGCGTCCCTGGGCGTCGGCCACCGCCACCTGGTCGGGGCGGGCGGCCACCTGGGCCGCGAAGGCCTCCGTCACGGTGTCGAACTCGGCGCTGAAGGGGGGTGGTGCCGTGGTGAGGCGTTCCTCCTCGCCGGGCAGCAGGAGCGGCAGGTCGGCCAGGGAGGTCTCCGGCGCGGCCATGGCGGCGTCGAGCAGGTTGCGGTAGCGGGCGGCGAAATCCCTCGTCCAGGCCTCGTCGAACAGCGCGGCCGCGTACTCGATGCGCCCGTCGATGCGCCCGTCCACCTCGGCGAGGTCGATCAGCAGGTCCACCTTGGCGGTGCCGTTGCGTACCTGCCCGTTGGTCACCAGAGAGGGCAGCAGGTTGAACACGACCTGATGCAGCGGCGCGCCCACGCCGTCCGAACGATCCGGCCGGAACTCCTCGACGAGCCGCTCGTAGGGCACCTCGGAGTGATCGAGGGCGTCGAAGACGGCGGTCCGCACCCGGTCGACCAGCTGGTCGAAACTCACCTCCCGCGCGCACTCGGTGCGCAGCAGCAGGGTGTTGACGAAGTTGCCGATCAGAGGCTCCAGCTCGGGCAGCGGCCGCCCGCCCACCGGGGAGCCCACCACCACATCCGCCCGCCCGGCCAGGCGGGACAGCAGCGCCTTGAGCCCGGCCAGCAGCACCACGAAGGGTGTGGTGTGCCGCTCCCGCGCCATCCGGTGCACGCCCTGCACGGTGGCGGCGGGCAGTTCGAAGCCGATGTCGCCGCCGGCGTGCCGCGGCAGGCCCTGGTCGGGCGCCCTGGGCGACAGCCGCAGCGGCTCGGGCAGGTCGGCGAGCTGCTTGCGCCAGTAGCCGAGCTGGTCGGTCAGCTCGCCGCCGTCCCATCGCCCGCGCTGCCAGGCGGCGAAGTCGCCGTACTGGATGGGCAGCTCGGGAAGGTCGGCCTCGCCGAAACAGGCCAGGAAGTCCCGCTGGAAGATCGCCACGGAGGCGGCGTCGAAGGCGACGTGATGGACGGTGAAGAAGAGGTGGTCGCGCTCGCCCCCGGTGCGGATCAGGCGCGCCCGCCACAGCGGGGCCTGATCGAGCGATATGGACCGGGCAGCGTCGGCTTCACGCACCTGGGAGAGCCGTGTCTGCTGCTCATCGGCGGGGAGTCCACGCAGGTCGGTGACCGGGACCTCGATCGGGACCTCGGGCAGCACGATCTGGGTCGGCACGCCGTCGCGGTTTTCCACCGCGGTTCGCAGCACCTCGTGGCGGGCGACGACCCTGGTCAGGGCCGCGGTCACGGCGTCAGGTTCGGCACCGGCCGGCAGGCTGGTGCCGAACGGGATGTTGTACACGGCGAGCCCAGGTTCCAGCTGGTCCACAAACCAGAGCCGCTCCTGCGCGAAAGAGGCAGGAAGCGCGAAACCGGACGCCTGATCCATAGGCGCGCTCACGCCTGCTCGGACTCCTGCATGGCCTCACGCAGACTGCGGGGCCTCATATCCGTCCAGACCTTGTCGACATGCTCAAGGCAGCTATTACGGTCCCCCGAAAATCCTTCATCCCGCCAGCCGGTCGGCGTGGGGCGATCTGATGCCCAGATCGAGTATTGCTCCTCGTGGTTGATCACTACCTTGTAGTCGCCACTGGGCATGGGTACGCCTATCTCCCTTTCGCCGCGTCAGGGGTTGCCGGACGCGCCAAAGAACAATGTGGGACCTGGAGCCGCAAAACATGACAAGTTACGGCCAATAATGGAACAGTTGGGCACTTTATCCCGTCCTGACAGCCCCTGTAGTCGCTTCGAACGAAGTGCCGCGCCGATTGAAGTCCACAGGTACCCGGCAAGTCAACACTTGTCGGGAGAACCGCATCTGACGATCACTGACAGTGTTCATGACCGTAAAACGGAGGATTGACAGCACCTTGGTGAACTGTGGAATATAGGCCGGGCCCAAACTCACCAAGATGGTTTGGGGACATAACGGGCGATCCGTCCGTTTTGGGGGAAATCCTTAATTCCGTGCTTACCAGCATGTAGAGAGGCATCAGTCCAGCATGGCGGTGCAGAGTTACCTCCCGCTTGCCGGCCAGAGCAGCACGACTGAGCTTGTCGGGGGCATCGATAGACGCAGTGAGCTGGTCATGGGGCCGACGGAGGAGGGCCCATGACCGAATTGGCAGTCATCGGCACCGGTGGTCTGGCCAGAGCCGTTTGTTATGCCCTGGCCGTGACCGGGCCGCCGGCTCGGATCACCGTCATCGGGCGCGATCCGGCGCGGACCGCTGAGCTATGCCAAGTCGGTATGGCCAGAGCCGCGATCGCCGGCTCCGGCGTGACCTTCCGCCCCGTGACGGACCCCCTGCCTGAGGCCTTGGCGGCCGCCGCCCCTGCGGGCGTGCTGCTGGCCGCCTCCAGCCAATCCCCCTGGGAGTCGCTCAGCTCCCCCTCGGCCTGGACCTCCCTGCTCCGGCGCGGCGGCTTCGGACTCACTCTGCCGTTCCAGGCCGAGTCCGCCGTCCGCGCGGGCACGGCACTCGCCTCGGCCAGCACTGGGTCCTGGTTCGTCAACGCCTGCTTCCCCGACGCGGTCAACCCCGTGCTGGCCGCGTGCGGCGTCCCCGTGCTGTGCGGGATCGGCAACGCCGGCCTGCTGGCCGCCAGCCTCCAGACCGCCCTCGGCCTGCCCGACCAGCGAGAGCTGCAGGTGCTCGCCCACCATGTCCACCTGTACACGCCCGCCTCCCCCGAGGACGAGGCGCGGGTCTGGCACCAGGGCCGCTCCCTCGACGACGTCGGCGCACTCCTTGCCGCCCAGCGGGCCACCTCGCGCACCGAGCTCAACCACGTCACCGGCCTGACCGCCGCCCGGGTGCTGGGGTGCCTGCTCACCGGCGGCGACCTCGACACCTCCCTGCCGGGCCCGCTCGGGCTGCCGGGCGGCTACCCGGTACGTCTCGCGGCCGGTCAGCTGAGCCTGCGCCTGCCGCCGGGCCTGGAGCGTGCCGAAGCCATCGCCTTCAACCAGCGCTCAGCCCTACAGGACGGGGTGGTCGTGGAGGGCACGCGCGTCGCCTTCGGCCCCGCCGCCCGGGAGGAGCTCGCCCGCGTCGCCCCCGACCTCGCCGGCGGCTTCCACACCGCGGACCTGGAATCCGCCGCCAAAGCCTTCACCCAGCTCAGAGACCGGCTCCGTGACCTCCCCTCCTACCCCTAACGAGGTGCGCCCGACGATGCACGCAGCGAACCTGCTAATCGACTACTACGACCGCCTCCCCGCCTCGATCGCGGCCTGCGTCGACGACCTCGAACCGGTCAGATCGGACATCGGCTTCTCCCCCGGTTACCACCTGCCCGCTCTCGACGCGGACGTGGAACGTTTCCTGTCGGTGGCCACCGCGCGCTGGGAACCGCTCGGCGAGTACGGCGAGCACCGGCTGACCCTGCTCGACCTCACGGGCAACCCCGCCACGGGCACCACCAAGACCTTCGCCTCGTTGATGATCGTCGCCCGCGCGGTGGAGTACATCAGGCGGTACGGCGAAGCGGTCACGATCTTCTCGCCGACCTCGGCCAACAAGGGCGTCGCGCTGCGCGACGCGGTGCTGCGCGCGATCGAGGCCGGGCTGGTCCGCCCCGACCAGCTGCGCACGGTGATCCTGGCGCCCGGCTCGTGCCTGGCCAAGCTCCGCTCCAGCCGGCTGTCCACCGACCCCGAGCTGCGCGAGCTGAACCCGATGCTCGTCTACAACGGCCCCGAGCCTGAGCAGGTCAAGGCGCTCGGCCGGGCCTTCGCCGACAAGTACGCCGGCGACCTGCGGGCCAAGGGCGAGAACCTGTGGTACTCGCTGGACCTGGCCAACTATCTCGTCGCCGACACCGCCAGGGCGTACTTCGAGCACGCGGTCTCCCCGGTCACCGGGCCCCGGCTGCACGCGCACGCGGTCTCCAGCGCCTTCGGGCTGCTCGGCTACCACCGCGGCCGGGACGTGCTGGAGGACTCCGGCTCCTCGAGCCCGGAGCACCGGCCCGCCAGCCTGCTCGTGCAGCACCTCGGCACCCCCGACATGGTGCTCAACCTCCGCAACGGATCCTTCGAGCGGGCCAACCTGCCCGAGTACGCCCTGGCGGACGGCCTCTACCGGCAGTCGGCCGACCCGCGCTTCCCCGCGCTGACCTACGACCCGGACGAGGTGCTCGACCCGACCTTCTACACCCACCGGCCCGCCACCTCTCCCTCGATGAACGCGATCATCGAGCGCGCGGGCGGCGACGGCATCGTGGTCTCGCTGGCCGAATGCGTGGCCCGCTATCCGCAGGTGCGCGAGTTGCTCGCAGGGACCGGCTGCGAACTGCCCGCCGACTTCCGCCGGCTCAGGGAATGGTCCCTGGTCATGGCACTGACGGGCGTGCTCAACGCCGTCGACCGCGGCCTTGCCGACGACTGGCGCGACGTGGTGGTGCACGGGTCGGGCCGCTACACCTCGGCGGACTACACGCCGCTCGAGGCGGAGGCGATGACCGAGGTCGCGACCGTCGAGGACGTCGCCGCGGTGGTCTGCCGCTGATGTCTCTCCCGGAGGACGCGATCGCCGTCGTCGGCATGGCCGGGCGCTTCCCTGGCGCTCCCGACGTGCCCTCGCTCTGGCGCAACCTGCTCGACGGCGTGGACGTCGTGCACGACTACACCGAGGCCGAGCTGCGCGCGCTCGGGGTGGGTGAGCGGCTGCTGGCCGATCCGGCGCACGTGCGGGCGGGCGGCCGCCTGCCCGACGTGACCGCGTTCGACGCCGACTTCTTCGGCGTGACAGCGGACGAGGCCGCCGCCATGGATCCCCAGCAACGGCTCTTCCTCGAGCAGTCCTGGGCCGCGCTGGAGGACGCGGGCTGCGACCCAGCGGCCTTCGACGGGCTGATCGGCGTCTTCTCCGGTGCCTCGGTCAACAGGCACTTCCTGTACCGGCAGTTCACCGGCGACCCGGACGAGCCGCTGGTTCCGGGCTTCGCGCCCGACTACGTGGCCGCCCAGGTGGCCTACCGGCTGGGCCTGACCGGCCCCGCCATGGCCGTGCAGACCGCCTGCTCCAGCTCGCTCACCGCGGTCTGCGTGGCCGCCCAGCACCTGCTCGACTACCGCTGCGACCTGGCGCTCGCGGGCGGGGTGAGCGTCACGGAACCCCGCTTCCTGCACACACCCGGCGGTCTGGTCTCGCCCGACGGCCGCTGCCGCGCCTTCGACGCCGCCGGTCAGGGCGGCGCCTACAGCAGCGGCGTCGCGGTCCTGGCGCTCAAGCGCCTGCAGGACGCGGTCGAGAGCCGGGACCAGGTTCTCGCCGTGATCCGGGGCTGGGCCGTGGGCAACGACGGCGCCCGCCGGGCCGGGTTCGCCGCCCCCGGGCTCGACGGGCAGGCGAGCGTGGTGGCCGAGGCGCTGGCGGACGCCGGGCTGGCGCCCGGCGCCATCGGTTTCGTGGAGGGGCACGGCAGCGGCACCGTGGTCGGTGACGCGATCGAGGTCGCCGCCCTGGCCCAGGCCTTCTCCGACGACCCGCTGCCGCCGAGCGCCGTCGCGCTCGGCTCGATCAAGACCAACCTCGGCAACCTCGACGCTGCGGCGGGCGCGGCGGCGCTGATCAAGGCCGTGCTGGCGGTACGGCACGGCGTCATCCCGGCCAACCTCCACTTCGAGCGCGCCGATCCGGACGTCGAGTTCGGCCCCTTCTACGTGCCGGTCAAGAACGTGGCCTGGGAGGCGGAGACCCGGCGGGCCGGGGTGAGCTCCTTCGGCCTGGGCGGGACCAACGCCCATGTGATCGTCGAGCAGGTCGCCGGCGAACCGCCGCGCCCGGCCTCCACCGGCTGGCGTGTCCTGCCCGTCTCGGCCCGAACGCCCGAGGCGTTGCGCCAGGCCCGCATGCGGTTGGCCGACCACCTGGAGGCCGCTCCCCTGACCGACCTGGACGACGTCGCCCACACGCTGACCGCCGGACGCCGAGCGTTCGCCTACAGGGCGGCGATCGTCTGCCGGGACCTGCCCGAGGCCGTCGCCCGGCTGCGCGGCCTGCCGCAGGACGCGCCGGAGGACCTGACGCGGGCGGCCGAGGCCTGGGTGGCGGGCGACGAGCCCGCCTGGCCGGCGGCGGACGGCCGCATCGTCTCCCTGCCCGCCTACCCGTTCCAACGGCAGGAGGTCTGACCATGAGACCCGACACCTGGCTCGACCGCTGGTTCTCCGTTCCGCAACCCCGCCACTCGGCGCCCATGCAGCTGTTCTGCCTGCCGTGGGCGGGCGCGGGGGCCGGAGCCTTCCAGGGCTGGGCCGCCGCGGCGGGACCGGGGATCGAGGTGCTGCCCATGGTCCTTCCGGGCAGGGAGGGCCGCTTCTTGGAGCCCTTCGGCATCGACATCGGGGAGCTCGCCGACGCCGTCTCCGCCCGGGCCGACCGGCCGTACGCGATCTACGGGCACTCCATGGGCGGCAGGCTGGGCTTCGAGGTGACCCGCGAGCTGACCAGGCGGGGCGAACGGCTGCCGCAGCGGCTGTACCTGGGCGGGTGCCGGCCGCCGGACCACGTGGAACCGCTCGGCGTGCTGTCGGAGGTGTCGGACGAGGAGCTGATCGCCAGGCTCACCGAGCTCGGCGGCCTGCCGGAGGAGCTGGTTGCCGAGCCGGAGCTGTGCGAGCTCCTCCTGCCGGTCCTGCGCGCGGACTTCACCTGGCTGCACGAGTACGTCTACCAGCCGGGGCCGCCGATCGAGGTGCCGATCGAGGCCTTCGCCGGAGCCGACGACAAGTCGATCTCCGTCGAGGCCATGCGGGGCTGGGCCAGGCACACCAGCGCCGGCTTCACTCTCAGCGTCGAGCCCGGCGGCCACTTCTTCCTGCGCGAGCGGCGTGACCACATTCTGGACCGGGTGCGCGATTCCGGACCGGATGCGCGCGTGAGCGACCACCGCATGCCGCTCGGCGACACCGGCTGGTGGGTGTGGAGCGAGGCGCTGCTGCGCAGCACCGGCTTCCCTGCCGACGGCCTGGCGCGCCTGTCCGCCCCCGGCTGCGCGCAGGCGGCGGACGCGTTGCTCTCGGGCGAGCTCGCGGCGGAGGACCTCGACAAGATCCTCGCCGAGGCCGGGCACGAGCTGGGCGACGAGCTGACCCGGATCGCCGCCGACCCGCTCTTCCGCGAGGCGATCACCTGGCAGAATCGGGGTGCCCTGGTCGCGCTGGACGCCCTGAGCCGCGGCGGCCGCCGCGACAGCAAGCGGCGCGAACGGGAGCGCGTCGCCGTCAAGTACTGGCAGCGCTACAGCGCCAAGAACGAGACGGTGGGCTTCTTCGGGCCGGTGACCTGGGTTCGGTGCACGGAGGACGGCCCGGCGCTGGAGGTACTGCCCGGCGAACGGCTCCTGTCGGACCGGCGCGTGTACTTCGAGGACTGGGCGCTGCGCGCGTACGCGGCGAAGCTGGCCGAGGATCTCGCGGTACGCCGCTGGTTGCCGCCCGCCCTGCAACCCCAGCTGATCCTGGACGGCCGCCAGGTGCGGCGGCCGGCGCAGCCGCCCGTCCCGGTGTCGGCCGCCGAGGCACTGCTGCTGTCGCGATGCGACGGCACGCGCCGGGCCGTCGACGTGGCCGCCGAGGTGGCCGGGCAGGCGGGCATCCGCACCGAAGCCGACGCTTACCTGCAGCTCGACCTCCTGGTCGAGCGCGGCCTGCTGACCTGGCAGGGCGACGTGCCGCAGAGCCCGCACGCCGAGGAGCACCTCCGGCGGATGCTGGCCGGCATCGAGGACCCTGCCGCGCGCGAGCGGGCCCATGCCGGTCTGGAGCGGCTGGTATCCGCCAAGCGAGAGGTGGCGCGCGCCGCGGGCGACCCTGATGCCCTGCGCGCCGCGCTGGAGGCGCTCAGCACGGTGTTCAGCGAGGTCACCGGCACCGACCCGGTCCGCAGGACCGGCCAGACCTACGCCGGCCGCGGCCTGGTCTACGAGGACACCACGCGCGACGTGCGAGTGACCGTGGGCAAGCCGCTGATGGACGGTATCGCCGAGCCGATGGCGCTGATGCTCCAGGCCGCCCGCTGGCTGACGGCCGAGCTGGCGACGGCCTACGGCCGGGCGCTGCGCGAGCTGTACGAGGATCTGCGCGCGGACGGCCCTGTGCTGCTGTCGGACCTGTGGTACCTCGCCCAGGGCATGCTGTTCGGCGCCGGTCCCAGGCCCGTGGACGCCATCGCCGAGGAGTTCGCCCGCCGCTGGTCGGAGCTGTTCGGCCTGGACCACGTCGACCAGGACACCGCCGAGCTGACCTTCACCGCCCGCGAGCTGGCCGCCTCCGACGCGTTCGCCGCAGCAGGACCCGGCTGGTCGGACGGCCGGTTGCACAGCCCCGACCTGCAGATCTGCGCAGACAGCGTCGAGGCGGTCAACCGCGGCGACTACCTGGTGGTCATGGGCGAGATGCACGCCGCATGGGCGACCTTCGACTGCGCCGTCTTCACCCTCGCCCACCCCGATCCCGGCCCGCTGCGCGACGCGCTGGCCGAGGACCTGGGAACCGACAGGGTCAGGCCGCTCTACCCGGTGGAGTGGCCCCGCTACACCGGCCGGGTGGCGCACGGGCTGGAGCACCCGACCGACATCGAGCTGGGCTGGACGGCCGCCCCCGGCGCCGACCCAGGCCGGCTGGTGCCCGCCACGGCCGTGCCGGTCGACGAGGTGGACGGGGAGCTGGTGGCCACCATGCCGGACGGGAGGAGCCGGCCCCTGCTGGAGGTCTTCTCGCAGCTGGTGTCGATCCACGCCGTGGACGGCTTCAAGCTTGTCGGAGGCGATCGGCACACCCCGAGGATCACCATCGACCGGCTGGTCGTCGCCCGCCGTACCTGGCGGACCACCGTGGACGCGACAGGACTGGCCGACGTCGGCGGTGAGCGCGCGCGCTACCTGGCAGTGCGCCGCTGGCGGCGTGAGCTCGGCCTGCCCGAGCAGGTCTTCGTCAAGCTGTCCACGGAGATCAAACCGCTCTACGTCGACCTCACCAGCCCGGTCTTCGCCGACCTGCTCTGCTCGATGGTCCGCTCGGCCCGCCTCGGCGCCGGGCAGGACGTGCGGCTGGTGATTTCCGAGATGCTCCCAGGCCCGAGCCAGACCTGGCTGTCCGACGCCGAGGGCCGCCGTTACTTCACGGAGCTGCGCATGCACATGGTCGATCCCCTTCCTGGAGGCGCGGGATGACGACGCTGCCCGATCTGGTGCTGGCCCAGGCCGAGCGCCGCCCGTGGGCGCCTGCCGTGCGGCAGTGGCAGGAGGTGCTCACGTACGGCGAGCTGGCCGAGCGGGCGGGCGGCCTGGCCGCGCGGCTGCCGGACGTGGGGCCGGAGCATCTGGTGGGAGTCTGCCTGCGACGCAGGCCGAGCATGGTCACCGGAGTGCTCGGCGTGCTTCTGGCCGGGGGCGCGTACGTGCCGCTCGACCCCGACGGCCCCGCCGCGCGCAGGGAGCAGATCATCCGAAGCGCGGGGCTCCGCCTCGTCGTGGTCGACGAGTCCACCGCGGAGCTGTTCGACGGGGTGCGGACCGTCCCGGTGGACGGCCCGCCCGCCGCGCCCGGACGGTGTCCTGCGCTGCCCGGCAACGCGGCCTACGTGCTGCACACCTCGGGATCCACCGGCGCGCCCAAGGGCGTGGTGGTCAGCCATCGCAGCGCCTGCGCCTACGCGCTCAGGAACATCGAGCTGCTGGGCGTCGACGAGGACACGCGCGGGCTCGCCTTCGCCTCGCTCGGGTTCGACGTGTCGGTGCACGACCTGTTCGTGCACCTGGCCGCAGGGGCCACACTGATGCTGGCAGGCGAGGACGACCGGCGTGATCCCGTACGGCTCCAGCGTTTCTGCGCGGAGCACCGCGTCACCTCCGGTGACCTGCCGGTCTCCCTGCTGCCGGTGCTGGATCCTGCGCGCCTGCCCGAGTGGCGGGTGCTGACCACCGGCTCCGAGGCCCCCGGCCCCGAGCAGGTGGAGCGCTGGGCGAGCAGCCGGTTCCTCAACTACTACGGTCCGACCGAGACAACGGTTGCCGTCACCGTCTTCGAGGCCGAGGGAAGCTGGGACCGGCCGCTGCCGATCGGCGCCGTCCAGCAGGGGCACCGCGTGCATGTCGTGGACGAGGAACTGCGCGAGGTTCCGGCGGGCGTGCCGGGCGAGCTGCTGGTCGGCGGGGTCGGGCTGGCCCGCGGATATCTGGGGCGACCCGATCTGACAGCCGAACGCTTCGTGCCCGACCCGTTCGGCG
Organism: Nonomuraea mangrovi; assembly: GCF_042681425.1. NCBI lineage: Bacteria > Bacillati > Actinomycetota > Actinomycetes > Streptosporangiales > Streptosporangiaceae > Nonomuraea > Nonomuraea mangrovi. The sequence goes on along the minus strand of NZ_JBHUFV010000038.1, from coordinate 215,912 downwards.
GCGACGGCGAGCGGCTCTACCGGACCGGCGACCTCGTGGTGCTGCAGCCGGACGGGAACCTGACGTTCCTGGGCAGGACCGACCGGCAGGTCAAGATCCGCGGGCAGCGGGTGGAGATCGGCGAGGTGGAGACCGTGCTGCGCGGACACCCGCTGGTCGGGCACGCCGTGGTGGAGGCGGTCGAGGGGCCCGCGGGCGTCCGGCTCGTGGCCTTCTGCACGGGGGACGGCGTGAGCGCGGACCTGCTGCGAGAGCACTGCGCTGGGCGGCTGCCCGAGGTGATGGTCCCCGCCGACATACTGATCCTGCCCAGCCTGCCGACGTCCTCGTCGGGCAAGGTCGACGTCCAGGCGCTGCACGCGTTGGTGCCTGACGCCCCGGCCATGGGTGCGCCGCCGGAATCGCCGGCCGAGCGCGCCGTGGCCGAGGTCTGGGCTCGGGTGCTCGACCGCGTCCCTGGGCTGGAGGACGACTTCTTCGCCTGCGGTGGGCACTCCATCAGCGCCATGCGCCTGGTCAGCGGCCTTCGCGAGGCGCTGGGGCGTGAGGTGGCGGTGGAGGACGTCTACGCCGCGCGCACACTCGGCGCGCTGGCGGCGCTGGTGGAAGGCGCACCTCCCGTGGCCGAGGAGCTGCCCTCCGGCAGCCCGCCCGCGCTGACCGCGGCGCAGCGCCGGTTGTGGTTCCTGGAGCGGCTGTTCCCCGGCAACGTCGCCTACAACATCGCGCTCGCCGAGCGCCTGCGCGGCCCGCTCGACGTGGCGGCGCTGGAGCGGGCGCTGACCGCGGTGGCCGAGCGGCACGAGGTGCTCCGCTGGCGGGTGCCCGACGACGGCGGTGTGCCCCGCGTGGAGGTGTCCGCGCTCGAACCCGCGCGGATAGCGGTCGAGGCCCTGGACGGCGCGCCGGACAGCCGGCCGGACGGGCAGGGCGGCGGGCCGGACGACCTGCCGGACGGGGTCCACGCCTGGCTGGACCGGGCCGGCGCCCAGCACTTCGACCTGGCCCGCGGCCCCCTCTGGCAGGCCAGGCTGCTCCGGCTGGCCCCGGACGACCACGTGCTGGCGGTGACCTTCCACCACGCCGTCTTCGACGGCTGGTCAGAGGGCCCGTTCTTCGACGACCTGGCCCGCGCCTACGCCGGCGAGGTCCTGGACGAACCGGAGGCGACCTTCGCCGACTACGCCGCCTGGCGAGCGGCGCGGGACGGCAGGCGGGCCGCGGAGGACCTGACCTGGTGGACCCGCTCCCTGGCCGATGCCCCCACGACGCTCGACCTGCCCAGGGACCGCCCACGGCCGATCGTGCAGAGCCACGCCGGCGCGCTGGCCACCGCCGCGCTCACCGCGGAGACCACGGCAGGTATCCGCGAGCTGGCCGTACGGCTGGGCACCACCGCGCCGAGCGTGTGGCTGGCCGCCTTCGCCGAGCTGGTCCGGCGCGTCACCGGCCGTGACGACATCGTGGTCGGCACCCCTGCGGCGGACCGCAGGCACGAGGCCTTCCAGGACCTGATCGGCTTCTTCGTCGACATCGTGCCGATCCGCCTGCGCTCGACCGGGGAGGCTTCCTTCGCGGAGCGGGTGCGTGGCTGCGCCGATGCGATGATCGACGCGATGGCCAGGCCCGGCGCCGCCATCGAGGACATCGTCGGAGCACTGGCGATACGCCGTGAACCCAGCCGGGCGCCGCTGGTGCAGGTGCTCTTCAACGTCTTCAACTTCCCTGAGCCGCGGCTGGAGCTGAAGGGGCTGAACTCCACCGGCATCGTGCCCGCGCCCGCGGGTTCCCCGTTCGATCTGACGGTCTACGTCGTCGAGCGGGACGGAAGGTACGCGGTCGACCTCGTCTACAACACCGACCTCTACACCGCCGAGCGCATCGAGCTGCTGCTCCGGTCCTTCATCGACCTGCTCGACCAGGCCGTGGCCGACCCGGGCGCCCCCGCGGCCGGCTTCGAGCTGAGGCACGTCACCACGCTCGCGCACGGCGTGACGGACGAGCCGGCGCAGGCCGTACCGGAATCAGGGCTCCGCGCGGATCCCGCCACCGACACCGAGCGGCTGCTCGCCGGGATCTGGCGGGACGTGCTCGGCCGGGCCAAGGTGCTCGCGACCGACAACTTCTTCGACGTCGGCGGCACCTCCATGGCCGTCGTCGTGGTCCGCGACCGCCTGGCCGCCCTGACCGGGCGCCAGGTGACGGTCGTGGACATGTTCCGCTACCCGACCGTACGCGCGCTGGCCGCCCACCTCGACGGTGATGCCGCGAATCCGGAACTGAGCCGCGCCGACCGGCGTGCCGACACACGCCGCCAGCTGCGGGACAAGCGCAGGAGGAGACAGTGACAGAGTTGTCCAACGACTCGGGCGCCGAGCCCATCGCCATCATCGGCATGAGCGCCCGCGTGCCGGGCGCGAACGATCTCGGCCAGTTCTGGCGCAACCTGGTCGACGGAGTGGAGTCGGTGACCTTCTTCACCGACGAGGAGCAGCTCGCCTGGGGTGCGACTCCGGAGGAGCTGGCCAGTCCCTCCTTCGTCAAGGCCGCGCCGGTCATGATCGACATGGAGGGCTTCGACAACCGCCTGTTCGGCATGAGCGCGCGCGAGGCGGAGCTCGCCGACCCGCAGCAGCGGATCTTCCTGGAGCAGTCGCACGCCGCGCTGCAGGACTCCGGCTACGACCCGGCCACCTACGAAGGCTCCATCGGCGTCTACGGCGGATCAGGGCCCAGCCAGTACCAGTGGCTCAACCTCCAGACCAACCCCGATCTGGACAGCAACGCGGTCAAGCTCGGCATGTCGATCGGCAACAACATCGACTACGTGGCCACCACGGTCTCCTACCGGCTGAACCTGCGGGGACCGGCCATGACCGTCACCACCGCCTGCTCCTCCTCCCTGGTCGCCCTGCACCTGGCCTGCGAGTCGCTGCGCAACGGGGAGTGCGACATGGCGCTGGCCGGCGGGGTCTGCGTGGAGCTGCCGCACGGCGCCGGCTACCCGGCCATGGACGGCTTCACCACCTCCGACGGGCACGTCAAGCCGTTCGACTCCCGCGCGGACGGCACCATCTGGGGCAGCGGCGTCGGCGTGCTCGTGGTCAAGCGTCTGGAGGACGCGCTGGCCGACGGCGACCACATCAGGGCCGTGGTGCTGGGGAACGCGATCAACAACGACGGCAGCAACAAGATCGGCTTCTCCGCGCCGAGCCACGCGGGCCAGACCGAGGTGATCGCCGAGGCGCTCGGCGTGGCCGGGGTGGACCCGCGCACCATCGGCTACGTCGAGGCGCACGGCACCGGCACCGCCCTCGGCGACCCTATCGAGGTGGCCGCCCTGAGCGAGGTCTACCGGCGCAGCACCGACGATCGCGGCTGGTGCGGCATCGGCTCGGTGAAGTCCAACGTCGGCCACCTCAGCCAGGCCTCCGGCGTCGTCGGAGTGATCAAGGCGGTGCTCGCCATGGAGCACGGCCTGATCCCGCCCAGCATCAACTTCGAGCGGCCCAACCCCGCCATCGACTTCGACTCCAGCCCCTTCTACGTGGTCTCCACCCCCACCAAGTGGGAGGACGGCCCGCGCCGGGCGGCGGTGAGCTCCTTCGGCATCGGCGGCACCAACGCCCACGTGATCCTCCAGCAGGCGCCGCCACCCGCCGCCACCACGAGCGCGCGGGGGCCGCAGCTGCTACGGCTCTCGGCCCGCACCGAGAGCGCGCTCGACACCATGCGCACCCAGCTCGCCGAGCACCTCACCGAGCACCCCGAGCTCTCCGTCTCCGACGTGGCCCACACGCTGCGGGTTGGCCGGCCGGAGCTTCGGCACCGCGTCGCCGTCGTGGCCGACGACCTGGCCGGCGCGGTGAGCGCGCTGACCGACCCCAAGCGGCACCCGGCAGGGACCGCGGGCGGGACGCTGCCCAAGGTGGCCTTCCTCTTCTCCGGGCAGGGCGCGCAGTACGCGGGCATGGGCGCCGCGCTCTACGCGGCCCAGCCGTCCTTCGCCGCCGCCGTCGACGAGTGCGCCGAGCTCCTCCGTGCCGAGCTGGGCGAGGACATCAGGCAGCTGATGTTCGCCGAGGGCGGCGACGACAAGCTGCGCGAGACCCGCTTCACCCAGCCCGCGCTGTTCACCGTGGAGTACGCGCTGGCCAGGCTCTGGCAGGAGCTCGGCGCGCAGCCCTCGGGCATGATCGGTCACTCCATCGGGGAGTACGTCGCCGCCACACTCGCCGGCGTGTTCACCCTGCCCGACGCGCTGCGGCTGGTGGCCGCGCGCGGACGGCTGATGCAGTCGATGCCTGCCGGCTCGATGCTCGCGGTGATGAAGGACGAGCAGGAGGTCGCCAAGCTGCTCATCGACGGGGTGAGCGTGGCCACGGTGAACGGCCCTGGCACCTGCGTGGTGGCCGGGACGGACGAGGCGATCACGGCCTTCGCCGAGCTGCTCGACGGCAAGGGCGTCAAGGCCACCCGGCTGCGGACCTCGCACGCCTTCCACTCGCCGATGATGGAGCCCATCCTGGCGGAGTTCGAATCCCTCGTGGCCGCCGTGCCGCGGCAGAGGCCCGCCCTGCCGTTCCTGTCCAACGTGACCGGCGACTGGATCACCCCCGACCAGGCCGTCGACCCGGCCTACTGGGCCGGACACATCCGCCGTCCGGTGCGCTTCGGCGACTGCGTGGCCCGGCTGCTGGCCGAGAAGGACTGGGTGATGCTGGAGTGCGGGCCCGGCAAGCAGCTGGCCCAGCTCGCCCGCATGCAGCTGCGCGGCGCCAAGGACGTGCTGCCGCCGCTCGCCAGCCTGCCAGGCCCCGGCGAGACGGTCGGCGACCTGGACGTGCTGTACGGCTCCGCCGCCCGGTTGTGGTCGGCCGGAGTACCGATCATCATGGACGGCGAGCAGGGCCACCGGGTGCCGCTGCCCGGCTACCCCTACGAGCGGGAGTACCGTTTCATCCCGCCCGGTGAGGCAGGGGCCAAGCCGAAGGCGCAGCAGCCCTCCGGCCCCCGGGCGCTGGAGGACTGGTTCGAGATCCCCGCGTGGCAGCAGCTCACGCCCTCCCCGCTCGGCGAGCCGGTCACCCGCTGCCTCGCCTTCGTCAGCGGGGAGCGCGGCGAGCAGCTGGTGGCGGCGCTCCGGGCACAGGGTGCCGACGTGAGCGTGGTCCGCCCCGGTGCGGACTACTCCGGCGAGTTCACCGTACGCGCCGGCGAGCGCGCCGACTACGACGCCCTGATCAGCGCGCTCGGCGACTCGCTGCCCTCGCGCATCGTGCACGCCTGGGCGCTGGACAGCGACCGGGCCCAGGCGCAGGAGCACGGCTTCTTCAGCCTCCTCTCCCTGGTCCAGGCCCTGACCGCCGCGCAGCGGGCCGACGGGGTCCGCCTCGACGTGCTCACCTGCGGCACCGAGGACCCCCTGGGCGGCGCCGACCTGACCCGGCCGGAGTACGCGCTCGTGGCGGGCATCGCCAGGGTCGTGCCGCTGGAGGTCGACGGCCTCCAGGTGCGCCAGCTCGACCTCGAATCCGGTGGCACCCCCGCCGCGAGCGTCCTGGCCGAGCTGCGCAGGGAGCCGGCGGGCGACGTGCTGGCCCTGCGAGGCGGGCGCCGGTGGGTCCGCGACTTCCAGCCGGTACGGCCGAGCGAGGGCGACTCCGGGCTGCGCGAGGAGGGCGTCTACCTGATCACCGGTGGCCTGGGCGGTATCGGCCTCACCCTCGCCGAGCACCTCGGCACCCGGCTGCGGGCCCGCGTGACGCTGCTCGGCCGCAGCGGCAGGGTTTCGCCGAGGGCCGCGCGCACGATCGCCCGGATCGAGCAGGCTGGCGGCAAGGTGACGGTCCTGGCCGCCGACGTCACCGATCCTGCCCGGTTGCGCGAGGTCAGGCAGCAGATCCTGGCCGAGCATGGCGGGCTGCACGGCATCGTGCACGCCGCCGGCCTGCCGGGCGGTGGCATGGCCGAGATCAAGGAACGGGCCGTCGCGCAGGCCGTACTCGACCCCAAGGTCGCCGGGACCGCCGCGCTGTTCGACGTCTTCGGCGACCTCGGGCTGGACTTCGTCGCGCTCTGCTCGTCGGTCACCGCCGTCAGCGGCGGCTTCGGCCAGGTCGACTACTGCGCGGCGAACGCCTTCCAGGACGCCTTCGCCCGCGCCCGGCATGGCACCCGCGTCGTGAGCCTCAACTGGGGCGCGTGGCTGGAGGTGGGCATGGCCGCCAACGCCGACGCCACCGGCCTGGCCGCCACCAGCAGCCCGACCACCGTCGCCGAGGGAACGCCCGTCGACCACCCGGTCGTGCGCAGCCGTACCCACGACCGGGCGTCGGGGCCGCTGGCCGCCGACACCCACTGGGTGCTGGACGAGCACCGCATCGGCGGGGTGCCGGTGCTGCCCGCGACCGGGCAGCTGGAATGCGCCAGGGCGGCCTTCGCGGCCGTCGTCCCCGCGCCGGATGAGGGCCACGCGGTGGAGCTGCGCGACGTGGTCTTCCTGGAGCCTCTGGCCGTGCCGGACGACACCACGACCGAGCTCGTGGTCGCCTTCGCCGGCGGTTCGGCCTTCGAGGTGCGCGCCGGCGAGCGGCTGCACACCCAGGGCGCGGCGGCGTGGGTACGGCCCGCACCGGCCGCGGCCGTGGACGTGGCGGCGCTGAAGGCAGGGATGACGCCGGAGGCCGAGCAGGACGGCGAGTACGCCGGAGTGCTGACGTTCGGTCCGCGGTGGCGCTCGCCCGAGCTGATCTGGCGGACCGAGGGCGAGGAGCTCGCCTTCGTCGAGGGGACCGAGCAGGTGGCGGCGGAGGTCGGTGGCTGGGGCCTGCACCCCGCGCTGCTCGACGTGGCCACCTCCTTCGGCAGGGGCAACGGCGGCGGCGCCTACCTGCCGCTGAGCTACGGCCGGCTGCTGGTCAGGTCGGCGCTGCCGGACCGCTTCTACAGCCGCCTGCGGCGCAGGGGCGACGGCGGTGCCGAGGTCGTCACGGCCGACCTGACGCTGATGGACGAGGCGGGCACGGTGCTCGTGGAGATCGAGGAGTTCGTGCTGAGGCGCATCGACGCCTCGGCGGTGACCGGCTCGCTGAGCTCCGGGGACCAGCGGTCCGACACCGGCATCCGCCCGGCGGACGGCGCCGAGGCGTTCTTCCGCGTGCTGGCCGCGGCCGACCTCGGCCCGCAGGTCGTCATCAGCGCCACCGCGCTCGCCGAGATCACCCGGCGGGAGCGGCTGACCCGCCAGAGCCTCGAGGCCCAGGCCCCGGTGGCCAGGACCGAGGACTTCGTCGCGCCGGAAGGCGAGGTGGAGGCGGCGCTGGCCCGGGTGTGGAGCGAGATCCTGGGCGTGCCCGACGTAGGTGCCGACGACGACTTCTTCGAGCTCGGCGGCAACTCTCTCATCGCGGTCCAGCTGATCGCGCAGGCTCGGGCCGCGGTCGGCGTCAAGCTGCCGATGCGCACGCTCTTCGAGGCCCCGTCCGTGCGGCAGATGGCCGCCAGGGTCGAGCAGATCCGCGCCGAGCAGCCGGCCACCCCGGCATCCGCCCCGGCGGCCTTCGCCACCACGATCCCGCGCGTGGCGCGAGGAAGGTAGCCCATGCACGCCGAGCATCGCGAGTTCCGGGCGGAGTGGCTCGAGGAGTCCATCGCCGCCCGGTTCTGGGCCGTCGTCGCCGAGCATCCCGACCGGGTCGCGGTGCTCGGCGAGGAGGGCCCGCTCACCTACGCCGAGCTCGCACGGGAGGTCCAGGCCGTGGCGTCGGCGGTGCACGGCGCCTCCAGGGTCGGGCTCCTGGTCGGGCACGGCCCGAGAATGGTCGCCGCCATCCTGGGCGTGCTCACGGCCGGGGCCACCTACGTACCGCTCGATCCGGCCTATCCGCCGGCCCGCCTGGCGAGCATGTCCGAGCTGGCCCGGCCGGAGCTGGTCGTGACCGTGCCCGAGCACAAGGACCTGCTCACCGGCGAACTCGTCGACCTCACCTCGATGCCGCCGGCGCCGGGTTTCCGGCCCGTCACCGTGGATCCGGGCTCCCCGGCGTACATCCTGTTCACCTCGGGCTCCACGGGGCGCCCCAAGGGGGTCGTGCAGACTCATCGGGGGGCGTTGTTCCAGATCCGGACGCATACCAACAACCTGCGTATCCGTCCTACCGATCGGATCAGCGTCGTCTCCTCCTTCAGCTACGACATGGCGGTGACGGACGGCTTCTCCGCGCTGCTCAACGGGGCCGCCGTGGTGCCCGTCGACCTCCGGCTGCATGGCCTGGGTCAGCTGAGGGAGGCGCTCGTAGACGGACAAGTCACGATTTATCACTCGACGCCGACTGTCTACCGCTATCTGCTGGACTCCCTCTCCGAGGGAGAGGTGCTGTCGGATGTCCGAGTCGTCATCCTCGGCGGGGAGGAGGTCGTCCGCCACGACCTCGACCGCTTCCAGCGGCACTTCCCCGCCTCCAGCGTCTTCGTCAACGGCTACGGGGCCACCGAGATCTCCTTCGTCGTCCAGAACCACCTGACCGCGGCCGAGATGGGCGACGACGCGGTCGTGCCCATCGGGCGGCCCCTGGACGGCGTGGAGATCGAGCTCAGGCCTGACCCTGCGGAGGGCGAGATCGTCATCCGCAGCCCGTACCTGGCCGGCTATCTGGGCGCCGCCGAGCGAGACCAGGCCAGGTTCGGCGTCGATCCTGACGGCATGCGTTTCTACCGGACCGGCGACCTGGGGCGGTGGTCCGCCGATGGCCGGCTGGCCTACCTGGGCCGCCTCGACCGGCAGGTGAAGATCCGCGGCCACCGCGTCGAGCTCGGCGAGATCGAGGCCGTGCTGGCCACGCTGGTGCCCCGGGCCGCCGTCGTCACCCGCGAGGTCCGCGGCGAGCCGCACATCGTGGCCTACGTCCTGGGACAGGACACCTCAGGACTGCGCGAGCGGCTGGCCGAGGTGCTGCCCGACTTCATGGTTCCGGCCGAGATCGTCGGAGTCGACACGCTGCCCCTGACTCCCACCGGGAAGATCGACACGGCCGCCCTGCCAGACCCGCACCCCGGACCCGCTCCGGTGCGGGCGGTGAACCTGCCGGCGCCGGAGGCCGAGCTCGCCACCGAGATCGCGGCCGCCTGGGGCGCCGTGTTCGACGTGCGGGAGGTGGACTGGGAGCGATCCTTCTTCGACCAGGGCGGGCACTCGTTGCTCATGGCGAAGGTCCAGCAGCGGCTCGAAGGCGTCCTGCGCCGGCGTATCCCGCTGACCACCCTCTACGCCCATCCCACCGTCGCCTCCCTCGCGCACCACCTCACGACGGGGGAGCCTGGAGAGACTGGGGCGCCGAGCGACGCTCCAGCGGCCCGGGCGGCTCTACGACGGCAGCGCCGGCGATCCTGACGCCACCTGGCCCAGGTCGCGGCGCACCTGCCGTCCTCCGAGTTCACCGATCCCCCGCCACGTGACTCCGGCCGGTAGCCCTTCGCCACCGGCCGTCCCCTTCGCCGCAGGGTGGCGGGATCGCGGCGTCGCGGGGTCGCGGGATCGCGGCGTCGCGGGATCGCGGGATCGCGGGATCGCGGGATCGCGGGATCGCGGCGTCGCCGGATCGCGGCGTCGCCGGATCGCGGGGGGCGCGGGGCGCCGGATCGCGGGGGTGCGGGTGAGCGTCACCGGCTGCGCGCCGGTGATGCCGCGCCTGGCGACGAAGGCGGCGCCCTTCCCCCCCGATCGCCACGAAGCGGGCGGCATCGCCCCGAAGCGGCGGCCGATACGTCGGTCCCAGCAGCGGCGGCGCCGCCCGGCCGGTATTCCCGGTGGGCACGGTCCTGATCCAGATCTGTACACGCAGCGCAACACGGCGGAACGCTGCATCGATCGGATCAAGGAGTGGCGCGGGCCGGCCTTCCGGTTCGACAAGACTCCCGACACCTACCTGGCAGGCCTGCATCTACGCGGAGCCATCCTGTGGATCCGAAGCCTCCAACCCGCCTGAAGATCCGTACAGGCCCTGGCGCGCCGCGGTGCCGGTTGGTGACGCAAGGCCCGCGGGCGGGTGAACTTCTGGCGTGCGCCCAGCGTCGCCCTGCTGTGGGACCGGGTCAGGGCAGGCCGATGGCGCTCTCCCAGAACCAGGTCCAGCGGATCTCGTCCCTGAAGCGGGCCGCGCCGGCCTCGTAGAGAACGCCGATCGCGCCGTTGCCGATGAGCGTCATGTCGGAGTACCCGGCGTGGTCATCGTCGATGCGGACACCTGCGTTGTCGACGCGGTTGGCGTGGTCACGCCAGGTCGCGCCCTCGTCGAAGGAGGAGCGGACGTTCATCCCCACCGGGTTGTTGCCGGTCTTCGGTGTAGCGGGGGCCGACAGCAGGATGCGGCTGTAGGGGCTGCCGCTGCGCTGCCGGAGCAGGGCGGCGTGGGTGGAAGGAGCGGTGATGTTCGGATCGGCCGTGAAGCGGCCGGAGAAGGTCAGACCCCCGTCGGTGCTCACGCCTCGGGCCAGGCCGTGGACGGACGTCTGGTCGGGGACCGCTCCGTTGCGGGCGATCACGAGGATGCCGCCGTCGGCGCGCTCGACCAGGGTCTGCTCGCTGAGCTTCAGCACCGACGCGTCGTACGTGGCGGTCGCGCCGGTGCGCCAGGTGCGGCCGTGGTCATCGCTGTAGACCAGCCGTACACTCTGCCGGTTGCCGATGCCGTAGTAGACGGGCACCACCAGTCGTCCGGCGTTCTTCCCTCGCGTCAGCTGGATCCCATGCCCCGGCCCGGTGGCGAACCAGTCGCCGCTTCGCGCGGGAGCCTTGATGGTGGCCGACAGATCCTTCGGTGCCGACCAGGTCCGCCCGTCGTCGTGACTTACCTGAACCTTCGGCGTGCGCGGTGTGGTCCGCGTCTCGGTCGGCTCGGATGTCGTGAACAGGAAGACGGGCCCTGTCGAGTCCGCGACGACCGTCGCGTTGCCCTGGAGTGCCGCGCCGTTGGCACTGGCCAGGACCGTCCTGCTGGCCTCCCACGTGACGCCGTTGTCGGTGGAGCGCCGCATGACGACGTCGAAGGCGCCGTGGTCGAGGCAGTTGTTGGCGTTCCTGCGCTCGGCGAAGGCGAGCAGTACGTCGTTGCTGGTCTTCACGACGGCGGGGAGTCTGAAGCAGGTCGTCACCGGCGATCCGGTGTCGGGGTCCTGTGTGGTGAATTGCCGCCACAAGGTCTGCCGGTGGAAGTTGAGCGTGGGTTCGTCTGCCGCCGCGGGTGCGGCGTTGATCGCCACGGCCAGCAGTGCTCCGGCCGCGGCGACAAAGTTCCGTAATTTACGCATATGTGCCTTTCATGCTGATCGCAGATCACGGGGTGCGGCCTGAACGCGGCCGAAACGAGCCGGCGGGCCGACGCCAGGGCGATGTGGTCGCCGACCTCCAAGGAGGCGCGGCCCGCCGTTCATTGAAGTGGACCGGACCCGCGGGCGCATGGGTGCTGGGTCGAGGATCGACGGGTAGAGCTGGCTCTACCTACATGGCGTGCATCAGGTGCCCGAAGATGCCCGCCATCGCCCACGACCGGAACCGGTCGTAGGCGATGGACCACGGCCCGTACTCGGCGGGCCGATCCCGCCACGAACTACCGGTGCGGAACCGCCACATCACCGCGTTGAACTGCTGCCGCAGGTCCGGGATCGGGCCTCGCTCGCCCACGGGCAGGCGAGGCTCGATCAAGGACCATTCCTCGTCGGTGAGGTCTCCACGCGCCATGTCGATGGCCTACAGGATCGGAGACCAAAGCACAGGCGAATCCCTCTGATCTCAACTCCGAACAGGCCCTCTATCGGCCCTGCAGGGCCTTGACGTTGTCGCCGAACGTCCAGCTCTTCGAGCCGTCCCAGTTGATGGACCAGGTCATCAAGCCCTTGAGGTTGCCGCCGAAGGCGTTCCAGCTCTGGCTCACCAGCGCGGGACTCATGTGGCCGCCACCGGCGCCGGGCTGCGCGGGCAGGCCGGGGACCTGCTTGTCGTACGGGACCCTGATCGTGACGCCCTGGACGACCAGGCCGTTGTTCAGGCAGGTGGTCTGCGCGGTGAAGCCCTGAACCGTGCCCGCCGAGTAGGAGTCGCCCGCGCAGCCGTACATGCTGCCGTTGTAGTACTGCATGTTCAGCCACCAGAGCCGGCCGTTGTCAGCGTACTTCTTGATGATCGGCAGATAGGCGCCCCATATCGAGCCGTAGACGACACTGCCGCCCGTCACGTAGGCGGTCTCCGGCGCCATGGTCAGGCCGAAGGTGGGCGGCATCTGGGCGAGCACGCCATCGATGATGCGGATGAGGTTGGCCTGCGAGGCCGACAGCTGGTTGATGTTGCCGCTGCCGGTGAGCCCGGTCTCGATGTCGATGTCTATGCCGTCGAAGTTGTAGCGCTTGAGAATCGGCACGACGGTCGCGACGAAGCGGTCGGCGACTGCGCTGGAGCCGAGGTCGATGCCCGCGGCCGCGCCGCCGATGGACATCAGGATCGTCGCCCCCTGCGCCTTGGCCTGGCACATCTCGGCCGGGGTGGCGACCTTGACGGTGGCGTCCATGCCGTCCTCCCACAGGACGGTGCCGTCGGAGCGGATGACGGGGAACGCGGCGTTGATCACGTTGTAGCCGTGAGCCTTGATCCGGGGGTCGGTGATGGGGGTCCAGCCGAACGGCGGGTGCACGCCGTTGATCGCGCCGTCCCAGTTCTCCCAGTACCCCTGCAGAACCTTGCCGGCGGGCCGTGCCTTCACCGGGCAGGTGGTGTCGGTCGGCGTCGGCGTCGGCGTGGGAGTGACCGTAGGCGTGACGGTCGGGGTCGGGCTCGGGGTCGGGGTGGGAGTGGGGGTCGGGGTGACCGTCGGGGTCGGGGTCTGGCCTCCTGGGCCGTCGAAACTGACGTCGTCGGCGTAGTAGGTGCCCTGGCCGTACCAGCCGTGCAGATAGACCTCGGCGGTGGTCTGGCCTGAGGCGGTGGTGAAGGAGACGGACAGCTGCGTGTAGGCCGCCGGCGAGGATGTCCAGCCTGACCCGCCGCCGGTGACGCCCAGGTAGACGTAGCTTCCACGCACCCAGGCCGTGAGCGTGTAGGCGGTGTTCGGCCGTACGGTCACCGACTGGGTGCACTTCGCGTTGTCGGAACCGCTCGCCGCTCCGGCGAGCGCCTTCGAGCCGGAACGGACCGGGGTGCCGACGACCGATCCCAGCCCGCCGCCGCAGGACCAGGGAGAGAGAGTCCCGGTCTCGAAACCCGGGTTGACCAGGAGATTGGCGGCTTGGGCGGACGTATTCGTCACGAACACGCCCACGATCGCCAGAAATAACGATACGGCCAGCACGAGAAGACGCGATGTTCGCTTCATGAGGGACGACCCTTCTGTCGCTCGAGGCGCGACAGGTCACCGGACACGACGGAGAAGTGGAGTTGCGAGGCCAGGGCTCGCGCCAAGCTGACCCGAATTATCAGGATATTTACTGTCAAAGTCCATGACTGGCCCTGCCCGCATATGTCAACGATCTGCCTTGCGTCACCATTGCCGGATTCTGTCGAGCGACCCGCCCTCTGAGCGGCTTTCAAGAAAGCTCGTGACGTGGCATGACGTTCGGCGACCAGATGGAATGTTGTTCGGATTCGACTTCCATACCGGTTTTCCATAGCGGCGCCATATATCGCGGCCTCGGCCCCGGTGCGTGGTGCGCCGCTTCGGTGGCCGCCTCGCTTCAGACACACCTCGGCTCGTGCTGGTCCTCTGGGGTTCCCGCGGAGCTCGGGCTGACTGTGGTCATGGTGCGGCTCTTTCGCTTCCGTTCCACCGCGGTTTGAAGTGGCGGTTCAGCCGCTCGACCGGGCGATGAGGTCAATCGCCACGGCCGGGATACCGGCGTCGAAAAGGCAGGGCATGCCCGAGAGCCACCTCGCCAATACGCGCGCTCGTCAGCCGGCCGCCGGAGACACCGAAGGAATGCCGACCGTGAATGTCACACAGGCGAATACGCCGGTGGCTCTTCCTGCCGAAAGTCGATGCCGAACGTCTTCGTCTCTGTAATACGGCCTGTCGAGACGTCCCTGGTGATCCGGGGGCGCATCCCCAGGCCATGCAGCCCCCCAGACCATGCAGCTCAGGCCGTAGTCCTGGGCCGGGGAAGGAGGATGGGCGGAGATCGAACAGCTGGCCGATGCTGCCACGCCCCCGCGACAGGCGCCTCACTGCTGGTCCGACGCCGGCGCCGTGGCGACGGCCGGACGACAGGCCGGGACGCGCAGACCTGCATTCATATCCGAAATATGATCAATCTCGCCCCGATACCGTATTAGACATCGAAAGACGGGCTCTGCTTTGCTTCTGCCTCTCCGATAGTCGAGAGCAAGGACAGGCATGCGACACCTCCGCGTCCATCGCCCCTTGGCGGCGCAGGCAGCGGCCACGTTGACGAGTTCCCTCCCGGCGAGCGGCACAGGCGCCGCGAACCTGCCGGTCGAGGCGCGCAACGGACAGGCGACGCTCGGCCGGTTGCGGCCACCGTCGTCAGGAGAAGTCGCTGCCCTGGACGACCTGAGCGCGGTCGCCTCGTCGTACGGCGCCCGCGACGACATCGCCGTGGTCAGGTTCGCCGACGCCGCGCCCATCCACATCGGCCGCCGGGCCGCCGCCGTCCGCGCCCGCGGACTCGGCGAGCTCTTCTAGGAAGAGGACATGCGCAGAAACGGGGAGGGCCGTTCGGCGGCCGCGTCGAACATCGTGCGTCTGGCCGCCGTCGGGGCGGTGGCGGGCGTGGTGGTGGCGGGGATCGTGGCGCCCGCGGTGGGAGGTGCGGGAGTCGGCCTCGTGTCGGCCACCGGCGAGCTGAACATCTCGGCCCAGGATCTGGCCGAGCCGCCGCTGGCCCAGGTCACCATCGTGCAGGACCGCAAGGGCGGCGAGATCGCCCGGTTCTACGAGGAGTACCGCGAGGTCGTCAGGCTCGACGAGGTAGCCGACGTCATGAAGACCGCGATCGTCTCGATCGAGGACGACCGCTTCTACGAGCACGGCGCGATCGATCTCGAGGGCACGATCCGCGCGTTCGCCAGGAACCTCCAGGCGGGCGGGGTGAGCCAGGGCGGGTCGAGCATCACGCAGCAGTACGTCAAGCAGGTGCTGCTCAACGCCGCCGCCACCGACAAGGAGCGGAACAACGCGCTGGCGGCCAGCTACGCACGCAAGCTGAACGAACTGCGCCACGCGATCGCGGTCGAGAAGAAGTACACCAAGGACGAGATCCTGGAGAAGTACCTCAACATCGCCTACTTCGGCGCAGGCGCCTACGGGGTCGAGGCCGCGGCCAAGCGGTTCTTCGGCGTCCACGCGAAAGCGCTCACGCTGCCGCAGGCGGCGACGCTGGCCGGGGCGGTGCAGGATCCCAACGCCACTGACCCCAACCTGGGCAGGAAGCAGCGCGAACTGCTGCTGAAGCGACGCAACGTCGTGCTGGGCAGGATGGCCGAGCTCGGCAGGATCACGCCGGAGGAGGCGGCGAAGGCGAAGGCCGCCAAACTGGGCTACAAAGGCACAAAGCTTCCCGGAGGCTGCGAGTCCAGCAAATATCCGTACTTCTGCCTTTATGTACGTCACGAGATCCTCAGCAACCCCGACTTCGGCAGCACGACCAAGGCCCGTCTCGCGTTCCTCAACCGCGGCGGCCTGACGATCAAGACGACGATCGACCCGGCCATGCAGGCGGCGGCCGACAGGGGCATCAGGAAGTGGGTGCGCGCCTCCGACGATCCGGTCGCCTCCGAGGCGCTGGTCCAGCCGGGCACAGGGGCCATCAAGGCCATGGCCGCCAGCCGGCCGTACGGCCGCAGCAGGGCCAGGGACGAGATCTCCTACAACCTCGTCGCCGACGCCGCCCACGGTGGCGCCGTCGGCTTCCAGGCCGGTTCGACGTTCAAGGTCTTCACCCTGCTCAACGCCCTGGGCAAGGGCATGAAGCTCGACGACGGGCTCACCGCGGGAGCCGGCTTCCGCGCGTCGGGACCCGCGGCGTTCAAGAACTGCAAGGGCCAGAACATCGGTGACCCGAACCACACCGTCACCAACGACGAGGGCAGCCCCGGCTGGAAGACCCTGCGGACCGGCACCTGGAACTCGGTGAACACCTTCTTCATGATGCTGGAGCAGCGAGTCGGGCTGTGCGACACGGTCGAGACCGCCAGGTCTCTGGGCATCCACCGCTCCGACGGGCGCAGGCTCCAGGAGTACGAGACGTTCACGCTCGGCATCAACGAGATGGACCCGGTGACCGTGGCCACCGCGTACGCCGCGATCGGCGCCCGCGGCAGGTACTGCGCGCCGATGGCGATCACCCGGATCACCGACCGGAACGGCAGGACCACCGCGTACAAGCCCAAGTGCCGCCAGGCGCTCGACCCCGAGGTCGCCGACGCAGCGGCCGACGTGCTGTCCGGCGTGTTCACCAACGGCACGATGCGTTCCGTCGGCGGCATCGGCCGCGACGCCGCGGGCAAGACCGGCACCACCGACGACTACGCCGCCGCGTGGTTCGCCGGGTTCACTCCGGACCTGGCGGGCGCGGTCAGCATCGGCGACCCGCGAGGCTCGCAGGAGCACAAGCTGAACGGCGTCACGATCGGCGGGCGCTCCTACGGGGCGGTCCTGGGCGCCACCCTCCCCGGACCGATCTGGAAGGACACCATGATCGGGGCGTTGCGGCACGTCCCGCCGACGCCGTTCACCCCGGTCAACTCCGAGCGGTTCGGCGGCTGCCAGGACGACTGCCGCCCCGAGCGTTCCCCCACGGAGGACGACGGCGCCGTAGAAGACGACGGCGCCGCGGAGGACGACGGTGCGGCAAACGACGAGGGTGCCGCGGAGGACGTCGGCGCGGACGTCACCACCGGCGGTGACAACCGCCGGTGACAACCGCCGGTCGCGCTCGCCGAGCGCGACCGGCACCGCGATGTACCGACGGTAGGCGCGGGCGGCCTCGCGGTCCTTGAGTGATCGGACACCCAGGCGTTCGCGCACCACGACGTGATCAGCACGGTGCTGACGCCTTCAGCGTTTTTGCGAGATCCTTGGGCAGTGGGTACGCGCGGGCGGCTTTGCCCGGCCACCCGGAGGTTCGCTTGGGGGGTGAACCGATGGACGTTCGCCTGGTCGGCGACGAGGGCGTCGAGGAACGCCCCGTCGAAGAACTGAAAGCGCTGCTCGACCATGAAGACGGCCTCGTCTGGGTCGACATCTCCAGCTGTGACAGCGAAGCCGTCCGCGTGCTGTCGGAGGTGTTCGGCTTCCACCCGATGGCGGTCCGTGACTGCGTCGAGCGCAACCGCGTGCCCAAGGTGCACGCGTACGTCGACCACGTGTTCGTCGTCCTGCACGCCCCCGAACGCGGCAAACGCGGGCACGTGCACTTCATCGAGCTCGACCAGTTCATCGGCCGGAACTACCTGGTGACCGTCCACGGGCCGATCAACCCGGCGGTCGAGCCTGGCTCGGCCCTGCGCGAGACCCAGGCGGTGCTCGCGCGGCTCGAGGCGGGGCGGCTGCACCCCGCCACGCCGTTCGAACTGTCGTACGCGATCGTCTCCGCCCTGATCCGCAACCAGGAGAGCTACCTGGAGACGGTGACCAGCGACGTGTGGCGGCTGGAGCAGCGGGTCACGGGCGGGCAGGTCGGCGAGCCCGAGGAGTTCCTGAACGAGCTGTTCCGCGCCCGCCACGGGCTGCTCGCTGTACGCACCATGGGCGCGCTGAGCGGCGCGATCTACGGCAGGATGACCAACCTCACCCGCATCTCGCCGGCAGGGCAACGGCTGGTGGTCGACATAGCCGACCAGTTCGACCGGTTCCGCAGCGTGGCCGACGGCGAGAGGGAGTATCTCCAAGGGGTGATCGAGTTCTACCAGACCACCCTCACCATCAAGGCCGCGCTGGTCGGCCAGGCGCAGAACGCGGAGGTCAAGCGCCTGACCGAGGCGAGCTACGCCCAGAACGAGGAGATCAAGAAGATCTCCGCCTGGGCGGCGATCTTCTTCGCCCCGACCCTCGTCGGCACCGTGTACGGCATGAACTTCGCCCACATCCCAGAGCTGGGCTGGGCCTACGGCTATCCGTCGGCGCTGGCCGTGATGGTGCTGGCGTCCGCCGCGCTCTTCGCGGTGTTCAAGCGGCGGGGCTGGCTGTGACCGGAGGAGCTTCCAGCGGTGACCTTCGGATCCGGCGACATCCCGCGCGTTCAGCCCTGCCCGGCATCCGCGTGGACGGCGGTGACGATGTGTCCCTTGATGGGCACCTCGACGCCGGTGTCCGTGCGGAAGCGCCCCAGCGCCTCAAGGGAGTCCCTGAGGATTCTGCCGTACACCTTCTCGCTGATCCGCGCACGCAGCGGCGTGCTGTCGGCCTCGATCCGCACCAGGTCCTCGATGGACGCGAGCCTGACGGTGCCCGTCCGGGTGCCGACCGCGGTGACGCGCAGGCCCGCGAGGCCGCACACGAGCTCACCGCCTCGGCGCGCCTCTACGACGCCAGCTACCGGGCGCTCCGGTCGGGATCCTTCGTCCGCCTCGCCGACCTGCGCGTGCTGCAGGGCCGGCTGGAGGAGGGCGAGCGGTTTCTCACCGGCCACGAGCACGATGCCTCCGCCCTGCGGCCAAGCTGGGTCTGCGCAACCGGGCCGAGGTCGCCGCCTACGCCTCCCAGACCTGGACGGACCCGAGCGCGCCGCGGTGATCAGGACACCGCGTGGACTCGCGCTCATCGGGCGGATCCGACGACGCGCCAAGCCGCACCGGGCGCGATGGGCGAGACCCGCGAGTCCCTCGGCGGGCACCGGCGCCCGCCGTTCACCGGCAGTACACGTGCGGCGGGCATACTCCGGCGCCATGCGTACCCTCCTGGCCGCCCTCGCGGTGACCGCCACCGCACTCCCCGCCGTGTTCCCCGCTGTCTCCGCCTCCGCACTCCCCGCCACACCTCCCGCCGTGTTCCCCGCTGTCTCCGCCGCGAACGCCGGCGCGCCCGCCTTATCTGCGGACGAGCTGCCCTCCGCGGCTCCTGCCGCCGAGACGCCCGCCCTCTTCGACGACGGCGCGGGCGGCAACGCCAACGGCGACGACCCCGCGATCTGGGTCAACCCGCGGAAGTCGGGCCGAAGCCTGATCATCGCCACCGCCAAGGAAGGCGGCCTGTACGTCCACGACCTCGGCGGCAAGCGGCTCCAGCACATCGCCGCCCCGGCCGCGCCAGGCAAGGACGACGAGCCCGGCCGCTTCAACAACGTCGACCTGGTGTACGGCTTCCGCCTCGGCGACCGCCGCGTCGACCTGGCGGTCGTCTCCGACCGAGGCCGCGACCAGCTGCGCTTCTACGCCATCGACCCGGCCGGGCTCACGCTGACAGACGTGACCGACCCTGCGGTGCCGTACGTCTTCAACCGCACCCAGCGGCAGGTCAACGAGGAGGAGACCGCCTACGGTCTGGCCACCTGGCAGGACGGGGGCCGCGCCTACGCCCTGGTCAGCCGCCGCCACCAGACCCGCCTCGGCCTGGCCAGGCTCACCGCCAGGAACGGCAGGGTCGCCTACCGCCTGACCCGCACCCTCGACCTGCCCGCCCGCTTCGAGCTCCCGGACGGCGGCACCTGGCGGCCGTGCGGCGAGCCAGGCGAGCGCCCCCAGATCGAAGGCATGGTGGTGGACGGCGGCCGCGACGTCCTGTACGCCGCGCAGGAGGACGTCGGCATCTGGCGCCTGCCCGCCGACCTGACGGGCAGGCCCGTGCTCATGGACAAGGTCAAGGAGTACGGCCGGCAGGACACCTACGACCCCAAGACCGACGAGTGCGTCCCCGGCGAGGAGCGCGGCCACGGCGGCGAGCGCCTCGCGGCCGACGCCGAGGGCCTGACCATCTGGTACGGCAAGGGCGGCGGCTACCTCCTGGCCTCCAGCCAGGGCGACAGCACCTTCGCCGTCTACACCCGTGAAGGCAGCAACCGCTTCCTCGGCTCGTTCAGGGTGGGCCCGGGCAAGGGCATCGACGGCACCGAGCACAGCGACGGCGCGATGGTGGTCGACCGGCCGCTCGGCCGCTACGCGCACGGCCTCCTCGTCGTCCACGACGGCCGGAACACCCCCGCAGACGGCGACAGGGAGAACACCAACTTCAAGCTCGTCCCCTGGGAGAACGTCCCGCTCCCCCGCTGAGACGCCCCAGGGATCACAACCTTCACGGGCCGGGACCGCCCTCCGCCCGCGAAGGCCCAGGGTCAATGCGAGCGGGGGCATTCCCGGCCCCGCCCACGAAGGCCCAGCTCGACGCGGGCGGGGGCGGTCCCGGCGCACGAAGGCCCCGGCTCGACGCGGGCGGGGGCTGGCCCGGCGCACGAAGGCCCCGGCTCGATGCGAGCGGGGGCTGGCCCGGCCCGCCCGCGAAGGCCCGGGTGGACGCGCGATCGTCAGGACGTGTGGCGCAGAGGCGGGCGACGGGCCCAGGTGGCCCAGCGCCAGAGCCACTCGACAGGGCCCTGGCTGTACCGGCGCAGCCACAGGGTGGACCACAGCCACTGGACGGTGAGGACGGCGGCGGCGATCAGGAGCACCGTCGTCGAGGACCAGCCGTCCGGCCGGCCGCCGAGCACGCGACCGACCGCCAGAACCAGGATCGTGGCGGTCAGGTAGTTGGTCAGCGCCATCCGGCCCAGCGGCGCGAAGACGGCCCGCAGCGCCGGCCGGAGCGGCGTCCTGAGCAGGACCAGCAGGACGCAGATGTAGGCCCCCGCGAGCAGCAGCCCGGCCACCGCCATCGCGAGACCGAACGCCGGGCCGTCGGACCGCGAGCCCGCCTGCCACCACACCACGGGTGCGGCCCCCGCCGCCAGCGCCAGGCCCAGCACGGCCGGCACCCGGATGGAACGCTCGATCCGGTCGACCACCCCGTACCGCGTCAGGGCCGAGCCCAGCAGGAACAGCCCGGGAACCAGCGCGAAGGGCCCGCCTCCGAGGATCAGCGAGACCGCCAGGAGCACGGGGGCCAGACCCGCCACGGCCCATCGCGGCAGCCAGGTCGAGGGCAGCAGCACGAGCAGGCCGACGATGGCGTAGACGGCCAGGATGTCGCCCTCCCACAGCAGCACATGGTGTGCCAGGCCGAGCGTGAGCAGTGCCAGCAACCGGCGGAGCAGGAGCACCCTCGGGCGGGCGGTGCGGCCCGTGGCGGAGTCCAGCAGCAGCGAGAAGCCGATGCCGAACAGCAGGGAGAAGATCGGGAAGAAGCGCTGCCCGACGAGCAGTCCCATCCACGCGTCCGTGGGGCTCGGCTGTGAGCTCGGGGGAAGGACGACCCCGCCGACGCTCGCGATCGGCTGGATGTTGGCCAGCAGGATCCCGCCCAGCGCGAACCCGCGTACCACGTCGAGCGCGGCGATCCGCGGGCGGCCCGGGGAGGTCCTCGCGGAGGCTTCGTCGCCGCCGTCGTGGCGCGGCAGGCCTGGGGAGGTCCTCGCGGAGGCTTCGTCGCCGCCGTCGTGGCGCGGGCGGTGGAGGCGCTGGTCGCCCGCGGGCCAGGACTCGTGACCCGGCTCCGCGGGAGGTTCGTACGGCGGCCGGTCAGAGCAGGGCGGCTGCCGGAACGCCCGGTCAGGCCCTCGGCTCGCGGCGTCGGCGGGAAAGTCTTCACGTGGCATGGGGCCTCATCCTGCGCGCGCCGGCCCGATGCCGGCATCGGGCGAAAGCAGGGTCGCGCCGCTCCCCCCGGTACTTTCGGCCGGTTCCCTGGCCCGGCGGCCGCCCCGGCCACGCCGACCGGTTCGATGGCCGGGCCGCCGACGGGTCACGCTCGCCGGTTCGATGGCCGGGCCGCCGACGCGAGCCGCGCCGCCGGCACGATCCATGGGATGTGACCAAGACCACTCATCACCCCTCCCTGAGCAGGTCCTGCGGCGCGGCTGAGATGCCCGTGGCCGCCCCTCACGAGAGGGCCGCCGGGCCGGGAGGGTGCGCCCGGGGTGGTGGTGCGCGGCCGTCCGGGAAGGCGCTGGGAGAGCGCTTGGACGGCCTTCCGCGGCGCCCCGCGAGCCCGGACAAAGGCCCTTCGACCAGGGGAAACACGCCGGGCGGCCACTACGATCAGAGGGTCGGCCGCGCGCGGCGGCCACCGTTCGGGGAGGTTCTGAGTGAACCGGACTATCCGCACCATGGATGATGTTCTGGGTCTGCTGGACCGGCTGTTCGCGTCGGAAGCCGACCGGTGGACGAAGGACGCCTCGGCGTGGTGGGACCGTTTCTACTCCGACCGCTCGAAACCGGTCCCCTTCTTCGTGACCAAGCCGGACGAGAGCCTGGTGTCCTACCTCGAGCGGGGACTGCTCGCTCCGGGGCGCGCCCTGGACCTCGGCTGCGGACCCGGCCGCAACGCCATCCACCTGGCCTCGCTCGGCTTCGAGGTGGACGCCGTCGACCTCTCCCCCGCCGCCGTGGCATGGGGCGAGGAGCGGGCCCGCGAGGCGGGCGCCGATGTCCGCTTCCACTGCGGCGACGCCTTCACCACCGAGCGGGTCGCCGGACCGTACGACCTGGTCTATGACTCCGGCTGCCTTCACCACCTGCCGCCGCACCGCCGGGTGAGCTACCTGGACCTGCTGGACCGGGTGCTCGCCCCCGGCGGCCACCTCGCCCTCACCTGCTTCGCCGCGGGCGCCATGGGGTCCGAGCTTCCCGACGAGGAGTTCTACCGCCAGGGTCGGCTGGACGGCGGCCTGGCCTACACACCCGACGCGCTGCGCTGGATCTTCTCCGACTTCACCGAGATCGAGGTGCGGCGCATGGAGGAGCAGCCGTCTGACGCACCTGTCTTCGGCGTCCCGTTCCTCGTGGCCGCGCTCTTCCGGCGCCCGGCGGTGCCCGTCCGGGCGACCTGACGCCGGTGAGGTCGCCGGGAGGCGACGTGGGTTACGTGTCCATCCGGGTGGCGGGCAGGTCCCGGAGGCGGCGCAGCGGGCTCGCCAGCAGGATCAGTCCGCTCAGCGCGAAGATGCCCAGCATCACGACCAGGGCCGCCCGCACGGAGAGCGCCGTGGCGAGGGTGCCTGCCAGCATGGCGCCGAGTGGGATGGCGCCGAAGTTGACCACCTGGGCGCTGGTGGTCACCCGGCCCATCACCTCGGTCGGCACGTAGCTCTGCATGAAGCCCGCGAAGATCACATTGCCGGCGACGATGCCGCCGATGATCGCGATGCTGGCGACGACGAACGCCACCAGGCCCGCACCCCGGTCCGCCAGGGCGATCAGCAGGCCCAGCGGCGCCAGTCCCGCCTTGCCCAGCAGGACGGCCCGCGCGCTGCCCAGCCGCGCCGCCATCGGCCGGGCGGCGAAGGCGCCGACGACTCCGCCCACGCTGGTGGCCGCGATCAGCGCACCCGTCACTCCGGCGGACAGCCCGACGTCGCCGATCAGGAAGATCACCAGCAGCGACTGATAGCCGGTCAGCGCCAGGTTGGCCACGCATCCGTAGAGCATGTTGCCGCGCAGCAGCGGGTCACGGACGACGGTCCGCAGGCCGTACCTGATCTCGCTGCGCAGCCGTCGCCGCGGGCGCGGCTCCACGACCTCGGTGCGCTTGACGCCCATCAGGCACAGAGCCGACACGGCGAAGCTCACCGCGTCCACGACCAGGCCGCCCAGCGCGGAGACGAACTGGGCGAGCAGCCCCGCGAGGCCGGGTCCGACCAGGTTCGCGACCTGCTCGCTGCCCTGCAGCTTGGCGTTGGCCTCGAGCAGGTCGGGCCCGTCGACCAGCGACGGCAGGTAGGCCCGGTACGCGGTGGCGAAGAACACCTTCGCCGTACCCGCGGCGAAGGCCACGGCGATGAGCTGGCCGATTGTCAGGACGCCTGACATGGCCGCGATCGGCACGCTGAGGAAGGCCGCCATCGACACCCAGTCGGCGACCAGCATCACCCTGCGCCGCGAGAGCCGGTCCACCCAGGCGCCCGCGGGCAGGCCCACCAGCAGCCACGGCAGCCAGACGGCGGCGGCCAGCACGCTGACCGCGAACGCCGAGGAGTGCAGCACGGTCACCGCCACCAGGGGCAGCGCGACGCCGGTGACGGCGCTGCCCAGGCTGCTGGCGCTCTCGCCCAGCCACAGCAGCCGGAAGTCGCGCCGGCGCAGGAGCCCGAAACGGGGCGGACGAAGGGCCTGGGTCGTGGTCATGGCTGCCCGGGAACGCCGCGGGCGAAGGTGAAGACGGTGGCGCGTTCCTGACCGTCGTCGGGTATCTCGCGCTCGGCCCACCGGTTCATCACGCCGATGATCTCGGCGGCGAACTGCGCGAGTTCGTCGTCGGTCACGGTCAGCCAGATCTCGGTGGAGAACGGACCGCGCTGCCAGCGTTCCTGCTCGGACTGCGGCTGATCGGCCCAGCGCCGTACGTGGCCGACCTGCCGTTCCAGGTTGAGCGACTCCAGGGCGCGCGCGATCGCCTCTCCCGCGGCGTCCTCTGCGAAGTCGGCAGAGGACCAGCACAGGTTCTGTGAGGTCCGCCGCCACCAGCGTTCGCGCCGGTCGCGAGCCAGCTCGGGGGCCTCCTCTATCAGTCCCGCGCCGGCCAGGGCACGCAGGTGGTGGCTGATGTTGCCGACCGCCTCTCCTGTGTGCTCGGCGAGCGTGCTCGCGGTGGCGGGGCCGTTCAGTTTCAGCAGGTCGAGCAGGCGCCGGCGGACGGGATGCGCCATGGCGGCGAGCACCCGGGAGTCGGTGATCGAAGGGCTGGTCTCGGACATGGCGGCCACTCTAGATACACAAGGATCATTGTGCAATACCTCTTGTGCATCTGATCCGACAGTGAGGAAGGCCACAACGCACTCCCTGTCCGATCGGTCAGATCTGACCGATCGGACAGCTATTGTGGGGATATGGCACGTCCCCCTTCCGCTCTGCGCGGCCACATCCTGCACTCGGCGTTGGATCTCTTCGCCACGCGCGGCTACAAGGGCACCTCGCTGCACGACATCGCTCAGGTGGTCGGCTGTTCGAAGGCGTCCTTGCTCTACTACTTCGTCAGCAAAGAGGCGATCCTCGCCGAGTTGCTGACCCCTGCCGGCGAAGGGCTGGGCGAGCTGGACGCCCGGCTCTCCGGTTTGGAAGGAGGCCAGGCCATGGAAGCGGCCATCACTGGTTTCGTCGACCTGGCCATGCGGTTCCGGCGCGAGGTCAAGGTCCTGTTCCAGGACATTCCCGTGCTGGCCGGCCATCCGGCGCTGGGTGCTGTGCCCGCCATCGTGGCGCGGCTGATGGCCGCGATGGTGGACGGCTCGACCGACTCCAGGAGCCTGGTCACCGCCTACATGGTCATCGGCGCGGTCTCCGTCACCTGCGCCGGCGACGTGCCGGTCCCGGATCAGGACCTGCGTACCGAGCTGATCAGCGGCGCCCTGCGCACGCTCGGCCGCGACCCCCGCTGACCTTCGAGAGAGACAACACTTTCATGGCTTCTGTGCTGTACCGGCTCGGCCGGTTCTCCTTCCGCCGCCGAGGGCGTGTGCTCGCCGTCTGGCTGGTCCTGCTTGCTGTGCTGGGTGGGGCGGCCGCCGCCTTCATGGGCCCCACCACTGACAATTTTTCGATCCCCGGCACGGAGTCCCAGCGGGCTCTCGACTCCCTGCGCGAGCAGTTCCCGCAGGCCGGTGGCGTGACCGGCACCATCGTCATCGCGGCGCCCGAAGGGCGGAAACTCGACCCTGTCGCGGTCGGGGCCGTCGTGCGGGAGGCAGGCGGGGTTCCCGGCGTGATCGCCGCCATCGACCCGTTCAAGGTCGGCTCGGTCACTCCAGACGACCGCTACGCGCTGGTCCAGGTCCAGTTCGACACCCCTCTCGACGAGGTCACCGACGCTCAGCGCGCCGCGTACGAGCGGGTCGGCGCCTCCGCGCGCGGGCTCCGGGTGGAGCACGGCGGTGAGGTCATGAAGGCCGAGGTGGAGGTGGGTTCCACCGAGGCGCTCGGCGTGCTGGTCGCCGCCGTGGTCCTCGTCGTCACCTTCGGCTCCCTGGTCGCCGCAGGCATGACGCTGCTGAACGCGCTGATCGGCGTGGGGGCGGGGATGGCAGGGCTGTTCGCCCTCAGCGGCGTGCTGGAGCTGACCAGCACCGCGCCCATTTTGGCGTTGATGCTGGGGCTGGCGGTCGGGATCGACTACTCGCTGTTCATCACCTCCCGCTACCGCCAGTACCTCGCCGAAGGCGTGGCGGAGGAGGAGGCCGCCGGGCGCGCGACAGGCACGGCGGGTTCGGCCGTGGTCTTCGCAGGCGCCACCGTCGTCATCGCACTGGCCGGCCTCTCCGTGGTCGGCATTCCCTTCCTGAGCATCATGGGTCTGGCCGCGGCGGGTACGATCGCGCTGGCCGTCCTGGTCGCCCTGACCCTGCTGCCCGCCATGCTCGGCTTCGCCGGTCTCCGCGTCCTGCCGCGCGGGCGGCGCGGGCGGTTCGACGGGCAGGCGTCCCATCCCGGGCGTGAGGGATTCGGTTTCCGCTGGGGCAGGATCGCCGTCCGGCTGCGCGTTCCGATCCTGCTGGCGGGTGTCGTGGGGCTGGGCGCGCTGGCCCTGCCCGCCCAGGACATGCGCCTGGCACTGCCCGACGCAGGCACCGCCGCCTCCGGCACCGCGGCCCGCGAGGCCTACGACCTGATCGGCGAGGGATTCGGGCCCGGCTTCAACGGCCGGCTGATCGCCATCGTCTCCGGCGACGAGGCCCAGGCCACCGGCGAGGCCGCCCAGAAGGCCGCGAAGCTGATCTACGACGCGGGCGCGCTCGCGGTCTCCCCTCCGCAGGCCAATCCGCGGGGCACCACCGTGCTGATGACCATCATCCCCAAGACCGGCCCCACCGACGCGGCCACGGAGCAGTTCGTGCGCACCATCCGGGAGCGCGTGGCCGGCATCGAGGGCGCCGACATCGCCCTGTCCGGCGTCACCGCCATCGGCATCGACGTGTCGGCGAAACTCGCCGAGGCGATGCCCGTCTACCTGCTGCTCGTCGCGGGGCTGTCGATCCTGCTGCTCATGCTGGTCTTCCGCTCCCTGCTGGTGCCCCTCAAGGCGGCGCTGGGCTTCCTGCTCACCGTGGGCGCCACGTTCGGCATCACCGTGGCCATCTTCCAGCAGGGGCACCTGGCCGACCTGTTCGGCGTCGAGGTTCCTGGACCGCTGGTGAGCTTCCTGCCGATCCTGCTCATCGGCATCCTGTTCGGGCTGGCCATGGACTACGAGGTGTTTCTCGTCTCCCGCATGCGCGAGGACTTCGTCCACGGCGACAGCCCTCAGCAGGCCACCGTCAACGGCCTGGGCCACAACGCCCGCGTCGTCACCGCCGCCGCGCTGATCATGACCGCCGTCTTCGGCGGATTCGTCTTCATGCACGATCCGATCATCAAATCCATGGGCTTCGCGCTGGCCCTCGGAGTGCTCGTCGACGCGTTCGTCGTCCGCCTGACGCTGGTGCCGGCCGTGATGTCCTTCCTCGGCCGCGCGGCCTGGTGGCTGCCCCGCCCCGTCGACCGGATCCTGCCGAACCTCGACATCGAAGGCGAGAGTCTGCACGGGAAACTGGCCACCCAGGAGCGCGACGCCGACCAGGAGGCCGTCACGGTCTGACACCCTGTCCGGGCCGCCCTCGCACCTGGGCGGGGCGGCCACAGGCTCCTCACCAGCCGAGATCTTCTACGAAGGCTCATAGTAGACTGCTGGAGAAGCTCGAATCTCCAGCGAGGTCGTCCCATGGGTGGAAAGCGTCCCCCGCTCCGTGCAGCCGACGCACGGCGACTTCCGGCCGTCACCGAACACGACACGGTCCTGGAACCGAGGAACGGCGGGCGGACCTTCTCCGCGCTCTTCCGGCCGGCGACCGGCTGATGTGGGCCGCGCCGACGAGCACGCGCTCCCGCGTCGCCGTGATCCTCGCCGCTCTCGCGGGTGTCCCAGCGCTCGTCTACGGCGTGGCGGCCCTCACGCTCTCCGGACAGGTGCCGCCGGGCACCAGCGTCGGCGGTGTGCACCTCGGCGGGCTGTCACCGGCAGGCGCTCGGGCGCGCCTGGAGAAGGCGTTCGAACAGCGCGCCTCCCGACCGCTCGCGATCAGGGCAGACGACACCACGATCACCATGACCCCCGCGGAACTCGGTCTCGCCTTCGACGCGCGGGCGACGGTCGCCCTCGCCATGGACGGGGCCACCACTCCCGCGGGGGTGGCCCGCTCGCTCTTCGGGACGCGCGCCCTCGCCCCTCACGTCGCGGTGGACGGCACGCGCATGGCGGGCAGGCTCAGCGGACTGGCCAGAAGGGTCGACACCAAGCCGCGCCAGGGCAGCGTCCTCTACCGCGGGACGGAACCGCAGACGGTGGTGCCGAGACCGGGGCGCGCCCTCGATCGGGCCGGCGCGGCCCGGGCGATCCGCGCGGCCTACCTGTCCGGGAGCGAGCCGATCGTGGTCCCGCTCAGGCCGGTCGCACCGGCGGTGTCCGCCGACCAGGTCCGCAGGACCGCCGCCACCGTGGCGCGTACGGCGGTCGCCGCGCCGCTGACCTTGACGGCCGGGCCGAAGCGGGCCGTCCTGTCCCGATCGCGGCTCGCCGCGCACCTTCGGTGGCTCCCCGACGGCAAGGGCGGCCTGCGGCCCGTCTTCGACTCCGCGGACCTGGCCGCCGACCTGCAGAACCAGCTCATCGCGGCGGGACGGCGGCCGAAGGACGCGTCGTTCGCCATCGTGAAAGGCAGGCCGCAGGTGATCGCCGGGCGGCCGGGCGCGGGCATCGACCCGGGCGCGCTCGGCGAGGCGGTCTCCGCCGCCCTCGCCGGCGGCAGCCGTACGGCGGAGGTCCCCGTCACGCGGACGCAGCCGCGGCTGACCACGCAGGCGGCCGGGACGCTGGGGGTCAGGGAGAGGGTCGGCTCGTTCACCACCCGCCACCCCTGCTGCGCGCCCCGCGTGACCAACATCCACCGCATCGCCGACATCGTCGACGGCCATCTGGTCGAGCCCGGAGAGACGTTCTCGCTGAACGGCGTGGTGGGCAGGCGCGACAGGGCCCGCGGCTTCGTCGAGGCGCCGATGATCCTCAACGGCCGATTCGTCGACGACGTCGGCGGGGGCGTCTCCCAGTTCGCGACCACGATGTTCAACGCCGTCTTCTTCGGCGGGTTCGAGGACGTCCAGCACACGCCGCACCAGTTCTACATCTCCCGTTATCCCGCCGGCAGGGAGTCGACGGTCTCCTACCCCGAGCCCGACTTCCGCTGGCGCAACGACTCTCCGTACGGCGTGCTGATCACGACCTCCTACACCGGCACCTCGATCACCGTCGAGTTCTGGAGCACCAAGCGGTTCGACATCGACGCGGAAAGCTCCCCCCGCTACAACGTGAAGAGCTTTCCCACGACCACGGACAGCGGGCCCGACTGCATCCCGATGACCGGCGTCGAGGGATTCGCCATCGACGTCTGGCGGACCTTCGAAAAGGACGGCAAGGTCGTCAGGAAGCAGCGCTTCCACACCGTCTACGACCCCGAACCGCGCCTGACGTGCACGTGAGGAGAGGCCGTCGTGGTCGTCACGGCGCCGGGCTCCCCAACAGGACGGGACAGGTTCACCGCCACCAGCCACGAGGAGGGGCGAGGCCGGGGGTGAAGCGGGAGTCGGGGGGAGACATGGCGGACATGCGCGACCTGCCCGCGGGCCTCGACGTCCTGAGGCTCGTGCGCAGGCATGAGCCGGTGCTGCGGTTCACGGCCGGGGAGATGTTCTTCCCCATGCCCGTCGAGGACTACGTGGCGCGGGCGTCGCTGTGGGCCTCTCCCCAGGACGGCGACACCGCCGTGAAGGTGCTCGATCACGGGCGACTCGACGCCCTCCTGCTGGCGGCGGCGCTGGAGCATCCGAACGCCGGCCTCTTCCTGAGGTACGCGCCGAAGGCCCTTCAGCGCCACGAGGTGCGCGCATGGCGAAAGAGGCCGGATCGGCCGACGTTCACCGGGGTGTCGCGCCTGGCGGCCGTCGGCCTGCTGGGCAGGCGATGCGCGGATGGTCCCGTCGGATGGGCGGGCCTGGACAAGGTCCCGCCGAACCGTGCGGCGCGGGCCGCCGCGGACGCGGCCCGTGTCGCCGAGCTCGACACGCTCATCGGCGACCTCGACGCGAAGATCAGTGCCGGTCAGCGGCAGCTTCGGCAGGCGATCAGCGGTATCGACGTGCTGCCGCCCACGGTGACCTCCGACAGGTGGGGCGACGACAGCGCGACCACGCGGGTGGCCGAGCAGGAGCACGCCCTGGAGGAGCTGCGATCGCGGCGCCGCGGCGCGGTCAACGAACGCGACCAGCTTCGCCATGTCCCGAGCGCGACCCTCTCCTCACCGCCCCACGCCCATCTGCGCCATCGGGCGGTACCCGAGACCGCTGTAGCCCCCGGCCTGCTCCTGCGGTTCTGGTCGGGCGCCTCGCTGTCAGTCTTGCTGTGCCTGCTCGGCGTGGCCCTCCTGTTCGACCTGGGCCTGCTGTTCCACTCAGAAGTGGAAGCCGCCTGGCCGGCCGTTCCTGTCGGCGATCAGGCCCGCCAGGGTGGCGAGGGCGATCTCCGCGGGCGTACGGGAGCCGATGTTGAGCCCGACAGGGCGGTGCACGCGGGCGATCTCCTCCGGCGGGACGCCGAGCTCGGTCAGCGCCTGCACGTGAGGCCCCGTATGGCGCGGGCTGCCCATGATGCCGATCCATCGGGCCGGACTCTTGAGGAGGTCGCGGAGCACTGGTCCGATCTCCTCGCGGTGGTGGTCGGTGAGCACGACGTCGGCGGTGCCGTCCAGGAAGTCGCCGGGTTCGGACACCGCGGGGAAGCCGTCGAGCGCTCGGCCCGGGTCAGGCTCCAGCAGGACCGGCCTGAACCCCAGCTCCGCACCGAACCGCAGCAGGTGTCCGGCCATCGGCGAGGCGAAGACGGCCACCAGCGTCCTGCCCGTCTCCGTCTTGGGCGGATCGCTGTGAGCGACCTCGCACGCCGGGTCCTCATCGTGGCTGTGGGTCATACCAGCAGTCTCCACCCGGAACGAGGCGATGGTGTAGCTCATCCGGGAGATGTCGGCCGGTTCGCGCGACGGAGCCGGCCGAGCGGCGCCCGCCTCCCGGACGACGCTCGGCGGGCACGGTCACCACGGCGGCGCAGGCCCGGGCGGCCGTGGTGACGGAAGACCTCCGGCGGCTACCCGCAGTGAGAGGCCATGGGCGACGTGCGCACCTCAGTCGAGTAGATCTTGCCCATCGCGAGGATGCACCGGCCCCCGGCGGGCAGCGAGCGAGGTCCCGCGTAGTACTTGTACTGGCCTTCGTCGTAGTCCATGGCGCGCTGCCTGCAGGAGCCGGCCGGGCTGGTCTGCTCGCACACGACCAGGATGACCCTCATGTACTTCGACACGCCCCAGGTGGAACCGGACGAGACCGTTCGCGCGCAGTTGCGCTTGGTCCCGGAGTCGTAGTAAACGTCCAGGTGGCCGTAGGTGCTGATCGGGATGTGCTCGATGAGCGAGCCGGAGCACTCCCCGGCCTGCGTGGCGTGCGCGGCTGTCAGGCGCGCCGCGACTCCACCGGCCGTTCTCGCCCTTCCCCCGAAACCGCGCCGTGCCGGACCTCGGCGGGGACACCGATCGCCGTCACGAGGAAAACGTCTGCAACCTTTCTCCCGACGAGTCGCGTTGGGAACAGGCGAGAGGAGATCACATTGAATCGTCACGACGGCTTCCGCGAGTTCGTGCTCGCCCGCCAGCAGGCGCTGATGCGGACCGCGTACCTGCTCACGGGAGACGCCCACCTCGCCGAGGACCTGCTGCAGAGCGTCCTGATCAAGGTCGTGGGGCACTGGCCCAGGCTGTCCACAGGCGGCAATCCGGAGGCGTACACGCGCAAGGCGCTGGTCAACCAGTACATCTCCTGGTGGCGCAGGCCGCGCCCCGAGTTACCGAGCGCCGACCCTCCGGACCGCGGCGCCTCCTACGACGAGGCCGCACTCGACCGGATCGTGCTGCGCCAGGCGCTGGCCAAGCTGACGCCCAAGCAGCGTGCCGTGATCGTGCTGCGCTTCTGGGAGGACCTCACCGAGGCGCAGACGGCCGAGGCGCTCGGCTGCTCGGTGGGCACCGTCAAGAGCCAGGCCCACCACGCGCTGGCCCGCCTGCGCGCGCTCGCGCCCGAGCTCGCGTACCTGCTGTCCGATTCCGAGCTCAGAGAGGTGGTCCGATGACGCGGCTGCGTGAGGCGCTGAACGACATCGCCGACGAGGCTCCCCTGGTGAGTCTGGCCGACCTGGCGATCGCCGGCCACCGGCGCAGGCGGCGGACCACCCTGGCGCTGGCCGCGATCGCGGCGGTCGCGGTGCTGGGTGTGACGACGGCGGCCGTGGCGCTGCGGGAGCCGCCGGGTCCGCGCGGCGATGACACGGCCACGCCGCAGGACGTGGCCACCGTACCCGACCTGCCCGACGGCGAGGTCGGGCCGCTCAGCCACGCCTACCGCACGCCCTGCGTGATCGACACGAAACGGCGGCGAGCCGACTGCAGTGCCGTCGAGTGGCGGGTGGTCACCCGCACTGGCACGACCTACCGGGTACCCCAGGCGCTCGCCAGAACCACCAGGGAGTCGCACGTACCCGTCGCGATCAGCAGGGACGGGCGCCTGCTCGCCTACTACAGCCGTCAGGCCCAGGCGCACGTGGTCCGCGACCTGATGACCGGCACCGAGCAGACCTCCTCCGTCACGGTGAAGGAGGAGCGGATCGGCCCCGGCTCGATGCTCGTGGTCTCCGACGACGGCCGCCACGTGGTCTTCGACCCGAGGGAGGGCAGCAAGGAGCCCGGGATGCTGATCGACATGCGGACCGGCAGGACGGTGCCGGTGCAGGGCACGTACGAGACGGTCAGCGTCAAGGACGGCGTCGCCGCGCTCGTCCGCTACGTCAAGACCGACCTGTGGCTGATGCCCGTCACCGGCGGAGGCAGGCCGGTCCGCTTCGACGGCGCGTTCATCTTCTTCAGCGAACTCGCCCCGGACGGACGCACGGTGGCCGCCTTCGAGTTCCAGGACATCAAGAAGCCCCGGCTCAGCCTTCTCGACGCCACGACCGGGCGGACCCTGCGGAAGGTCGCCGTCAGCGGCCTGCCGAAGGACGGCGGCGTCTCGAACACCAGCCTCTGGCACAGCGGGTCCGAGGTCACGATCGTCTACCTGACCAGGGAATTCGCTGGCACCTACGCGGTCGACGTCAACACCGGGCAGTCCCGGCCGCTGGCCCGCTACCCCGCCAAGGGGATGTACACGACACTCCCTGGAGTCGCGGGCAGCTGACAGCACCAGGGCAGCCTCCGGAACGTTCCCTTCACGGACGCCTGCGGTCTCACCGCGCTCATCCGCGCCGCCGACCCGACCCGGCTCCTGGGCAGCCGGGTGCGTCTGCCCGCCTCCCGGATCGGATCGCTCACCTCCCGCGGATCACGGAACTCGACCGTCGCGTCGGCGCCGAGCGCGGGTCGGGACGTCCCGCCTCGGCCAGGTCGTCCCCTGGGCAGGCCAGCTCGGAGACCACGTCCACGACGCCCTCCAGCCGCCTGATCCTCTCCACGAGCGCGATGGCCTGCGACGCGCGTTCGACCCGGCCGCCGATCGTGACGATGCCCCTGTCGACGGTGATCGAGAAGCCGTCGCCGGCCAGTTGCCTGATGTCGGCCTCCAGTTCCTCGGCGGGGCGGGTGAAGACCCGCAACACGTCCGCCTCGTGGAGCGTGCCGATCATGCGCCCGGTGAGCAGGTCGATCACGGGCAGCTGCTTGATCCGGCTGTCGTGCATCGTCCTGGCGGCGTCCTTGAGCGGCGTGTCAGGGGTGACGGTGATGGCGGGCGAGGTCATCAGCTCGGCGGCCAGCGTCGCAGCGGCCTTCTTGTGCTCGGCGCGGGTCCTGCCGCTCTCGAAGATGGTGACGGTGTGCCGTACGGTGTCGATCTCCTTGAGGATCAGGTCGTCCTCCGAGATCACACCGACCGGCCGGCGGTCGGCGTCGATGACAGTGACCGCTCCCACCGCGTAGCGCCTCATCGCGGTCACGATGTCGGCGAACGACGCGTTCTCCACCACCGCGATGGCCACCGCACCCATGACGTCCTTGACTTGGATGGACATTGCCGCCTCCTCGGGTTCGTTTCCCAGCGTGCTCGCCCGCTGTCCGTGACGGC
Organism: Nonomuraea mangrovi; assembly: GCF_042681425.1. NCBI lineage: Bacteria > Bacillati > Actinomycetota > Actinomycetes > Streptosporangiales > Streptosporangiaceae > Nonomuraea > Nonomuraea mangrovi. Next base: position 181,651 of record NZ_JBHUFV010000038.1, on the reverse strand, counting down.
ACCGGCGAACGTCCCGCCTGGTCAGGCCCAAGGTCCCGAACGTCAGGCGGCCGGGACGACAGCGACGGGGCAGTGGGCGTGGTGCAGCGGCCGCCGGGTGGTCAGGGCGGGAGGCAGACCGTGAGCGCGCCGGGGACGGCCCTGGCCTTGAGCCGGGTGGTGGACTCGCGTTCCCCGCCGTCCAGCTCGTACGTCAGCGGGGCGCCGAACCGGGCCGACACCTTCTTCGCGCGGGTGATCCGGACGAACGGAGAGTCGTCGGAGCGGCCCGCGGTCATCCTGCCGATCACCCGTGCCCACTGGACGGGCCCCTGGGCGGTGGAGACGCCGACCTCCAGCCAGCCGTCGTCCGGCCGGGCGTCGTCGAACGCCTCGATGCCGCCGGCGATCGTGCTCACGTTGCCCAGCAGCAGGCAGCTGGCCTGCCCCTCGAACCAGGTCGTCCCGTCGACCTTGACCTTCATCGGCACCAGCGGACCGCCGACGTGCCTGACGGCCGCCCTGACGTAGCTCAGCTTGCCGAGCCTCTTCTTGGCCTTCCCGTCGGTGTCGGCGATCATCTCGGCTTCGAACCCCGCTCCCGCCATCACCGCGAAGTGCTCGCCGTTCAGCACTCCCAGGTCCAGCTTCTCCCGCCGCCCGTGGAAGCCGATCCGCACCGCCTCCTCGAGGTCGGCGGGGATGCCGAGGTTGGCGGCGAACAGGTTCGCGGTCCCCGCGGGCAGGATGGCCATCGGCACGCCGGAGCCGGCCATCGCGTCGGCGCAGCGCTGCACCATGCCGTCGCCGCCCCAGACGAACACCAGGTCGGCGCCCTGTTCGAGCGCCTGGCGGACCTTCTTGGGCGCCTTCCTGCTCTTGGGCACCTCGAACCAGAGAAGGTCGCCGACGTCCTGTTCGGTGATGAACACGCGCAGCCTGTCCAGGCCTGCGCCGAGAGTCTTCTTGCGGTGCGCGACAACCGCCACGGTGGGGGACATGCCCTCCGACTACCCCCGGCGCCGGCTTTCAGGCAGGAATCAACGCCCCCTGCCGGGGTAGCCGACGCAGATGCGCATCGAGGAAGGGCCGCAGCTGTGAGGAGCCCATGGCTCAGGGCTCGCGTCGACCGTGACCACGGACTGGGGCTGCGGCTGACGATCGCCAGCCTCGCGGTGGCACTCGTCGCGATCCCGTTCACCCTGCTGCTCCTCGTGGCCAAGATGCCCGTCAACGGGCTGGACGCGCAGGTGGCGCATGAGCTGCACGACTACGCACTCGACCACCCCGCCATGACCAGGCTGCTCATCGTGTGGACGGACCTGTTCGGGCCGTGGTCGTGGCGTATCGCCGTCATCGCGTTCGCCGTGTGGCTGCTGTACAAGGGCGCGCCACGGCTGGCCCTCTGGGCGGTCACCACCGTGACCGTGGGCGGGCTGCTCGCCCTGGTACTCAAGATCGTCATCGCCCGGGCCAGGCCGCATCTGCCGGACCCCGTCGCGCTCGCGCCGGGCGACTCCTTCCCGTCGGGCCACACCGTCAACGTGACGCTCGGCGCGGGTGTGATCGTCCTCCTTCTGCTGCCCATGCTGTCCCGGAAGGGGCGGCGCGTGGCCTGGGCCGTCGCCTGCTTCCTGGTGTTGTCGATCGGCTACACCAGGATCGCGCTCGGCGTGCACTGGGTCAGCGACGTGCTCGCGGGCATCGTGCTGGGAGCGGCCGTCCTGGCCGCCACCACGGCGGGATTCGAGACGTGGCGGCGCGAGCGGGGCCGCAGGCCCGCCTCGCCGCTGACCGAGGGAGTGGAGCCCGAGTCGGTGAAGGTGACCCATGACCGGAAGTGAGCACGTGAAGTACTACGCGTCGACGATCTTATTGCCCATGCTCCTGATGGCCGGAGTGACCTACGGCGTGGGCGAGCTGATCCTTGCCTGGCCTACCGGTGAGGCGGGCATGAGCCGGGCACTGGCCGCCGACCGCACCTCACTGTGGAACATGCTCACCGACTTCGGCAGCAGCCTGTCGAACACCCCCTACATCGTGGCGGCCACCGCGGCGGTCGCGATCATCTGCCGGCTCGTGTACCGGCGCTGGCGCGAATCCGTCTTCCTTGTCGCGGCTGTCTGGAGCCAGTCGCTCATCTTCCTGGCCACCACCGCGCCCGTCGGACGGCACAGGCCGCCGGTACAGCACCTCGACCCGGCCCCGCCCACCTCCAGCTTCCCGTCGGGACATGTCAGCGCGGCCGTCGCGTTCTACTGCGGGGTCGCGCTCATCCTGACCACGCGCGTCCGCAACCGGGCGCTCCAGGTGGCGATCTGGGTGCTCGCGGTCGCCGCCCCGCTCGCCGTCGCCTTCTCCCGCCTGTACCGCGGCATGCACTTTCTCACCGACGTCGTCTGGGGCCTGCTGCTCGGCGCCGGCTGCGTCGTGATGGCCGCCCGCGCCGTCCTGTACCGGCGCGAGCGACAACGGCAGCGGCAGGCCTCAGAACGTGCTCGACCGACGTAGCCGCGGCGGCCGCCCGTCCGGGTCCACGACCATCCGGTACAGCGGCATGGCCATCGTCCTGCGGAGGCGGCCGAGGCCAGGCCGCGGGTGCCTGCGCAGCCTGCCGGGCGGGCGGGGGCCCCGTCGTCCGCCCCGATGCCAGGCGTCGAGCCTCGCGGCCGATTCGGCGAACGCCTCGAACGCCTCCTTCGGGTCACACAGATCGGCCAGGTCGCCGGAGTCACGGTCCAGATGCTCGGCGGCGAGCGTCAGCCGCAGGTCCCTGGCGAACCTGCGCGCCCCGGCGGGCGGGCGCGGGTCGGGCTCCTCGTCGATCACGGCGCAGCTCAGTTCGGAGTCGAACGTCCATGAGCGCAGGTTCACGTTGTCGGAGCCGACACTCGCCCACACGTCGTCGACCACGCACACCTTCGCGTGCACGTACACGGGCGTGTCCAGGTGGTTCTCCAGATCATAGATCGCGATCCGGCTCTCGCCGGCACGCTGGAGCCTGGTCAGCGCCTCCGCCCTGCCGATCAGGCTGGCCGGACCCGCCAGCCATCCGTCCTGGTCGGGATGGCGCGGCACCACGATGATCATGCGTAGCCCCGGCTCCCGCTCCAGCGCCTCGGCGAACGGCTCGATCACCTCCGTGGACCAGAGGTACTGGTCCTCCAGGTAGACCAGGGAGCTCGCCCGGCCGAGCACCTTGTGGTAGGCCCTGGCCACGCTGCGCTCCCCCTCCGGCGCGAACGGGTAGGCGCGGCGCAGGTGCGGATAGGTCCGCAGCAGCTGTACGGCATGCGTCCCGGCCCGCGGCGGCGCGGGCCCCGGCTCGGGCAGCGGCGGCACATCGGCCATCCCGGTCAGGCGGTCGCGCAGGCGCCTGACCGGCTGGCGGGTCTCGGGCGCCGGGTCTCCCCAGCGCTCGCGGAAGACCTTCTCCACCTCGGCCACGGCCGGGCCGTTGATCGCCACCTGGGCGTCGTGCCACGGCGGGCGCGGGCCGTACGCGCACGGCATCGGCGCCGCCTGCGGGTCGCCCAGGTGCTCGCGGCCGTCACGGCGGCTGTGGCACAGGTCGATGCCGCCGACGAAGGCCACGTCCTCGCCCGGGTCGCGGTCATGGCGCAGGACGACGAACTTCTGGTGGTGCGAACCGCCGTGCCGTACCCGGGTGTCGAGCAGCGCCTGCCCGCCGGCCGCCTCGATGTCCTGGCCGAGGTGCCGGTTCTCGGCCGAACTGAAGCGGAGGAAGTCCAGGTGCGAGCGCCAGATCAGCCCTCTGACCAGCGCCCCCCTGCGGGCCGCCGCTGCCATGGCCGCCGCCACCGTGGGGCCGTCCCGCGTGAGCCGCTCGTCGGGGTCGCCGCGCCAGTCGGTGAACAGCAGCAGGTCGTCCTTGCCGAGGCCGGCCAGGCCCGCGTGGAGCTCGGCGAAGTAGGTCGCGCCGTGCACGAGCGGGCGCACCAGGTTCCCCTCGGACCAGGCCGCCAGCCTGGTCGCGTCGTTGCCGCGCTCCTCGCGGGTGAGGAACCAGTCGTCGAGCCTCATGTCCGCCGCCAGCGGGCCTCTCCGAAGCAGTATCCGGCGAACAGCAGCAGTCCGAGCGCCACCAGCACCAGCAGCCAGGGCCCCACAGGGGTGTCGGCGAACGACCTGAGCGTCGCGTCGATGCCCCTGGTCTTGTCCGGGTCGAAGGTGACGGCCGCCTGGATCACGAAGATCCCGGCCGCGACGGCGATGACCCCGCGCGCGATGTACCCGGCGAGCCCGAGCCGATCCATCACCGTGCGGGCCCGCGGCGGCATGGGCCTGAGCTCTTCGCGGAACTTCTTCTTGATTCCGCACCACACCCAGTAGACGCCGAGTGCGACGATGCCGAGCCCGATCGCGCCGACGATGATCTGCCCGGCCGGGAGCGCGAGCAGCTTGCCCGTCAGGTCCTGGGACTTCTGGTCGTCGGACGAGCCCTTACCCGCCAGCAGCATGGTCAGCAACGCGGTGCAGATGAACGCGTAGACCACGGCCCTGCCTGCCGCCTCGATCCTGTCCTTGGGCTCGTGCGCGCCGAAGATCGCTTCACACGCCTGCCACACGGTCAGCGCGGCGAACCCCACGACCATGATCCACAAGATCACCGCCCCGAACGGCAGCGCCGCGACCGTGGCCATCGCCCCGCCCTTGTCGGCTTCCGCTTCCCCGCCGCCGAAGGCGATCTGCAGCGCCAGCACCCCGATCAACCCGTAAAGCACACCACGACAAACCAGCCCCACCCGCGCCAGCTTGTTTATGGCCGGACTATCCGCCGCCCGGCGTGCCACCACCTCAGCCTCGCTCATGGATTCTCCCGAGAGTCGTGAAAACCCTCGAACTGCCCTCGATTTCGCGCTCTAGGCCTTCACCCGGCGAGCGCCCTGCCCATCGCCCTTGCGGCAGGCGTTCACCGCGCTCGCGCCGATCCCTGATCCCGATCGTCCATGACGCCGTAGGCGGACGCCCTGAACAGGAAGGAGGCCCAGGAGCGGTAGGGCCGCCACCCCTCGGCCAGCCTCCGGTAGGCCGCCGCCGGCGCGTCTCCCGGCAGGCCGTACATCTCGCGCAGAATCGCGAACAGGCGCGGCTCGTCACCGGGGAACGCGTCCGGCGCGCCTGCGCCGCGGATCAGGATCAGACCCGCCGAGAACGGCCCCACGCCGGGCAGGGCGCGCAGCTCGGCCAGGGCCTCCTCAGGACCGAGCGAGCGCAGGTGCTCGGCGGTGAGCACCCCGTCGAGCGCCGCGCGGGCCAGCCCGCGCACCCACTCCTCCTTCTGCGCGGGCAGGCCGAGACCGCCGGCCTCCAGCAGCGTCATGGGCGGAGGGAAGGCCGCGTACGGGCGACCGTCCACGGTGACCTTCGCGCCGTACCGCTCGGCGATGCGCTGCTTGATCCTGGAGGCGACGAGCATGGACGAGCGCTGCACGATCACCGCCCAGCACGCCGCCTCCCACGGGCTCCAGAAGCACACCGGGCGCAGGCCGGGGCGGCTGCGCTGCAGGTCACCGAGCACCGGGTCGGCCTCGCCGAGCTTGGCGAACCCGGCGCCGTCCACGTCGAGGGACAGGATGCGCGCCACCTCGCCCCTGATCCCCGGTCCCGCGGCCCTCGTCGTGGCGACGGCGACCCCGTCAGGCGCGGCCGTCACGGTCACGCCGATCGGCAGCCAGTCGGACTCCGCGCAGTAGGCGAAGCGCAGCGCCCGCCCGTCGGAGGGCAGCCCGCTGGTGGCCGGCCAGTCCTCGACGAAGCGCAACGAGGCGCCGAAGTCGAACGGGCCCTCGGCCGTGAGCGTGAATCCGTGCGAGGTCATGCGCGTATGGTAGGTGGCCTGCGGACAACCCCGTACAGCCGGCCAATACGGCGGGCCGCCGGCGACGCGACTCCCTCGCCGGCCACCCTTTCGCTCACCACGTCAGGCTCTCAGCCGGTGCCGGTTCAGATGGGCCTGTCAGGACTCATGACCAAAGGTCCAGGTCAGTCGGGGTAACGTCCCATATGTAAGACCCTGGAATGAGGTGGTGGCTTTGGGGCGGCAGTTCCCACCTGATGATGCGGTCGATGCCGCGGGCGGGGGAGACGACAGAGACGCGCTGGCCAAGGGCCTGACGGAGATGCTGGAGGAGATCGGCGCCCATACGGGCGGGGTCTACCGCCTGTCACCCGACGGCCAGGTGCTGGAACTGGTGGTGATGGAGGGGCTGCCGCGGGAGTTCGTCCAGCCGTGGGAGCGGGTGAGCGTGACCGCGCCGATTCCTGTGGCCGACGCGCTGCGGGACAAGCGACTGGTGTGGGTGAGCGACGAAGAGGACATGGTGCGTCGCTACCCGGCGCTCGCCGTCGCCCTGCCGTACGACTACTCCCTGGCCGCGCTCCCGCTGTATACCGCGGCGGGCGACCACGGAGCGATGTTCATCGTCTGGTCGGGCGCCTATCCCCCGCCGCCCGCCCACACTCGCGACCACCTCACCGCCGCCGCGGCCGTACTGGCACACAAGCTGCAGGACTTCGCCCAGAGCACCCCATCAGGGCGGAAGGACACCGGCTCGCGCGCCCCGGCGCCGCTCACCGATCCCGCGGACGTGCTCGGGGCGATGGTGGCGCGCCTGCCCGAAGGCCTGTGCACGATGGACGTCAACGGCCGCCTCACCTACATCAGCCCCAAGGGGGCCGCCCTGCTCGGCGAGTCACCCCTGCGACTGGTCGGCGCCCAGCCCTGGACCGTGCTGCCATGGCTGGACGATCCCGTGTACGAGGACCACTACCGAAGAGCGATGATCAGCCAGCGGCCGACCTCGTTCGTCGCGCTGTGCCCACCCGACCAGTGGCTGGCCTTCGACCTGTACCCCTCGATCTCCGGCATCACCGTCCGCATCAACCCGGCCCCCATGGAGTCACAGGCCCTGACGGCCGCCACCGTTCCGATCGACGTGGCGCTCCCCACCCGCACAGGGGCCATCTACCACATCCTCCATCTGGCGAGCACGCTGACGCAGGCCGCCGGCGTCCAGGATGTGGTGGATCTCGTCGCCGACCAGATCATGCCCGCGTTCGGCGCCCAGGCCGTGGCCCTGCTGGCGGCCGAGGAGGGAAGGCTGCGCGTCGCCGGCCATCGGGGCTTCCCGCCCCACATCATCCAGCAGTACGGCCGGCTCTCCCTCACCTCACCCACGCCCAGCATCCGCGCGATGGTCACCGGAGTGCCCAACTTCTTCGAATCGCAGGAAGAGCTGTACAAGATCTACCCGTCGGCCGTCGCGCCGGACGACGGCATGGCCGCCTGGGCCCTTCTGCCCCTGATCGCCTCCGGCCGCCCCGTCGGCACGTGTGTGCTCGCCTTCCGCGAGCCTCACCGCTTCACGGTCGAGGAGCGAGCCGTGCTCACCTCGCTGGGCGGTCTGATCGCCCAGGCGATGGAACGCGCCCGGCTGTACGACGCCAAGGTCGAACTCGCTCGCGGCCTGCAGGAGGGTCTGCTCCCCCACGCCCTTCCCCGCATACCGGGACTCGCGGCGGCGGCCCGCTACCTGCCCGGCACCGAAGGCATGGACATCGGGGGCGACTTCTACGACCTGATCCGCCTGCCCGACGGCACGGCCGCGGCCATCATCGGCGACGTCCAGGGGCACAACGTCACCGCCGCCGCCCTCATGGGTCAGCTTCGCACCGCGGTGCGGGCCTTCGCCGCGTCCGGCGCCGGTCCCGGCGAGGTCCTCTTCCGGACGAACCAGATGCTCACCGACCTCGATCCCGGCCTGTTCGCCAGTTGCGTCTACGTCCACCTCGACCTCCGGCGCCGCGTGGCGCGCCTTGCCAGGGCCGGCCACCCCTCCCCTCTCGTCTGGCATCCCGACGGGCGCGTCGAGGTGATACACGTGGCCGGGGGCCTCCTGCTCGGGATCGAACGCGAGACGGACTACCCGTGCACGGAGGTCGCGCTGGAGGTCGGCAGCCTCCTGGTGCTGTATACCGACGGCCTGATCGAGGTGCCGGGGACCGACATCGATGACGGCCTGACGGCTCTCGGCGCCAGGCTCGTACGCGACGGTGACCAGCACCTGGACGAGCTGGCGGAGAACCTGATCAGAAGCGCGCAGGGCGCCCGCCGCCGCAGCGACGACGTCGCCCTGCTCCTGCTGCGGCTGACGGCCGAGCCTGTCCCGTAAGCCGCGCCCTGTCGCCGGCCGGCGCCTTTACAAAGTAGATCACTTGCGGGTCCGCGACCGCCCTCGTGTGCCGGTTCCAGGAGACGGCACCGTCCCGCCCGCGCCTGCTCCCACGCACGCGCGACCCCGGAAAGGCGTGCCGGGGAAAGGTTCTGTGGCCGCCTGTGACGGTGACGGCGTCCCCCGGTGGGGGATGTCAGGCGGTCTGACGCGAAGCGCGGCCCCTGATCTCAGGAGGTACCGCTGTAGCGGGCGCCCCTGGCGGCGGAGGCCAGCGCGGCGGCTCTGGCGGCCTCGGCCGGGGTGAAGGGCAGGCCGGGCCGCCTGAGCAGCAGGGCCCGCTCGGGGTGCACGGAGATCACCATCGTGCTGTTGAACGCGGCGTTCTCGTCGACGGTCTCGCCCGGCCTGCGCCATTCGACCTCCGAGACCCGGAGCAGTTCCGCCATCGCCTGCGGGAGCTGCTCGGGATCGTCGTGCACCCGCTGCGCCAGCAGCAGTCCCTGGATACCGGGGTCGATCAGGTCCTTGACCTGCGCGGGCACGACCAGCACGTCGAGGCCGCCCGCCTCGGACAGCGCGTCGTGCAGGACGCGGGGAGTGAGGTGGGTGGGCGCCTCGACGACGAACTCGTCCAGCGCGTCGCAGCCTGCCGGCGTGATGGCGCTGCTGCCGGTGGGGGCGATGTGCAGTGCCAGTATGTTGCAGCCCAGCCGGCCGAACGCGCCCGCCACCTCGGCCAGGCGTCCCGGGCGTTCGACCACGCGCATCCGGATCCGCCACAGCGTCATGGCGCCGCTCCTTTCTCCGCCGGTAGGCGGCGAGGGTGCGCGCCCGGGCCGCCGTCGCGCGGTCGCCGGCCGTACGGTCTTCAGGCGCTTGTGGACGGCCGAGCCGACGATCAGGGCGGCGCCGAGCCCCACCAGCACCACCGGTCCGGGATCGGTGTGCCCGAGGAGGGTGGCGAGCAGGTGGGCCACGCCCACCGCCACGAAAAGGACGGCCACCTCCAGGATCTCTCGCCACCAGGAGCGCGCGTGGTGCCGGCGGTCGTGCCCGGAACGCGGATGAATCGCCTTCGGTGCATCGCTCATGCCGGCCAGTCTCACCGCGGAGTGTTACGCCCCTGTGAACCCTGGAATCGCACGGGCATTAAACCGTCATCACAGGTGACGCGCGAGCATCCGTGTCACCGCCTCGCCGCGCGGCGAGAGCCGGTAGCCGGTCTCGAGCTTTCGGTCAGACCCAGTTCCTTGAGCTTGCGGACATCGCGTTCGAGCGCCGGCGTCTCCATGACGTCGCGTGGACGCCCGCGCGCAGGATCGATGATCAGGAGGCGGCATTCGGCTCGCCGGTGAAGGCGAACACGGCAAGGGCGACGGCGCAGACCGCGGCCGAGGTCAGCAGAGCCCATCCGGTGCCCGCGCTGAGGACGGCTCCCATCACCGCGACCCCGAGGGTGGCCCCGACCTGGCGCACGGCGTTGAGCAGACCGCCGACGGATCCTGCCGTTCCCGCAGGGGCGGCGTTGACGATGGCGGTGACCAGCGCGGGAAGCGCACACGAGACGCCGAAGCCGCTGATGAGCAGGCCCAGAGCGAGCACCGGGTATCCGCCGGAGGTGAAGATCGTGGCGGCCAGCACCGCTCCGCCGGTCGACAGAAGCGTCAGGCCCGCCAGGATCGGCAGGCGAGGTCCGACGCGGGCCACGATCCTGCCGGTGACAGGCGGATTGACCGCGAACGGCACCGTCAGCGGCAGGAACGCCAGCCCGGTCGCCAGGGCGCTCAGGTGCCACTGCTGTTGAAGCAGGAGCGGCAGCACGAACAGGGCTCCGGTGAGCGCGAAGGTCACCGCCGCGCCGGCCAGCAGCCCGGCCCTGACTCGCCCGTCGCGCAACAGGTTCCGGTTCAGGACCGGTGCCGGGCTCCGTCGTTCGAGCGTCAGGAAACCCGCCGTCGCCACCGCACAGGCGGTCGACGACCAGAGGGCGTGGGACCACGCGCCGGAGCCTGCGGCGATCACGCCGTCGGTGAGCAGGGCCAGCACCAGGGCGGCGGCGAGCTGGGCGAGCCAGTCGATGCGACGCTCACCGCGCGGGCAGCGTACGGCAGGGCCCATCGTCAGCAGCAGCACGATCAGGCCGATGGGTCCGTTGATCAGGAAGACCGAACGCCATCCTGCCCAGCCGACCAGAGCTCCACCCGCGATCGGGCCCGCCGCGACGGCCGCACCGCTGACGGCCGCCCACGTAGCGATGGCGCGGGCACGCGCGGCCGGTTCGGGATAGAGCCGGCCGATCATCGCCATGGACGCCGGAACGCAGGCGGCCGCGGCCACGCCGAGCAGCGCCCTCAACACGATGAGGATCCACAGGCTCGGGGCGAACGCGCTGAGCAGGGAGGCGAGGCCGAAGGCCGCGATCCCGGCTCTGAAGACACGCTCGGCTCCCCGGCGATCGGCCAGCGCCCCAGCGGAGAGCAGGAGCGCGGCGAACGCCACGGTGTAGCTGGTGGTGGCCCACTGGAGGCCCCCGATCGAGGTGCGCAGGGAGGACGCCAGGTCCGGTTCGGCGACCGACAGGACGGTCATGTCCAGCAGCACCATGAAATAGCCCAGTGAGATGCCCGCGAGGGCGGGCGCCCGGCCGCGCGGGGTACTCGTCGCGGGCACGGTGGGCGACTGGGGAAGAGTCATGATCGAGACAGCTCCCAGGAGGAGAGGGATTCGGCGCGATCACTGTGCATGGCGACGAACCCGCGGCTCCACCGGCCCGGCCGCATACCGCATTCGGAATGTCCGAACGCCCGGCACGGTTGCGTGAGCGTGGAACTGCGCCAACTGAGGACCTTCGAGGCGGTCGTCCGTCACCGCACGGTGACCGACGCCGCCATCGCGCTCGAACTCGCACCCTCGTCGGTCTCCCAACAGATCCGGACGTTGGAGTCCTCGCTCGAGGTGACGCTCTTCCACCGCGGCCCCAGGGGGATGGAGCTCACCCCTGCCGGCGAACGCCTCATGGGATGGGCACGGCGGCTGCTCCATCAGGCCGAGCGGGCCCGTCGCGACGTGCGCGGCGAGCGGCAGGTGCTGCGCCTGGGCGCGCTGGAGACGCTCGCCGGCTCGTACGTGCCACAGGTCCTCGCGCGCTTCGCCGAACGCCGGCCCGACCTGGAGGTCGAGATCAGTTCCGAACGCGCTCGCGACGGGCTGCTCGCCGACGTGATCGACGGTCGCCTCGACGCCGCTCTCCTGCTGGACTCCGACGACGATCTGGGAGGCCTCGGGTTCCCCGCTCCCGCGGAACCGCTGGCATTCGTCGACCTCGATCCCGTGCCACTTGTCCTGGTGGCCGCCCCCACCCACCCCCTCGCCGCCCGGCCCGGCCTGACGCCGCCGGACCTCGAACACGAGCGCCTGCTGGTCAACGTGCCGGAGTGCTCGTTCTGGATGGCGGGGTACAAGACGCTGGGCCCCGCGCCCAAACGGATCAAGGCGGGCGGGGTTCCGGTCATGCGCGCGTGGGCCGAGCACGGACTCGGCATCTCCCTGCTGCCCCGGTTCGCCGTGGCCGACAGCCTGGACGCCGGAAGCCTGGTCCGGCTGGACCTTCCGGTTCCCGACCTCAGCCTCAGACTGGTGTGGCGAGAGGGCCGGGAAGCCCTGCCAGGCCTACGCGACATCCTCTACGCCGCGGCCTGCCCGTGACCGACCGGCACCCTCACGGTGGTCGCCGCGCGGAACCGGGAACGGCTCGCGTCGGGGTGTCACCGGTGGGCCGCCGGCGGTCAGGGCGAGGTCAGCCGACCGGGTGCCAGCCGCCGGGCACGAGGCGGTCCTCGCCCTCAGGCCAGGTGCCTCTGGCGTAGGGCTCGGGCGTGCTGTCGAACGTCAGGACGTCCTGGACGATCCGCCAGGACTCCTCCACCAGGTCGAACCGCACGAAGTGACGGGGGTCCCCCGCGAGCGCGTCCTTCAGGACCTGCTCGTAGGCCTGTTCCATGGGCCCGAGCACCTTGGTGAAGTCGACTGAGACCGGCACGGGGCGCGTCCTGTCCTGCACGTCGGGTTCCTTGGCCAGCAGGTCGAAGGTCACGCCGGGGTCCGGGTGCAGCGTGAACCTGATGAGGTTCGGCGCGGGAGCCGACCTGAAGAAGGAGACGGGCGGTTCGCGCAGTTCGGCGACGATCTCCAGGGTGTGGACGGGCAGGCACTTGCCGGTGCGGATGAAGAACGGCACGCCTGCCCACCGCCAGTTGTCGATCGTGGCGCGCAGCGCGACGAACGTCTCGGTGCGCGAGCCGGGGGCCACGCCGTCGGTGTCCCTGTACCCCTCGTACTGCCCGCGCAGCACGTCGGATTCCTGGACGGCGCGGACCGAGCGCAGCACCCGCCACTTCTCATCGAGGACGGCGCGGACGTCGTCGGACGGCGGGGCGTCCATGGCGGTGTAAGCCAGCAGCTGGAGCAGGTGGTTCTGCAGGACGTCGCGCAGCGCGCCGACCTCGTCGTAGAACGATCCCCGGTCGGCGACGCCGAAGTCCTCGGCCAGGGTGATCTGGACGTTGCGCACGTAGGTGCGGTTCCAGATGGGCTCCAGCGTCGTGTTGGCGAAGCGGAAGACGATCAGGTCCTCGACGGGTTCCATGCCGAGGAAGTGGTCGACGCGGAAGAGGTGGTCCTCGTCGAAGCAGGTCAGGAGCTCGGCGTTCAGCCGCCTGGCCGATTCCAGGTCGTGGCCGAAGGGTTTCTCCACGACCAGCCGCGCGTCGGCGTTGAGGCCGACGGCGGCCAGGCCCCTGGCGACGGTGGCGAACAGCGAGGGCGGCACGGCGAGGTAGTGGGTGAGGAACCCGAGCCCCTCGACCGCCTCACGCAGCCGTTCGAAGGTGCCATGGTCGGCGAAGTCGCCGGCGACCAGGCGCAGGTCAAGACGGGGTGACAGGTCCTTGCCCACCGCCTCGCGCGCGAAGGCGCGCAGGCCGTCGAGGTCGAAGTCGGTCCTGGCCACCCCGACGACCGGCACGTCCAGCCGGCCCGTGTCCGCGAGCTTGTCGAGCGCCGGCAGCAGCATCTTCTTCGCCAGGTCGCCCGTTACACCGAACAGGACCAGCGCCATGGTTCAGGCCCTTCTTCCCCGCATCTCCCTGTACTTGCGCACCAGTGCGGCGGTGGAGGCGTCGGGTGCCTGCGCGGGGGGCTCCTCCGAGGTGAGCGCGGGAGCCAGGTCCATCGCCATCTTCTTGCCCAGCTCGACGCCCCACTGGTCGAAGGAGTCGATGCCCCAGATCGTGCCTTCGACGAACACGATGTGCTCGTAGAGGGCGACGAGCTGGCCGAGAGTGGAGGGCGTCAGCCGGGGGGCGAGGATGGTGGAGGTGGGCCGGTTGCCCGGCATCACCTTGTGCGGCACGATCGTGGCGGACGTGCCCTCGGCGGCGATCTCCTCGGCGGTCTTGCCGAACGCCAGCGCCGAGGTCTGCGCGAACAGGTTGGCCGTCAGCAGGTCGTGCATGCCTTCGGCGTCCACGTTGGGCCGGCCGAAGCCGATGAAATCGGCGGGCACCAGCCGCGTGCCCTGGTGCAGGAGCTGGTAGAAGGCGTGCTGGCCGTTGGTGCCCGGCTCGCCCCAGAAGATCTCTCCGGTCGGTACGGTCACCGGCGTGCCGTCGGCCTGGACCGACTTGCCGTTCGACTCCATGGTCAGCTGCTGCAGGTAGGCCGGGAAGCGGTGCAGCCGCTGGCTGTACGGCAGGACCGCGTGCGTCTCGGCGTCGAAGAAGTCGGTGTACCAGACGTTGAGCAGGCCCATGAGGACCGGCATGTTGGCCTCGAACGGCGCGTTACGGAAGTGCTCGTCGATGGAGTGGAAGCCGTCGAGCATCTCGCGGAAGCGCTCGGGCCCGATGGCGATCATCAGTGACAGGCCGATGGCGCCGTCGAAGGAGTAGCGCCCGCCGACCCAGTCCCAGAAGCCGAACATGTTGGCGGTGTCGATGCCGAACTCGGCGACCTTCTCGGCGTTGGTGGAGACGGCGACGAAGTGCTTGGCGACGGCGTCCTCGCCGAGGGCGCCGACCAGCCAGGCGCGGGCCACCTTGGCGTTGGTCAGCGTCTCGAGCGTGGTGAAGGTCTTGGAGCTGACGATGACCAGCGTGGTGGCGGGGTCGAGGTCCTTGAGTGCGCCGTGGATGTCGGCGGGGTCGATGTTGGAGACGAACCTGCCGGTGATGCCCGCGTCGGCGTAGTCGCGCAGCGCCTCGTAGGCCATGGCGGGCCCGAGGTCGGAGCCGCCGATGCCGATGTTCACCACGGTCTTGATGGCCTGGCCCGTCTGGCCCTTCCACTCCCCTGAGCGGACCCTGGCGCTGAAGTCGCTCATCTTGTCGAGGACGGCGTGCACGTCGCCGACCACGTCCTGCCCGTCGACGACGAGCTTGGCGTCGACGGGCATGCGCAGCGCCGTGTGCAGGACGGCCCTGTCCTCGCTCACGTTGATGTGCTCGCCGGCGAACATGGCGTCGATCCGCTCGCGCAGGCCCGCCTTCTCGGCCAGCGCCAGCAGCAGCTCCATCGTCTCGGCGGTGGCGCGGTGCTTGGAGTAGTCGAGGTAGAGCTCACCCGCCGTCAGGCTCATCCGCTCGGCCCTGCCGGGGTCCTCGGCGAACAGCTCCCGCAGGTGCTTACCCGCCACGGCCTCGTGGTTGGCCTTCAGCGCCGCCCATTCGGCGCTTCGACTGATGTCCACGTCTCCTCCTCGCACTCTCAACCTGACGACGTACCCGCGATGGCCGATCCATCGCACCGCGGGGAGGTTATCAAGCGGTCATGAACCGATATTGCGACTGCGTCAACGCCTCTTCCTGCGCTGCTTCTTCCGGGTGGTCGAAGTGTCCGGTTTCCAGGACGAACAGCTCCTTGGGGCCGGCGAGAGCGTTGTAGATCGCGTACTGCCCCGGAGGGGGGACCGCGGGGTCGAACAGGGCCGCGCCCACGTGCACGGGCGTGCGCACGAAGGTGGCGGCGGTGGCGGAGTCGAAGTAGGCGAGCACGTCGAGGACCTCAGGATGTTCGGCATGGTAGGCGCGTACGGCCGCGCCGCTTCCCGTGCAGGGCAGCGTCACCCGCAGCGGGTGGTTGCCGAAACTCGGGATGACCAGCGCGCCGCCGGCGAACCTGTCGTCGAAGGCGAGGACGAAGGGGCCGATGCCGCCGCCGAAGCTGGAGCCGATGTAGTCGAGCCGTACGGCGGCCGTCTCGGGCAGCAGCTCGGCCAGCGCGGTGGCGGCGCACCACATGTCGGCGACGCAGCCGCCGTGGATGTAGGTCTCACGGGAGCCGATGCCGTGCAGCACGTGCTCCTGCGCGTCGGAGGGCAGGTCGGGGTGGAGGCTGCGGGTGGGCAGGCCGCGGGCGCACGGCCAGATGGTCGCCGTGCCCGGGATGTTGACCCTGACCTCGGGCTGGTCCCTGCCGCCGTAGCCGTGGGCGACGACGCGCGCCCTGGTGACGCGGCCGTCGGCCGGGACGCTGAGCCAGCCGCCGACCCTGAACCCGCCGGTGGAGGTGTAGGTCACGCCGTGGAAGCGCAGGCCGTCGGCCTCCCACTCCACGGGGCCGAGCTTGGGCGCGACGCTGACCGCCATCGCCTGCTCGTGCCGGCCACGCCAGAACTCCTCGAAGTCGACGGGCGCGGCAGGCGCCGGTACGGCCAGCAGCGCGTCGAGGTCGTAACCGTAGGTGGGGTCGAAGGTGAACTCGTGCCGCGGTATCAAAGCCAGCCCTCCATGCAAGATCGTCAGGCCAGCTTAACCGCCCTCTCTCTCGCGTCGGAAACGACGCTCCACGGCGGATCGGGAAGGCGTTCGGTCTCGGCTCCCTCGCGCAGGAGCAGCGAGCCGGCGGGGAGTCTGGGTGAGTTGGCCGCCACGACCCTGCCCTCGGCGTTGACCAGCGTCACCTGGGTCGGGCAGGCGGCCAGCACGCCGAGCAGGAGCGCCTCGAACCTGGCGGCCCGCACGTCGGCGCCGACCACGCCGAGGAAGCGGCCGTCGACCCGGGCGGGCGTGGTGAAGGTGAGCATGTAGGTGTCGGTGCCGCCGTAGTCGACGTAGGGGCCGACGACGTGGCGGCAGCCCGTGCGCCGCGGGACGGCGAACCATTCGGCGGCGGTGTAGTCGTAGAAGTCGAGACTCTCGGGGTTGAGGTCGACGTCGAGGAAGATGGGGTCGTCGTCGGGCGGGGCCTGCCACCAGTCGAGCCAGCGCGGCCGGTCGGCCAGCACGCCGGGGGCGACGATCACGCCGCTGCCCGCGGCGATGCCGTGCAGGCGGCGCAGGCACCCGAAGATCTGGGGGCGCACGCCGGCCAGATCGGCGGAGGTGAAGGTGGGATGGGATCGGTAGCAGGCCTCCATGCCCGCCCTGATGTCCTCCAGCGCGCGGAAGACGTCCTCGACGATCGCGTGGACCCGCTCGGCCACGAGAGCCACGTGTGGATCGCTCATCGCCACTCCCGTTGGTCCTGGGTGACAAGTCGCCAATGGAACTCCATCAGACGCTCGGTCCCCCTGTCGAGGTGCTCCTCGGTCAACGTTCGGGCGCGGTCGGCCTGCCGTGCGGTGATGGCGTCGATGACCTGGCGGTGGCTGCGCACGACCTCCTGCGGGTCGACGGCTTCGCCGTACGGGAGCCAGAGCAGCTCGCCGACCTCGGACTGGATGTCGATCTCCGCTCGGGTGAGCCTGACGGACTGAGCCGCGGCGGCGACCTCGATGTGGAAGCGTCCGTCGGCGCGGCGGCGCTCGCCGACGGTGGTGGCCGCTTCGAGGCGGTCGACGACGTGGTGGAGTCTGGCGACCTGGTCGGCCGAGGCGCGCGTGGCCGCGAGGCGGGCGGCGGCGCCCGCGATGGCGGCGCGGTAGTCGCCGATCTCGCGCAGCTCGGAGCTGCTGAGCTCGCGCAGCCTGTTCCTGAGCCTGGTGGTGGAGGGGTCGGCGGGTCCGCGCACGAACGTGCCGCCGCCCCTGCCGCGCCTGGTCTCGACGAGGCCGCGTTCGCGCAGGGCCGCGAGGGCGGCGCGCAGGGTGACGGTGGAGACGTTGAGCGAGGCTGCCAGCTCCAGCTCGGCCGGGAGCTGGTCGCCGTCGGCGATGAGGCCGAGCGCGATCGCCTCGGCCAGGCGCCTGACCACGACCTCGACCCTGCCCGAGCCGTCGTCGACGGGGGCGAAGACAGCGGCGCCGGGGAGCTGATGCACAGCAGACAGCATATTGCCTTTTGAAATATGAACTCATAGTTTTAATCGCAACCCGATCTGAGGGAGGCGTCCGTTGCCTGATCCCGAGAAGAGGTTCGCCGA
Organism: Nonomuraea mangrovi; assembly: GCF_042681425.1. Taxonomy (NCBI): domain Bacteria; kingdom Bacillati; phylum Actinomycetota; class Actinomycetes; order Streptosporangiales; family Streptosporangiaceae; genus Nonomuraea; species Nonomuraea mangrovi. The sequence continues at coordinate 164,117 of NZ_JBHUFV010000038.1, read as the reverse complement.
GGAGTGGCGGAACGCCGCCTACAACTGTTTCTCCTCAGGCCACAAGTTCTGCCGCGAGGTCTGCCCCGTCATGCAGGTCACGCGCAACGAGTCGTGGAGTCCCACCGCCTTCCACGCCAACGTGGTGGCGATGGAGCAGGGCTCGCTCGAGGTCGCCGACGTCGCGGCCGACTACGTCAACTGCACCGGGTGCGGCGCGTGCGAGCTGCGCTGCCCCAACTCGCTGTTCACCGGCGACTTCTACCGCTTCCGCACCAGAACCGTCGACCTGGTCAAGGCCGTGCGCGCGCTCGCCGTACGGGAGGGGGTGCACCAGCCGGGCTGGCAGCGATGGAACCTGCTCACCGACGAGAAGACGCACGAGCCTGTGACCTCAGGGGTGTCACAGGAGCGGGTACGCGACTGGGCACAGGGGCTCGACCTGCCGGTGGGCGGGGAGACGATCCTGTTCGTGGACTGCGAGGCCGCCTTCCACCGGACCACGGCTCCGAGGGCGGTGGCCCGGATGCTCAACCTGGCGGGCTACAAGTTCGGCCTGATGAACGAGCAGTGGTGCTGTGGCGGGCCCGCGGCCGAGATGGGCTACGAGGAGCAGGCCCTCCGCTTCGCCCGGCACAACCTGGAGGACTGGAGGGCCGGGGGCGTGCGCCGCGTCCTGGTCCTCGACCCGCACGACTACATCACCTTCACCGAGGACTATCCGAAGTACTTCGGGGAGGCGTTCGACATCGAGGTGGTGCTGGTCATCGAGTTGCTCGCCGCACTGCTGAGGGAGGGGCGGCTGGTCCCGCACGTGCCCGTGGAACGGACGGTGACCTACCACGACCCGTGCAGGCTCAACAAGCGCAAGGGGATCTGGCAGGAGCCGCGCGAGATCCTGCGGGCGATCCCTGGTCTGACCTTCCACGACGTGGACAGGGTCACCCAGTGGTCCTACTGCTCGGGCGCGGGCGGCGGCCTGGCCGTCGAGAAACCCGAACTGACGGCCAGGATCAGCGAGACACGCATGGGCAAGGCGGCCGAGCTGGGCGTCGACACCCTCGTCACCGCCTGCCCGTGGGCCGAGAGGCCCCTGACGGAGGCGGGCGCCGCGCGCGCCATCGGCGTGGTGGACCTGCACGAGCTGCTCGCCGAGTCGCTGGGGGTGGCCTGATGACCATCACCATGGACGACCCGGTCCTGGAGGAACTGCGGCGGGTCCTCGGCCGCGAGCACGTGCTGACGGGCAGGGCCGACCGGCTCAACAGGACGCGCGTGCCCGCGCCCTTCCCCGTGCACAGGTGGGCGGAGCGGATGCCCGACCTGGTGGTCATGCCGGGCTCCACCGAAGAGGTGGCCGAGGTGCTGAGGCTCGCGCACACCCATCGGATCCCCGTGGTGCCGCGCGACGGCGGCACCGGGCTGACCGACGGCGCGGTGCCGCTGCGGGGCGGCATCGTGGTCGATGTGAAGCGGATCAACCAGATCAAGGAGATCGACCTCGAGAACAGGACGTGCACGGTCGGCACAGGTATCAACGCGCTGAAGCTCAACGAGGTGCTTTCACGACACGACCTGATCTACCCGGACGACCCCGCCTCCTATCCCTGCTCGCTGGTCGGCGGCAGGATCGGCACCAGCGGCTGGTCGCTCATCGGCTCGCGGTACGGCCACAGCCGCGACCTGGTGCTCAGCTTCGACCACGTGCTGCCGACGGGGCAGGTCATCCACGTCGGCGACGGCATCGGCAGGAAGATCACCAAATCGTCGAGCGGCTACCAGCTGAAACACCTGTTCATGGGCCACCAGGGCACGCTGGGCATCGCCACCGAGGCCACGCTGAAGCTGTTTCCCAAGCCGGAGGCCGAGTTCTCACCGTTCTGGGCGTTCGAGGACTACGACACCGCCTACGCGGTGGTCGGCCGGTTGGCGAGGGCGGGCGTGGCCACGTTCGCGGGCGCGGTGCTGTTCGACGAGTGGAAGGTCGCCTACCTGCGACGCGACGACGAGGCCTACATCCCGCAGCCGTCCTCGGTGAAGGCGCTGGTCTGCGCCGCCCTGTACGGCTACGAGGACGAGGTACGCGCCGGCGGCAGTCGGTTGCTGCGGATCGCCCGCTCGATGGGCGCGCGCTACCTGGGCGACGAGATCTCCGAAGGGGACTGGGCCGCCCGCCACGACCGCTACGCCACCCCCCTGCACGGGCGGACCCGCTCTGGGCAGGTGGTGCCGATGAGCTGGCACTGCGAGGACGCCTCGATCAACTACACCAGGCTGCCCGCCGTACGGCTGGCGTGGCACGAGATCGCCGACCGGCTGCGGCGGGAGTCGGACGTGTTCGACGACTGGGGCATGTTCGCCTACACCAACGGCTCCACGGGCGCCGACTACCTGACCGAGATCGACATCGGCATCTGGGAGCAGCGCCTCGACGACGCGGCGTGGGCCGCGTGGGTGGCCGCCAAGCGCGACCTGGCGGCGGTGGCGTTGAGCAACGGCGGCTCGATCAGCGCCTGCCACGGCTCGTGCCGCGAGGGCGAGGTGGACCTGGTGCCCGAGGAGCTCGGCGGCGGCTTCGACGTGATGCTCGCCATCAAACGCGCCATCGACCCGCACAACATCATGAATCCGGGCAAGTACCTGCTCGACCGCGCCTACGCCGGAACGCCGGGTGAGGAGGAGCCGTGAGCTACCGCTACCACGACGAGATGACCCCGCCCCCGCCCGAACGCGCCTCGGAGGTGGCGGTCACCAGGTTCGAGCACGTCTACGAGGTGGATCCGGCCCTCATGACCGAGCACGTGACCCAGCAGACCTTCCCCAACTGGGACACGCTCCGCCTGGCCCGCTCCCGCGCCGACCACCTGGCCTGGATGCACAGGCACTTCGCGCACAAGGTGATCTCGGGCGAGGAGCTGCTCGATGACCTCGACCGATGACGGCAGGCTGGCCGACCTCGGCTACACCTCCGAGTTCCGCAGGGAGATGAGCCTCTGGGCCAACTTCTCGCTCGGCTTCACCTACCTGTCTCCCGTCGTCGGGATCTACACGCTGTTCGCGGTCTCGCTGGCCACCGGCGGGCCGCCGATGATCTGGAGCCTGGTGATCGTCGGCGTGGGGCAGTTCCTGGTGGCCCTGGTGTTCGGCGAGATCGTCTCGCAGTACCCGCTGACGGGCGGCATCTATCCGTGGGCGCGGCGCCTGTGGGGGCGCACGTGGGCGTGGATGACCGGCTGGGTCTACCTGATCGCGCTGCTGGTCACCATCGCCAGCGTCGCCTACGGCGCGGGCCCCTACCTGTCGGCGTTCCTCGGCATCGGCGTGAGCACGACGAACACGATCATGTGCGCGCTGCTCATCCTGGCGGTCGCGGTGACGATCAACCTGGCGGGAACCAGGGCCCTGGCCCTCGCGGCGATCATCGGCTTCTCGGCCGAGCTGGTGGGGGCGCTGGCGGTGGGCGGCTGGCTGCTGCTGACGCAGCGGCATCACGGGCTCGGCGTGCTGTTCGACTCGTTCGGCGCGGGATCGGAGACCGGCTATCTCGCCGCCTTCCTGGCCGCAGGGCTGATCGGCATCTTCGAGTACTACGGGTTCGAGGCGTGCGGCGACGTGGCCGAGGAGGTCCCCGACCCGACGCGGCGCATCCCTAAGGCCATGCGCATGACGATCTACGTGGGAGGGGCGGCGGCGATCTTCGTCTGCCTGGCGTTGCTGCTGGCCGTACCGGACTTCGCGGCGGTGATCTCGGGCGCGAGCCCCGACCCCGTCTCGGACGTGCTGACCACGGCGTTCGGCCCCGTGGGGCTGCGGGTGGTGCTCGGGATCGTGCTGGTGTCGTTCCTGTCGTGCGCGCTGAGCCTGCAGGCGGCGGCGAGCAGGCTGCTGTACTCCTACGCGCGCGACGGCATGATCGTCGGGAGCGGACTGTTCCGCAGGTTCTCGGCCGCGCGGCACGTCCCGCCGTACGCGCTGCTGGTCGCCGCGGTCGTGCCCGCGCTCGTGGTGGCCGGTTCGATCATCTCGGAGGACGCCCTCGTCAAGATCATCTCATTCGCGACGCTCGGCATCTACCTGGGCTTCCAGATGGTGGTGCTGGCGGCGCTGAGGGCGCGGCTGCTCGGGTGGCGCCCTTCGGGTCCGTTCACGCTGGGCGCGGCAGGCCTGGCGGTCAACGTCGGCGCGCTGGTGTACGGCGTGCTGGCGATCGTGAACATGATCTGGCCGAGAACGCCTGACGCCGCCTGGTACGACAACTGGCTCGTGGCGCTCTCCGGCCTGGTCGTCGTGGGTCTGGGCGCGCTGTACCTGGTCGTGGCCAGACCGCAGGAACTCGGCGTGGCCCCGGCGGGCGACGCCATTCCCCAGGAGGAGCGATGAAGTTCAGTTATGTGATGCTGCCCGACTACCCGCTCCAGGAGTCGCTGGCGTCCATCAGACTGGCCGACGAGCTGGGCTTCCACGCCTGCTACGCGGCGGACGAGACCTGGCACAAGGACCTGTGGCTGCTGTTCGCCGCGGCCTCGCAGCAGACCGAGAGGATCAGATTCGGACCGAGCGTCTCCTCCGTGGTGCTGCGCGAGCCCTCGCTCATCGCCCAGGCCGCCGCCACGCTCGACGAGCTCAGCGGCGGCCGCGCCGAGGTGGTGCTGTCCAGCGGCAACTTCGGGCTGTTGGCGCAGTACGGCATCGACTGGACCGTCTCCAGGCCGCTGTCGCGCGTGAAGGAGGCCGCGCACGTCGTCCGCACGCTCCTGGACGACGGCGCGATCACGTTCGAGGGCGAGTTCTTCCGCTACAACGGACTGTTCACCTTCGCCAGGCCCGTGCAGGAGCACGTGCCGGTGAAGCTCGGCGCGATGCGCGGACCGCGATCCTTCCGCGCGGCCGGCGAGCTGTCGGACGGCGTGCACCACGCGCTCAGCTACACCCGCGAGGCCTACGACTTCCTGGTCTCGGAGTTCAGGACGGGCGCCGAGAAGGCGGGCAAGGACTGGTCGTCGATGGACATCGGCGCATGGGTCGTCTTCGCCACCGGCCACGACTCCGCCGTGGCCAAGGAGGCCGCACGCAGCATGGTCGGCCTGTACGCCTCGTCGATGCCCGCCGAGCAGCTGGAGCGCAACGGGGTGGACCCGAACGCCATGAAGCCCATCGTCGACGCGCTGGGAGCGGGCGACCTGGCCAGGGCCATCGAGCTGACCAGCCCCGAGCTGGGCGACAGGCTGTCGATCGCGGGCACCCCCGAGGAGTGCGTGGAGAAGATCAGGCGCGAGATCGAGCCTTCGGGGGTCAACCACATGATCCTCGCGGTGACGGACGCGACGCTGGTCAAGCAGTTCATGGGCCGCGATCTCCCTGATGTCGCCTCGGTGGAGGAGCAGCTCAGACTGATTCATGACCGTGTCATGCCCGCGTTCTCCTGAACTTCGGGAACGTGGCGGCTCGGCGGGTGTGTAGGGCGAAGCAGATGGGGCAAGGACCCCGGATCCCTGCAACCGAGAAACGAGGAGGAGCCGTAGTGCTCACTCTCACACCCAACGCAGCCCAGGTCATCAAGGATCTGACCGCCCAGCAGGACGCGGAGGCCAGCGGTATCCGCATCTCGTCACAGGGGGACGGCCAGGGTTCCCTGGTGCTCAGCATGGCCACCGCGCCCGAACCCACCGATGAGGTGGTGGAGGCCGAAGGAGCCAGGGTCTATCTCGACCCCGTGGCGGCCAGCGTCCTCGACGACAAGTCGCTGGACGCCGACACCGACGGGGAGGGCGGGGTCGCCTTCCACGTCACCGGTTGACCGGAGGCCTCTCGGGGGGCTCCCGGTCACATCCGATCATCCCGCGAGGAGCGCGGCGGCCTCGGCGGCCGAGGGGAGGCCCTCGACGTCGCCGTGCACCTCCACGATGCGGCCGGCGAGTGCGCTGCCCACACGGGCCGCGCGCTCGCGCGTGGCGCCGGCGAGCCGGGCGGCCAGGTAGCCGCCGAGCAGCGCGTCACCCGCGCCGACGGGGTCGCGCACCGCGCGCGCGGCGCTCGGCAGGTGGCGGGGCTCGTCGTCCTCGCCGTGGAAGAACACGCCGTCCGCACCCGCCTTCAGCACCACCTCGATCCCGTCGGAGCGGCCGGAGCCTGCCGCGGAGAAGACGTCGGCGGGCTCCGTGACGCCGAACAGCGGCCCTGCCTCGTCCTGGCCGAGCACCAGCAGGTCGGTGCGCGGCAGGAGGTCGAGGACGGTGGCGAGCACCCGGTCCTGCCTGCCGAGCGCGGGGCGGAGGTTCGGGTCGACGACCAGTTGCGCCCCTGCCGAACGCGCGCCCTCGGCCAGGGCCCTGACGAGCCGCTCCGGGCCCTCTCCCAGCGCGATCGTGATCCCGCTGACGACGATCGCCCTCGGCTTGGCGTCGAGGATCGCGGCGGCGTCGCCCTCGTCCATGCCCGCGGCCGCAGAGCCCGCCCGGTAGTAGTGGACGCGCCTGGCGCCGTCCGGCAGCACGTCCTTGAAGAAGACCCCTGTCGGCCTGGTGTCGTCGCGGCCGACCAGGGTGGTGCCGACGCCGAGGGAGCGGGCGGCGGCCTTGACGCGCTCGCCGAACGGATCCGCGCCGACCCGCGAGGCGAACCACGCCGAGCCGCCGAGCCTCGCGACGGCCGCGCACACGTTCAACTCGGCCCCGCCGACGTGCACGTCCATCCGCTCGGCGGTCGCCAGGTTCTCCCCCTCAGCGGGCTGGAGCAGCACCATCGCCTCTCCGACCCCGACCACGTCAGGACGAGTCACCACATCTCCCTCGCTCGCGGCTTGCTTCTACAATGCGGAGAATCATCCCATCACTCCGGTAGGAGCGCCCGTGCGGGACTTCAGGTGGCGGCTGACCGAGCGCGTGGTGGCCGACCGGGTGATCGGCATCATCCGGGCACCGTCCGAGGAGACCGCCATCGCGTACGGCAGGCGCCTCGCCTTCGCCGGCCTGGCCGCCATCGAGGTCTCGCTGTCCACTCCAGGCGCCCTGAACGCCGTCCGCACGCTGGCGACCGGCGCGTTCGTCGGCGCGGGCACCGTGCTCGACGCCGCCCAGGCGGTGATGGCGATCGAGGCGGGCGCCCGCTTCCTGGTCTGCCCCGCGCTCAGTGACGGGGTGATCCGCGCCGGCCACCGCCACGGCGTGCCGGTGGTCGCGGGCGCGTCGACGCCGACGGAGATCGTCGCCGCGCTGGAGGCGGGCGCCGATCTCGTCAAGCTCTTCCCCGCCTCGCAGACCTCGCCGAAGGCGCTGCGCGACCTCCTGCAGGCGCTCCCGCAGGCCCCGATCGTGCCCACGGGCGGGGTGAGCGCCGCCACCGCGCCCGAGTGGGTCGCCGCAGGGGCAGTGGCCGTCGGCATGGGCGGCGAGCTCACCCGGGGCGAGCCGGAGGAGGTCACCCCCCGCGTCCGTGCGCTGCTCGAGTCGTTGCGTTGACGCTCAGGCCAGCAGCTTGGCCACATACCTGAGCTGTTCCTCGCGCTGGAAGCCGCCGCCGCCCTCATGGTTGTTCCACGGCCAGACAGTGATCTCCTTGTCACCCTGCCAATGGTTGTAGGCGGCGAACACCGTCGAGGGCGGGCACACGTCGTCCATCATCGCCACCGAGTAGAGCGCGGGAACCCGGCCGCGCGCGGCGAAGTTCAGGCCGTCGAAGTAGGACAGGGTGCGGAACACGGTGTCGGCACTGGCCCGCTGGGTGGCCAGGAAGCGGACGATCTCCTGGTAGGGGTCGCGGCCGGTGATCTCCACCGCCCTGCGGAAGTGGGTGAGGAACGGGACGTCGACCAAGGCCCCCTTCACCGAGGGCCGCAAAGCGGCGACCGCCTGGGCGATGCCGCCGCCCTGGCTGCCGCCCGACACCACGATCCTGTCGGCGTCGACGGCGGGGTGGCTCTCGGCCACCTCCACGGCCCTGACGGCGTCGGTGAACACGCGGCGGTAGTAGTAGTCGGCCGGGTCGAGGATGCCCCTGGTCATCATGCCGGGAGCCTGCGGCGACAGCCCGCCGTGCGGGTCGGCGGTGGCGCCGGGGCTGGTCAGGTTGTGCGCGCCCTGGCCGCGGGTGTCGACGACCAGCACCGCGAGGCCCGCGGCCGGCCAGGTGAGGTGATCGTGGGCGAACCCCCTTCCGCCCGAGTAGCCGATGTACTGCATCACGCACGGCACGGGCCCCTCGGCGCCGCGCGGCACGATCAGCCAGGCGTTGATCCGGTGGCCTGCCCAGCCGGCGAAGGAGGTGTCGTAGACGTCCACGGCGGTCAACGGCAGATCGTAGGGTGTGAACGAGGGAGCCAGGTCGTGCTCGGCGGCCTCGGCGAGGGTTTCGCTCCAGAACGCGTCGAAGTCGGCGGGCTCGTCACGGTCGGGGCGGTATTCACGCAGCCGGTCGAGGGGAAGGTCGAACAGGGGCACAGGGGTCTCCCAACGTCAGCGATCGGGTCCTCACATTTCATCTCATCGAGCGGTGAAAGCGCTATCCACCCACTCCTTGACATCCGCCTCCAGACGCCCCGCCCTCCTTGACCCGCCCCGCACCTTGACCCCGCGTACACAGCCCCGGATCTTGACCCCGCACCTCAGGTGACGCAACCGGACAAGGCCCGCAGGCTCACGCCCCAAGAGGGGCGGAAACCGCAACAGATGGGCGCGGCCGGCGGTAACGCCGTGCCTGCCGGTCATCGCCGGTCTCGTTCAGGCTCCAGAAAGCGGGACCGCCACGTGCCACCGCTCCGGGGTAAGGCTGTGCCACCGCTCCGGGGCCAGGCCGTGCCACCGCTCCGGGGCCAGGCCGTGCCACCGCTCCGGGGTCAGGCTGTGACGCCGAGGAGGGCCGGGTCCACGGGGTGCCGCAGCGGGCCGCCGTCGAGGGCCCTGAACACCTCGGCCAGCGCGTGCGCGCCGAGCCGTTCGAGCTCGGCGCCGAGGGATCCGGCGACGTGTGGAGTCAGCACCACGTTCGGCAGCTCCCACAGCGGCGAGTCGCGAGGCGGGATCTCGGGTTCGGTGACGTCCAGGACGGCTGAGAGGCGGCCCGTGCTCAGCTCGGCCACCAGGGCGTCGTGGTCGACCAGCGACCCCCGCGCGGTGTTGATCAGGGTGGCGCCCTCCGGCATCGCCGCCAGCCGGGCGGCGGTCACCAGATGCCTGGTCTCGGCCGTCGCGGGGGCGTGCAGCGAGACGACGTCGCTGGAGGGGAACAGCTCGTCCAGGGCGACCTTCCTCGCGCCCAGCGCGCCGGCTCCCGCCTCGTCGAGATACGGGTCGCTGATCAGCACCTCCACGTCGAACGGCCGCAGCAGCTCGGCCACCCTGCGGCCGGTCCGCGACGCGCCGACCAGACCCACGGTCCTGCCGTAGTTGCCGACGTCCCGGTAGTCGCCGAGCACGTCCACATAGGCCCTGCGTCGGCGGTACTCCGCGGCCATGGCCGGCACACCCTTGTTGGCCAGCAGGATCGCCGCGAGCGTGTACTCGGCCACCGGGACCGCGTTGGCGTCGGCCGCCGAACTGACCGCGACCCCCCTGTCGAAGACGGCCCGCGCCACGTGGCCCTTCACCGACCCCGCCGCGTGGACGACGGCCACCAGCCGCGGAGCGAGCGCGAGCGCCGCCTCGTCGATCACGGGGGCGCCCCAGCCGGTCAGGAGCACGCGCGCGGACGCCAGCCGTTCACCGGCGATCTCGCCGGTGAGGTGGGTGAGCGGCGTGCGCCAGCCGTCCCCCGCCAGCGCCCGCAGCCGGTCGGCGCGCTCCCCTCGGAAGAGCCGCTCGGGCAGTCCCGGCGCCATCGCCGTGACGACCTCCTGACCTGCGGCGCTCACCGGGCGGCCCAGACGAGTCCGCGCGAGGTGAGCGTGCGCACCGTGGGAGCGCGCAGGTCGGCCGTCCGGTGGCCGATCGCGGAGAAGAAGATCTTGCCCTCGCCCCACCGCCTGGTCCACACCACGGGCATGTCGAGGGGCCCGCCGCCCTGCCCGCCGCCCTGCCCGCCATCCTGCCCGCCGTCCGCCGGGTCGACGGTGGTGCTCGCCAGCACGGTGTTCGGGCCGTCGGACAGCATCCAGTACTGCTCGCTGTGCACGTCGAAGTCGGCCAGGCCCGCCATGATCGGGTGCTCGGCGTGCTCGGGCCTGATGACGACCCGGTAGTCGAGGAAGTCCGCGGGGTGGAAGAGGAACAGGCCGCCGACCATGCGCAGGTAGTCCGGGCTGTCGGTGAACGTGGCCACCACTCCCCCGTGCCGGCCGGCGAACCCGGTGCCAGCGTGGACGGCGGACACCAGCCCCGAGCACTGCTCGGCGGTGAGCCGCCCCATCGACCAGCACTGCACGATCAGGTCGGTGCCCGCCAGCAGCTCCCCGTCGGCGTAGACGTCGAGGTCGGCGGCGACGGTGACGTCGAATCCTGCTTCCTTCAGGTCGGGCAGGAACAGGTCGGTCGCCTCCACGGGCGCGTGGCCCTCCCATCCTCCGCGCACGACCAACGCCCGACGCGCGGTGCCGCTCATCGTCCGACGCGCGGAGCCGCCCGTCGTCCGCCGCTCGGAGCCCCTCATCCCCCACCGCTCGGAGCCGCTCATCCTCCGGCGCTCGGGGCCCCTCATCCCCCGGCGTTCGGGGCCGCTCATCGGGCGTCCGAGGGGGCGGCGGCCCATGCCGGAAGCGTCAGCGGCGTGCGCTGGAGGCCGATCCACTGGCGTTTGGTGAAGCCTGCCATCTGGTCCTCCGCGCCGTGCCTGGCGTGCGCGTCGTTGACGTGCACTTCGCCGGCCTGCAGCCGTTCGGCGACCCGCATGCCGCGCATGAGGTCCTGGGTGAAGACGGAGTTCATGAGCATCGGGTACCCGTTGGTCAGGGCGATCGCCTCCTCCTCGCTCTCCACGACGGTCACCGGCAGGACAGGGCCGAAGATCTCCTCGGTGAAGGCCGGCATGTCCGGCGTGACCTCGGTGAGCACGGTCGGCCGGTAGAACAGCCCGTCGAAGGTGCCGCCTGTGGCGATCCTCGCGCCCATCGCGACGGACGGCTCGACGATCGTCCTGTGCACCCTGTCGCGCTGCGCCTCGCTGATCAGCGGCCCGAGATCGGCCTCGCCGCTCAGCGGATCGCCCACGCGGAGCGCCTCGGCCCTGCGCGTGATCGCCGCGATGTACGGCCTGGCCACCGCGCGGGTGACGATGTGCCTGCTGGAGCTGATGCACGTCTGGCCCTGGAACTCCAGGGAGGCGATCATCGCGCACGAGGCGGCCAGCTCGACGTCGGCGTCGTCCAGGACGAGGAAGGCGTTGTCGCCGCCGAGTTCGAGCCTGACGGGCCGAAGGCCTGCGGCGGCCGCGGCGGCGATCTCCAGGCCCACCTGGCGCGATCCGGTGAAGTCGACCAGGTCGACGCCGGGGTGGGCGGCCAGCGGCCGGCCGGCGTCGACCCCTTCGCCGGTGACCACGTTGAGAACCCCCGGCGGCAGCCCCACGTGCTCGGCCGCCTCCGCCAGGACCTGGCCGCCGATGACGGGCGTCAGCTCGGCGGGCTTGAGCACGATCGTGTTGCCGAAGGCGAGCCCTGGCGCCACGACGCGCATGGCCAGGTTCAGGGGGTAGTTCCAGGGGGTGATGACGCCCAGCACGCCCAGCGGCACGGCCCGCGACAGCGACAGCTTGCCCGCCTTGTAGGGCGGCAGGATGTCCCCCGCGTTCTCCGTCGCCTGCACGGCCGAGATGTGCAGCTGGCGGATGCCGGTGCCGACCTCGTCCTCTCCTTTGGCGCGCACGCCGCCCGTCTCGCGCATGCTCAGCGTGACGAGTTCCTCGAAGCGGCCTTGAAGGTGGTCGGCCATCCGCCGTAGGTAGGCGGCCCGCTCGGGCGCGGCGAGCGCCGCCCAGCCGGGCTGTGCGGCGCGGGCGGCGCGTACCGCGGCGTCGACGTCGCCGGCGTCGCCCATGGCGTAGCGGCCGAGCGGCGCGCCCGTCGCCTTCTCCCGCACCATGCCGGTCCTGCCGGAGGCCGGCGCGCGCCACGTCCCGTCGATGTAGAGCAAGCTCATTCCCACTCCGATCGGATCGGCGACTTAGTACACGACTTAAGTTAAGTCCAAGCGGCCTGGCGGTCAATCATGAGCCCGGCCGGAACCCCCGTTCGCGAGCACCTGGACGACCGGGAGCGTCGCCGCGCCCATGGCGACCGCCTCGGGGCCGAGCCTGCCGAGCTCGATGCGCGCGTGCCCGTAGAGGTAGGCCAGCGCGTGGCGCCTGACGGTGTCACGGACCCTCGGCAGGACGGCGGGCCCCAGGATCGCGCCCGCCCAGCCCGACAGCACCACCAGGTCGGGGGCGAGCATGTTGACCAGGTTGGTGATGCCGATGCCGAGGTACTCGGCGCTTCTGCCGAGCACCTCGGCGGCGGGGGGCTGGTCCGCGCGGGCCACCAGCTCGGCCAGGCGCGACTCGGTGTCGCCCGCCTCGAACGGCGTGGACTCGGGCAGGGCCAGGTACTCCTCCAGGATCGCTTCGGCGCCGACGTACGCCTCCAGGCAGCCCCTCGACCCGCACCTGCACGGCCTGCCGCCCACCTCGATGACGGTGTGGCCCCACTCGCTGGTCGTGCTGGTCGCGTCCGCGAAGGACCCGGCCGCCGTGGTGACCGCCGCGCCCACTCCGACGCCGAGCAGCGCGACGACCGCCCGCTTCGCGCCGCGCCCCCCTCCCCGCCACATCTCGGCCTTGCCGAGCGTGCGTGCGCAGTTGTCGATGAACAGCGGGGCCTCGATCCCCCTGCGCAGCATGTCCGCCAGCGGCACCGCCGTCCAGCCGAGCGTGGGGGCGTAGACCAGCTCGCGCCCGTCCGCGACGACGGCGCCCGGCACGCCCACGCCGACCCCCAGCAGGTCGCGCGGGTCCAGGCCCACCTTGGCGCTCACCTCGTCCACTCCCGCGATGACGAGTTCGGCCACCGCCTCGGGGTCCACGCTCGTGCCCGCCACCGGGCAGGTCGCGGTCGCGATCGTGCGCAGCGTGAAGTCGAACAGCCCGATCTGGACGTGTGTCTCGCCGATGTCGACACCGACGACGTGCCCGAACGCACCGCGTACCTCGATGAGGACGCTCGGCCGCCCGCCGTCGGACTCGACCAGCCCGCCCTCGGCGACCACGCCGTCTGCGAGCAGGTCGCCGACCACGTTGCTGACCGTCGCCGAGCTCAGCCCAGACGCCCTGGTGAGGTCCTGCCTGCTGGCGGCCCCCTGCAGGTAGAGCCGCGACAGGAGGGTGGAGCGATTGTGGCGACGCAGGTCACGGGTCGTCTGCTGGACCGCACGTTTCACAGACTGGATTGTGCCAGAGCGTCAGGCCCCGCCGCCGCCCAGGTGATCTTCGAGGTCGCCGGGGACCAGCGACTTCAGGAAGGAGACCACGGCGGGGCGGCGGTCGGCGGCCCGCCAGGCGATGGCCAGGCAGGCGGGTGACAGGCCCGTGACGGGACGACTGACCAGCCCTGGACGTTTGTACAGCTCGGCGTTGCCCTCCGCCAGCAACACGAGCCCGAGACCGGCCAGCACCGCCTCGAACACCTCGTCGGCCGAGCTCGCCTCGGCGCCGACGATCGCGTCGGGCCTGCCGAGCCAGAACTCCCTCAACGGTCCCGCCGCCACGGGCAGCGCCACGAAGGGCTGATCCTCGAGCTCGTCGAAGCCGATCTCCTGCCGCCCCGCCAGCGGATGGCTCTCGGGCATGCAGACGAAACGCCGCTCGGTCGACAGCACGAACGTCGCGAGCCCCTCGGGCGCGGGCAGCCACAGGAACGCCACGTCCGAGGTGCCGTCGGCCAGGCCCACGCTCGGGTCGTCCCATCCGACCACCCGCAAGGACACCGCCCAGCCGGGCATCCGCTGTCTGAAGAGGCGTAGCGCCTCGGCCTGGATCCCCCGCCCCACGGCGGTCTGCAGTCCGACGACCAGCGTGCCGGCGGGGGCCGCCTGCCGTACCAGGTCGAGGCCTTCGTCCCAGCGGGCGAGCAGGTCACGGGCGACCGGCAGGAGCGCCTCGCCCTGCCGGGTGAGCGCCAAGCCGCTCGGCACGCGGTCGAACAGCCGGCAGCCGACCTGCCGTTCGAGCGCCCTGAGCTGCTTGGACAGCGCGGGCTGGGACACGAAGAGCCGCTCGGCCGCCCGCGTCACGTGCAGTTCCTCGGCGGCGGCGACGAAATACCGCAGCTCGCGCAGATGGACGTCCATAACCATGGGTTATACCGGCATGTCTTGGACCTCGGCGGCCCCGGGGGACGATGCTCGGGGCATGAGAACTCTTGGCAAGCTCGCCGTCCCCCCGATCGGCTTCGGGGCGATGGTCCTCTCACCCGGCATCTACGGTTCCGTAGACGACGACCGGGCGCTGGACGCGCTGCGCCACGTGCTCGACCACGGGGGCACCCACATCGACACCAGCGACGCCTACGGGCCCGACGGGCACAACGAGCGCCTCGTCGGCAGGGCGATCAAGGGCAGGCGGGAGGAGGTCGTGGTGGCGACCAAGTTCGGTCTGGCCGTGCCCTCGGGGGTGGGCTCCCGCGCCATCCCCGTCGGCTACGCGTTCGGCGAGCTGCGCGGCAACGCCGACCCCTCCTTGGTGCGCGGCTACGCCGAGCGCAGCCTGCGCAACCTGGACACCGACGTGATCGACCTGTACTACCTGCACTACCCGGACCCAGGGGTGCCCGTCGAGGACACCATGGGCGCGGTCGCCGACCTGGTGGAGGCCGGTCTGGTACGGCACGCGGGCCTGTCCAACGTGACGGCCGAGCAGTTGCGCGGGGCACACGGCGTGCTGCCGATCGCGGCGGTGCAGGTGGAGTGGTCGATGTGGCGCCCGATCGAGCCCGATCTGCTGGCGACGGCACGGGAGCTCGGCGTCGGCGTGGTGGCGTGGAGCCCGCTGGGCTCCGGCTTCCTCACCGGTGACGTCTCGAAGCTGGAGGAGGGCGACTTCCGGCACAACGCGCCACGGTTCGACGCCGAGAACCTCGCGAAGAACAACGACAGGTACGCGCCGATCAGGCTGCTGGCCACCGAGCTCGGCATCACCCCCGCCCAGCTCGCGCTGGCGTGGCTGCTGCACCAGGACGCGCATGTCGTCCCCATCCCCGGCAGCAGGACGCCCGCGCACATCACCGAGAACCTGGAGGCCGCCGACATCACGCTCCACCCGGACACGCTGGCGCGGCTGGAGCGCGCGCTGGCCTCGTTCGACGTCGTCGGCGGCACCCTTCTCTGACACCGCCGCCCGCACGGGGGTGAGGCGAGAGGCCTGGCCACCTTCGACGATCTTCCAGTAGCTTCGGGCCTGTGCCGTTGCCCGGGTGGCGTCGTCCCGTCAGGCGCGGCCTGCGCGTGCTGGGCCGCGCGCTGGCCGGTGCCGGCGTCATCGTGCTCGCCCCCGTGCTCGCCCTGGCCACGCTGGCGGGCCTGTCCACCGTGGCCGCCTCTCCCACCGTCCTGCTCGGCGCCGCGCTGGCCGCCTTCGCCGCGATCCTGTTCCTCGGCCTGCTCCTGCTGCTCCCCCGTCCAGCCGCCAGACTCCCCCGGTGGTCGCGCGCGCTGGCGATCCTCGGCGTCGAGAGCGTGGTCGTCTGGCAGGTCGCCACCGCCACCCTGCATCCACTCGACCCCGCCGCCGCGCCCGCGCCGGTCGCGGGTCAGCGGACCTGGACCCTTCCGACCGGCTCCACGCTCGCCTACGTGGCCACGGTCCCGAAGCGGCCGCGCGCCGTACCTCCGGTGGTGTTCCTCCACGGCGGCCCGGGCCTGTCCGACCTGGGCGGCGACGCCCGGTTCTTCGGCGCGCTGGCCGCCGAAGGGCATGCCGTCTACGTCTACGACCAGCTCGGCGCGGGCCGCTCCGCACGGCTGCCCGATCCCCGCGGATACGGCCTGACCAGGGATGTCGAGGATCTGGAGGCGATCCGCGCACACCTGAAGGCCGAGCGGCTCGTCCTGGTAGGCCACTCCTCCGGGGCGCGCCTGGCCGCCGGCTACCTGGCCCGCCACCCCGAGCGCGTCGCCAAGCTCGTGCTGTCCTCGCCCGCCGACCTCGCGCCCGCCCCCGCCGGTGTGACGCTCGCCCGCCTGGACCTCGCGCGCGACCGCGACCTGGCCCTGACCCTGCTGCACCCTCGTGTCCTGGCCGCGTACACGCTCGCCCGGGTGAACCCGGCCACCGCCCACGCCGTCGTCGGCGACCGCGAGCTCGACACCCGCTTCGCCGGCTACCCCCGCCTCTTGGCCCCGCCCCGGCGCTGCGCCTCCGCCGGGCGAACGGCCGCCAGGGATGCCTCCGTCGGCGCCTACGCCACCCTCGCCGACCGGCCCACCCCCGCGTGGGTACGGCAGGGCATCACCGGCAAGGCCGTCCCCGTCCTGGTCATCAAGGGCGCGTGCGACCACCAGAGCTGGTCGTCGGCGACCGGCTACCTGCACGCCCTGGCCCGCGCCAGGCTCGTCTACCTCCCAGGGGCGGGACACGACGCCTACCGTGACCAGCCGGCGGCCTACCTGGCGGCCGTCCGCGCCTTCCTCGCCGACCGCCCGCTGCGGGACTACACCGGTGACCAGCCACCGCCCGGCTACCAGGGCCCGCCGTGAGCCGACCTCACCCGTCCCACCGCGCCGCAACCACGCCATTGCGTCGTTCAGCGGCTCACACGGTCGCGATCAGGGCGTAGCGCTCGTCGTCGATCTCCTTGCCCCACAGCAGCGGATCGGTCAATGGCTCCACGCGCAGCTCGGTGACCAGGTCGCGCACCGCCTGCGACAGCGTGAGCGCCCTGACGCCGCCCGCCCACGGGATCCCCTCGGCGGTGCCCGTCCCCCAGCGGCCCTCGACCAGCACGAGCCTGCCGCCTCGCCGTACCAGGTCGCGCCAGCGGCGCAGCGCGGCGTGCGGATCGGCCAGGTTCCACACCACGTGGCGGCAGAGCAGCACGTCGAACCGGCTCTCGCCCACGGGCGGGTCGGCCGCGTCGCCGACGATCACCTCGGCGGACCGGCCCGCCAGCTTCCTTCTGGCCAGCTCGGCCATGCGGGGTGACAGGTCGACGCC
This sequence comes from Nonomuraea mangrovi, assembly GCF_042681425.1. NCBI lineage: Bacteria > Bacillati > Actinomycetota > Actinomycetes > Streptosporangiales > Streptosporangiaceae > Nonomuraea > Nonomuraea mangrovi. The sequence goes on along the minus strand of NZ_JBHUFV010000038.1, from coordinate 147,032 downwards.
GGTGACCGTGTGGCCCTCCTCGGCCAGCAGCAGCGCCAGGGATCCCGTGCCGCAGCCGACGTCGAGCACGCGGGCGGGCGGGTCGGGCAGCCAGGACATCAGCCGGGCCCGCCACGCCTCGCGCACGGACGGCTCGCGCAGGCCGTGATCGGGCTCCTCGTCGAAGGAGGCGGCGGCACGATCCCAGAAGGCGGCCGGGTCGGAGACGAGCGGCGAGGTGGTCACGAAGGGATGATGCCACCCGCCACCGACAGAAGCGCCTGGCGACCGGTGTGCCGGGGCGGATCGCGGGGATGGTCCGGCCTGCGGGACGGGCCGGGATCGCCGGTGTCCCGCAGGCCGGCGCTCAGTCGGCCGGATGGTCCTCCCACACCTCGGGAGGGGCGAACGTCGAGGTGACGTCGACGAAGCGCGCCTCGTCGGCCGACTGGAGTATCGCCGTCATCACCTCCACCACGTGCAGCGCCAGCTCGCCCGACGCGCGGTGCGGCCGCCCCGCCGCCATGGCGCGGGCCATCTCCAGCACGCCGATGCCGCGCCCCGCGGTGGTGCCCGTCACCGGCAGGTCCGTCCAGTCGGGAGCCCCCGTACGGCGCAGCCGCACGGGTCCTGTGAAGTTGTTCGGGTTGGGCGCGGCCAGGGTGGCCTCGGTGCCGGTGAGCTCGAGGAAGTCGCCGCGCGCCAGTGGCGAGTCGAAGGAGAACACGCTCGTCGCCCGCTGTCCTCCCGCGAACTCCAGCAGCGCGCTGACGTGAGTGAGCACCTCGACGTCGAAGACGGTGCCGGCCAGCGGGCCCGCGCCGATCGTCCGCCTGGCGTGCGCCCTGCTGCCGTTGGCCGCCACCCTCGTGACGGGCCCGAGCAGGACGGCGAGCGCCGTCAGGTAGTAGGGGCCCATGTCGAACAGCGGCCCAGCGCCCGGCTTGAAGAAGAACTCGGGGCTGGGGTGCCATCGCTCGGGTCCAGGGCCCTGCAGGAGCGTGATCGCCGACAGCGGCCGGCCGATCTCGCCCGCGGCGAGCGCGCGGGCGACGGTCTGCAGGCCCGCGCCGAGGAAGGTGTCGGGCGCGCAGCCCACTCTGACACCGGCTCGCCCTGCGGCGGCCAGCAGCTCCCGGCCCGAGGCGGGGTCCAGCGTCAGCGGCTTCTCGTTGTAGACGTGCCGCCCGGCGCCGATCGCCTCCATCGCGACGGAGGCGTGCGCGACGGGCACCGTCAGGTTGACGACGATCTCGACGTCGGGGTGGTTGACGACGTGGGAGACGTCGCCCGCGACGGGCACGCCGTACTCCTTGGCGACGGCTCTGGCCCTGTCCACCTCGAGGTCCGCGCAGGCGACCACGCGCAGGTCGGGCATGGCGGTGAGGTTGGTGAGGTACTGCTGGCTGATGTTGCCGCAACCGACGATCGCGACTCCGGTCACCGGTCCACCTCGCGCAGGTAGGCGAGGGAGTCGGCGAGCGCGTCGAAGATGTCGGTGGCGCACCTGTCGAGCTCGACCACGCGCATGGCCTGCGGCGCGGCGGCGAGGATGTCGGGGATGGGCAGCGTGCCCGAGCCCACGGCGGTCATCGGGTCGGTCAGGTTGGCGGGGCCGTCCTTGACGTGCAGGAACCTCACCCGCTCCCCCAGTCTGCCGAGCAACGCGGGCACGTCGGCTCCGCCGAACGCGGCCCAGTAGACGTCCACTTCGAGCAGCACGCCGGGGTCGAGCAGGTCGGCCAGGGCCTCGAGCGCGGGCCGCCCGCCGACGTGCGAGGCCAGTTCCCAGTGGTGGTTGTGGTAGCCCACGCGCACGCCGTGCTCCTTGCCCCACGCGACCGCGGCGTTCAGCGCGTCCGCGGTGCGCCGGACGCCTTCCGTCGTGGTGAACTCCGCAGGGTCGACCATGGGCACGATGAGCGTGCCGGCGATCTTCAGGTACTCCTCCCTGTCGGGGCCGAGCAGCGGGGCGTGCGCGGAGTGGATCTCGAACCCTTCGACGGGGATGAGGTTGAACGGCTCGACCGCCTCGTAGCCGAGGGAGGCGAGTCTGGTGAGGGTGGCGGAGGGGTCGGCGGCCAGCTGGTCTCGGAGGGTGTAGAGCTGCACGGCATAAGACCTCATGGTGTTGAACGCTAACTACGCCAGGTGTGTGGTGCAATGTCCCCATGACGGTCGAGGATCCGCATATCGACCTGCTGGCAGAGGCCTTCCTCCGCCAGCCCAGGCGGTACACCAGCCATCAGGTCGCCGCGATGGCCGGGGTGCCGGTCTACCGCGCGCGGCGCTACTGGCGCGCGCTGGGGTTCGCGAACGTCGCCGACGACGCGGTGGTGTTCACGGAGGCCGACGTCGACGCGCTGAAGACGCTGGTCAGCCTGGTCGGCGACGGCTCCTACGACGAGGAGCACATGCTCCTGGTGACCAGGGCGCTGGGCAGGGCCACGGCGAGCCTGGCCGAGTCTCAGGCCGAACTGGGAGCGGAGACGCTCGACCTGGCGGGCGTGCCGCTGGCGCAGCGGCCGGCGGCGTGGCGGGCCAGGGCCGACCGGGTGGTCCCCTCGCTGGAGCAGTTGCTGGTCTACACCTGGCGGCGGCAGCTCGCCTCCGCCGCCGGCCGCATCGTGGACCAGGAGGTCGGCACGGTACGGCTGGCCGTCGGCTTCGCCGACATGGTCGGCTTCACCAGGCTCAGCCGCCAGATCGCGGAGAGGGAGCTGGCGGGGCTGGTGGAGCGGTTCGAGGGCCGCTCGGCCGACGTCGTCACCTCCTCGGGCGGCCGGGTGGTCAAGACGCTCGGCGACTCGGTGCTGTTCGTCGCCGACCTGGCCAGGGTCGGGGCCGAGATCGCGCTGCGCCTGGTCGAGGTGCACGCCCCCGACAAGGCGATGCCCGACCTGCGGGTGGGCCTGGCCATGGGGCCGGTGATCAGCCGGATGGGCGACGTGTTCGGCACGACCGTCAACCTGGCCAGCAGGCTCACCTCGCTGGCCCCCGCGGGCGGCGTGCTGGCCGACCCCGCGCTCGCGGAGGACCTGTCGGCCGCCAGCGGGTTCGCGCTGCTGCCCGCCGAGCCGATGACCGCCAAGGGTCTGGGCGAGCTGCTGCCGTCCCTGGTCCGCAGGGCGCCTCGGGGCTGAGGCGCCCTGCGTGGGCTCGGCCGGCGGCCCGGGCGGGGCCTTTGAGCCGAGGGCCCGGGCGGGGGCTCGGCGGGGTTTCTCAGGGCTGGGCGCCGCCCGCCTCGTCGTGGTCGGCGGGCGGGGTGAGCACGGGCTCCAGGAAGGTCAGGGTGCCGCGCTCGGTGTCCAGGCGGGCCCGCACGCCGATCGGGTAGGTCTGCATGGCGATGCCGTGCCCGATGTCGGCGCCGGCCATGACCGGGACGCCGAGGTCGCCGAGGCGCTCGACCAGCATGCGTTCCACGTCGCGCGGGTCACCGCAGTCGGTGAAGGTGCCCAGCAGGATGCCCGCCACGCCGTCGCTGTAGGTGGCGCGGCGCAGCTGCGTGATGTAGCGGTCGAGGCGGAACAGCTCCTCGTCGACGTCTTCGAGGAAGAGGATGGCGTCGCGGGCGGGAAGGCTGGTGTCGGTGCCGAGGGAGGCGGCCAGCAGGGTCGCGGTGCCGCCGAGCGTGTGCCCCTCGGCGACGCCCGGCACGACGGTCCTGAAGTCCGGAAAAGTCAGTTCACGCACGTCTTCGGGGGTGAACAGCAGCTTCATGAGCTGGTCGAAGTCGTACTGTCCCGGACCCTGGTAGAAGCCGTCGCAGGCGACCATGGGGCCGAACAGCGACACCCAGCCCAGCTTGACGGCGAGCGCCTCCAGCAGCGCGGTGACGTCGGAGTAGCCCACCACGACCTTCGGCCGGTCGGCGGGGACGCGCGACCAGTCGACGAGTTCGAGCGTGCGCTGCATGCCGTACCCGCCGCACGCGCAGAAGACGGCGGCGAAGGACGGGTCGGCCAGGGCGCCGGTCAGCTCGGTGGCGCGGGTGACGTCGTCGCCGGCCAGGTAGTCGTACTCGGTGCCGCCCATGCGCGCGGCGCTGAAGACCTCGGGCTTGAGGCCGACCGCTTCCATGGCGCGCAGCCCTCGGTCGAGGTTGTCCTGGTTGGGCGGGCCGCTCGCGGCGATCACCGCCACGCGGTCGCCGGGTCGCAGAGCAGGCGGACGGATCACGAAATCTCCTCCAAGGGTGTGAGATGCAGGGACGCGAGATGACAGGCGACTCCCGCCCGCACGGGCGGGTCGATCGAACCGCACTCGTCGGTACGGCTGGCACAGCGGGGGTGGAACCTGCAGCCGGGCGGGATGCGGGCGGGGTCGGGAGGCTCGCCCTGCAGGGGCGTCGCCGTGCCCGACGCGGCGGCGAGCATGGCCCTGGTGTAGGGGTGGCGCGGCCTGATGAGCACCTCCTCCACGGTTCCCGTCTCGACGATCCTGCCGAGGTACATCACCGCGACCCTGTCGGCGATGTTCCAGGCCAGACCCAGATCATGGCTGACGACCAGGGCCGACATCCCGAGCTCGTCCCTCAGCCCGAGGATGAGCTTGAGTATCTCGCCTCTGACCGAGGCGTCGAGCGAGGCGACGGGCTCGTCGGCGACGATCACCGACGGTTCGAGGGCGAGCGCCCCCGCGATGACGACGCGCTGTTGCTGCCCGCCCGACAGTTCGTGCGGGTAGCGCCTAAGGTAGTCCTCGGGTGGCCGCAGCCCCGCTCTGGCCAGCGCGGAGGTCACCCTGTCACCCTTCAGCCCGTGCAGGCGCGGCCCCTCGGCGACGGCGGCGTGCACGGTCTGGCGGGGATTCAGCGCCCCGCCGGGGTCCTGCAGGATGAGCTGGACGTGGCGGCGGTACTCCTTCAGCCGCCGGTAGTCCAGCGGTGTGCCCAGGTGGCGGATCTCGCCTCGGGTGGGCCTGACCAGGCCGACGAGCGCTCTGGCCAGGCTGGACTTGCCGCAGCCCGACTCGCCGACGAGCGCGACGATCTCGCCCTGCCGTACCTCGAGATCGACTCCGTCGACCGCGCGCGCGTTTCCGTAGGCGATCTCCAGCCCGCGCGCCTCCAGCACCGGCGTCATGACGCCTCTCCTTCCAGCACGCGCAGGCAGGCGGCCGCGCGGTCCCGGCCGCTCGGCCACAGCTCCACCGATCGGGTACGGCACGCGGCGTCGGCCGACGCGCACCTGGGCGCGAAGGCGCAGCCGCCGCCCAGGTCGGCGATCCTCGGGGGGTCACCGGGCAGCCCTTCGGGAGCCAGCCTGGACGCGGGGTCGCCGATGGTGGGAAAGGCCCTGGCCAGCGCCCTGGTGTAGGGATGACGGGGGTCGGCGATCAGCTCCCGCGCCGGGCCCGTCTCGACGATCCGCCCTGCGTACATGACCGCGAGCCGCTCGCACATCTGGGCCAGCACCGCGAGATCGTGGCTGATCATGATGACGCCGATGCCCGACTCGCGGACCAGGTCGCCGAGTAGCCGCAGGATCTGGGCCTGCACCATCACGTCGAGCGCGGTCGTCGGCTCGTCGGCGACGATCAGGTCGGGCCGGCAGGCGAGCGCCATCGCGATCATTATGCGCTGCCGCTGGCCGCCTGAGAACTCGTGCGGGTAGTCGCGCGCCCTTCGCGCGGGCACGCCGACCGCGTCGAGCAGCTCGGCGGCCCGCCTGCGCGCGGCCTTCACGCTCACCCTTTCGTGCAGCAGGATCGGCTCGCAGATCTGGTCGCCGACCGTGCGGACCGGGTTGAGCGCGCTCATCGCGCCCTGGAACACCACCGAGGCGGCGTTCCACCGGACGGCGCGCAGCCTCGCCCACCGCGCGGTGAGCAGGTCCTCCCCCTCGAACAGCACCCGCCCCGTGACGTGGGCGGTGTCGGGCAGCAGCCGCAGCAGGCTGAGCGCCATCGTCGACTTGCCGCACCCCGACTCGCCCGCGACGCCGAGTGTCTGTCCGCGGTCCAGCTCGAAGCTCACCCCTCTGACGGCCTGGGCGGGTCCGTAGCTGACGTTCAGATCGCGCACCTCAAGCATGGGCGGCCCTTCTGGGGTCGAGCAGGTGCTCGACGGCCCGCCCGGTGAGCGTGAAGCCGAGCACGACTATGAGGATCGCGACCCCGGGTGGCAGCAGGTACCACCACGCGCCCGCGGTGACCGCCCCGCCCGAGAAGGCGGCCTGGAGCATCGAGCCCCAGGTCACACTGGTCGGGTCGCCGAGGCCGAGGAAGGTCAGCGTCGCCTCCGACAGGATCGCCGAGGCCACGGTCAGCGTGCTGGAGACGAGGATCAGCGGCAGGACGTTGGGCAGCACGTGGCGCAGCATCACCTGGGCGTTGCCCGCGCCGAGGACCCTGGCCCGTTCGATGAACGGCCTGGCCTCCACGGCGAGGGTCTGGGCGCGGACCAGGCGGGCGGTGGCCGTCCACGAGGTGACGGCGATCGCGATCGTGATGGAGGCCGCCCCCTGGCCGAGCACCGCCGACAGCGAGATGGCCAGCGGCAGGCTGGGCAGCGCGATGAACCAGTCGGTGACGTGCATGAGCGCCTTGCCGAGCGCGCCCTGGTAGTGCCCGGCAAGCAGGCCGACGGCGCTGCCGAGCACCACGGTGAGAGCGGTGGCGATCAGGCCGATGGCCAGCGACTCCCGCGCGCCCCAGATGACCAGCAGCAGCACCGAGCGGCCCGCCTGGTCGGTGCCGAGAGGGTAGCCGGCGACGGGCGGCGACAGCTGGGGGCCCGTGACCTTGACGACGTTGAGGTCGGCGTCGCCGATGTAGAGGGGGGCGGTGAGAGCGAGCACCGCGAAGGCGGCGAGCACCCCGACGCCCCAGAGCAGCGACCTCACTGGGCACGCACCCTGGGGTCGAGGAAGCGGTAGGCGAGGTCCGCCAGCAGGTTCATGATGATCACGCTCGCGCTGAAGATGATGAACGTGCCCTGGAGCAGGGGCAGGTCGGGGATCTTGAGTGCCTGGTAGGTGAGGTAGCCGAGCCCGGGCCATGAGTAGACGGCCTCGACGGTGATCGCGCCGCTGACCAGCGTGCCGAGGTGCATGAAGATCATGGTGACCGAGGGCAGCAGGGCGTTGGGCGCGGCGTGCCTGCGCCGTACGTCGGCGTCGGTGAGGCCCTTGGCACGGGCGGTGAGCAGGTAGGCCGCGCCCCGCTCGTCGATGATCGAGGACCGCATGACCGTCACGTACTGCGCGAAGATCACCAGGACCATGGTGAGGCAGGGCAGGACCAGGTGGCGGGCCACGTCGAGCACGTCGGTGGTGGGCAGCGAGGGGTCGCTCATGCCGCCCGCGGGCAGGAGCCCTGGGATGCTGAAGGCGACGAGCAGGATCATGCCGAGCCAGAACGTCGGCACCGACCACAGGGTCAGCGACGCGCCCGAGGTGATCCGGTCGAAAACGCTGCCCTGCCGCCAGCCGCTGCGCATGCCCAGCCACAGCCCCAGCGCGACCGAGACGGCCGCGGAGGTGCCCATGAGCAGCAGCGTCGGGCCGAGCCGTTCGGCGACCAGGGTGGAGACCTGCTGCTGGAACTGCCAGGAGTAGCCGAGCTCGCCACGCAGGGTGTCGCCGACGAAGGTGAGGAAGCGCTGCCAGAGCGGGTCGTCGAGGCCGAGCTGGAGCCTGAGCTGGGCGAGCTGGGCCTCGCTGGTGGGCCGGCCCCTGGTGAGGGTCCTGACCGGATCGGCCGGCATGAGGCTGAAGATGACGAAGCCGATGACGAGTGTGACGAAGAAGCTGACCACGGCGGCGGCCAGCTTCTCGGCGAGGTGGCGGCCGAAGCCGCGCACCGCCGTACCGGTCGAGGCACTACTCACGGTCGCCCGCCGTCTTCCTGCGGCGCAGCACCAGTGTCCCGCCGACGGCGACGATCACCAGCGCGCCCAGCCCGAGCCACACCGCCGTGCCGCCGCCGCTGCCACCCGGGGCGCCCGCCTTCGTCGCGGTGGGCGGGGCGGCCTTCAGGTAGCTCCAGAAGGCGGTCTGCGCAGGGTGCAGGCCGTCGGCGTTCGGTGTGCCGGTGACGATGCCCTTCACGGTGTCGGTGCGGGCCACGTCGAGGGTGTTGGCGTAGTAGAGGATCTGGTCGACGTTCGCCTTGTACAGCGTGCGCTGCATCTCGGCGACGATCGTCGCGCGCTCGGCGGGGTCGGCCGTCGTGAGCTGCCGCTCGAACAGCGCGTCGTAGTCCTTGTCGCAGTAGTACGCCTCGGTGTTTCCGCCGGTGCCGTCGTCCTTCGGCAGGGTGGCGCAGGTCTGGATGCCGAGCAGGTAGGTGGGGTCGGGCCCGGTGGTCCAGCCGTCCATGAGGATGTCCCAGTCGCCCTTGGCCAGGTCGCTGTTGAGCGCGCTCATGCTGAGCGGCTGGATCGTCAGCTTGACGCCGATCGCCTCCAGCCAGCCGACGAGGTAGGTGGAGATGGCCGCGTCGGCCGAGTCGTCGGAGTGCGTGCCGAGTCTGAAGGCCAGCGGCTTGCCGCTCTTCGGGTCGACCCTGACCCCGTCGGCGCCCTTGGTGTAGCCCGCCGCGTCGAGGAGCTGGTTGGCCTTGGCGGGGTCGAAGACGTGCTCCTCCTCCGGCGCGGGCTTCCAGCTCCACTGCGGCCACGCGGGCGGCAAGTAGCCGTGCCCGAGCTGCCCGAGCCCGTTGATGACCTTGGTGACCAGCGTGGGCTTGTCGATGGCCAGCGCGATCGCGTCACGCACCACCTGCTCGCGCAGCGCCGGGTGCCCGGTGCCGATGGGCTTGCCGCTGCGGGTCCTGGCGCCGGGGTTCAGCTCGATACCCGTCCACCCGTTGCCCACTTCCTGGACGGCCAGCAGCGAGGAGTCGGCCTTGAGCGCGGTGAACTGGGTCGGGTTGACGCCGTTGATGTAGTCGAGCTGGCCGCTGCGCAGCGCCGCCACCGCCGCGTCCGACTCCTTGAAGCTCTGCTGGACGAGGTGGTCGAAGCCGGGGGCGCCGAGCACGAAACCCTTGTTGGCGTCGAACCTGGCGTACTGCTCGGGCCGGTGGTCGGTCAGCGTCCACGGGCCGTAGCCGACGACGGGGAAGGCGTCGTTCTTGTAGTCCTTCAGCTCCTTCACGTGCGGCTCCCAGACGTGCTTGGGCACGATGGGGATGCCGCTGATCGGGATGCTGACGTACATCACGTTCGCCTGCGGCTTCTTCGTCTTGATCACGAGTGTCGTGGGATCGGGGGCGGTGACCCGCTCGAAGTTGCTGACCAGCGACCCGTTGGCGGTGCCCGCCACGGAGTCGGTCCTGATGAGCTCGAGCGTCCAGGCGGCGTCCTCGGCGGTGATCGGCCGCCCGTCGCTCCACTTCAGCCCTTCGCGCAGCTTGAAGGTCCAGGTGAGCTGGTCGGGACCCTGCGTCCACTCGGTCGCCAGGTAGGGGCCCGGCTTGCCGTTCTCGTCGAGGGAGTTGAGCGAGGGGTAGATCGTTCCGAAGATGTCGAGCGCGCCGTTGAAGAAGGCGAGGAAGGGGTTGAGGGTGTCGACGCCCGACCCCGACATCTTCACGCGCAGCGTGGTGTCCTGGGCGGGTGTGACAGGGGCGGCCGCGGTCGTCAGCAGCGCGCCGACGAGCAGCGCTTTACCAATCCACATGGGGGTGTGCTCCTCGGGGGGTGGGGATGTAGGAATGCTGACGATCCGAGCGCGCCACCCCAACGAACGTGAACGCTTATGAGCCTCACCCCCCAACTTTTCGAGGCTCCGGCAAGGTCCGGCCCCGCGGCCCGGATGTGTACGGCCCCGCGGCCCGGATGTCACACATGCGGCTCCGTAGCCCTCTTTGGTCCTGCACGTACGGATCCGCCCCAGGGAATCGGAGCTCTCGCCATGACCGCCCACGTCATCGTCACCGTCTTGGCCATCGCCGCCACCACCTTCTCGGGTGTCGCCGCCCTCCTCCACTTCCAGCCGATCATCCCGGGTATGGCCAAGGCGGGCGTCCCGCGGTCCTGGCTGACCTTCCCGATCGGCACCCTGAAGACGCTGGGCGCGCTCGGGCTGCTGCTCGGCCTCGCCGGCGTGCCGCTGATCGGGACCGCCGCCGCCGTCGGCCTCGTCCTGTTCTTCACCTGCGCCGTCCACACGCACCTGCTCGCGCGCGACTACTCGCCGCAGTTCGGCCTGGCGATCGGCTTCCTCGTGCTGGTCGTGTCGACCCTGGTGCTGGACCTGGCCGGCTGATCATTCCTCGCCGGCCCGCACACATGCGGCTCGCCGGCCTTCGGCGCGTCCCGCGCACGCGGCACTGCGGCACGAACGGCGGCGCGCGCGACCTGGTCGAACGCGCGTCGCCGGCGAGCCGCCGCCGCGCGGCGGGGCCGTCCATCGTCTAGGGTCCCGGCTACCGGGGATCCATCGAAAGGGTGCGCATCGTGCGACAGGCACCGCTCATCGCCGTCCTGGCAGGAAGCCCGGCCGGCCGCGGGCCGCTGCCGCCCCTCGCCATGCCCACCGCTCCGTCTCGGCCTCCCGCCTCCCCCGCGACGGTCTCCCCCGCCGTCCCGTCCCCCTCGCGGGTCAGGACCCGGCTCGCCATCGCCGGCGCCAAGCGGGCCGCCGCGGGCCTGGTTGCCAGGAACAACAGGACGATCAGGAACCGTGGGTGGTGCCCTGAGGCCATCGCGACGGGCCTCACCGTGGGCGTGTCCGCGCGTGGAAGCGGCAGGACGATCCACGAGACCGCCGGAGACCGGCACTCCTGATGGCCGTGCCACTGCTGCCCTCCGGCACGGACGAGGTCGTCTGCCTCCGGCCCGGCGGACCGCTCGCCGGCCGTCTCGTCGACTGCGCAGGTTACCGGGAGCGCCTGGCCACGACGGTGCTCCGCCGGGAGATCCCGTCCAGCGTGGTGGTCGTCGTCCTGGCGTTCGGCGACCCGGTGGAGGTCCTCCGCTCCCCCATGGAAGGCTCGGGTACGACTCTCACCTCCCTCGTCGCCGGCCTGCACGACCGCCCGGCGGTGACCGGGATCGGCGGGTCGCAGCACGGCGTTCAGATATGGCTGAGCCCGCTGGAGGCTTATTCGATCTTCGGCGTGCCGATGCACGAGATCAGCAACGCGTTCCTGGACCTGGAGGCGCTGCTCGGCCGGACAGGCTCCCTCCTGGTCGAGCGGCTGGCGGAGGCGCCGAGCTGGCCTCTTCGTTTCGAGGCCCTCGGCACAGCCCTCGCCGGGCTCATCTCCTCGGGCCCGCAGGCCGACCCCGCCGTGGAATGGGCGTGGCGGCGGCTTCGCGCCACGTCCGGCGTGATCAGGATCGGCGCTCTCGCCGAGCAGCTCGGATGGAGCAGGCGCCACCTGGTCAGGAGATTCCACGAGCAGATCGGGTTGCCACCCAAGACCGTGGGACGGATCCTCCGCTTCGAACGCGCGCTGGCTCTGCTGGAGGACCGCGGCAGGGCGTTCAGCGACGTCGCCTCCGACGCGGGATACTCCGACCAGGCGCATCTCAGCCGCGAGTTCAGGGCTCTCGTGCAGTGTTCGCCCGGCGAGTTCGCGGCATCGCTGCGGCCCGCCTCCCCCGGCCGCCGCGCGATGTCCCATTTCTTCAAGCTCTAGCGCGGCTCCGCCGGTTACGTTTCCGCTCATTCGTGTGCACTGCATGTTGAGGAGAAACGATGCCGACTCTCACCACGAAACCGGCGCTGCCCCCATCCACCCGGCGGACAGTCGTGATCATGTACGTCGGACTGGCGCTCACCCTGATCGCCATGCTCGTCCCCCTCGCGGACCTGGCGATCGGCGACACCCTGTCGAGCCACGTCCGTGACGTCTATTCCGCCTACCTTCAGCCGGACCAGGTGGACTCGACCGCCACCGTCCTGCTGACCTACCTGCTGGTCACCGGAGCGCTGGGAGTCCTCTCGTGGTGGTGGCTGATCGTCGCCGTCAGGCGGAGGAGGCGGTGGGCACGGGTCGCCGCGACGATCGTTCTCGCCCTCGCCGGATGCGCCGCTCTCGTGAACCTCTTCGCGGAGGAGTACGGCCGCACGATCGTGCCCGCCTTCATCGGCCTGACGGGGCTGCTGCCCTGCCTTGCCGGGCTTGCGGCTGTCGTCCTGCTGTGGAGACGGGATCCGGCGTCCACGTCGGCGTGATCCGGCTGCCGCCATCTCCAGGGGGCGGCATGGTCGACGGGCCCATGCGCGGCTCCCGGCCGCCGCCCGCCCTCGCTAGCGGGCATAGACGTTGGCGATGCTCCACGGGCCGCACTCGGAGCCCTGCGCGCCCGCGTCGCAGCCCTGGACGGCGAAGCGCCACGTCTCGGCCGGCCTGCCACGGCTCGAGGCGCCGCCGAGGTCCTCGGCGGGACCCGTGGTGACCGAGAACCGGCCGCTCCGCCCTGTCACACGCTTGACCCGCACGTCCGTGCTCTTGTTGCCGAGCTCGGCGTCAAGGCTCCAGCGGACGTTGAAGAAGTCCCATTCCCGGCCCATGTCGTCCCACTCGAAGAACATCTTCCCGTCCTTCTCGAACACGCGCAGCAGGGCGGTGTCCCCCACGTTCGGCGACCAGACGATCTTGCCGTTCTCGAAGCGCTGCCACGATCCCAGCGTCTCGGGGAAGCCGAACTCCTGGGTGGCGGGGCAGCCGTAGACGCTGTTCGCGGCGCCGCTGGAGCGCCACAGACCGCCGATGAGGCTGCCGTGCGGTGCCACGAGATGGACGTCGCACGCCCTGGCGGTCGCGGCCTGCGCGGCACCGGGTGCGGCGAGGACGGCGCCCGCGGCCATGGCGGCCGCGGCGAGGGCCAGAAATGAGCGAGCCATCGGAGTGGTCCTTTCGGGCGGGTTCGCGCAACCGCCTCCTGTCTACGCCCACCCGCTTTCACCTGGGCATACACCGCTTGACAGCCACTTGACGCCGCGGGGACGCCGCGGCGCAGGGCGCCCCCGCAGGCCGAGTACGGCTGGTCGTGTCTCTTGGTCAGCTTCCCGGCTGCATGGCCAACGGCCTTGCCCAGCTGCCCGGACAGGGCGGCCCTGAAATCATTTCGCCCGTGCCGGCCTCGTTTGGTACGGTCGCGGGATTGTTTTCGCTGCTGGGAGCCATGAGGTTCGCGTGTGGCCTCCCCTGCAGTTCACCGGCGGAGAGTAGGTTTCGTTTATGGCATGTCGTATCAGTGAGCTCGTGCTCGGTTGCCGCGACCCTGAGGTGCTGGCGCGGTTCTGGTGCGAGGTTCTGGACTTCGTCGTGCTCGATCGCATGGACGACGGCTCGATGGAGATCGGGCCGCGCGAAGGGTTCGGCGGTCCGCAGCCGACGATCATCCTCAGTCGCAGGGATGAGCCGGAGAAGGGGAAGTCCCGGCTGCACATCGATGTCAACGCCACCGACCGCGATCAGGACGCCGAGCTCGAACGCCTTCTGAAGCTCGGTGCTCGCCCGGCCGACATCGGTCAGACAGGCCAGGAGCAGTGGCATGTCCTGGCCGACCCAGAAGGCAATGAGTTCTGCCTGCTCAAGGCCCGCCTCAACCCACTCTGATGCTCATCGGTCACGCCTCGGCATCAGGTACCTGGGGTCTGCCGCGAAGCCCAGTGTGACGGGCGTGTCGTGATCGTGAAGCAAGTGAGGTCTCCGGCAGAGGGTTCATGGATCAAGGAGAGCCGAACACCGGAGACCTCGCGGCCACCCTAGCGGTGACGAGGCGGCTTGACCTGACCACTGTTGTCTGTGCCCACGCGATCGGGTCGGTCGTCGGCGTGGACGAAACGGCAGCTCATCGACGGGATCGGGTGGCGGGTGCGGGTCGGTGCGCCCTGGCGGGACGTCCCGGGACCGCTACGGCTCCTGGCGGGCGGTGTCTGCGCTGTTCCGGCGGTGGCAGCGGGCCGAGCATGGCGCAGATCGTCACCGCCCTGCAGACCCGGGCGGAGGCGGCCGGACTGATCACTGGTCGCAGCGCCCTGCCTCGACCGAGGAGACCTTCCACTCCGCCCCGGGGAAGGGCGACATGAAGTGCGTCAGCAGGTCGATCGCGTAACCGGGCGCCTGCCCTCCGGGATCGAGCAGCGAGACCATCTGCGGGCCGTCCGCGCCGCGCAGCGTCAGCGCGTTGCCCCGCCTGGCGGGCACGACACCCGGTTTGGTGCCGACGGTCACGCAGGCCAGCGGCACGCTGCCCGCCTTGACGGCCTGCTTGGAGCTGATGGGCCGCATCCGCTGGTCGTAGCGGCGCAACCGGAGCGACGTGGTCCTGCCCATCCGCACCCGCTGGTCGAACACGTCCGCGCCGACGCTCCTGGTGACCTTCACGTCCAGCCGTACGTCGGGACGCAGATCCACCCCGCTCGCCCGCAGGTCGAGCCGGTCGTAGCCGCCCTCGAACCCCGGCGAGACGAACCCGACGGCCGGCGGCGCCGACGCGCCGAACGGCACCTTGCCAGGGCGGATCCGCAGCCACGACATCTTGTGCACGGCGATCGTCACGTCGTCGATCCTGCTGGGGCCGAGCCCGAACTGCCCGTCGAGCCGGTAGGCGAGGAACCCGCCCGCGTACGGCACGTCCTTGCGTGAGGAGACCCTCTGCGCCGCCACCGGCTGCAGGTCGAGCCCCGTGCGGGCGCGCAGCAGCCGGGTGGGGGCGGGCTTGGACACCAGGTCGACGGACAGGTCGGGGTTGAGCCTGGCCGTGGTGTCCGCGCCCAGGTCGCCCACCTCGAGGAAGGTGTCGAGCACGCGTCCCTGGGGCGGCTGGTAGACCTTCTCGATCAGCCCGGCCTGTACGGCCAGCAGCCCGTCGAGGGTGCCGGCGTTCGCCTTGTAGGTGAGGTTCGGCAGCCGCAGCGCGGAGGCGGTGGAGTCGGCGTCGACGCCGAACACGGACGGGACGTCGGTGAAGCGCAGCAGGCCGGTCGCCTCGCCCGAGGTCACGGCCGCCTCCAGGCGCTCGACCCTGGCCGAGTTGTGGACGCGGATCCTGGTGCGGCCGCCGTACACGCCGGTGACCGAGACGGCGGCGGGCACGGGGTCGACGACCACGCGGCCGCGCAGCCTGCCCTCGCCGGTCTCGGCGCGGACGTCCAGGGTGCCGAGCGTCGCCGCGGGTTCGATCTTGTAGGCGGCGGTGACGGACTGCCCCTGCACCCCGAAGGGGCCGACGGTCATGCTGGTGATCGCGGAGGGCAGTCCCGTGAGGGTGGCGCTGGCGCGGATCGGCACGGGGGCGAGCACGCGGCTGTCGAGGTAGAGGGCGAGCCTGCGGCCGGCGGGGCGGAAGCCGGAGAAGGTGAAGGTCTTGCCCGCCAGGTCGACGTCCACCTTGCCGGGCAGGCCCTTGAGGTCGACGAACGCCCTGACGCCCGGCCGGGCGGGGGTGCCGCCGTCGACGAGCGAGACCCCTCCCTTCACGCGGGGCGCGTCGGGGACGGCCGTCGCATTGCCGAGCCAGACCTGGCCGGTGAGGTTGACGTCGGAGGCGTCGTAGGTCAGCCGGCCGTTGGCGCTGGAGACCGCGACGCGACCGGGTGCCGGGCCGAGGACGGCCCTGGCGCCGAAGCCGTCGCCCGTGGCGGTGCGCAGGTCGGCGTCCACGGCGATGGGACGGCGGGCGGCCTGCACGTCGGCCGTGAAGCCCGTGCCGGTCTCGTTCTGGGTGAGGTCGGCCTTGCGCAGGCCGTCCAGGCGGACGCCGGCGTCGAACCTTCCGGTGGCGGCGTCGTAATGCGCGGCCAGGTGCGGGCCCGCAGGGGCGGTCGCGCCCTCGTGGTTGGCGACCGCGATCGTCGCCGACCCGATGGGCCCCGACAGCCCCCTGAACCTCACCCCCCCGACTGCAGCCCCCGCCTGGCCCGCGGTGCCCGGCGGGGTGCTCGGGGCGGTCGCGGTGCCCGGCGAGGTGCTGGGAGCGGTCGCGGTGCCCGGCGGGGTGCTCGGGGCCGTCGCGGTGCCCGGCGCGGACCAGGTGGCCTCCCAGCGGGCGGGCACGCCGGTCGCGGTGAAGGCGGCTCGCAGCTCCCCCGCCCTCGCCCACGCCACGACGGAGGAGACAGGCGCGTCGGCGGTCCAGCCGAGCCGCCTGCCCTCGGTGTCGGCGACCGCCGTGAGGTGCCCGCGCACCCCCTTCACGCTGGCCCTCACCACTCCCTGCGCCGCGGCGGCGTGCAGGTCGATCCTGCCGAGCCTGACGGGGGTCGTCACGTCCACGGTCGTCCGGGGGCCGAGCGCCCACGACGCCTTCACGCTCCCCCGCACTCCGCGCACGCTGCCGTCCACGCTCAGGCCCGTCTTCGGGTTGGCGTAGGAGGCGCGCAGCCGTTCGATGGTCCCGTTGGCGGTGTAGGCGGCCGTGCGGGCCTCGGGGTCCAGATCGGCCGACACCTTGGCGGGCGTGTTGGAGATCTCCAGCCTGGCCAGGTGCGTCCCGTCGATGTCGGCCGCGCCCGTGAACGGGCCGCCTCCCGCGTCGAGGGCGAGCTTGACGCGGGGCGTGGCGCCGTACCTCACCTCGAAGCCCGCCACGCCGGTCAGCCGTCCCGACACCCCCAGCCGGGCGCCGTCCTTGATCATGGTGACGTGGTTGCCCGGCGGGCTGGCGATCGCTCCCTGCCCGCGCTGGAGCAGCAGCGTCAATCCGCCGAGCGCCGAGCTGGCGGTGTGGACGATCGTGTTGGCGGCGGCGTCGTGCTCGACCGCGATCTTCGCGGGGAGTCCGGTGAGCCGCGCGCTGACGACCGTCTGGTCCCTGGTCGCGTCGTAGAAGCTCAGGTCGGCCGCCTTGGCCCGGGGCGAGCCCGAGCTGACCGACAGCCCCTGGGCCCGGGCGGTGGCGCGGAACTCGCGGGGCAGCCTGGTGATCGACAGCCCCGCCGCCCTGGACAGCTTGCCGTCCCTGAACACGTAGTCGTGGAAACCGGCCCTGGCGATCGGACTCGAGCTGGTGAAGTGGACGTCGCCTGGCCTGGTCAGCTCGGCGGTCAGCTCGGCGCCCATCTTGTCCACCGTCACCTGGGTGAACCTGCGCCGCTGCGCGACCACGAGCGCGTCGAGCTCGGCGTTCGCTGAGGCGGTCGCGGTCAGCGCGCTCGTGTCGCCGTCGATCCTGGCGTGCGCGCTGAACCGCTCGGTGGCGGGTGTCTGGCGCAGGCTGAGCAGCGCCTTGCCCTCCAGCCCCGCGATGGTGGCGGCGGAGGATCCAGGAGCGCTACGCCGTACGGTCGCCCGCACGTCGATCCGTCCCTTGGCGAGCGCGCTCAGGTCGACGGTGAAGGAGCCCCAGTCGCGGCCCGCAAGCGTGCTCCCCCTGCGGTAGCCGTCGAAGCCGACCTTCACCACCTTGTCGGAGGCCACGGCGTACTCGGCCCACACCTGCGCCTTGACCGGCCCGCCGAGCTGGACGACGCCGAAGCCGATGCCGACGCTGTCGCCCTCCGCCTTCTGCGGGACGAGCGTGGCCAGCAGGTCGGGCATGCCGTCGCCGGTGACGTCCGCCTGGACGGGCGTGCCCACGGGACGTGCCGACGAGCACGCGGCAGGCAGGTCCGCGCCGGCCGCGCACAGCTTGAACGTCATCAGCGGCACCCCGTCCCGCACCACGGGGAGGTCCGGCGTGACAGGGAACGGAAGCTTGAGGCCCTTCTTGGCCGGCAGCAGGCTCAGCCCGCCCTCCTCGGCGTCGGGCAGGACGAGCTCGGACGACGGGCTCGGCCCCGCCATCCGCTTCTCGGCCTCCGCGACCACCTTGTCGACCAGCGCCGGCCCCGCGGGCACCGTGACCGCCGGCTTGCCGGGGCCGTCCGGCCGCCCGGCTCCGGCCTCGGTCGCCGGCGAGGGCCGCCGTGCCATCGCGGCCTGCGCCGCCGCGGGAACCCGCACCCGCGCCACCGGCTCGATCGTCGGCTTCCCGCCCTCCGGGCCGCTGACCGCCAGGCCGGAACCGCCGCTCCCCCTGCCCTGGCCACCGCCGGCGACTCCGGAACCCGGGCCGGCCTGTACGGCCGTCCCGGGTGTTCGCCCGGCCATCGGTACGGCGTGCGCAGCCGTGGGCACGCCGGCGACCAGCGCGCAGACGAGCAGGACACAGGACAGCCGCGGCATGACTGGCTTTTCCCCCGGGAAGTGTGGCCGACTGATCACGAAAGGTAAGAGACGACCATATCCGCCCACAATTAGTCAAGCCCGGATTTACTCGGAAAGGTTCACCACAATCGCCTCCTGAGTGCTCCGCGCGATCACGACCACGGCCTCGACCTCAGGGTCGGGGTTCTCCTCCCGATGCGGGGCGAACGGCGGAACGTACACGTAGTCGCCGGGCTCGGTGTCGATCCGCACCTCTTGCCCCTCGTGCACGAACACGAACGACGGCCTGCCGCTGACCACGTAGATGGCCGTCTCGGAGGCGCCGTGATGGTGGGTCGCCGACACGGCTCCCGGCGCGACGTGGGTCTGCCCCATCCAGATCGCGGACGACCCGACGCTGTCGCCGCTGATGGCCGCCCACCTGCGCATGCCGCCGGTCTGCGCGGTCTCGGAGGTCAGATCGCCGGGCCGGACGTGATGCAGGCTCATTCGCGTTTCCTCTCGTTGAACGTCGCTTTCACCGGCATTCCCCGTCCTGCCGCCCTGCCCGTCGAGGCGCGGCTCCTCCCGAGGCGGAGCCCTGGCGCCTGCCGCATCCTCGACGTCTAGGGACCCTCCGTCCGCGGGCGGATGCCGGTGAAGGCGGTCAGCGCCTTCAACTCGTGTCTCTCCACGTCCTCGAACAGCTCTCCCATGGAGCCCCTGATCATCGCCAGCTTGTCCTCCGGCAGCTTGAGCGTTCCCGCGATCCGGCCGGGCAGGCTCCCGCCATGCCAGGCGATCACGACCTTCCCGCCCGGCTTGAGCACCCTGTGGAGTTCGCGCACGCCCGCGCCGAGGTCCGGCCACAGAGCGACGTTGTTGACGGAGACCGCCCCGTCGAAGACCCCGTCGCCGAAGCCGGTCGCGTCGGCCGTACCCAGCCGCAGGTCGATCCGATCGTCGCCCCGGTGCGGCCGGGCTGCCTGCTCGCGCATCTCGGCGGAGGGGTCGACGCCACAGATGCGCGCGGCGGGCCCTGACGCGAGCATCCTGACGAGCTTGCCGGGGCCGTAGCCGACCTCGAGGACGTGGTCGCCCGGCCGGACGCCGAGCAGTGCCACGAGTTCGCGCTGCTCGTTGGTCAGGAGCATGAAGCGCCCGGCCAGACGCCCCGCCAGGCCGCGTGGCCGGGCGAACGGAGAGGTGATCGGACGGTCGAACGCCCACGACGTGTTCTCCATGAGCCGACTCTACGCCCGCCCTTGACAAAAAAATTTGTCGGTGAGAGGCTCCTCGCATGAAGACAGAGACCTTGCAGGTTCCAGGCGCACAGCTCTACTACGAGGTCCAGGGCTCCGGTCCGGTCCTCGTCATGATTCCCGGAGGCCCCACCGACGCGGGGATCTTCGCGGCCGTCACCCACCTGCTCGCCGACCGCTACACGGTCGTCGCCTACGACCCGCGCGGCAACTCGCGCAGCGTGCCCGACGACCCCACGCTCGACCAGGACATGGACGTCCACGGCGACGACGCGGCCGCGCTGATCGCCGCGCTGGGCGGCGAGCCCGTGTACGTGCTGGGCAGCAGTGGCGGCGCGCAGATCGGCCTCAACCTGACGGCCAGGCACCCCTCCCTCGTGCGCACCCTGGTCGCGCATGAGCCACCGTGCATCACCCTGCTCCCCGACGCCGACGAGGTCGCCGCCGGAATGCGCGAGGTGGAGGCGGCCTACCGCCGCGAAGGCGTGCCCGCGGGCATGAAGCGGTTCGAGGAGCTCATCGGCGTCGGCGGTGGCGAGGACGCCCCGCCGCAGCAGCCGTCGACGCCCGAGCAGATGGAGATGTTCGGCAGGATCGGCGGCAACCTCGACTTCTTCCTCGGCCACGGGATCACGCCGCTCAGCGGCTACCGGCCCGACGTCGAGGCGCTGCGCTCCGGCTCGCCCAGGATCGTCGTCGGCATCGGCGAGACCACCGAGGGACAGCTCGCCCGACGTACGGCGATCGCGCTCGCCGAGTGGCTGGGCAGCGAGCCAGTCGTCTTCGCCGGCGACCACGGCGGGTTCACCACAGTGGCCGGACCGTTCGCCGCCAAGCTGGACGAGGTCCTGCGCGGCTGAGACCAGCCCGTGCGTCCGCGCCGGGGGGATCCCCCGGCGCCGACCTGTCCGTCCCGCGTCGCGGCACGAGACGGCGGGATGGTGAGAATGCCGGGTCCGACAGGGCACACCTCGCTACGGGAACATCGCCTGTCCACCCCCGTCGCGAACCAGCCGCCATCACCTGATCCCGGCCGCGGGCACGGGACGCGCCTCGCACCGGGACGGGGAACGAACCAGCGCGCGACTGCGGCAGTCGGAGCAGGAGGAGACCGGTCTGCGGGACACGTCGGCCTCCGAGGAGCCGCCCGGTCGAGGGCCTGACGTTCCTGGGACCGGCCGCCTCCTGATCCACACAGGCCGAACCGCTGTGTTACGCTTCGAGCCGACTTCTCACCGTTGGGCTTCGCGCCTCGCCAACCAGCTTCACCCGGGTCCCGATGACACGGGGAAGGTGGAAGTCGCTCACCACATCCTGAAAAAGGGTGTCCTGCGATGGTGGCGACGCGCGTTGACCGTTCTGGTCCTTTCCGAGCCCTCGGGGATCTGCCGGGGACCGTGTGCCGGCGTCAACGCCGTTCTGGCATCAGGCCCGGTCCGTGTCACCACCCAGCAGACGGTTCTCCTCAGGGAGGTCTCCGGCGTGCCGGAAGTCAAATCCGCCGAACAACCAGCCACGCAGCGTCCGTGGCAGGTCCTCGCGATCATGTGCATCGGCTTCTTCATGTCGTTGCTCGACGGATCCATCGTCAACGTCGCCGTTCCCACGCTGATCCACAGCATCGACGCCTCCTACGACCAGGTGCTGTGGGTCATCGACGGCTACCTGCTCGTCTTCTCGGTGCTGCTGATCACCACCGGCCGGCTGGGGGACATCTTCGGATACCGCCGGCTGTACGTGATCGGCATCATCACCTTCACCGTCGCCTCGGCGCTGTGCGGGCTGGCCGGCTCACCGCCTGAACTGCTGACCGCCCGGCTGTTGCAGGGATTGGGCGGAGCGTTGCTGTTCCCGCAGGTCATCTCATCGATCCTGACGATCTTCCCGCCGCATCTGCGTGGCCGCGCATTCGGGCTGTTCGGGGCGATCGTCGGCTTTGCCCCGATCGTCGGCCCGGTTCTCGGAGGCTTCCTGCTCGCCCATCTCAGCTGGCGCTGGATCTTCTTCATCAACGTCCCGATCGGGATCATCACCGCTGTGCTGGCGCTGACCTTCGCGCCGCCCATGCGCTCGGGCCGCCGCCATCGGCTCGACCTGGTCGGCGTCGCGCTGGCCACCGCAGGGCTGAGCGGCATCGTGTTCGGCCTGATCGAGGGCGAACGCTACGACTGGGGCACCGTCGCCGGCCCGATCAGCATCACCTCGGTCATCGTGGCGGGCGTCGCCCTGCTGGCGGTCTTCGTTCTCCGGCAGTACCGGCAGCGGGACGAGCCCCTGATGCCTCCGGCCCTGTTCGGCGTGCGCAACTTCGCGGTCGGCAACTGGGTCGGATTCGTCTTCCAGCTCGGCATGATCGGCATCATGTTCGTGCTGGTGCTGTACCTGCAGATGGCGCGCGGGTACTCGGCGCTGGAGACCGGCCTGGTGGTGCTGCCGAACGCCGCGCTCACCGCGGTCGGCTCGGCGTACGCCGGGCGGCTGTCGGACACGTTCGGTGGCAAGTACATCCTGATGGCCGGGATGACGCTGCTGGCCGTCGGCTTGCTGGTGCTGGTCGCCATGGCCGGCCCCACCAGTAGCGCGTGGAGCCTGCTGCCCGGTTTGACCATCATCGGGATCGCCGGCGGCGCCACGTTCGCGCCACTGCAGCAGGCCACCATGGACGGCGTCGATCCCCGGCTGGCCGGGGCGGCCTCTGGCGTCTCCAGCACCACCCGGCAGATCGGCGGCGTCCTGGGCACCGCCGTGCTGGGTGCCCTGCTGTCGGCCCGCCTCTCCTCGACCCTGCGGACGGAGGCCGAGAAGAGCGCCGGACGGCTACCGGAGAATCTGCGCGCCCAGTTCATCGACAACAGCACCGCTGCCGCGCGAACCTACGGTCCACCCGCTCCGCCCGCCGGCCTGAACCCCGCCACGGCCGGCCTGTACGAACGCGTCACCGCCGACACGTTCGCCACCGGCTTCGTCACCGCCATGCAGACCACCCTCGTGGCGTGCGCCGTGGCCCTGGTCGCCGCCGCCCTGTTCTGTCTGCTGTTCAGCCCGCACAAGAAGCCGACGACCGAGCCCGCTCAGAGGAGGCAAACCGAAACCTCACCACAGGACTGACCGGAAACGCCCAAGGGGGTCGCTGTCGACGATGACGTCGCTCGTGCCGGCCGGACCGGGCGGGGTTTCGTCGTGGCGGCCGCCGAAGGCCTTCCGACGGCGGAACGCGGGGACGGTCATCAGCTCTCCCCCTGCCGGGGGTGAGGGCGGCCATCATCTGGACCAGCCAGGCGCGGTCGGCATCCGGGTCTCCAGAGCCGTCCCCGCCGCGTCCGGCGATCGGCCTGCCGGAGGACAGGTCGGGCCTTCACGGCCTGGACCTCCTATGGCTACGGCGAGCCGCCACCCCGACGATTCCTGCGGATCGCTCGTGCGATATGCGAGGTAGGCGGCTCAGTCGTCGATCGCCTGGTAGAGGGTGGTCCAGAAGTCGTGGATGGCCCGCGTCGAATCCGGGGTGGACATCCCGGTCTGGGTGAGCAGGATGCCGACGAGCCGGTTGTCGGGGTCGGCGTATGTAGTGGTGCCGGCTCCGCCGTCCCAGCCGAACTGGCCGATGGGCGCGTAGTCACCACGGTAGGCGCGCACCGCCATCCCGAAGCCCCAGCCGCCGTGCTGCCCCGTGCCGTGCGACAAATGGACGACGCTACGGGCCCAGGCCTGCAGGGCGGTGGTCTGCTCGGGTGTGAGGCGGTTGGTGGTCATCAGCTCAACGGCGGGCCGGGACAGGATCCGCTGGGTCCCGTGCATCCCGTTGTTCAACAGCATTCGGAAGTAGGCGTGATAGTCGTCGACGGTTGAGTCCAGTCCGCCGCCGCCTGACTGGAACGCCGGAGGCCGGCTGTGGTGTCCCCCTTCGGCCTCGTCCTCCACGAGGAACTCTCCGGTCTGCCAATCGGGGGCGTACAGGGGCGGCAGCCGGTCGATCTTGTCGGCGGGCACGTGGAAACCGGTGTCCTTCATGCCCAGCGGATCGAAGATGCGTTCGCGCAGGAACGTCTCGAACGACTGGCCGGTGACCCTGGCCACCAGCACGCCGAGCACGTCGTCGCTGACGTTGTACAGCCACCGCTCTCCGGGCTGGTACATCAGCGGGAGCGTGCCCAGGCGGCGCATCCACTCATCCGGTCCCGGTCCGGGCAACAGCCATCCGTCCTCCTGGCCGTAAACCCCCTGCTCGAAGAACGCGCTCATCATCGGAGCGGTCCGCGCCGTCATATCCAGTCCGAGCCCGCACGTGGAGGTGAGCAGGTCCCGCACGGTGATCGGCCGCCGCGCCGGCACGGTGTCCTCCAGCGGGCCGTCGGCCCGCTTCAGCACCTTCCGGTCGGCGAGTTCGGGCAGCCACGGATCCACCGGGTCGTCCAGCCGCAGCCGAACTGCACCGCGGTGTTGCCGCCCAGCCCATCCAGCACCCGGGCGCAGGCGCCCTCCAGCGCGCCAGAGAGCTCGGCCAGGCGCCCGGCCGGTTCAGCCGCCGGCTCCAGCGCGGTGAGGATCTGCGCGTGACGAACTCCACCGCCCTGACCGGGACCTCGGTTGGCGCCTCGGTCAGGAACACGCCAGGCATGCGGACCGTGCCCCACTGCACCGCCCGCCCCAGACGGGTAGCCGATCGGCGCTTGCCGGCCGGCGTGTCCAGGGCCACGCGATCCAGCCCGCAGAACCAAAGATCAACTCTCGCTCATCCTCCTCGGAGGTCAGTCAGAGCGAGGCCGTTTCCTGCGACAGGGGCGGCGAGGCCGTGGCCTCGCGGATGGTGCGCGAGTCCAGGCCGGTGCGCGCGGAGAGAACGGCGAGCGTGACGCCCTTGCGGCGGCAGTCCAGCAGGGCCTCGTCCCGCCCCAGTCGCAGCCGCGCGGCCACTGTGCTCCTGCTCCGTCTGAGCTCCTCGGCACGGACCAGCGCTTCGTTGCAGCGGTCGAGCAGTTCCTTGGCCTCGCGCCAGCGCCCGGACACCTCACGCAGACGGTCGATCTCGCGCTGACCCGCATCGGGAGAATCCGGCCGGCCGCCGCGCGTGGGGCCGGCCAGGCGCGAGAGGGTGCCGGCCAACTCCAGGCCCACCTCCTGCGCGATTCGCACGCCGGGCACGCCGGCGCGCCGACAGGCCTGGATCGTCTCGTCGCGTTCCTTACGCAGGCCGACCTCCTGCCGGCGGGCCCGTCGCCGAGCCTCGGCGCGGCGATCGCGTTCCGCGCGCAGCTCCCGCAGCCGCTCGTGCTCGTCGCGCCAGCGCCCGACGGCCCGGTCGAGGCGGGACAGATGGCCCGCGCCCTCGTCGGCCGGGCGCGGCGCCGTGTCCACGACGAGGTGGACCAGCCTCGTGGACACGCCCGCCACCTCGGCGATCTCCTCGATCGTCGGCTGGGACAGGTCGTGGCAGAGCAGGATCATGGCATCGCGTTGCTCGCGGGCCGCCTGGGCGTCCAGGCGGGCAGCCCGGTAGTCGTCGGCCGCCTGGTCGCGCCGCCGCCTGGCCCGCCGGGTGCGCTCGGCCGCCGCGCGCCACGCGCCCGCCGCCCGGGCGACTTCCTTCAGCACGGCGGGCGAGCGTGCGGCCAGGGCGGTAGCGGATTCCACCGGTGTCCGCTTGCAGATGTTGTGCACGTCGTTGCGCTTGAGCTCGGCGGCCGCGGCCACCAGGTCGGTGCCGGTGCCGGCGGCGCGGGCACGCGCCACCTGCTCGCACAGAACCTGGCGGGCGGCGTTCTCCCGTTCGCGGTCGGCGGCGCAGGCGGCTGTGGCGGCCTTGTGCTCGTCCTTGCGCCGGCTCAGCCAGGACCTGGCCTGCTCCAGCGCGATCGTCGCGTACCTGAGCTGGTGGCGGGGATTGTCGGGCAGCGGTATCGCGCGCAGCGGCGCCGCCACCTGCTGGAAGGCGCGCCCTGACGCGGTGGACAGCGGATCGGTGACGAGCTGGAGCGGGCGCGCGAAGTGGGTCCGCAGGAGCTCCGCGCCCCGCGTATGGCTGTCGGAGTCCCTGGCGACGATCGCGAACCACGTAGGGCCAGAGCGTGCGGGCGAGAAGGCCGATATCAGCATCCGCTGCCACGGCAGGGGTACGGCCTGCGCGACGAGCAGCATCGCGCCGTCCGCTGCCGCGCGCTCGCCCAGGTCGCTGAGCCCGCCCGCCCACCAGTCGGGCGCGTGCCGCAGCATCCTCCTGCGCCGGGCCAGCCCGTTTCCCGGCCACAGCTGTAATTCGGCGAACGCTTGGCGGATGCGCTGCTCGGAGAGGTTGACACCGAACTCGCGGGCCGCGTACGCGGCGACCAGCTCCCATGTCCACAGGTGGCCGGGCAATCCAGCAGCCTGGGGACCGGCGAGTATCGCCGCGGGCAACGCCCGCAGGTGCTCCGGCGTCGGCTCGGGACGCGCGGGCAGAGGCTCGGGGCGCAGAGCTCCATCAGGCGGACGGCAGAACCCGGCAGGCTGCCCGGGCCTGCCGTTCGATCCGCGGGTGTCGGTCATCGCCGCCGGCGGTGCCGTGGGCATCTCCCCCGACGGGACGCCGGCTTCCCCGTCGTGGTGGAGCGTGCCGCGGGTGAACCCGTACTCCTCGGCGAGCAGCGTGGGGCGCTCACCTGCCTGCATCCGTGCGACGGACGCCCGGCGGATCACCAACGGGCTCTCGTGGTCGAGCGAGCGGCCGTCCCCGCCCGCCTCGCGCAGTCGTCGCAGCGCCTGCGCTGTGGCGCCGTCCGGAGTGTCGTTCACTTCCGTGTCCCTATCCACCGCAGATCGTTTAGCACAGAGCGGAAGTTTCTGGCAAACACGAGATTTCACAAAGAGTAGAGGGCGTGGTCAAATCTGCCGACCTGGCCAGGATCGAGCGAGATATAGCAGCACGTCTGACCCTGTGTCGGGTGTTTTGCGGCCGATACTCCGCGACCGGCTGGTCAAGGTGCGTCAACCCCTTTCCGCCCGGTTCCTCGATTGCCGCTCAACGCCCACTTTCGCCGGATCACGAGAAAATCGGCGTTAATGACAGAAGGAACTCTTTTCACCCCGACCCGCACGACCCGCCGATCAGGATCGAGTCGCGTCAGCCTGGACTGGCTCCTGTTGTGCGAGGGCCAGGCCGTCGAAGCCGGAACAGCCTGCGCGTCCTGGCCGGCCTGCGGTGACTGGTTGAAAGGGCTCACCGTGTTGATGGACTGGTGGGTGAGTGACTGTCGAGGGTGAGAACGTGTTGATGAGCAGACCCGATGAAACCTACGATTCTCATCAGGACTGTCCTGTTCGTTCCTTGTGAGGCGAGTCTGTCGATATCGTGTACGGCGCTGAAGGACCCTTTGGTCCTGGCTGAAACATCCAGGTCAGATAGTTGTGACCATGTCGCAGGCACCACCGGACTGCCGTGGGGCGGCATGGAGACGGGTGACATATGCTGCGCATTCACTTCACCGCCGAGGATCTCGCCCGCACCAGGGTCGCGACATCGCCATGGCCGTTCGCCGAGGCGCTGTTCGCGACGCGGCTGCTGAGCAGGCGAGACGGCAGAGGCATCTTCGACGGTTGGCGGCGGCTGGTCCGGCGACGGCTCAGCCCGCATACGCGGTTACTCGGGCAGCTCTACCCCGGACAAGGCCCCGTTCTGGACCTGTTCACCGTGGTGGGTCCCAACTCCTCGCTGGAGGCGAGCGTGGAACGACTGCTGTCGGCTCCCCGCACGCAGCTACGCCACGAACTCGCGGGCCTGAACAGAGGCGATCTGCCGACCCGAGCGACCGACCTGGCCGCAGGTGACCCGGCGGCGCTCACCGAACTCGCGGCCGCGATCCGGGAGGTCGACGCCGTCGCGGTCGGGCCAAGCCAGCACGCCATCGCGGCGCATCTCGACGCCGTCAACGCGGTCCGCGGCCGCGACCTGTGCACCGGCGGCGTGGAGCAGTTGCTGACCGGCCTGCACCACAGCGTGGTCTGGCGCTCCCCGGTGCTTCACATCTCCGACGAGCCGAACAAAGCGCATGACTATCACCTCAAGGGTCAGGGACTGATAGCGATCCCCTCGCTGTTCTGCTGGCCCAGCCCGAGATACATGTGCAACAGCCTTGATGAGGCGGCTCCCGGCCTGCTGTTCTACCCGGCGGTCGACACCTTGTCCGACTTCGCCGACGCGTGGGCTCCACCCGGCCGCGGCCCCCGCGTGCTACAGGCCCTGCTCGGCCGCACCCGCGCGGCCGTACTCGAAACCGCCGCCGACGCCGCCACGACCAGCGAGATCGCCCGCAGGCTCGACATATCCCTGCCGTCGGCCAGCCAGCACGCCACCGCCCTCCGTGACGCGGGCCTGCTCACGAGCCGCCGAACCGGCCCCGCCGTCCACCACACCCTCACTCGCCTGGGCCGCGAACTCCTTGAAGGGCGACCGGCTGAACAAGCCTGAACGAGCTGAAGCCTGGCGGCCCTGGGGGCTGACACTCTCATCCGCGAGCCCGGAAGCCGACGTAGAAGTATCGACGGAGACTCACATGGTCCTCGGGAGTCCCGGCCGGCGACGCGGGGGACGCCGCTGTGGTCCACGCCGTCGATTCTCGTGATGGTGGAACCGTCGACCCATCGGCGGCGGCGCCTGTCTCGCCGTCGAGTGCCTCGTTTCCAGGCAGTCGCTCAGCAGCAGTGGTTGCCCACGGCTCCCACAACTGTCGGAGCCGTGCCGGGCTCGGTGTCGGCGGCCGCCGACGTGGCGGTCAACAGCACCGCGACCGCGGCGAGAGCGCTGAGGGCAAGGACGCGATGTCGGCGGGAACGCACAGCGAACCTCCTGCTTTCCTTCATGTCGACACGCGGTCGCGCAACTTGCTGACCCGCCCGATTGTGACAGCCCAATGGCTGCTCCACAATGTGATCACCTTTCGGCTTCCAGCGCCGGCGGACGGGCCGACCCGGACCGAGCCCCTGGGCGTTGTGCCACCAAAGGTGGTGGTCTGCCCGAGTTGTGTCTACGATCGGTTGGCATTGATCGACATGGGCGAGGCGGTCACGACCAAGGCGGTGGAATGCTGACCGACATGCATGCGGGCGCGCTCCTTCGAGGACTTCGACACCAGCGACGGTTGACGCTGGAAGAGCTGAGCGGGCCCCAGCTCTCGGCCCGAAGGCTCATGCTGATCGAAGACGGCGTCGACCCCACCGCAAGGGAACTGGCGGAACTGGCCGCCAAGCTGGGATGCCCGCCGCTGGTGCTCCGCCATGGCCTCGGCTCCGGCCGCAGCGCGGAAATCAGGCAGGAGCTCGCCGGCGCGGACGAGGCACTCGCCCAAGGCATGTCCGCCAAGGCCCGCGTCCGATACGCCACGCTTGCCGGCGATCCAGCGTTGGGCAGCCGCCCAGACCTGTGGCGACAGACCGAACTCGGGCTGGCCCTGGCGGAGGAGGCCGACGGGGACCTGCCCGAGGCCATCGAGCGCCTGACGCATCTGATGAACGTCCTCGCTCCTCTGGATGAGCAGCTGCCGCCGATGGCCTACGAAGATCGCGAAGAGACCGAGCATCGGATCGGGGTCGCCTTGGCGCTGTGCCGATGCCTTCGCGAGGTGGGCGACCTCACGGCGAGCGTCCACATCGGCGAGATCACCTTCTCCAGGGAACTGCCAGGAGGCTGGACCGACCGGGGTATCGAACTCGGCGCCACCCTGCTGGCCGCCTACATCGAGCGCGGAGAGCAGGCCACGTGCAGGGCACTGGCCGCCCAGTTGCTCGACGCCGCCGAACAGCTGGGCACACCGCGTGCCCTGCGAGCCGCTTGCTGGAACGGCGCGACGGTCGCGGCCATGGACGGCGACGCGCAGCGGGCCGGCGAGCTGGGTGATCGAGCGCTGGCCGCTCATGCCCAGCTCAGCGATCCTCGCTCGACCGGCCGGTTGCGGGCGCGGCTTGCGGAGAACCTGCTCACCAACTGCCCGGCCGAGCACGCCAGAGCTCGTCAGATGCTGCTCACGGCGCAGAGCGAGCTGGCGGGCAGCGCGGCCAGCGCGGTCGACCTGGCCTACTGCCAGCTGTCCTTGGCCCGCACCGACCTCCTGGCCGGCGACCCCACAGCGGCGGCCCGGCAGGCTGAGGAGATCGCCGCCCGCCACCCTGCCGCGCTCAACCTCGTCGCCGACGCGCAGCTGCTGACCGCGGACACGCTGCGGGCGCGCGAGCAAACGCAGGCAGCCGCGGAGGTACGGGCCGGCGTCGGCGAACAGCTCGAACAGATGCAGGCACCGGCTCGCGCCTCGAAGGCCTTCGCCGACAGCGCCGCCGAACTGGAACAGTGCGGTGATCTCGAGGCCAGCACCCGCGCGTATCAGCGGGCGCTGAGCGTCGGCGAGCTGTCCAGCCTGTGACGGCCTGACGGGAAGCCCGGCCGTGAGCCGAGGCCGGCAGCCGGTCGGCCGGCTCGCAGGCACCGACTGCGTCTGGGCGTCACAGGGGCAGCGAGCCGCCCGGCTTGATGGCCTTCATGGCGATCTGCGAGGTGAGCTTGTCGAGGCCGGGCAGGCGGCCGAGCTTCTCCAGACAGAGGCGGCTGTAGGCGTCCATGTCGGCCACCGCCACCCGCAGCACGTAGTCGGGCCGCCCGAACATGCGCAGGCACTCGATGACGTCCTCCACCTCCATCACCGCCGACTCGAAGGCGGTGACGGTCTCCGCGTCCTGACCCTCCAGCTCGACATAGGCCAGGACCTGGAAGGCGCGCCCGACCGACGGCGCGTCGACGACCGCGCGATATCCGGAGATCACACCGGACTCCTCCAGGTTGCGCACCCTGCGCAGGCACGGCGACGGCGTCAGCCGGACCCGGTCGGCCAGCTCGATGTTGCTGAGCCTGCCGTCCTCCTGCAGAAGGCGAAGAATTGCGCGATCCGTAGCATCCATGACCTTAGATGCTAACCAGGGCGTAAACCACCGCAAGTATTGACATCGAATACCTCGACCCTTGAAATAATCTCACGTCATGACGAGCGACGCCTTCATGAGTGGTACGCAGGCGCTGGTGCGGCTGATCGCGGACCAGCTGGCCGCGGACCGCAGGGCGGGCCTGGACACAGGCGCGATGGTCTCCGGCTATCCGGGGTCGCCATTGGGCGGTTTCGACCAGGAACTGGCCAGGAACACCCCCGAGGGCGTGGTCCACCGTCCCGGCCAGAACGAGGAGTTGGGCGCGACCGCGGTCTGGGGCAGCCAGCTCGTCCCCTCGCTGCCCGACCCGCGCAAGGCGGGCGTCCTGGGCGTCTGGTACGGCAAGGCCCCGGGCGTCGACCGGGCCGCCGACGCGTTCAGGCACGGCAACTTCGTCGGCGCCCATCCGGAGGGCGGGCTGATCGCCCTCTGCGGCGACGACCCCACCTGCAAGTCCTCCACCCTCCCCAGCGCCACGGAGAGCACGCTCGCCGCGCTCGGCATGCCGGTGATCTACCCCGGCACCGTCCAGGAACTGCTCGACCTCGGCAGGCACGCGATCGCGGCGTCCAGGGCGAGCGGCCTGTGGGTGGCGATCAAGGCGGTGGCCAACGTGGTCGACGCCACGGCCACCGTCAGCCTCGACCCCGACAGGGTCAAGCCGGTGATGCCCGAGATCATGTGGCAGGGCAAGCCGTACCGGCACACACCCGACGCGATGCTGCTCACGCCGTACTCACTGGACATGGAGCGCACGCTGGTCGGCCCGCGCCTGGAGCTGGCCCGCGCCTACGCCCGCGACAACAACCTCAACCAGATCACCGTCCCCGCACCCGACGCCACGATCGGCGTGATCGCGGCGGGCACCGCCTACTACGACGTGCGCGAGGCGTTCGGCAAGCTCGGGCTCACCGACGAGGTCCGGCTGTTGAAGATCGGCATGCTCTGGCCGCTCGAGCCGACGGCGGTGCAGGAGTTCGCCCGCGGACTGTCGGAGATCATCGTCGTCGAGGAGAAGGCGCCGCTGCTGGAGGGCCTGGTCAAGGACGTCCTGTACGGCACGCCGAACCCGCCCGCCGTCACCGGCAAGGCGGTGATCCCGCAGCACGGCGGCGTTGACTCCGACCTGGTCGCCAGGGTTCTGGCCGATCGGCTGTCCATCGACCTGCCGCGCCGGCGCGAGCCGCTCAAGCTGCTCGGCCCCGCCCGCACGCCGTTCTTCTGCTCCGGCTGCCCGCACAACCGCTCCACCGCGGTCCCCGAAGGCTCGGTCGTGGCCGCGGGCATCGGCTGCCACACCATGATCGTGCTCAACCCCGAGGGCAAGGGCGATCTTGCCGGGCTCACCCAGATGGGCGGCGAGGGCGCGCAGTGGATCGGGCAGGCGCCGTTCACCGGCACGCGCCACATCTTCCAGAACCTCGGCGACGGCACCTTCCACCACTCGGGATCGCTTGCCGTCCGAGCGGCCGTCGGCGCGGGCGTCAACATCACCTACAAGCTGCTCTACAACAGCGCGGTGGCCATGACGGGCGGCCAGACGATCACTCCCGCGCTGTCGGTGGCGTCGCTGACGCGCTGGCTCGAACTCGAGGGCGTGCGCAAGGTGATCGTCACGGCCGACGACCTCTCCCGCTACCAGGGGGTACGGCTGTCGCCGATCGCCTCGCTGCGCGACCGTGCCGACCTCGAACAGGCGCAGCGGGAGCTGGCCGCCGTCGAGGGCGTCACCGTGCTGATCCACGACCAGCAGTGCGCCGCCGAGAAGCGGCGCCTGCGCAAGAAGGGCGAGCTTCCCGACCCGGTGAAGCGCGTGGCGATCAACCAGCGCGTGTGCGAGGGCTGCGGCGACTGCGGGCAGAAGTCGGAATGCCTGTCGGTGCTGCCGGTCGAGACGGAGTTCGGCCGCAAGACGGAGATCCACCAGTCGTCGTGCAACAAGGACTACTCGTGTGTCGACGGCGACTGCCCCTCGTTCCTGACGATCGTCCCCGGCTCGAAGAAGCGCTTGGCCGCCCCCGCGCCGCCCGAGATGCCGGTCCCTGACCTCCACTCGAGGGACACCACGATCAGGCTGGTCGGCATCGGCGGCACCGGCGTGGTGTCGGTCGCGCGGCTGCTCGGCAAGGCCGCGCTGATGGACGGACGCCAGTCGCGCGGCCTCGACCAGACGGGGCTCGCGCAGAAGGGCGGCACGGTCGTCTCCGACATCCGCCTGTTCGACGGCGAGGAGGACAGGACCGGCCAGGCCAGCGCCGCCTCGGTCGACGCCTACCTGGCCCTCGACGTGATCGGCGCGACCGATCCCAAGCACCTGCGCACCTGCTCGCCCTCGCGCACGGTGGCGGTCGTCTCCACCCACCTGTCGCCTACCGGCGGCATGGTGCTCGACCCCGCCACACACGTCACCGACCTCGGGCCGCAGCTGACCGCGCTGGAGGCGCGCGCCCGCTCGGTCGTGGCGCTCAACGCCGAACGGCTCGCGCAGGCGCTGTTCGGCGACCACATGCAGGCCAACACGATCGTGCTGGGCGCGGCGTGGCAGCTCGGGCTCATCCCGCTGTCGCTGGAGTCGATGGAGAAGGCGCTCGGCAGGTCCGCGGCGGCCTTCCACTGGGGTCGCGCCGTGATCGCCGCCCCGTCCGCGGTGGACGCCCTCTTCCCTGCGCCCACCGTGGCCGAACCCGCGGCCGAGGTGCTGCGGCAGATCGCCTTCGCGGGCGAGGGCAGCGAGCTGCACCGGCTGCTGGCGGTACGGGTGCCCGACCTGGTCGCCTACCAGAACCCCCGCTACGCGCTGCGCTACCTGGCGTCCGTCCGCGAGGTCCACGCGCTCTCGCCCGGCGCGGTCGCCGAGGCCTACGCGGTCCACCTGCATCGGCTGATGGCCTACAAGGACGAGTACGAGGTCGCCCGCCTCCATCTCGACCCCGCCGAGCGCGCCAGGATCGCCGCCGAGTTCGGCCCGGGAACGCGCGTGGCCTACAACCTGCACCCGCCCGTCCTGCGCGCGCTCGGACTCAAGCGCAAGCTCAGCCTCGGCCCGTGGTTCGACCCCGCGTTCAAGGCCCTGTACGGCATGCGCAAACTCCGCGGCACCAAGCTCGACGTGTTCGGCCTCGGCGAGGTGCGCAGGACCGAGCGGTCCCTAGCCGAGGAGTACACCCGCGACGTGCTGAGCGCGCTGTCGTCGGGAGCGCCGGAGGAGAAGGTGCTCCAGCTGGCGGAGCTGCCCGACGTGATCCGCGGCTACGAGCACGTCAAGCTGCGGGGCGTGGCCGACTACCGCGAACGGGCGGCCGCGTTGCTGGAATCCACCGGCTGACCCTGTAGTCGCCCGGCTACTCTTTGTGGCCATGGTGGGCTTTCAGCATGCCGTACGGCATGCCGCCGAGGCAGCCGGGCTCCTCGACGAGCCCGCGCGCGCCATCGCGGCGCAGGCATGGGTCGGCGGCGGCGCTCCCGCGTTCGCCGCCGAACTCGCCCGGCAGCGCGCCGCGCTCACCGCCGCACTGGAGTCCGCCCTGGGCAGGCTCGCGAAGGAGGGCGACGCCGTCCCCTCGCTGGCCCGGCCCTCCACCGGCATGACCGCCGTCCACGGCGCGTTCTCCGGCGTCGAACCCGCCCAGCTGCGGCGCCTGATCACCGGCCTCACCACGGCGGCAGGCGAGCTGCCGCGCGCGGCCGTCAGCCTCGGCGCGCCCGAGGTGGCCGCGATCGGCTCGTGGTCGGCGGCCCAGGCCGACGACCTGCGCCGCCGCCTCGCGCTCATCCTGCGCGACGGCGGCGACCTGGCCCCCGCTCCCCTGGTCGCCTTCGGCCTGTACGGCGGGCACGCCCCCTCGGCCGCCACCGCCCTCCTGACAGCGGTCGCGGGCGGTGACACGGCCGCGCTGGCCCGACTGCTGGACCTGCAGCGGCAGGCGACCGACCCGACGCTCGCGGCCCGGGTGAACGCGTGGTGGCGCATGCTCGACACGGCGGCCCGCGACCAGGCGGCCAAGGCCCTGCCCGGCCTCGGACTGCTCGACGGGCTGCCCGTGACGCTTCGCGACCGGGCGAACAGGGAACTGCTGGCGGGCGAGAAGGCCAGGCTCGCGGCGCTCCTCACCACCGTGCCGTCCGACCCGCATCTCCGACTGGCCTGGCCCGCCCTCCTCGACAGGGTGATGCGGGAGCTGGACCACGTGAAGGCCATCGAAGAGGGGCTCGCGCAGGGCGGCAGGAACGGCCGGCCTCCGGCGTACCTGCTGTCGTTCGACACCCGGGCCCTCGGACAGGCGGTGATCTCCTTCGGCGACCCCGACGAGGCGGACCGGGTGGTGGCGTACGTCCCAGGGCTGAACACGACGCTCGCCTCCTACGGGAGCGACCTGAACAGGGCGGCGGTGCTCTGGGACCAGGCGCACTTCTTCGCCCCGTCCCAGAGGATCGCGTCCATCGCGTGGCTCGGCTACCGGGCGCCGCAGATCGACTGGCAGCTGAACGTCCCCGGCCGGAGCGTGGCGACGGACGGGGCGGCGGAGAAGGGGGCGCGGGCGTTGGCCTCGCTGACCGACGGCCTGCGCGCGAGCCACGGGCCTTCCGGCACGGCGAACCTGACCATCCTGGGACACAGCTACGGCTCACTGGTGACGGGCAAGGCGGCGGTACTGCGCCCCGGACGATTCGCCGACGACCTGGTGTTCGTGGGAAGCCCGGGGGTGGGGGTCCGGCGGGCGGAGGAACTGGGAGTGGGGCCAGGACGCGTGTGGGCGGGAGAGGCGGCGGGAGATCCGGTGGCGGACCTGGCACGCTTCGGCAACGACCCAGGCGACGACAGCTTCGGGGCACGCCGGTTCTACGTCGAGGACGGCCCATTCTACCTGACCTTCAAGGCCCACTCCGACTACTGGAACGACGAATCAGAATCCCTTCGAAATTTGGCACACATTGTCAACGGGAACTACCACAAGGTCACTACGAAAGCGGAAGAGCAACCGTGACACGGATCATCGGGCTTCTCTTGCTATTCCTGGCCGGATGTGCGGAGACACGGACAATGAACGAACAGCAAGCCACCGAACGTGTCGAGCAGCTCATTCGTGACACGGTGGCTGTCGTCGAGCCCCAGCCACGGCTCGAGATCTTCCGACCCAGCGTCAATCGGCGCTACTGTGTCGGAGCCACAGACGGGGGTTCAGAGAGTCGACTCATCGTCAACCGACGGTATTACCTGCGCGGCATCCCTCCAGCTCGCTTTGCCAGCATCGCGCAGCGCGTTAAGCGACATTGGGAAGAACAAGGCTTTCTCATAACGGAGGCCAGAGGTCTCGATACAGGGGAACCCGATGTTCTCGCTCGTAGTCGTCCTGACGACTTCTTCTTGTCGCTTTCGTCGACAGAAGGGCACGTACTCGGTATTGCAGCAACGTCCACCTGTGTCTGGCCTGACGTGAGATGATCTCTGTCCATGACCCGAGGCACTGTCAAGTTCTGGAAGTCCGACAAGGGCTGGGGTGCGATCTCCTCCCCCGATCTTCCCCCTGGCAAGGACGCGTTCGCCCACTTCAGCGACATCGTCGCCGAAGGATTCCGGGAGCTGCACCCCGGCGACACCGTCGAGTTCGACCTCGTCGAACGGAGTCAGGACAGCTTCGACTTCGTCGCCACGAACGTCCGCAAGCTCTGACCTACCGCCCGAGCTCCTTCCCGTAGCTACGGCTGGTCGGCTCGCCGACGTACTTCCCGTAGGCGGCGATCGGCGTGTACCCCGAGCTCTCGTACAACGCGATCGCCTCTGGCTGCCTGATCCCCGTGGTGAGGCGGACGCGTTCGTACCCCGTGGCGGCGGCCAGCGCCTCCAACGCCTTCAGCAGTGCCCGCGCCGCTCCTCGTCCCCGGTGCGAGGGGCGGACGTACATGCGCTTCACCTCGCCCGTCGCCGCGTCCACGGGCTGCAGGGCGCCGCACGCCACGGCTGCCCCGTCGGCCACCGCGACGAGGAAGCGGGCAGCGGGGTCCACGCCCGACCTTCCTTCGGGCCCGTAGCGGGCGACCAGTTCGGCGAATGCCGCGTCGAGCAAAGCCTGGAGTTCGCCATCGCCTCGCGGGCGTTCCTCGATCAGCATCCGGGCAGCCTAACCCGCGACCCGCGAGCAGTGGGCAGTGGGCACCGAGCCGCGAGCCGGGTTGTGGCCCGCGGGCAGGAGGAGTGGGCAGTAAGCCGGGGGCAGCAAGCCGGGAGCAGTAAGCCGGGGTAGGACATCGAGGAGCGAGCCGCGGGCAGCGGCCAAGGCAGGACAGCGAGGAGCGGGCTGCGGGCTGCGGGCTGCGGGCTGCGGGGACAGGCAACGCGTGACAGGCAGCAGGTAACGGGTGACAGACGACGGGTGACAGACGACGGGTGACAGACGACGGGTTACGGGCGATGAGTGACGGGCGAACGGGCGAGGGATGGGTGACGGCTCGGGGCACCTAGTGCACTGGTCGGACCAGTGGATAAAGTGACGGGCATGGACTACGAGCGGTTGTTCCGGCTTGACGGGCGTCGGGCGGTTGTCATCGGTTCGGGGAGCGGCATCGGCAGGGAGTCCGCTCTGGCCCTGGCCGCGCACGGCGCCGAGGTGGTGTGCGCCGACCGTGACCTGCCCTCCGCCGAGGAGACCGCGGCCCTGTGCGGCGGGACGGCCCTGCGGCTCGACGTGCTCGACGGCGAAGCGGTCCGCGAGGCCGCGGCGAAGCTGGGCGCGGTCGACGTGCTGGTGTTCACCGCCGCCACGAACGTGCGCAAGCGGTTGCTGGACTACTCCGCCGAGGAGTTCGAGCGTGTCGTCGATCTCAACCTGCGCGCCTCGTTCGAGGTGGTCCGGGCGTTCGGCGCCGGAATGGTGGAGCGGGGAACGGGCTCGATCGTCGGCTTCGCCTCCATCAGGGCGTCGGTGACCGAGCCAGGCCAGGGCGTGTACTCGGCGACGAAGGCGGGCCTGGTCCAGTTGCTGAGGACCGCTGCGGCCGAGTTCGGCCCGTCCGGCGTGCGGGTCAACGCGATCGCCCCCGGCGTGGTGGAGACGCCGCTCACCCGGCAGATCAAGGAGCACCCGTCCTGGTACGACGCCTACGCCGCCAAGTCCGCGCTCGGCAGGTGGGCGCAGGCCCCCGAGATGGCGGGCGCGGTCGTCTACCTGGCCTCAGACGCGGCGAGCTTCGTCACGGGCTCGGTCCTCTACGTGGACGGCGGCTGGACGGCGGTCGACGGCAGGTTCAACCCGCCCAACTGAGCCACACCCGGACCGATATGCCTTGAAGGTCACGATCCCGGCGGATTTCGCCCACGCCCTCGCGCCGCTCCCGCGCGACGTCGGCGGAGTGGAGATCGCCGCGCACGCGGGTGATCTCGGCGATGGTCTCGGCGGCCTGCGTGCTGGGGTGCTCGGCTTCGGCCAGGCCATGCTCGGCTGCCTCCGCGCCCGAGGCGAACAGGGCAACGGGTGAGGCGTAGTCGAGCATGGCCTGGCGTCCCGGCCATGGCGAGATCGAGATCCGCACGACGACAGGACGCTGGTGGCGGACACGCTCGTCAACCCTCGCTGGAAGCCCTTCCCGGCGGAGAAACTGAGGTGAACTCGCGAGCAACTAGACGAGATCTTCCCCGCTGCGGCGCGTGGGGCGCGGGAGAAGGCTCTCACGTAGTCGCTTCTCGCGGCCCAGCGGGGTTCATGACATGTTCGATTTCGGCGCCCCACCCTGGGGGCGACTCACCGTCAGCGCGGCGTGAGGGTGA
This sequence comes from Nonomuraea mangrovi, assembly GCF_042681425.1. Classification (NCBI taxonomy): domain Bacteria; kingdom Bacillati; phylum Actinomycetota; class Actinomycetes; order Streptosporangiales; family Streptosporangiaceae; genus Nonomuraea; species Nonomuraea mangrovi. The sequence goes on along the minus strand of NZ_JBHUFV010000038.1, from coordinate 109,052 downwards.
AGTCGGCCCGGTAGCGGTCGGCGCTTGGGGCAGCGCCCGACCTGGGGTACGGCTTGAGATCGACGAGCTGTAGCTCGTGCCCGGCGACGGTAATCGCCGTCTCGAACCTGCCGCTGGTGTGCAGCTCGTGATCGGCGGGCGGTGCCGTTCCGGCGGTGACCCGCACCTTCACCACCGCATCGCCCTCCCACACGCACTGCACGCCAGTGGGGCAGCGGCTGTCCTGGCCCACGCCCGTCAACGTCACCGTGAGCTCCGCCCCCGTGAGGCGGGCGGTATCGCCGGACGCGAGCGTGAAGACCTTTCCAGGCTCGGCGGCGATCTCACCGCCCGATCCCGCCGTCGCGGAGCCACAGCTCAGCAGCGACAACGGCACGGCCAGCGCAATGGCCACCATTCCTGATCTCACACGGGTCAGTATAGAGACCAGGTGGTTTCGGTGATCGTCGCAATATTGACGGCTCATGATCGCAGACGCCCTATCAGCGGTCGTCACGCGCGACGCCGACGGCGGCATCACCAGGCCGCCGTCTGGGGGGGCCTGGTGAACGCGTGCCGGCCGCCGTCGGTGAATCGTCGGCGGGGCACGACGATCGGCGCCCTCGGCGTGTACCTGGAGGTCTTGGACGGGCGTGTCGAGACGATCCCAGGATTCACGAGCCGGGCTTTCGGAGCCGGCCAGCGGCAAGGGTCCGACAGGGAGAAGCGGCCGGTGAAGACAGGCCAGCCTTCCGCGCGGGACAGCGTGTGATGGGATTATCAGCTCGGAAATACCACAAGTCACGATCGGCACCCTGCAGGGCATCAGGCATGATTTCCGGATGATCGAGGATCGAGACGCCGTGGGGGCCCTGGGAAGCCGCGCCGCTTGACGAGGTCATCGCGCTGATGCGCGGGCTGGCGGCGCCGTGGTGGGTGGCCGGCGGGTACGCGATCGAGCTGGCCGTGGGCCATCCGTATCGCGAGCAAGAGGACGTGGATATCGCGCGGCTGCGCCGGGATCAGCTCGCGGTGCGGCGGCTGCTGGACGGCTGGGATGTCCACGCCGCAGTCGTGCCCCGGACGCTGCGGCCATGGGCAGTGGACGAGGTGCTGCCCGAGCCGGCGCACGACATATGGGTGCGCGAGCATCCGGACGGGCCGTGGCGGTTCCAGCTGATGCTGGACGAGGCCGACGGAAAGGAATGGCCCTACCGGCGTGACCCTCGAATCCGCCGCCCGCTGACCGAGCTGACCGTCGAGAACGACGGTTTCCACCGGCTCGCCCCGGAGGTGCAACTGCTCTACAAGTCCAAGAGCAGGCGGCCGAAGGACGAGACCGATTTCGAGGTGGTCCTTCCCCTGCTGAGTGACGGGCAGCGGCGCTGGCTGGATGAGGCGCTGGCGACCGAGCACGCCACACATCCCTGGCGCGAGCGCCTGCGCCACGATCCATGAGATGAACGCTGCCCGGTACGGCTCGCCCGCTGTGTCGTCGACGACGGCCCCGTCCCCGCACCGCCAGGCGTGGAGGGCGAGGCGTCATATGTGCGCGTGTGCTCACCCTGTTAGCGGTGCCGGACGGGCGCGCCCGGCCCCTTCCAGCTCGGCCCCTCGCTCTCAGCCATCCGCCGAGCTGGGCAGACCCCCGGCGGGAAGGAGACCGCGGCGGTGTCAGGCTTCGGGGCTGAGCCGCACCTGGACAGGGATGCCGTGGACGGTCTCGAACACGACCACGGTCCTGCCGCCGGTGACCCGCGTCTCGCACCGGCCCTCCGCGCGGCGCCACCGGCCGGCGAGGGTGACCTTCAGCAGGTGGGGGTGGCTGGGGCTGGTCAGCCGTGGCCTGGACCACGGGCTGTAGTGGCCGACGTACCTGCCCCGCTCGTACTGGTCGTGGTCGATGCCGCCGTAGAGGCGCAGGTCGGGGTCGGCGACCGCGAGGACGAGGTCGTCGCCTTCCTGACGGGTCATGAGCAGCGACGGCGTGTCGATCTCGAGGACGCGGCCTGCCAGCCGCACCCGCTCGAAGATCGCGTAGCCGGTGACGCCGGTGGCCCGGTCGGCGACCACGTGGGCGGCGTCGTCGGCCCTGAGCACCGCGTACGGCACGTCGGCCGCGAAGGCCGCCATTCGCTCGGCGGTGGTGTCGACGACCATGGCGTATTCGTAGGAGGCGGCGCGCGGCGCGGCGCCGTGCCTGATCCAGGCGGTCGAGAAGTCGCCGGTGGTCGGCGCTTCGGTGGCGTTGTTGCGTGAGGACTGGGTCGAGCGGGTGAGACCGACGCGCTGGCCCTGTGCGAGGTAGTAGCCGATGTTCTTGTCGTCGAGCAGCCAGCGGGGTTGCAGGTCGAGCCGTTCGTAGGGGAAGGGCACGTCGGTCCCGTCCACGACGACGCGGCCCGTCCTGGTGGTCTGGAAGAGCGTGGTCTCGGTCTCGTTGGCGCCGTCGGCGTTGCCGATGCCGGTGCCGAGTGCCACGATCCGGTCGTCGAACAGGAACACCGACTTCCTCGCTCGGTGTGTGCCCTCGTACTTGGGGTGTTCGCGAAGGTCCATGGCGAACATCCCGTTGCGCCCGTCGATGGCGCACGATCCGCCGAACCGCGATTCGGTGAGCAGCATCTCCTCGATCGCCCCTGTCAGGTCGCCTTTGAGCGCGTCGAGGGATGTGTGGATCGTGGTGGCGCCCGGTCTGCGGTTCCAGTCGTAGCCCGGCTGTGCGTAGCCGCTGTCCAGGTTGGTGCCGCGGTGCACGACCTGGATCTGCCCGTAGGTGTTGTACCTGCCGTACCAGTTGGCGCCGACGTAGATCTCGGTGGACCACAGGTAGCGGTTGTGCCCGCGGACGGTGACCTGCCAGTCGCCGCGCCGGTGGACCGTGAGCGCGGCGTAGTTGAGCGCCCAGTTCCCCGTGGGCGACGGCTCCGCGGTGACGCCTTTGGCGGCCAGCCTGGCGGCGAGCTCCTTCTGCTGCGGGGTGGGCGAGGCGGGCATGAGCCTGAGGAAGGCGCCGCCGATCTCGTCGTCGATCGGGGCCAGCCACTGGAAGGGCACGATCGACAGGGCGGTGGCGCCGCTCGGGTTGCGGCCGCTGATGGAGATCGGCCACTGCGTCCTGCCCGCGTAGACGCGCTGCATGAGCAGCGCCTGCTTCAGCCGGCCGTACGCCTCGGGGGAGACCGCGAACGCGCCGCCGCTCATCACGTACACCAGCGGGGCGAGCCCGGTGAACCCGTCGCGGACGTAGTCGGGGAAGAAGCCGACGTGGTGGAAGGCGGTGCCGTCGACCTTGATGCCGTCCTGGATGCCGTCGGTGGGCAGCAGGGCGGCGTCGAGCCAGTCGCGCAGTGCCTTGAGGTAAGCCACCTGCTCGGCCTCGGTGTCGCGCAGGAGGACGGCGGCCAGCATGCCGCGGAAGGTCGTGTTGAACAAATCCATGATCGAGCCGTGGGCCATGCGGTGCTTCCAGCCGCGGAAGATCCTGCCGAGGCCCGTCAACCAGTCGAGGTCGGCGCGGACCTGTTCGAACCTGCCGGCCGCGCGCAGGGCGTCGCGCATGAGGTACACGGAGTCGTAGTAGCCTCGCACGTCGTAGCCGAGGTGGTGGATCGTGCCCTGGCAGCTGCCGCGCGTCCATCCCTGCTCGCGCAGGTGGTCGACGATTTTCAGGTAGAGGGCGGCGAGCGCGGGCCTGTCGGCCGGGCTGGCCTGGTGGCCCTGGGCGATGGTCTTCATGAGGTCGGTGCAGGCGCGCAGGGTGACGGGGTCGACGAACGCCTTCAGCTCGGCGGCGATCTCGACGGGGTAGATCTGCGACTGGTAGGCGTGCACGGGGCGGCCCATGAGCGCGTCGGTCTGCGCGGTGAGCGCGGCCACGTTCGGCTTGACCTGGGCGACGAGGTACTCGTCGTGGTAGCGGGTGACGAGCGCGCGCAGCGCCTCGCTCTCTTCCGGCGTCGGCGGCTTCACCCCGGGCTTCCTGGCGGCCAGCAACCGGTCGAACAGGTACAGCGCCTGCCAGTGCTGGTTGTCGTACTCGTCGCCCTCGGGGGCGATGAGGGGTAACTGGTGGTCGCGGCAGGGCGCGTCCGGGCGCAGCGGCACGTTCAGCATGAGCTGGTCGAGGTGGAGCCTGCCGGTACGGCGGGGCGCCACGATCCGCAGCGTGTCCATGTCGGGCCTGGGCCTGCCGTGCATGTCGTAGGCGTAGCGCACCCACGCCGTGCGCCAGCCCGAGTAGTTCAGGTGGAACTCGAACCACACGTCCGTTTTCGAGCCCCTGCCGAACTCGAAGCGCACGACGTCGTCGACCAGGGTCTCGTTGTGGATCCAGACGCAGAAGGCGTCGACGAGCCCCTGCCAGGCCTGGTCGTCGCCGAGCCGGTACGGGTCGGGCGCCCACCGGAGCGGCGCGCGCACGGTGATGACGGCGCGTTCGGTGTGGTCCCAGCGCAGGGAGTGCTTCCCGCAGACGGCGACCTGGTCGCCGATGGCCAGGCCGTCGCCGCTGAAGTGCGGGGGGACGGCGGACTCCAGCAGGAACACCGGGGGGTCCATGGCCATCGCCCGTTGTTCGAGGTCGGCGGGCGCGGCCATGGCAGGGAGGGCGGGCACGAGCGCCGCGCCTTTGATGACCGTCCTGCGCGAGATATTCGCCACAATCACCATAAAACGCGAAAACTATCTTCACGTCTAGGTGCCGGACGACACCACAGGGGCGGGTGTGACGGCAGGGACCAGATGGAGCCGGTCATGAACCCCGGTCCTCGGCGACGTTCACAGGAGGCGAGCGTGGCCACCGCCGTGGTCCACACCCGCCGGCCGGGAGGCCGGGAGGGTGTTCCAGCCGGGGCCGTACGGCTCGCCGAGCAGGATCGAGGCGGTGCGCAGTGCGCCGATGAACTGCCGTGCGAACTGCTCGCACGCGTCCGGGTCCGGGTCCGCCGGCACGTTCTTCTGGCGGGTGACGGGGACGAGACGGCCGTCGCGGAGCGTCGCCGAGGAACTCTGAGAATGGTGGGACGCGGGCCGAATCAGGGCCGGATGATCGCCATCCTCGTCACGGTGAACTCCTCGATCGCGAACCTGGGTCCCTCACGCCCGATCCCCGAGTCCTTGACCCCGCCGTACGGCATGTTGTCCGCTCTGAATCCCGGCACCTCGTTCACCACCACGCCGCCCGCCTCCAGGCGTTCGATGGCCGCGAAGGCCGTCGCCAGCGACCGGGTGAAGACCGACAGGTGCAGGCCGTACCGCGACCTGTTGACGGTCTCGAAGGCCTCTTCCAGGCTCCCGGCGGTGCGGACGCACACCACGGGGCCGAAGATCTCCTCGTCCCACGCGGCCACCCCGTCGGGTACGTCTGCCAGCACGGTCGGCGCGATCGCCCGTCCCTCGCGCACCCCGCCTGCGACGAGCTCGGCTCCCGCGGCCACCGCCTCGTCCATCCACGACAGGACCCGTGAGGTGGACCGCTCGTCGATGAGGGCCGCCACCCTGGTGTCCTGGGAGCGCGGGTCGCCGACCACGACGTCCTTCATCCGCGCGGCCAGCAGGTCCAGGAACTCGGTCCGCACCGCCTCCTCGACCACGACGCGCTGCACCGAGATGCACGCCTGACCCGACGCGTAGTAGCCGCCCCTGACCACCGCGTCGGCGGCGGCCTCCAGGTCGGCGTCGGCCGCCACGATGAGCGCGGCGTTCGACCCGAGCTCGAGGAGCACCTTGGTGGGCGCGGCGTTGCGCGCGATGGCGTGACCCGCCGCGGCGGATCCCGTGAAGGAGACCGCACCGATCCGGCGGTCCTCCACCAGCGCCCTGCCGACCTCGACGTCGCCGGTGATGAGCTGCACGGCCGCGTTCGGCAGCACGCCGACCGAGCGCAGCAGCTCCACCAGCCCGATCGTCGCCAGCGGCGTCGAGGGAGCGGGCTTCACGATCACCGGGCACCCGGCCGCCAGCGCGGGCGCGATCTTGTGCGCGGCCAGGAGCAGCGGATAGTTGAACCCGGTGATCCCGACCACCACCCCGATCGGCCGCCTCGTCCAGAACCCGATCAGCCCCTCCCCGGAAGGCAGCAGGTCCATCGGCACGGTCTCCCCGTGCAGCCTTGCGACCTCCTCCGCGGCGGTGGCCAGCGTGACCAGCGTCCTCGCCACCTCGACCTTGCAGTCGACCAGCGGCTTGCCGGTCTCCAGGACCAGCAGCCGCTCGAACTCCTCCCTGCGCGCGGCCAGCGCGTCGTGCGCGCCCATCAGCGCGGCACGGCGGGCGTGCGAGGGTGTCCTCGCCATGACGGGGGCCACGGCCAGTGCCTCCTCGACGGCCCTGCTCGCCAGCTCCACCGTCCCGACGGGCGCGCGTGCCACCGTCGTGCCGTCGTAGGGGAAGTCGACCTCGGCGGTCTCCCCCACGTGCACCCATCCGTCTCCGATCGGCAGCCCGTCCATCATTCCGACCCCCTCATGCTCGCTTTCGTGCGCTCGGGAACACATCCAGGTAAGCAGGCGCGTCCCGCCTGCCGGTGGCATGCAGGACGGCATGCGCGACCGCCCTGCTGAACACGTCGGCCGCGGCGGCGAGCACGTCGTGCAGGTCGGTGTCCACGGGTCCGGGGCGCCCGCAGGTGGACATCGCGAAGATGGTGTCGCCGTCGACCATCGTGTGCGCGGGCCTGATCGCCCTGGCGAGACCGTCGTGCGCCACTCCGGCCAGCTTGCCGCACTGGGCCTTGGACAGCGTGAGGTCGGTGGCGACGACGCCGATCGTGGTGTTGAACGAGGGCGCCTTCAGCGGCTGCCAGCGCAGGAACTCGTCGTGGTCGGGCTCGCGGACGTGGTCGAACTCGCCGGGCAGGCCGTACCTGGTGCCGGACAGCAGGCCGCTGTCCGGGTCGAGGACGGAACCCGCGGCGTTGACGACGGCGAGGGCGGCCACGGTGATCCCCGAGGGCAGGACGGCGCTCGCCGTCCCGAGGCCGCCGGCCAGCCCGCCCGCCATCGCACCCGTCCCCGCCCCGATGGACCCGTTGAGCCCCGGGACCGCCGAGGACGCCGCCGCGTCGGAGGGAGCCGAAGAAGAGGGAGCCGAAGCAGGAGCCGGAGCCGACGAGGGGGCAGGCGCGGAGGCGACGGCGGCGTCGTAGGCCGCGGCGCCGAGGGCCCCGTCGGGCGTGGCGCGGAAGCGGCCGCCGCGCCCCAGGTCGTAGATGACCGCCGACGGCACGATGGGGACGACGCCCTCCGCCACGGGGAATCCGACTCCGGCGTCGGCCAGGCGTTCCATGACTCCGCACGCGGCGCTGAGACCGTAGGCACTCCCGCCGGTCAGCACGATGGCGTGGACGCGTTCGACGAGGTTACGGGGGTCGAGCAGCTCGGTCTCGCGGGTGCCGGGGGCCGCTCCTCGCACGTCCACCCCCGCGACGGCCCCTCCGGGCGGGGCGAGCACGACGCTCACTCCCGTCCGGTACCCGTCGCCGATCCGCTGCGCGTGCCCGACCCTGAGCCCGGCGACGTCGGCCATGGAGTTCGTGGGACCAGGCCTCATCGGGCGCCCCTTCGTGGAAGCGGGCGGCGCGTCATGCCGCGCCACCGGACAGGAAGATCCGCGCGGCCTCGGCGAAGACGCGGGTGCAGCGGACGATCTCCTCGACCTCGACGTATTCGTCGGCCTGGTGCGCGATCCACTTGCCGCCGGGGCCGTAGACCACCGAGGGGATCCCGCCCCAGTGCGTCAGCACCGTGCCGTCGGTGGATCCCGGCACGCCGCCGTACACCGGGGCCTGCCCCGTGACCGCGGTGTGCGCGGCGGCGAGGGACGTCACGACGGGGTGGGTGACGGGCACGTCGACGGGCGGCCTGTCGACCAGGATGGTGACCTTGGACTCGATGCCGTCGAAGGCGGCCAGCTCCTCCACCCTGTCGGCCACCTCCTTGTGCGCGACCCCTGGGACGGTGCGCACGTCGACGAAGACGGAGGCGACTGCGGGGATGACGTTGACCTGCTCCTGCGAGCCCGCATGGACGACGGTCGGCGTCACGTACACCTCGCCGAGGTGCTCGTGCGCGGGGTGGGCGGCCTGCAGGTCGTCCTGGTAGGCGCGCAGGGCGACCAGCAGCGACCCCACCGCCTGGATGGGGTTGCGGCCGTGCTGGGGCATCGCGCCGTGGGCCATCTTGCCGGTGAAGTCCACGCGCAGCCGCAGCGCGCCCTTGGCGACGGCGCAGATCTCGCCCGCCTCGGGTTCGGCGACGATGGCCGCGTCGACGTCGGAGGAGAGCGCGGAGTTGACGAAGTGGTGGGCGCCGATCATGAGCCCCTCCTCGTCGGCCAGCGCGCACACCTTGACCCGCCCGGGGAACGGTCCAGCCAGCTGCAGCGCCCTGGTGGCGTACAGCACGGCGGCCAGGCCCGACTTCATGTCGGCGCTGCCCCTGCCCCACAGCCTGCCGTCGCGGATCTCGCCGCCGAACGGGTCGACCGTCCACTCCGACAGGTCGCCCTCGGTCACCACGTCGGTGTGGCCCTCGAACATCAGCGTCGGCCCTTCACCGCCGCCGCCCTCGACGACCGCGACGACGTTCGGCCGGCCGGGAGCGGCCTCCTCGACGACGGGGTCCCAGCCCCACGAGCGCATCTTGGCCGCCACCAGCTCGGCCGCGGGCAGCTCGTTGCGCCCGCGGGCGGGGTCGTTGGTGCTGGGGACGCGGACCAGTTCCTGGGTGAACTCGACCACTCCCCTGGCATCGATCTCGATCAAAGCAGTCCCTCCAGAGTGGGTACGGCCTGCAACAGCGTCCGTGTGTACTCGTGCCGCGGCTCGGCCCAGACCTCGTCGACCGGTCCTCGTTCGACGATGGAGCCTCGGTGCATGACGGCGACGCTCTCGCAGACGTGTCGCACGACGGACAGGTCGTGCGACACGAAGACAAGGGTGAGCCCGTGCGTGTCGATGAGGTCGGCCAGCAGGTTGAGGATCTGCCCGCGGACGGACACGTCGAGGGCGCTGACGGCCTCGTCGGCGACGAGCACCTTGGGCTCGGGGGCGAGGGCGCGGGCGATGGCGATGCGCTGCCGCTGCCCTCCGGAGAACTGGTGGGGGTAGCGGTCGGCGGCGGAGGCCGGCAGCCCGACCTCCGCCAGCAGCGCGGCGACCCGGTCTCCGGCGGGGCGGCCGAGGGCGACGAGCGGTTCGGCGACGATGTCGCGGACCCTCATCCTGGGGTCGAGCGAGCTCATCGGGTCCTGGAAGACGATCTGCAGGTCGTCGCGCAGGAAGCGCAGGTCGCGCTCGCGGCGGCCGACGATCGGCCGCCCTTCGAAGGAGATCGTGCCGCTGGTCGGCTGGTCGAGCCCGCACAGCAGGCGCAGCAGGGTGGACTTGCCCGATCCCGACTCGCCGACGATGCCGAAGCGTTCGCCGCGCCGTACGTCGAGGGAGACGCCGTTCAGAGCCCGCACCTCGGGTTTGAACAGCGAGGTGCGGTAGATCTTGGTGAGGTCGCGGGCCTCAATCACGGGGATGCCAGCAGGCGTAGGCATGGCCCTCTCCTTGCAGCGTCGGCTCCTGCGAGCACGTGGGCGTGGCGTGCGCGCACCTGTTACTGAAGACGCAGCCTTCGGGGAACTCGCCTGCCGCGGGCACGGTGCCGCTGATGGTGGGCAGGCGGGTGCCGCGGGGGCCGAGTCTGGAGGCGGCGATGAGGCCCTCGGTGTAGCGGTGGCGGGGGTTGGCGAACACCTCGCGGAGGGGGCCGCTCTCGACGACGCGCCCGCCGTACATGACCAGGACGCGGGAGCAGACGGAGGCGACGACGGCCAGGTCGTGGGTGATGAACAGGACGGCGGGCGCGAGTTCGGCGATCAGCTCCAGCATCTGCTTCTGCACGGTGACGTCGAGCGCGGTCGTTGGCTCGTCGCAGATGAGCAGCGAGGGCTCGTTGGCCAGCGCGATGGCGAGCATGACCCGCTGGCGCTGCCCGCCCGACAGCTGGTGCGGGTAGGCGCGGGGCGCCTCGACGCCCACACGGCGCAGCAGGTCGAGCGTGCGGGCCCTGGCCTCGGCGCGCGGGGTCCCGTGCAGGGTCATGACCTCGCTCACCTGCGCGCCGACGCGCATGGTGGGGTTGAGCGCGGTCATCGGCTCCTGGAAGACCATGGACACCACGCGGCCCCGCAGGTCCTTGACCCGCTTCTCGGGGACGCCGACCAGCGGCTGGTCCTTCAGGAAGGCGGAGCCCGTGGCCGAGACGCCCTCGGGCAGCAGCCCCATCAGCGACAGCGCCGTCAGCGACTTGCCCGAGCCCGACTCGCCGATGAGGCCGACCCGCTCCCCGTGGGCGATGTCGAACGACACCTGCCGCACCAGCTCCAGGTCTCCGGCTCGGACGGTCAGGCCCTCAACGCTCAGCACGGATCCTCCTGAGCTTGGGGTCGAGATGGTCGCGCAGGCCGTCACCGAGGAGGTTGAAGCCGAGGACGGCCAGCGCGATCGCCAGGCCGGGCCACAGGGCCAGGCGCGGCGTGGAGAAGAGCAGTTCCTGTGCCTCCTGCAGCATGCGGCCCCACGAGGGGGTCGGCGGCCTGGTGCCGAAGCCGAGGAAGGACAGCGCCGCCTCGGCCAGGATGGCGATGGCGAAGGAGACCGACGCCTGCACGATGAGCATGGATCCGATGTTCGGCAGGACGTGCCGGGCGGCGATCGCGATCCTCCCGCGTCCGGCCGCGCGGGCGGCGAGGATGTAGTCGGTGACCATGACCTGCATGGTGGCGGCGCGGGCGATGCGGGCGAAGGCGGGCACGGTGGCGACGCCGATCGCGATCATGGCGGTGAGGGTTCCCGCTCCGTAGACGGCGCCGAGCATGACCGCCAGCAGCAGCGCGGGGAAGGCGAAGACGAGGTCGTTGACCCGCATGATCAGCTCCGACAGCCAGCCGTGCGGGGTCATCCCCGCGACCATGCCGAGCGGCGTGCCGACGAGCGCGGCGATGCCGACCGCGACGATCCCGACGTACAGCGTGGTGCGGGCGCCGACCATGAGCTGGCTGAACGTGTCGCGGCCGAACTTGTCGGTGCCGAGCAGGTAGTCGCCGCCTGGCGGGGCCAGCCGGTGGGCGGCGTCCACGAGCGTCGGGTCGTGCGGCGTCCACACGAACGACACCAGCGCGGCCAGGACCGTGAGCCCGACCAGGACGGCGCCGATGACCAGGTTTCCTCTCATCGCAACCTCGGATCGAGTACGGCGTAGGCGAGGTCGACCACGAAGTTCACCAGCAGGACGGCCACGACGAGCATCATGACCACCCCCTGGACGAGCAGCAGGTCACGCTGGGCGACGCCGTTCAGCAGCAGGTCGCCGAGCCCGGGGATGACGAAGACCCGCTCGACCACGACCGCGCCGATGAGCAGGGTGGCCAGCTGCAGCCCGAGCACGGTGACGACGGGGATGGCCGCGTTGCGCAGACCGTGGCGCCACAGCGCGCCCATGCGCCCCCTGCCCTTGGCGCGGGCGGTGCGCAGGTAGTCCTCGCGCATGACGTCGAGGACCGCGCTGCGCACGTAGCGGGTGAGCACCGCCCCCTGGACCAGCCCGAGCGACAGCCACGGCAGCAGCAGCGACTGCAACCACAGGGCCGGGTCCTCGGCGAAGGGCACGTAGCCGCCCGAGGGCAGCGCCTGCGCCTGCACCGCGAAGACGAACACCAGCAGGATGCCCGCCAGGAAGGCGGGGATCGCGATGCCGACCTGGCTGAAGGCGCTGATGAGCGCGCCGAGGGGGTTGCGGTGGTGGACCGCGGCGAAGGTTCCCGCGGGGACCGCGACGAGCAGGGCGATCACCATCCCGCCGAGCACCAGAGTGAGCGTGACGCCGAAACGCTCGGCGATCTGCGGCCCGATCGGCGAGCTGGTGACGTAGGAGGTGCCGAAGTCACCGGCGACCAGCCCGCCGGCCCAGTCGAGGAACTGGGCGAGCGCGGGCCTGTCGGTGCCGAACTGCCTGCGCAGCGCCTCGAGCGCCTCGGGCGTGGCGTTGACGCCGAGCGCGATCTCCGCCGGGTCGCCGGGCAGCAGCGCCATGAAGGCGAAGACGACCACACCGGCGGCCGCGGTGCTCCCCAGGAGCACCGCGACCCGCCTGACCAGGTACCAGATCACTGCTTGGTGAGAGCGGTGAAGTCGAAGGACTCGGCGATGGCGTTCTTCGGCAGGCCCGTGGCGATGCTCTTCTTGGCGACGATGAGGTTGGGGAAGAGGAAGAGCCAGTCTGCCGCGGCGTCGTCCGACAGGAGCTTGGCGGCCGCCTTCAGGTCGTCCACCTGCTGCTGCTCGGAGCCCTGGTCGGCCGAGGCCAGGAGTTCGCCGTAGGCGGGATTGTCGTAGTGGAAGTAGTACGACTTGTCGGCGAAGATGCCCATGTCGCGGGGCTCGACGTGGTTGATGATGGACATGTCGTAGTCGCCCTGCTTGAAGACCACGTCCAGCCACCTGGCGGGGAACTCCAGCGGGTCGATGTCGGCGGTGATGCCGACCTGGGCGAGCTGCGACTTGACCACCTGCGCGGCGGCGACGGCGTAGGGCAGGTTGGGGATGCGCAGCTTCACGTTGTAGGTCTTGCCGCCGAGCAGCGCCTTGGCCTTGGCCACGTCGTAGGGGTAGTCGCCGGTCCTGTCCTCGTACCACGGGTCCGTGGGCGGCACCATGCTGCCGATGAGCTGACCGCGTCCCGCCCACGCGGTGTCGAGCAGGGCCTTGTGGTCGATGGCGTGGCGGACGGCCTGCCGTACCTTCTTGTCGTTGAACGGCGGGCGGGCGCTGTTCATCGACAGGACGACCTCGCCGTTGGTGGTCCCCTCGACGACCTGGAAGCGGTTGGTGTCGGCGAACTGGGCGAGGGACTCGGGCGCCTGCACGGCCGAGATGACGTCGATGCCGCCGGTGAGCAGCGCGTTGTTCATCGCCGTGGCGTCCTTGAAGTACTTCAGCGTGATCTGCGAGACCTGTGGCTGGGGTCCCCAGTACTTCGGGTTGGCGGTGAGCTGGATGGAGTCGCCGCGCTTCCACGAGCCGAGCTGGTAGGGGCCGGTGCCGACGGGCTTGTTGGCCAGGTCGGCGACGCCGGTGCGGCTGAACATCGCGCCGAGCCTGGTGGCCATCGAGTACATCCAGCCGTTGCTCGGCCGCTTGAGCGTGATGACGGCGGTGGAGTCGTCCTTCTTCTCCACCTTGTCGACGACGTCCATCTGGGTCTTGATCTTCAGCTTCCAGTCGGACTTGACCCTGTTGACGGAGAAGACCACGTCGTCGGCGGTGAACGGGGCGCCGTTGGTGAAGGTGACGCCCTTGCGTAGGGTGAAGGTGTAGGTCTTGCGGTCGGCGGAGACGTCCCACTTCTCCGCGAGAAGGGGCTGGATGTTGCCGTCCTGATCCAGCTTCACCAGGCCCTCGTAGACGTTGACGAGCAGCGCCTGGGGGATGGCCGCCCCCTCGGTGGCGGTGAAGTCGAGGTTGGCCGGTTCGGCGACGAAGCCGACGGCCAGGGTGGAGGGCTGGGAGCCCGTCGTGCCGCCGGTGCGGTCGCCGGCGCTGTCGGCGCCACCGCCGCCGCAGGCCGCGCTGAGAAGGAGGCCGCCGAGGGCGACCCAGATTCCAATGCGCCTCATGCCTCAAGCCTCCTGGCTAGTGCACTGGTCTGACCAGTAGGCTACGCACACTGCCAGCCCAGGACTTTTCGGTCAAGAGGGGGCGCGATGGACGGACCTCGGTTCCAACCTGTGCGAACCGTGCGCGCTTACGAGCGCATCGTCGAGCAGGTCGAGCAGGCCGTCGAGAGCGGCGAGCTGCGGCCGGGCGAGCGGCTGCCGAGCGAGCGGGACCTGATGGTCCAGTTCTCGGTGAGCCGGTCGACCGTCCGTGAGGCGCTGCGCGTCCTGCAGGCGCGCGGCCTGGTCAGGTCGCGCCCTGGCGACCCGAACGGCGCGGAGGTGATGCCCTTCACCCCCGCGGCGCTGCACAAGTCGATGACCACCCTGGCCAGGGTGGACGAGCTGTCGCTGGCCGAGCTGGTGCAGTTCAGGATGGTGCTCGAAGGCGCGGCCTACCTGCTGGCCGCGCGGCTGCACACCCCGGCGCAGCTGGCGGAGATGGACGACGCGATCGAGCGCATGCGGGCAGCGGACGGCTACGAGTCGTTCAGCGCCGCCGACGTGGACTTCCACGACGCGGTGGCGCGGGCCAGCGGCAACAAGCTCATCCAGATCTGCAGCGACGTGGTCCGCTCCATCGTGCTCAACCTCATCGCCGACAAGATCAGGGCGCCCGAGCAGCGGCGGCGCAGCATCGCCCACCACGAGGAGGCGCTGGCCGCCCTCCGCATAGGCGACGGACCGCTCGCCGCGCGCCTGGCCCGTCAGGCGCTGAGCGACTTCTACTCGCCCTACCTTCCGGAAGGCGCGCTGGACGAGCTGCTGGAGTAAAGAGGCAGCCTGACCTGGAAGAGCGCGCCGCCGCCAGGCGGACAGGCGGCGCTGATCGTGCCGCCGTGCGCGTCGGTCAGGGCCGCGGCGATCGACAGGCCGAGCCCGGTGCCTCCCGAGTCGAGTCCTCTGGCGGGGTCGGCGCGGTAGAAGCGCTCGAAGACCCTGTCGAGGGCCTCGCCCGGCAGTCCGGGCCCCTGGTCGGCGACCTCCACCACGGCCTGCCCCGCCTCGACCCCGACCCGCACGGTGAACGGCGTGCCGTGAGGGGTGTGCTTGAGCGCGTTGCCGACCAGGTTGCCGATGACCTGGCCGAGCCTCGCCTCGTCGCCCAGGACGGTCACCTCCCCCTCCGCGCCGTCCAGCCGCTCGAAGCCGATGTCCCTGTCGGGTGCGAGCGTCCTGGCGTCGATCACCGCGCCGGCCGCGAGGCTGAGCAGGTCCACGGGCGCGTGGTCGAGCGGGCGGCGCTGGTCGAGACGCGCCAGCAGCAGCAGGTCGTCGACCAGCAGGCTCATGTGGCCGGCCCGGTTCTCGATCCTGTCCATCAGCCACGTGGTCTTGTCGAGGTCGCGCGCGCCCTGACGATACAGCTCGGCGAAGCCCCTGATCGAGGTCAGCGGGGTGCGCAGCTCGTGCGAGGCGTCGGCGACGAACCTGCGCATCAGCTCGGCCGAGCGGCCCGCGGCGTCGGCGGCCGCCTCCCTGTCCCTGACCGCCCGCTCGATCTGCGCCAGCATCCCGTTGAGCGCGCGGCCCAGCCTGCCCATCTCGGTACGGCGATGCCGCTCGGGCACCCGCCTTGACAGATCGCCCCCGGCGATCGCGGCCGCCGTGCGTTCGATCTCGCCCAGAGGGCGCAGGCTGCGCCGTACGAGCCAGTAGCAGGCCAGGCCCAGCACGACCAGGACGCCGCCGCCGACGCCCACCACGATCGTCACCAGGCGGGAGACGGTGCGGTCGATGTCACCGAGGCTGACGGCGATCACCCGGGTGGTCTGCCCAGGGCCCGGCACCGCGACGGCCCGCCACTCGGGCCCGTCGCATTCGACCGAGTCCACGTCGAAGGGCCGTCCCGCCCTGTCGATCACGTCCGCGAGGGTGAGCCGCGGGATGGCGGGCCTGTCGACGTCGACGGACTCGGCGAAGGTCCTGACCATGGCACCCTGCCGGTCGAGCAGCACCATGTGGAACAGACCCGGCAGGCGCAGCGGGCGCCCCTCCACCGGGCGCGGCGCCATGTCGGGGAACGGGAGGGGCCGGGCGGCGGTGGCCAGTTGCTGGTCGACCCGCTCGACCAGGTAGCCGCGCAGCAGCCTGACGGCGAAGCCGCCGGTCAGCGTGATCGCCAGCGTGACCAGCAGGAGGGTCGCGGAGACGAGCCGCAGCCAGAGGGGGAGCGCCTTCACTGCCGGGGCGCGCGCAGGACGTAGCCGACCCCGCGCAGGGTGTGCAGCAGCCGGGGGTCGTCCCTGTCGAGCTTGCGCCGCAGATAGGAGACGTAGGACTCGACGACTCCAGCGTCGCCGTCGTAGTCGTGCGACCAGACGTGGTCGAGGATCTGCGTCTTCGACACGACGCGGCCGGCGTTGACCATGAAGTAGTGCAGCAGCTTGAACTCCGTCGGCGACAGCGACACCAGCACGCCCGCCTTGCGCACCTGGTGGGCCTCCTCGTCCAGCTCCAGGTCGCCGACCTCCAGCCTGGACGGCGCCGCCTCCCCTCCCCTGGTACGGCGCAGCACCGCCCTGATCCTGGCCAGCACCTCGTCCAGGCTGAACGGCTTGGTGACGTAGTCGTCGCCGACCCGCAGCCCCGCCACCTTGTCGTCGTGGGCGTCACGGGCGGTCAGGAACAGCACGGGTACGCGCCTGTTGCCGGCCCGCAGCCGGTCGGCGATGGCGAAGCCGTCCAGATCGGGGAGCATGACGTCGAGGATCACCAGGTCAGGCCGGTCCTCGTCGGCGAGGCGCAGCGCCTGCCTGCCGTCGGCGGCGGCCCGCACGTCGAATCCGGCCAGGCGCAGGCTCGCCGACAGCAGCTCCCTGATGTTGGGCTCGTCGTCGACGACGAGCAGCCGGGCCTCACGGGCCCTATCTCCTGGCACCGAATCCGCCTCCCTCGCTGATGGAGGTGGCCGCCACCTCGCCGTCGCCGCCCTTCTCCCCCTGGACGACCACGGTGGTGCCGGTCTTCAGGTCGGACAGCGCGCCCTGTTCGGTGACCTGAACTGTAGTCTCGCCCGTCGTCGTCACGACCACGGTGGAGCCGTCCATGGTCTTCAGCGTGATCCTGTCCTTCTCGACCTTCTCGACGGTGCCGACGGTGGCGGCGCCGCCCTGGCCCCTGCCGCGGATCGCGCCGCCAGGCGGATGGCCCTGCGGTCCGGTGCCGCCGCTCGGCTGCTGCACGCCGTACCCCGTGCGGGGGCCGAACTGCCCGGCGGCGGCCGTGGAGCCGCCGAGCAGCTTGTGGGCCTGGATGCCGATCAGCACCCCCGCGACGAGCACCAGGGCCGCCACCAGACCCAGGGTGAGCCTGGACGTCCTGCGGCGCGGCTGGAACTCCTCCTCGAACGACGACACGACCTTCTCCTCACTCATGGCGCAGCGCCTGGATGGGACGGAGCTTGGCGGCCCTGTTGGCCGGATAGCTGCCGAAGAACAGCCCGATCCCGATCGAGACGCCCAGGGCGAGCGCGATCGAGGAGGGCACCAGCACGGGTTCGATCCCCGCGATCGTGAACCGGGTGCCGAGGAAGGCGATCAGCACGCCTGACAGCCCGCCGACCAGGCTCAGCAGCGTGGCCTCCATCAGGAACTGGCCCAGGATGGCGCTCCTCGGCGCGCCGATGGCCTTGCGGATGCCGATCTCGCGGGTCCGCTCGGTGACGGTGACCAGCATGATGTTGGTGATGCCGATGCCGCCGACCAGCAGCGAGATGGCCGCCACCGCGCCGAGCAGCACGGTGAAGGTGCCCGTGGCGGCGCTGACGGTCTCCTGCAGCGCGGCCTGGTTCAGGATGCGGTAGTCGGGGTCGGCGCCGACGCCGTGGCGCTGGTTGAGCAGCGCGCTCACCTCCGCCTGCGCGGACTCGGTGGCCGTCGCCCCCGTGGCCTGCACCACGATCGAGCCGAGCGAGCCGAACCCCGTCAGGCTCTGCTGGACGGCGGGCAGCGGCGCGATCGCGAGGTCGTCGGCGTCCTGCATGCCGCTGGATCCCGACTCCTTGAGCACGCCGACCACGGTGAACGGCACGCCCGAGACGCTCAGCTGCCTGCCGATCGGGTTCACCTGCCCGAACAGCTCGTCCGCGACGGTCCGGCCGATCACCATCACCTTTCTGGAGGCGCGGACGTCGTCGTTGACGAAGTACGTGCCCGAGGCGACCTGCTTGTTCATGGCCTCGAAGTAGCTGGGGTAGGTGCCGACCAGCTGACCGACCGCGTGGCTCGCGCCCTCGTGGACGGCGGTGGCGGCGTTGGCGTTGACCACGGGAGAGACGCTCTTCACCGAGGGCAGCTCGGTGAGGGCCTTGGCGTCCTGCAGTGTGAGCGGCCTGGCCTGCGTCCTCGGGCCCGAGCCCTGGCCCCCGCCGCCCGGGCCGCCTCCGGAGAACGACGGGGAGACGGTGAGCGTGTTGGAGCCGAGGCGCTGGATGTTGCGCTGGATGCTCTGCGACGAGCCCTCGCCGACGGCGACCAGGAGGATCACCGCGGCGACGCCGATGAGGATGCCGAGTGTGGTCAGCGCGCTGCGCAGCTTGTTGGCCGCGAGGCCGCGCAGTGCGAAGCGGAGGATCTCCAGCTGGTTCACCGGGACCGCACCTCGCACGCGGGCCGCTCGTCGTGGTCTCCGCCCGCTCCCCGTGGCGGTCCCGA
Source organism: Nonomuraea mangrovi (assembly GCF_042681425.1). Lineage (NCBI taxonomy): Bacteria > Bacillati > Actinomycetota > Actinomycetes > Streptosporangiales > Streptosporangiaceae > Nonomuraea > Nonomuraea mangrovi. The sequence continues at coordinate 90,714 of NZ_JBHUFV010000038.1, read as the reverse complement.
TCCGTTTCCGGGGAGCGGGGCGGAGGTCTGCGCCGCCGGCCGCGGCGGCGGTCCCTCGACCGGCGCCTGGCGGCGGTCCTCGACGATCTCGCCGTCCACCAGCCTGATGATCCGCTTGGCGCGCGCGGCCACGTCGTCCTCGTGCGTGATGATCACGATGGTTCTGCCCGACTCGCTGAGCCGGTCCATGATGTCCAGCACGTCGCGCGTGGACATGGTGTCGAGGTTGCCCGTCGGCTCGTCCGCCAGCAGCAGGGCGGGCGCGGTGACCAGCGCCCTGGCGACGGCCACGCGCTGCTGCTGGCCGCCCGACAGCTCGTTCGGGTCGTGGTGGACCCGGTCGGCCAGGCCGACCCTGCCGAGGGCCTCGAGCGCGCGGGCGCGGCGCTCGGCGGCGCCGACGCCGCCGTAGGTGAGCGGTAGTTCGACGTTGGCCAGGGCGCTCATGCGCGGGATGAGGTTGAACGACTGGAACACGAACCCGATCTTGCGGTTGCGCAGGACGGCGAGCTGGTGCTCGTCGAGGGAGCCGACATCGGTGCCGTCGATGAGGTAGCGGCCCTCGCTGGGCACGTCGAGGCAGCCGAGGATGTTCATGAGCGTGGACTTGCCGGAGCCCGAGGCGCCCATGATGGCCACGTAGTCGCCGCGCTCCACGTCGAGGCTGACCCCGCGCAGCGCCCGCACCAGGGCGTCGCCCTCGCCGTAGGTCTTGACCAGGTTCTCCACCCTGAGGACCGCCGCGCTCACCTGCCACCCCCCGGACCGCCGCCCGGGCCGCCGATCATGCCGCCGCCCGGGAACCTGCCCAGCTGCTGGGTGCCGCCGGTGCCGGTGGCGGCGGGAGGGACGAGGGTGTCGCCCTCGGCCACGCCCGACCTGATCTCGGTCGTGGCGGTGCCCTTCACCCCGATCTCGACCGGGGTCCGCACCTGCCGGCCGTCCTTGAGGAGGGTCACCGTGCTCTGCCCGCCTGCGGTGGTCACGGCGACAGAGGGGACGGTCACGACGTCCTCCGCGCGGTCCGTGACGACCTGGACGGTCGCCGTCTGGCCGAGGCGCACCTCGTCCGGCACCTTGGTGAAGGAGATCGTCACCGGGTACTGGACGACGTTCTCGCTGGTGGCGGCGACGGGCTCGATCTGGGTGATCTTTCCTGTCGCGGTGACCCCCGAGAGGGCGTCGAAGGTGATCGTCGCCGGGCGGCCGATCTTCAGCTTGGTGACGTCCGACTCGGTGAAGGAGCCAACGAGCTTAAGCTTCCTGGTGTTCGCCACGGTGATGAAGCCGGAGGACGCCTCCTCGCCCTGCCCCGCGCCGGCCGTGGCGGAGGATCCGCCCACGGAGCCGTTCACCGCGGTGACGGTGCCCGCGAACGGCGCCTTCAGCACGGTGCCCGCGACCTCGCGCCGAGCGGCGCTGTAGGCGTTGCGGGCCTTGACGTAGGAGGCGTAGAGCGCGGCGGTCGAGGTGCCGTCGTCGGCGGCTGCCTCGTAGGCCGCGCTCGCCGAGGACAGGCTCTCCTGGGCGGCGTCGTCGTCCAGCCTGGCGAGGATCTGGCCCTTGGAGACCGTGTCGCCCGCCTTGACATAGATCTTCTCCACGGTGCCGGCGGAGGCGAAGGCGAGCGAGCGGGACTGCGCGCTCTCCACGGCGCCCGAGGCCGAGACGGAGGCCTCGACCGTGCCCCTCGCCGCGGTGACCGTCCGCACGAGGGCGTCGGCCGAGGACCCGCCCGTGCCCAGCGCGGAGTAGGCGAGGACCGCCCCGCCCAGCAACGCGACCGCGAGGATCCCGTTCGTTATCAGGCTCCTGCGCCTGGTCGACAGCTTCACAGGCCGTGACCCTGGCACACCAGCCTTGGCTCCAGCCTCGCGAAGCCTGGGCGTTTGCTGAACGCCGCGGCGCGGCCCCGCGGCGCACAGGCAACCTCCAGCTTCCCGACAGTCTCCTCCGAATCGGGACCGCCAGGATGGGCGCCCATGAGACCGAGTCATATGCGCAGGGGCGGCCTTGCCGTCGCCGCGGCGGCGTTGGCGGGTGCGGGCGTGCTCGTGGTCGTGCTGGGCGACGACCCGGCGCCGTCCTCCACGGTACGGCTGGCGGCCGCCCAGCGCGGCACGGTCACGGCGTCGGTCTCCGCGGCGGGCAGCACGAAGGACGGATCGCGCCGCGACCTCGCCTTCGGCGCCTCGGGGAAGGTCCAGGGGCTGAAGGTGAAGGTCGGCGACAAGGTGCGCAAGGGCCGGGTACTCGCCTGGACCGACGCGACGGCGGCCAGGGAGGCGTACGCGGCGGCGAAGGCCGACGTGGCCGCCGCGCAGGACGCCGTCGACACGGCCGCGTCGTGCTCCTCCGCGCAGGCGGGGGTGCCGGACGCCGCGCAGGCGGGCGGGCCGGTTGCCACGGCAGGCGTGTCGGACACCGCGCAGGCGGGCCTTTCGGATGCCGCGCAGGCGGGCGGGCTCGGCGCCGGGATCGCGCTCGCCGCCTTCACCCCCGTGACACCGCAGGGCACCCCCTCGCCTGAGCCGCGCGGAGCTGATCCGGACGAGCCTGAGGAGCCGGTGCCGACGGTGACGGTCACCGTGACCGAGCCCGCCCCCACCGTGACGGTGACGGTCACCGCGACGCCGTCGGCCCAGGTCCCCGCCCCTCGGCCGACGGGCGACCTCGGCGGCATCCCCGCGGTGACGGCCCACCCCACCTCCGCGCCTGACGACGGTCCGGCCGCGAGCCCCGGCCCGTCCGCCGCAGCCAGCGGGAGACCCACCGGCGGGCCCAGCGCGAAGCCCTCGGCCAAGGCCAGTGGGAGACCCAGCGCGAAGCCCTCGGCCGGAACCACGGGCAGGCCCAGCGCGAGGCCGTCCGCCGGAGCCAGCGGCGAGCCCGGCAGGGCGCCGGACGGCAGGCCGAGCCCGGGGCCCCAGGCCAGCGCAGGCCCCAGCGGCCAGGCGAAGGCGAACTGCGGAATGGGCGAGGAACAGGCCGGGTCCGCGCTCGCCAAGGCCCAGGCGGCCATGGAGCAGGCCGCCGACGCGGTCAGAGCCACGAGGATCGTCGCGCCCGTCTCGGGCACCGTCCTCTCGGTCGGGGGCGGGCGCGGCGACAGCGTGGGCACCGGCACCTTCATCAGCCTCGGCGACCTGGACGAGCTGCAGGTCGAGGCCATGTTCACCGAGTCGGACGTGAACAGTCTCGCCCTCGGCCAGAAGGCGGGCGTCACCCTCGCCACGCGCCAGGGCGAGCGGCACACCGGCACCGTCGCGCACATCGCGCCGACGGCCACGGCCACCGACCGGCTCGTCCGCTACGCCGTGACGGTCACCTTCGACGATCCGCCGAGCGGCCTCCTGGTGGGCCAGTCGGCGACGGTCACCGTCACGACGGGCGAGGCGGACGACGCGCTCTACGTTCCGGCCCAGGCGGTCAGGACCAGGACGGACGGCACCGCGACGGTCACCGTGAAGACCGCCGCGGGCCAGAAGGAGCAGCCGGTCACGACGGGCGTGCGCGGTGACCAGTACGTGCAGATCGAGCAGGGCCTGAGCGACAGTGACCAGGTGGTGCTGGTCGAGGGCGGCACGGGCGAATTCCCCGACGGAAGCTGGCCCGAGGACTGACAGCGCGCGTTCAGCCGGCTGCCAGGTTTTCCCAGGTAACCGGTTTGTCATATTTTGCGGGCATGCTGGCGCCGTGAGAATCGACGTGCGGGGCCGGATGGACCGGCTCGCCCTCATGGCCCCCTCGATCGCCCAGTGCGCGCTGGCCGCCGCGGTCGCCTGGCTGGCGGCCAAGGACCTGCTCGGCCACGCCCGCCCGTTCTTCGCGCCGATCGCGGTGGTGCTCTGCATCGGCGTCGGGCTCGGGGCGCGGCTGCGGCGGGTGGCCGAGCTGGTGGTCGGGGTCGCCCTCGGCGTCGGCGTGGGCGACCTGCTGATCTCCACGATCGGCTCGGGCCCGTGGCAGATCGCGCTCGTCGTCGCGCTGGCCATGGGCGTGGCCGTGCTCCTGGACAGCGGCTCGCTGATCGTGCTGCAGGCGGGCTCGTCGGCCGTCCTCGTCGCCACCCTGCTGCCGCCCTCGGGCACCGGCGGCCTGGACCGGATGGTCGACGCCCTGCTCGGCGGCGTGCTCGGCATCGCGGCCGTGGCGCTGATACCCGCCGACACCGCCGCCATCGCCCACCGGCACGCGGCCGCCGCCCTGGACGCGCTGGCCCTGGCGCTGGAGGACACGGCCGAGGCCCTGGAGAAGACGGACCCCGAACTGGCCGCCGCGGCGCTGGAGGAGGCGCGCGGCACCCAGAAGGCGGTCGAGCAGTTCGCCGAGGCCCTGCAGACCAGCAAGGAGATCATCGCGATCTCCCCGCTGCGCCGCAGGCGGCGGCGCGAGCTGCTGCTGCGGTACGAGACCGCGCTCACGCCCGTCGACCACGCCCTCCGCAACACCCGCGTCCTGGCCCGCCGCGCGCTCGTCGCCGTCGACCAGGGCGCGCCCGTTCCCGTGTGGCTGCCCGGCGCGCTGCACGACCTGTCGGCCGCCGTCCTGCTGCTGCGGGACGAACTGCCCTCGCGCCGCGAGCCTGAAGGGGCGCGCTCCGCGATCCTCGCGGTGGCGGCCGCGCTGCCGGGCGACAGGGAGGGGTTCGCCGCCGGCGTGCTGGTCGCGCAGCTCAGGTCGATCGTCGTCGACCTGCTCCAGGCCACTGGCGCGAGCCACGAGGAGGCCGCCGCCGCCCTGCCCCCGCTCGCCGACTGAAAGCCCGTCAGACCCGCTCGCTCCGCTTCCACAGGAACGCGACGGCGGCCAGGCCGGCCAGGCAGGGCAGCACGCCCGCCACCGTCACGACCATCGGGTGCGGCTGGGTGAAGTTGAAGGCGAGCAGGGCCGTGCCCACGAGGAAGACGACGGTCGCGTTGAGCCTGGCCCTTCTGCCGCCCTTCCTGCCGGCCCTCGCCAGCCACAGCCACAGCACGACGCCCACGCCGTAGACGACGTACAGATACGTCGCGATGCTGGCCATCGTCATGTCGAGCCACTGCGCGTCGTTCGAGGGATAGGCGGCCTTCAGGTGTCGCGCCAGGTCACCGGTCGCCTGGTCGGCGATGAGGACGAGCGCGGCGATCACCGTGAGCGCGGCCCCGGTGTACATCGCGCGTACGGCGTTGCGCTGGGTCTGCATGGGTTTCTCCTTTGGTGGCATACTAGAGATACCAAACTTGAGACATCATGTCCTAATGAGAGACTAGCCCCATGAGAGATCGAGCGCCCACCGGGCTGTCGCGCAGGCGGCAGCGGCTGTCCGACGAGGAGACCGAGCAGCGGATGCTCGACACCGCGCTGGACATGGTCAACCTCACAGGGCTGACCGTGGGGCTCGACCACATCGGCCTTGAGGACGTGATCCGCGACGCGGGCGTCTCCCGCAGCGCGGTCTACCGGCGCTGGCCGTACAAGGACCTGTTCTTCAGCGATCTGCTCAGGCAGATCGCCAAGGCGGCCACGCCCGCCGTCGCCGACGCGGGAGCGGCGCTCGAGCTGATCAACGGGTTCGCGCGCGACCACCTCGACTGGCTGGAGTCGCCGGAGGGGAGGCGGCGGTTGTGCGCCGAGATGCTGCGCCTGGGGGCCGCGCACGACTTCGAGGCCATTCACGGGTCGACGGAGTGGCGGACCTACCTGGCGCTGCACGCGACGTTCCTCAGCCTCGAGGACGGCGAGCTGCGCGACGACGTCCGCGAGTCGCTCGGCAGGGCGGAGCGGGCGTTCGTCGAGCGGATCGCCTCACGCTACCGGCATCTGGCCGGGCTGCTCGGCTACCGGCTGCGCGCCGAGCTCGGCGCCACCTTCGAGACCATGGCGACGCTGGCGCAGGCGACGATGCGCGGGATGGTGACGATGGCGCTGTCCACCCCCGAGGTCGCGACGCTCCGCCTGCGGTCGGCGCCGCTCGGCGAGGACCGTCCCGCCGACTGGTCGCTGCCCGCGCTGGGGATCGCCGCCACCGCGTTCACCTTCCTCGAACCCGACCCCGCGGTCACGTGGGACGCCGGCCGCATGGCCGAGGTCGGCGCCGCCCTGTCCTGAGCGCCCCCGGCGGGCGGGAGCGGGGTTCGCCCCCTCGACTCTTCTACGATCGCGGGTAGCATGAGCCGCATGGTGCGCGCTCTGGGTGATCTCGAAGCCACGATCATGGACAGGATGTGGTCCTACCATCGCCCCGCCTCGGTGCGCGACGTGCTCGAAGATCTTCGCCGCGAGCGGGAGATCGCCTACACCACGGTCATGACCGTCATGGACAAGCTGCACAAGAAGGGCCTGCTCACCCGCCATCCCGTGGGCAAGGCCTATGTCTACGAGACGGTCACCAGCAAGGAGGCCTACACCGCAGGCCTCATGCGCGAGACTCTGGCCAGCAGCGGCAACCAGGCCGCCACGCTCGTCCACTTCCTGGAGCGGCTGACCCCCGAGGAGTCCGCCGCCCTGGAGTCGGCGTTGCAGGTCTACCCCCCGAAGGGCCGCCAGGCATGACGGACGCCGTCGTCCTGGCCTGCTACACGCTCGCCGCCTCCGTGCTGCCGGCCGGTCCGCTGAGCAGGGCGCGGTGGGCCGAGCGGGCGCCCAGGCTGGCGATTGCCATGTGGCTGGCGGCCTGCGCGTCGGTCATCGTCTCCGCGCCGCTGGCGCTGGTGACCGCGACGGTCCCCGCGGACGCGATCGGGCACGGCTTGGCCGACCTGTTCGAGCTCTGCACGATGATGCTCGCCGAGGGGCCGGGCACGGCCGCGTGGGCGGCGCTGGTCGCCGGCGGGCTCGTCGTGGGCAGGGTGGCCTTCTCCATGGCCTCCGTCCTGGCCAGGGCCAGAAGGCAGCGCCGCCGGCACGCCGAGGGACTGGCCCTGCTCGGCCGTCCCGACCACGAGCTCGGCGCCGTCGTCGTCGACCACGCCGAGCCGCTCGTCTACTGCCTGCCAGGCCGGGGCGCCACGACCGTGATCACCACGGCCGCGCTCCGGTCGCTGAACGGCGAACAGGTCGCCGCCGTGCTCGCGCACGAGCGGGCCCACGTGCGCGGCAGGCATCATCTGGTGCTGGCCGCGGGCGAGGCGTTCGCGCGGGCGTTCCCCTTCGTACCGCTGTTCGCCGCGGCGAGGGCCGAGCTCGCCCGCCTGCTCGAGCTGCGCGCCGACGACGTGGCCGCCAGCCGCCACCCCAGAGTGCAGATCGCCGCCGCGCTGGTCGGGCTGGCCACGGGGCGGGTGCCCGCGTTCGTGATGGGCGCGGGCGGGCAGAGCGCGCTGGCCAGGGTGCGGCGCATGCTGCGTCCCCCCGCGCCGCTCGGCCGCCGCCAGCGGGTGGCGGGGCTGGCGGCGGTCGCCCTGCTGCTCGCAGGGCCCGCGGCGGTGGCCGCCGTACCCGGTCTGACCGCGTTCGTCTCCCACCACTGTCACTCGCTCACCCTGCTATGAACTACGATCCAGCGTCGTAGCTTTGCCTCGACGAAGGATTTCCATGCACGACGTGTTCGCCAGGCTCGACACCTTCGGCGAGCGTTACCGGCTCGACCTCGACCTGGACCTGTCCTCAGGCGGCGACTGGATCGACTGCTCACGGCTGCTCGACCCCGGGTCCCCCGAGCTGACCCGCGTCCTCGACGCCGAACGGCACGCCAGCGGCCAGGTCAGCGACCACGCGACGGCGCTGACCGTGATCGCCGTCTACGCGGGCCGCGTCACCACCGCCGCGCTGCTGGCATGGGCGCTGCGGGGTGTCCTGATCGACGTGCGCCCCTCCAACACGGCCATCAGGCTGTCGGAGCACCACGGGTTCGAGGCGGTGGGGTTGCGGAAGCCTTACGCCGTCGAGGGTTCGGTGGAGACCCTGGTCTCCTGGGTGCTGGAGGAGCACCTGCTGCCGCTGGCGCGCGCCCTGCGCGTGCGCACGAGAGCAGGACTGCGGCAGCTGCACGGCGGCATCGCGCACGGCTGCGCGATGGCGTTCTGCGGGGCGAGCCTGCGCGGCGGGGACGTGGACGAACTGGAGGCGGCCTACCACCGCTTCGTCGCCGCGGCGGGGAACGGGCTCGACCGGCTGGGCAGGGTGGTGCGACTGAGGGAGGGCGCGCGGGAGGGCCTGTTCTATCTGCGCAACACCTGCTGCCTGTACTACACCTCGGCCGAGAAGGTCCTCTGCGCGAGCTGCTGCCTGGACAGCGAGGCGGACCGCGTCGCGCACTACCGGTCGGTGCTGAGGGGGGCGTAGACGGCCGGCCGGCTCGCCTGGATCCTCGGGCGCGACCCGTTCGACGCGCCGCCGCTTACGGATCTGACGCCAGCATGTTGCCACGAGTCCTCTTGCCATGATGTCATTCTGGCGTCATAGTGGTGCCGTGCCTGACTCGTTCGAGACCCCAGACCCGATCACCGCGACGATCTCCGCCGGTACAGGCCGCCTGCGGATCATCGCGAGCGACCGCGCCGACACCGTCGTCACGATCCGCCCGGCCGACGAGTCCGACGACGCCGACGTGAAGGCCGCCAGGCAGTCCACGGTGGAGTACGCGGCCGGCCGGCTGCTGGTGCAGGCGCCCAAGAGCAGGGGCCACTCGCTGTTCAGCCACACGGGCTCGGTCGACATGACGATCGAGCTGCCATCGGGCTCGCGCGTCGAGGCCACCACGGCGGGCGAGATCCGCTGCAGGGGCGGTCTCGGCGAGTCCACGCTCGCCTCCGCCTCCGGCGGCATCACGCTCGAGGAGACGGGCAGGGCGCGGCTGAGCACGGCCGACGGCGACATCAGCGTGACCGGCTCGACCGGCCACACCGACATCACCACCGCCAACGGCACGATCAGCGTGCGGCGGATCGACGGCACAGCCGTGATCAAGACCTCCAGCGGCGACATCAAGCTCGGCGAGGTGACCGGCGACCTGCGGCTCAACACCGCCTACGGCCACATCACCGTCGACCGCGCACTGGCGAGCGTGCACGCCAGGACCGCCTACGGCGACATCACCGTCGAGGAGTCCGTCCGCGGTTCGCTCGAGCTCGAGACGGGCCACGGCCAGCTGGAGATCGGCATCAGGCGGGGTACGGCCGCGTGGCTCGACCTGAACGCGCCCTACGGCACGGTGCGCAACTTCATGACGGCCGCCGCCGGGCCCGAGGAGTCCGACGAGACCGTCGAGGTGCGCGCGCGAACACACTACGGCGACGTCACGATCCGCCGCGCCTGACCCGCGCGCGCCCCGCAGGCGGCCCGCTCGAGATTCAGCGGACGGCCGACGGCGAGGAGGCGTCGCCGACCAGCAGGCGGGCCGCGCCCGTGCCGTCGGCGGGGACCGCCCACACGTCGCGCCCCTTGGCGTACATCACGGTCGCCTCGTCCAGCCATGCCACCTGGTCGTCGACGTTCGCGCTCTCCGCGAGCGGCGTCTCGGCCATCGTGGACAGGTCGAGCGCGTGCAGCCGCCACGCTCCCCCCGGCATGCGTTTCTTGAACACCAGCCGCTTGCCGTCCGGCGACAGCGAGGGGCACTCCGCGTTCGCCCGCAGCACCCGGGCCTCCCACTTGCCGTAGTCGCCCTGCACCAGGTAGGTCTGCCCGCGCGTCGAGACGGTGGCGTAGAAGCGGTTGTCGTCGGCGGCGAACGTGACGCCCCAGTAGTTGACGTCGGGCGAGTGGTAGCGGCGCCCGTCCTTGATCAACGGGATCTGCTCCATGTTGGTGATCGCGTAGCCGGTGCGGTCGTCGAGGATCCCGGTCCAGGTGGAGAAGCCGCTCGTGTTGTAGGAGTCGCCGGTGACGAACACCGTCCAGGAGATCATCCGGCCGCTCGGCGACACCCTGGCACGGCTCGGGATGCCTGCCAGGTGCAGCCGCCTGGTCTCCTTCATCGTCCGGTCCACGACGACGGCGTCGGTCCTGGCCACGCCGGTGACCAGGCAGACGCCCGTTCCCGAGGCGGTGGCGAACCGCTCGCACCGGGTACGGCTGCCGCGCACCAGGCCCGTGTCCTGGTCCCTGACCACGATCTGGCCCGGCCTGGCCAGATCGAGGACGCCCGCTCCCCCGCCCGGGCCGGCTCCGGCGGCGCGCACCGCGTAGAAGAACGCGCCGCCGCCCAGCACGAGCAGCGTCACGGCGAGGATCAGCGTCTTTCTCATCGGACCACCTTCCAGAACGCCAGGCACGCCACGATCCCCGCGCCCATCACGACCAGCCCGGGCACCGGCCCGGCGAGCGTCCACGCCGCGCCGTACATGATCGAGGACAGCATCCGGGCGACGGCCTGGCCCGTCTGCAGCAGCGCGAGCCCGCTGGTGCGCAGGTGCGGGGGCAGCAGCGGGCCCGCCGCCGCCATCAGCACGCCGTCGGTCGCCGCGTAGAACAGCCCGAACGCCCCCAGGACCAGCCAGTACGGCGCCCCGCCCGCGAGCAGCGCATAGACGCCGACGAGCGCGAGGTGGCCCAGCAGGAAGACCGGGACCCGGCCCCACCTGTCGGCCAGCCTGCCCATGGGGACGGCGAGCAGGAGGTACACCGCGGCGGTGCCGAGCGGGAGCAGCGGGAAGTGCTCGGGGGCGATGCCCGTCCCCTTCTGCAGCAGGAGGTAGACGAAGGGGTCGCTGACGGTCACCAGGCCGAGCGCGGCGGCAGTCACGCAGACCCGCCGGAACGGCCGCCGCCGCAGGAGCGCGAGCGCGGGGCGCAGGCCTGTGCCGTCCTTCGGCGGAGTGACCGTCGCCGCCACGGGCTGCTCCCTCACGTACAGGGCCAGCAGCACGACGCCGAGCACCGCGAACGCGAAGCTGACCACGAAGACCGCGTCGTACGCGCCGGTCGCGCCGAGCACCGCGAACGCGGCCAGCGGCCCGAGGAACGCGCCGACCGTGTCCATCGCCCTGTGCACGCCGAACGCCTGCCCCTGCGTCTCGGGCCCCGCGCTCAGCGAGATGAGCGCGTCGCGCGGCGCGGTGCGCAGCCCCTTGCCCGTCCTGTCGGCCGCGACGACCGCGCCGAGCAGGCCCACCGAGCTCCCGGCGGCCAGCAGGCCTAGCTTGCACGCCGCCGAGAGCCCGTAGCCGATCCCCGCCACGAGCTTGCGCCGCCGCCACCGGTCGGCCGCGTGCCCCGCGGCCAGCCGTACCAGGGCGGTCACCCCGAAGTAGAGGCCGTCCAGCAGGCCGTACGCCAGCGGGCTGAGCCCCAGCACGAGCACCGCGTAGTACGGCAGGACCGCGGTCACCATCTCGGAGGAGATGTCGGTGACCAGGCTGACCAGGCCCAGCGCCAGCACGTTGGCGGGCACGGCCGTGGTCAGCCGTCGATAGCGGAAACCGGATATGTACACGCGTCAGTGGCAGGTGTAGGTGGGGCTGGTGTCCTTGACCTGGCCGTCGACGCCGATCAGCTGCGAGGAGAAGGTGCTGTCCCCCATCGTCAGCTTCACCACGCCGAAGGTCCCCGACAGCCGCTTCTGGCTGTTGGGCTGCACGTTCTCGATGTTGTACGGCGAGGCGCCGCCCATCCCGCCGAGCACCTCGACGATGCCGTTCGGGTCGGCCTGCGCGTTCGGGTTCTGCGGGGCGAACCGCTCGTAGTGGTGGTCGTGGCCGTTGAGGACGAGGTCGGCTCGCCTTTCGTAGAGGATCTGCCACACCGGCTTGCTGACGGGGTCGTTGCCGTGCTCGCCCGAGCTGAACAGCGGGTGGTGCCAGTAGGCGGCCACGCACCGCTTGTCCGTCGCGGCCAGGTCGGCCTTCAGCCAGTTGATCTGCGCGCTCTGGTCGAAGAGGTTGGAGTCGAGGGCGACGAAGTGCCAGTTGCCGCGGTCGTAGCTGTAGTAGCTCTTACCGTTGGGGAAGGCGATCGGCCCGAAGTAGGACTTGTAGCCCGCCTCGAACCCGGCGGGGTCGTAGCTCTCGTGGTTGCCTGCCGACGGGCGGGTCTTGTTCTTGAACGCGCCCCATGTCTTGTCGTAGTAGGCGGTGAAGTCCTGCAGCCTGGCGTCGTCGTACTGGTTGTCGCCCATCGTGATGACGAAGTCGGGGTTCATCGACTTGACCAGGTTGGCGGTCTTGGGATGGGCGCAGGAGCTCGAGCTCGCCGTGCACTGCTCGGCGATGTCTCCGGCTGCGGCCACGACGAACGTCTCGCCGCCCGAGGAGGCGCCGACCGTGAGCTTGTCCAGGTTGGGGCCGCCGGCGGCGCCGGTGGCGGTGGCGCGCACGGTGTTCGCGCCGGCCTTGAGCGTCGCGGTGAGCGTCAGGTCGGACCAGGTGGCCCAGGCGCCGGTGCCGGGGAAGTCACGGTTGGCGACGGTTCCGTTCACGGCGATGGCCAGCGGGCGGACGGCCGTGGTGCCGTTGGCGTAGCGGAAGGTCAGGGTGGCAGGGCCCGCGGTGGCGGCCTGGACCGTCCACTCGACGTAGCCGCCCACGGTGTTGACGTAGTCGACGAAGCCGCTGCCGGTGTATCCGGCGTGGTTGCTCGCGACCGTGGCCTGGGAGAGCGTGGCGTTCTCCGCCTGGTACTCGGGGCCGCCGGGGTTGCCGGGGGTATCGCCGTAGACCTGCATCTCGTGGAGCGAGTAGCCGTAGGAGGTGCCTCTGGCGGTGCCGTACATGCGGACGAACCGACCCTCACCGGTCACCGTCAGATCGTCGGTGCCGCCGTCGCCGCTGGTGGTGGAATGGACAGCGGTCCAGGAGACGCCGTCAAGGGAGGTCTGGATCTGGTAGGCCCTGGCGTAGGCGGCCTCCCAGGTCAGCCTGACGCGGGAGATCGGGGTGACCGCGCCGAGGTCGACCTGGATCCACTCGGGGTCGTGCCCTTCGGCGGAGGCCCATCTGGTGCCGGTGAGGTCACCGTCGAAGGCGCCGGCAGGGCCGAGCGAGGCGCTCTCGGTGGAGGAGGCGGTCGACGGCTTGCCCTGGGACAGGAGGGTTTCGGCGGCGGAAGCGGTGAGCGAGCCGGAGGCGCCGGCCGAGCCGGCGGTGGCGGAGACGGATGCGGTGGCGGAGGCGGGGACGACGAGCGACCCGGCCAGCAGGACGAGGGGTAACAGCAGCGCACGCGGCATGGGGCTCTCCAAGGCAGGGGGCGACGACTCACGACGCGCGGCCGGGGCAGAAGGGGAACTGAGCGCGTCACGTCGTCGCCGACGCCGCGCCAAGCCGCTTAGCCGCATCCTGGCAACCGGTTCGGGCGACTGTCAAGGAAGTTAGGAAACCTTCCTAACTTGTTCATTCCGCTCGGCGATCTGACGATCCGCCTCGACCGCATGGCCCGCGGGAAGGATCGCGGCGGCGCAGGGTCACTCAGATGTCTACGATCTGGGTGACCGCCGTCGCCGCCCCTCTCACGTGAGGATCCGCCATGGACTGGAAGCTCGAGGTCGTGCCCGTTCCCGTCACCGACGTCGAACGGGCCAAACGGTTCTACACCGAGCAGGTGGGCTTCAACGCCGACCACGACACCCAGGTCAACGCCACCGTCCGCTTCGTGCAGCTCACGCCGCCCGGCTCGGCCTGCTCCATCGTCATCGGCGCCCCCGTCAGCACGCCCCCTGGAACCCTGCAGGGCCTGCAACTGGTCATCTCCGACCTCGCCGCCGCCCGCGCGCGGCTCCTCGCACGCGGGGTCGAGGTCAGCGAGATCAAGCACTACGAGAAGGACGGCTCGCTGGCCGACGGCCCCGGCGGGCGGTGGAACTCCTTCGCCTTCTTCGCCGACCCCGACGGCAACGGCTGGGTGCTCCAGGAAAGCCCCCCGATAGCATCGAACGAGGACTGACACACCGGCTGACCTGGACGAACCCATGGCCTCCACCACCCCGCCGCCGCGCAAGGACGCCGAGCGCAACAGGCGGCGGATCATCGCCGCCGCGCACGAGGTGTTCAGGGAGCGCGGGGTGAGCGCCACCCTCGACGACGTGGCCAGGCGCGCCGGCGTCGGGGTCGGCACCGTCTACCGGCGCTTCGCCAACAAGGAGGAGCTCGTCGACGCGCTCTTCGAGGACATGATCGACACCGTCGAGACCCTCACGACGCAGGCCGCGGCCGAGCCCGACGCCTGGAGAGGCCTGACGACCTGCCTGGTGCGGGTGTGCGAGATCCAGGCACTCGACCGGGGGCTGCGCGAGGTCACCCTCGGCACAGGACGCGGACCGCAACGGCAGGCGGAGATGCGCGAGCGCGTACGGCCGGCGGTCGACCGGCTGCTGGCCAGGGCCAAGGAGCAGGGAGCGCTACGGGACGACGCGGTGGCCGCCGACCTGCCGATCATCCAGCTGATGGTGGCGGCGGTGACCGAGCACACGGGCCGGCCGGACCTGTGGCGCCGCTACCTGGCCGTCATCCTGGACGGCCTCCGCGCCCGCCCCGGCAACGCCGACCTGCCCGGCGAGAAGGAGCTCGTGCGGATGTCGATCCGGAACTGCGGCCGATAGGCCGCTCCCTCCCAACCACCCGGAACACCGCCGGGGACAGGGCACACGAGACACAGGCACACGAGACACAGGCACTCGAGATACGGGCACTCGGAGCACGGACGTGCGGGCGTGCGGGCGTGCGGGACCGGGCGGTGCGGGCTTCAGGGGGCCGCCTCCGGGGCGACGCGGCAGGTCTCACCGGGAGAGCGGGCCGGGACACGCGCGTGCGGGGCACGACCACGCAGGGCACAGGCGTGGGAGCGCGCGAAGCTTCAGGGGACCGCCCTCCAGAGCGACGCAGCAGGTCTCACCGGGAGCGGGCCCGGACGTGCGGACTCGCGCGTGCGGGGCACGACCACGCGAGCACGGCCACGCGGGGCACGGGGCGTAAGAGCGTGCGAGGCTTCAGGGGGGCGCCCTCCAGAGCGACGCGGCAGGTCTGACCGGGGGCGGGCCCGAGGGGAGGCGCCGCCGGGCCGGGTGGCCGGCCGGTCATTCCAGCGTGATGCTGTCCAGGTAGGACTCGAGGGCGGCGAGCGGGTCGAAGTCGGGCTCCAGCAGCCACTGGATCTGCAGGCCGTCCAGGACGGCGATGAGCAGCGGGCCACTGGCCTCGGGCACGACCTGGCCACGCCTCTGCGCCTCGGCGATGGTGGCCGAGAAGAGCTCGCGGCTGGTCCGGTAGCGCTTCTGGAAGAAGTCGTGCGCGGGATGCTCGGGGTCGGTGGCCTCGGCCGAGAGCGTGACGAAGAGGCGGACCACGCCCGGGGCGTTCATGTTGCGGATCATGAGCTCGCGCATCGCCACGCGGAAGCTGCCCACCTCCGCCCACTTCTCCTCGAACCACGGGGTGTCGGTGTCGTCGCGCTGCTGCAGGACGGCGGCCAGCAGGTCCTCCTTGGAGGGGAAGTAGTGCAGGACGCCCGCCAGGGTGAGTTCGACCTGGGCCGCGACGTCGCGCATCGACGCGCCGCGGTAGCCGCGGACGCTGAACAGCTCGCGGGCGGCGTCGAGGATCTGCTGCCTGCGGGCGACGCCGACGGCGTAGGGCTTCCTGGTGACCATGCGACCGAGGATAACAAAAACCTATCGGTTGGTAGTTTTTGACGCCCAAGCGCCGAGCGGCCGGCCGGGGCCGCCCAGCGCGACCCCGAGCCATCCGCCTGGACCCCAGGTCGTCCAGCGCAGCACCGAGCCCTCCGTCCGGCTGGATCCCAGGTCGTCCGGCGCAGCCCCGAGCCCTCCGTCCGGCTGGACCCCAGGTCGTCCAGCGCAGCACCGGGCCGTGCGGCTCAATCTCAGGCCACTCGCCCCAAGGGCGTCCGGCGCAATCCCGGACTTTCAGCACCCCACGCCGCGGCGTGACCGCGCTGGTCATCCGCGGATTCAAGGCCATGGGCATGACCGCCTTCATCACCGTGCCCGCCTTCCTCGGCCTGGCCGGATGGGCGATGTGGGTGGAGATCTCCCGCCATGAGGCCGTCCAACGCGACCCATGGCCGCCCAGCACGGCCCTGGGGCGCCCGGCACGATCCCGGGGCGCTGAAAGGGGGAACTAGACGCGGAGCCCGGCGAAGAGGTCGTCCTCGTGGTCGGGGGCGGCCACCTTGCAGACCTTCCGTACGAACGCCTCGGTCGCGAACGCCCGGTGTTGCGCCTCCTGCGGCATCTGCAGCAGGAAGATGCTGTCCCCCTGGCTGGCGTGCGCGCGCAGCGCCTTCACCTTGTTCTCCACGTACGGCGAGACGTCCACCACGGTGGTGATCAGCTCGTCTGGGGTGCCGAAGTCCTCGGGCAGCTCGAACTCCTCCATCTCCATCCCCGACGCCTTCATCCAGTCGAACATCTCGGCGACGCGGGCCCGGGAGACGGCCGTGTAGTAGAGCTTGTCGGGGATGCCCGTCGACTCGGTGGCCGCCACCGCGATCCTGTGCGCCTGGATGTGGTCGGGGTGACCGTAGCCGCCAGTCTCGTCATAGGTGACCACGACATCGGGCCGGTAGTGCTCCATCAACGCGGCCAGCTTGGCCGCCGCCTGCTCGACCGGCACATTCCAGAAAGAGTCGGGATGGGAGTTGCCCTCCCAGCCGTCCATGCCCGAGTCACGGTAGCCCAGCAGTTCGACGTGCTCGATGCCTAGGTGGGCGACGGACTCCTTGAGCTCGGCCAGCCGCCGCTCGGCCACTTCGGCGTCGTTGTGGGCCGGGTCGCCGGGCTTCACTCCGCCGGGGCCGTCGCCCTGCTCGCCGTTGGTGCACGTGACCAGGACCGTCCTGACGCCCTCGGAGGCGTAGCGGGCGAGGATCCCGCCGGTGCCGATCACCTCGTCGTCGGGGTGCGCGTGAACGGCCATCACTGTCAACTGTCGATCCATCTTTGCATTCAACCGCACGCCGCCGACAGTTCCGCCCGGGCAGGGCCCCGGGCGAGACGACAGGCGAGACGACAGGCGGAGTGAAGGGCGAGATGGCGGGCGGGGTGAAGGGCGGGGTGACAGGCCCGGGGGGCGTGCGCGCGCACGTGAATCCGGGGATCCGGTAGTCGCGAGTGGGAGTTCCCGCATTTCCAGGAAAAAGTCCTGAGCCGCCCGTATCGTTCATCTCACTGTGGAGTCGCACCGCCACAGAGTGTCATCGCGAGCCAGGGGAGGGCCGCATGGTGGGGGGCTCAGGACGTAACGGCCCGCCAGGGCCATATGCGGAATTGGCGCAGGACAGGAGGTTCCGACTTCTCAAGAAACGCTTTCGCCGCCTGGCCATCGCGATCGTCGCCTCGTTCCTGGGCTGGTACTTCCTCTACATCTCACTGTCCGCGTTCGCCCGCGACTTCATGGCCTATCCGGCCGTCGGCAACATCAACGTCGCCCTGCTCCTGGGCATCCTCCAGTTCGTCTCCACCTTCGTTCTCGCCTGGCGCTACACCCGCTACGCCCGCAGGATGCTCGACCCCCTGTCGGCGCAGTTGCGCGACGAGGCCGAGCTCCGGCAGGCCGAGCAGGACAGGGCCGAACAGGTTCTCGCCGAGCGCCGGCGGATCGAGAACTGGACACCCTCGCCCCGGCACGGAAGGCGGCGCCGGTGAGCGGGACCGTGCTGACGTTCGGGCTTTTCGTCCTGTTCATCGCCATCACCTTGGTGATCACCTTCTGGGCCAGGAGCAACACCAGGTCGGCCGAGGACTTCTACGCCGGCGGCAGAGCCTTCTCCGGCGCGCAGAACGGGCTGGCGCTGGCGGGCGACTACATGTCCGCCGCCTCGTTCCTCGGCATCGCGGGCATCATCGCGCTGTCCGGCTACGACGGCTTCCTCTACTCCATCGGCTTCCTGGTCGCGTGGCTGCTGACGCTGCTGCTGGTGGAGCTGATGCGCAACGCCGGCAGGTTCACGATGGCCGACGTGCTGTCCTACCGGGTACGGCGGCAGCCCAAGGTGCGCACCGCAGCGGTGATCTCCACGGTCACCGTGTCGGTGTTCTACCTGCTGGCCCAGATGGTCGGCGCGGGCGCGCTGGTGTCGCTGCTCCTGGGGGTCTCGACCGATGCCGCCAAGGTGGTGACGATCGTGTCGGTCGGCGCGATGATGATCTTCTACGTGATGTTCGGGGGGATGAAGGGCACCACGTGGGTGCAGATCATCAAGGCCGTGCTGCTGATGTCGGGCACGATCGTGCTGACGGTGCTGGTGCTGGGCAGGTTCGGGTTCAACCTGAGCGAGATGCTGGGCGCCGCCGTGAAGGCCAGCGGCCGGTCGGACTTCCTGCTGCCGGGCGGGCACTACGCAAGGGAGGTGGCGGGCGACCCGGTCAGGACGCTGCTGAACAAGCTCGACTTCATCAGCCTGGCGCTGGCGCTGGTGCTGGGGACGGCGGGCCTGCCGCACATCGTCACCAGGTTCTTCACCGTCCCCGACGCCCGCGCCGCCCGCACCTCGGTCAACTGGGCGATCGGCCTGGTCGGCGTCTTCTACCTGATGACGCTCGCGCTGGGGTTCGGGGCGACGGCCCTGGTAGGGCACCAGGCGATCACGGCGCAGGATCCGTCGGGCAACACCGCCGCGCTGCAGCTCGCCCAGGTTCTCGGCGAGTTCGTCGGCGGGCCGATGGGCGGCGATCTCATGCTGGCCTTCATCGGCGCCGTCGCCTTCGCCACCATCCTGGCGGTGGTGTCGGGGCTGGTGATGGCCTCCTCCACCTCGCTGGCCCACGACTACTTCGGCCACGTGCTGATGTTCGGCAGGCCGCGCGAGTCGCAGGAGGTCGGGGTCGCCCGCTTCTCCGCGCTGGTGATCGGCCTGCTGGCGATCGCGCTCGCGGTGATCGCCCGCCAGCAGAACGTCGCCTTCCTGGTGGCGCTCGCGTTCGCGATGGCCGCCTCGGCCAACCTCCCCGCGATCGTGCTCTCCCTGTTCTGGAAGAGGTTCAACTCCACCGGCGTCGTCGCCGGGGTGTACGGCGGGCTGTTCGGATCGTTGCTGCTGGTGCTCTTCTCCCCCGTGGTGTCGGGGAAGATCGATCCGGTCACAGGGGCCAGCCTGTCGCTACTCCCCCATGGTTTCGACTTCGCCGTCTTCCCGATGGAGAATCCCGGCCTGGTGTCGATCCCGTTCGGGTTCCTGTGCGCGGTCGTCGGGGCGCTGTGCAGTAAGGAGAAGGCCGATCCCGACCGTTTCGACGAGCTGTCGGTCCGCTCGTTGACGGGAACCGGCGCCCACCGGGCCGCCACGCGCGGGACACGCCGACAGTACTAGCCGCCTGGGCCCCCAGATCCTAGGTTCCTGATGAGAGCCTTTCGATCAAGGGGGCCGCATGGCGGAGCTGCCGGAGCATCTGCATCGCGCGTTCTTCCGGATGATGTCCCTGCTCTCTCCTCGAGGGCAGGGCCTCTTCCTGCGGCGCTACTTCGACTGGTGGCATCGCACGCCCGATCCGTGGAGGCTGGGCACCGACGCCTACGAGCGGCGCAAGTACGAGACGACGCTCGGCGAGGTGCCGGGCCTGCCGTACCGGAGGATCCTGGAGGTGGGGTGCGCCGAGGGCGTGTTCACCGACGTGCTGGTGGCGCGTTTCCCCAGCGCCGAGGTGACGGGGATCGACATCTCCGCGCGGGCTCTGGAGCGGGCGAGGGCGCGTACGGGGCGCGCTCGCTTCGTGCACGCCGACCTCCTCAGCCATGGTCTTGAGGAGGGTTTCGATCTGGTGTTCTGTGCGGAGACGCTCTACTACGTCGGTAGGGCGGACCGGCTGCGCAGGGCGTCGGAGCGGTTGACGGGGCTGCTGGCGGACGGCGGGGTGCTGGTCCTGGTGCATCCGTGGCCCGAGGCCGTGAGCCTGCACAGGTTCGCGGACTCCGACCCTGCCGTCTCGCTGGTCGCCAGGCGGGTCGACACCGAGACCCGTCGGCCTTTCGCGGTGGCCGTGTATCGGAGGACCGGCCTCAACGGCCGCCGGTGAACGGGGGCTCGCCCGGCTTCAGCGCGCGAAAGCGCAGGGCCGACCAGGTGTCGTCGATGGCGACCTGGCCGTTGGGCCGCAGGCCGTACTCGCCGGCGATCGGCCAGAGGGTGTCGCGGTTGATGTCGGACCTGTTCCCCTTGGGGTAGGCGATCCAGACGACGGGGGGCTTGGTGATGTCGGCGGCGTGCTTGCCGAGCACCTGGCGCACGGCCGCGGCGTCGTCGCCGAAGACGAGGGCCACACCGGCGGTGTCCGGGCTCGGGGCGTCGGTCACGCCGTCGGGCAGCGGGCCGACCAGCGCGCGCCGGTCGGGGTCCGAGACCCAGAAGGAGGTGCCCGGCTTGAGGAGCAGCTTGTCGGCGGTGGTCTTGGTGGTCACTTCGTCTCCGTCGAGTAGATGAGGGAAAGGACGCCAGTCTCGAAGATCGTGGAGGAGGTCAGCTTGAGCGGGATCTGGTCGGTGCCCTCGAACAGCCGCTGCCCGGCGCCGACCACGATCGGGTGCACCATGAGGTAGAGCTCGTCGAGCAGGTCGTGCTTCAGCAGCGAGCGGACGAGGGTGGGGCTGCCGCTCATCGAGATGGTGCCGCCCGGCTGCCGCTTCAGCTCGGTCAGCCGCTCGACGAGGGAGTCGCCGGGGATGAGCGTCGTGTTGTTCCAGTCGGCCGAGTCGAGCGTGGTGGAGACGACGTACTTCTGGACCCCGTTGATGTAGTCGGCGAACGGGTCGTCCTCGCCGGCCTTGGACGGCCAGTAGGCGGCCCAGTCCTGGTAGTTGACGCGGCCCATGAGCATCGCGTCGGACTGGCCCATCTGCGCGCCGATGGCGGCGCCCATCTCGTCGTTGAAGTAGGGGAAGTGCCACTTGTCAGGGGACTCCACCACACCGTCGAGCGAGATGAAGAACGAAGCGACGATCTTGCGCATGTCCTGCTCCTTGTTTCTCGGTGTGGCTTCAGCCTCTCACCGACAATTTTTTTTGTCAAGCCTGGAGCTGCGGCGACGCGCGACAGTTCAGCGCACGGGAGTCGGAGGTGTCCTCGATGGCGGCGGCATCGCGCAGGCCCCGGCTGACGACCCGCGGCCGCGCGCTCACGTCGCAAACTGCTGGTCATACGAACAGTCGAGGCTGTCCGCGACGCTCCGCGGGACCCTAGAGGCGGGCGCCGAGATAGGCGGCGGTACGGCTGGCAGGTGAGGCCGCGACCTCCGCTGGGGCGCCCTGGGCCACGATCGTCCCGCCCTCCTCGCCGCCGCCGGGACCGAGGTCGATGACGTGGTCGGCCCGCGCGATGACGTCGAGGTCGTGCTCGACCACCACGACGGTGCCACCGCCGTCCACGAGCGCGCCGAGCTGGCGCATCAGCACCTCGGTGTCGGCGGGGTGCAGGCCGGCGGTCGGCTCGTCCAGCAGGTAGAGGGTGTGGCCGCGCCCGGTGCGCTGCAGCTCGGCGGCCAGCTTGACGCGCTGGGCCTCGCCGCCCGACAGCTCGGTCGCGGGCTGGCCGAGGCGCAGGTAGCCGAGCCCGACGTCGTGCAGGGTCCGCAGCGACCTGGCCGCCTCGGGCAGGAACGCGAGCGCGTCGTCCACGGTCAGGTCGAGCACCTGGGCGACGGTCAGCCCCTGGTGGGTGATCTCCAGGGTCTCGGGGTTGTAGCGTGCGCCGTGGCAGTCGGGACACGGCGCGTAGGTGCTGGGCAGGAACAGCAGCTCGACAGAGACGTAGCCTTCGCCCTTGCACGTCTCGCAGCGGCCGCCCTGGACGTTGAAGGAGAAGCGCCCCGCGTCGTAGCCGCGCCGCACGGCCTCGTCGGTGGCCGCGAACAGCTTGCGGACGACGTCGAACAGGCCGGTGTAGGTCGCCAGGTTGGAGCGCGGGGTGCGGCCGATGGGCTGCTGGTTGACCCGCACCACACGGCCGGCCTCGCTCGCCTCCGCCAGGGCGTCCAGCAACGTGGACTTGCCCGCGCCCGACACGCCGGTGATCGCGGTGAACACGCCGAGCGGCACGTCGACGTCGAGGTCGCGCAGGTTGTTGCGGGTGACGCCGCGCAGCTTCAGCCAACCGCCCGGCGTGCGCGGCTCCCCCACGCGCGGGGCGTGCTCGCGGAACAGGTAGCGGCGGGTCACCGACTCCTCCACCCGCTCCAGCCCGGCGACGGGACCGCTGAACAGGACCCGGCCGCCGTGGACGCCCGCGCCGGGGCCGACGTCGACCACCCAGTCGGCCGTCCTGACCACGTCGAGGTCGTGCTCGACGAGGAAGACCGAGTTGCCCGACCGCTTCAGCCGTACCAGCACCGAGGTCAGCGCCTCGGTGTCGGCGGGGTGCAGCCCCGCCGACGGCTCGTCGAGCACGTAGACGACGCCGAACAGCCCTGAGCGCAGCTGGGTGCCCAGACGCAGGCGCTGCAGCTCGCCGCCCGACAGGGTCGGGCTGGGACGGCTGGTGCTGAGGTAGCCGAGACCCAGCTCGACCAGCACGTCGATCCTGGCGACGAGGTCCTGCGAGAGCACGGCGGCGGGTCCTTGCCCCTCCTCGGCGTACGGCCTGAGCAGGTCGGCCAGGACACGCAACGGCATCGCGGCGAGCGCGGCGATGTCGTGTCCCGCGAACGTGACGGCCAGCGCCTCGGGACGGAGCCGCCTGCCGCCGCAGAGCGGACAGGCGGCGCTGACCAGGAAGCGTTCGGCCCGCTTCCTGCTGGTCTCGCTCTTGGAGTCGGCGTAGGCGTGCAGGACCAGTCGCTTGGCGCTGGAGTACTTGCCCTGGTAGGGGCGCTGGATGCGGTCGGGATCGCGTTCGGGGTGAACGGTCACCACAGGCTGCTCGTCGGTGAACAGGATCCACGCACGCTCTTCGGCCGGCAGGTCGCGCCACGGCACGTCGATGTCGTGGCCGAGGACGGCCAGCAGGTCGCGCAGGTTCTTGCCCTGCCACGCGCCGGGCCAGGAGGCGATCGCGCCCTGCCTGATGGTCAGCGAAGGGTCGGGGACCAGGGAGTCCTCGGTGACCTCGTACACCACGCCCTGGCCGTGACACTCGGGACACGCTCCCGCGGCCGTGTTGGCTGAGAAGGCGTCGGAGTCGAGCCGCTCGGCGCCGTCGGGGTAGTCGCCCGCCCTGGACATCAGCATCCGCAGCGAGTTGGAGACCATCGTGACCGTGCCGACCGACGAGCGGCTCGACGGCACCGAGCGCCGCTGCTCCAGCGCGACCGCCGGCGGCAGGCCCGTGACATCGTCGACGTCTGGGGTGCCTGCCTGGTGCAGCAGCCTTCTGGCGTACGGCGCGACGGACTCCAGGTAACGGCGCTGCGATTCGGCGTACAGGGTGCCGAAGGCGAGGGAGGACTTGCCCGAGCCCGAGACGCCCGTGAAGGCGACCAGGGCGTCGCGCGGCATGGCGACATCGACGCCGCGCAGGTTGTGCACCCGCGCCCCGCGCACCCTGACGAACCGGTCGGACTCCATGCGACGACGGTAGCGACCCTTCCGGCCGACCGGCGCCGCGGGTGGCGCCCGCGAACGTCTTCGAAGATTTCTCCGCGGCGATGTCGAGAGCCGGGGCAGCGGCTTCTACGTCCCTGGTGAGAGTCGGCAGCAGAAGGAGAGAAAGTGATGGAAACGCTGGTCAGCGGCGGCGCGTTCTTCGAGGGTCCGCGATGGCACGACGGGCGCCTGTGGGTGTCGGACTTCTGGCGTCACCAGGTCTTCGCGATCGGGATGGACGGCGCCGTCGAGACCGTCGCCGAGGTGCGGGGCGCGCCGTCCGGGCTCGGGTGGCTGCCCGACGGCACGATGCTGGTGGTCTCGATGATGGACAACAAACTGCTCAGGGTGGCGAACGGCAGGGCCGCCGTGTACGCCGACCTGTCGCCGTACAGCAGCCAGTTCAGCAACGACATGGTGGTCGACGCCCATGGCCGCGCCTACATCGGGACGATCGACTTCAGCGGCCCCCCGACCACCCTGCTGCGGGTCGATCCCGGCGGCTCGGTCACCGTGGTGGCGGAGGGGATGCTGTTCCCCAACGGCCCGGTGATCACCCATGACGGAGCGACGCTGATCGTCGCCGAGTCGTGGGCGGCGCGGCTGACCGCCTTCGACTTCGGCGGCGACGGGTCGCTGACCGGCCGCCGCGTCTGGGCGCGCCTGCCCGACGGGTGCGCGCCGGACGGCATCGCGCTGGAGGCCGACGGGAGCGTCTGGGTGGCCGACGCGGGCGGCAACAGGGCGATCAGGGTCCGCGAGGGCGGCGAGATCGTCGACGAGGTCCGCACCACGGGGGACGGCGTGTTCGCGTGCGCGCTGGGCGGGGACGACGGGCGGACGCTCTTCCTGTGCACGGCTCCCGACGCGGAGAAGGCGGCCGAGCAGCGCGAGGCGAAGATCCAGTGGGTGAGGAAGGACGCGTGACGACCGAGACGATCGAGGCCAAGGTGCGGGATGGCCCGCGCCGACGTCGCTGCGTGCCGACCGGGAGGACGGGACATCCAGGCCGGCCGCCTGCTCAGCGCCTGACCGAGCGCAGCACGACGAACTTCGGGTCGCCTGCCACGACCTCACAGTTGCCGAACACCCTGCGGAGCTTGACGTGGTAGCCGAGGTGCCGGTTGCCGATCACCCACAGCTCGCCGCCGCGGCGCAGTGCCGTACGGGATCCGGTGAACATCCGCCACGCCGTGCCGTCGGTCGTCGTGCGGTGGCTGTGGAAGGGCGGGTTCGTGACCACCAGGTCGGCCGAGCCCGGTTCGAGGCCCGCCAGGGCGTCGCCGATCACGAACCGGGCGGCGGATGAGGCGTTGCCGGCGAAGGTCGCCTCCGCGGATGCGAGCGCCTGGTAGGACTCGTCGACGAACAGCACCTCCGCCGAGGGGTTGCGCAGCGCCATCGCCAGCCCCACCACGCCGTTGCCGCAGCCGAGGTCGACGATCCGCTCGGGCCCCCTGCTCTGCGGCAGGTTGCGCAGCAGGAACCTGGTGCCGATGTCGAGACGGTCGGCGCAGAAGATGCCGGCGTGGTTGGTGACGGTACGCCGCGAGAGGTCACCGACGTCGTCGGGCAGCGCGTAGGTCAGCGGCCACGGGCTGGCGGTCCTGGGCAGCGCCGGGTCGGGGGCGCAGAAGATGAGCCTGGCCTTCCGCTCGGCCAGCGAGGTCCTCGTGGGTCCGAGGACGCGCTCGAAGGTCCGCAGCGTCGAGGTGTGGATCTCGGTGACCATGCCCGCGCCGACGACGACCGTGTCCTCGCGCACGGCGGGCGCCAGGCGGTGCAGCTGGTCCTCCAGGAGGGCGAGGCTCTTGGGCACCCTGACCAGCAGCACGTCGACCCGGTCGGGAGGGGTGTCCCTGGTGGACAGCAGGCGCACCTGGTCGGGGCCGATCCCGTTGCGCTTGAGGTTCGCCCTGGTGGCTTCCTGGGTGAGGTAGGAGTCGGTGATCTGGGTGGGACGGTGGGCGGCCAGCGCGGTGACCAGCGCGCCCCACCTGTCGCCGACCACCACCACGTTGCCGTGGAGATCGCCGCCGAGGTGCCGCAGCAGGTACTCGTCGGCGGCGTCCCACGCGCGCAGCTGTTCGCGGGGATTCTCGGGGAAGCGGGTCAGGTCGAGCTCGTTCATCGGCCCCCAGGGTATCCGAGCGCCGGAGGGGGCATGGTTAGCTCTTGCCCGTGCCGAACACTCCATCTGTCGCGCTTGTCACCGGAGCTTCCCGCGGACTCGGCGCCACCATCGCACGGCGGCTTGCCGCCGAAGGCTGGGCGGTCGCCGTCAACTACCGTTCGGATGCCGAGCGGGCCGGAGCCGTCGTCCGGGAGATCCGCGAGGCGGGCGGCGTCGCGGAGGCGTTCGCCGCCGACGTCACCGACGAGGCGTCGGTCGCGGATCTCCTCGCACGGGTCGGCGACACGCTGGGCCCCGCCGAGGTCGTGGTCGCCAACGCCACGGGACCGCAGCCGATCGTGCCGGTCGAGGACCTCACCTGGCAGGCCCACCTCGACCAGCTGCTGTTCTTCGTCAAGAGCCCGACGCTGCTGCTGCGGGCCGCGCTGCCGGCGATGAAGGCGAGGCGGCGCGGCAGGTTCATCCAGATCGGCTCCGACGCCTTCGACCGTGCTCTGCCCGGCATGTCGGCCTATGTGGCCGCCAAGGGGGCGCAGCTCGGGCTCACCCGCTCGTGGGCGCGCGAGCTCGGCCCGCACGGCGTCACCGTCAACCTCGTCGCGCCCGGCTGGATCCCCGTCGAGCGCCACGCCGACCTGCCGGCCGACGAGCTTGCCGGCTACGTCGCCGACACCCCCGCCCGCAGGGTGGGCACCCCTGACGACGTCGCCGCCGTGGTCGCCTTCCTCGCCTCGGAGTCGGCGGGCTTCGTCACCGGCGAGCGGATCGCCGTCAACGGCGGTCACACGATCGCCTGAGTGGAAGGATGATCGGGTGGATCGCTACGAGGCTGGGCTGACGGCACTGGTGGTCGAGGTCCCCGCGGCCGAGCCCGTCGTCGGGCGCTGGCGCGAGCGCCACGACTCCTCCGCCGCCTACGGCGTGCCGGCGCACGTGACCGTCCTGTACCCGTTCCTGCGCCGCGACCGCGTGGACGCCGCGGTGGTGGCCGAGCTCAGCAGGCTGTTCGCCGCCGTCGAGCCGTTCGAGGTCACCTTCCGCGCCAGCGGCCGCTTTCCCGGGGTGCTCTACCTCGCGCCCGAGCCGTCGGGGCCGCTGCGCGAGCTCACCGAGGCCGTGTGGCGGCGCTGGCCGGAGGCTCCGCCGTACGGCGGGCGGTATCCGGACGCCGTCCCCCACCTGACGGTCGCCGACGGCGCGCCCGCCGACGCCTACCCCCTGATCGAGGCCGACCTGGCCGCGGGGCTGCCCTTCGCCGCCCGCGTGAGCGAGGTCGCGCTCGTGGTCTATGACGGCACGGCGTGGCGCCCTGACCTGTCCTTCCCGCTGGGCGGCGCCGGCCAGGCCGACGGCGACTACGGCCGGCCGGGCTCGCTGGCCGAGGTGCTGGCCGACGTGACCGCCGAGCGCGTGGCCCAGGATGTGCTGTTCGGCATTCAGGACCCCGCCGACGGCACCGGCCCCGAGCGCACGGCCGCCGCCGACCGGGCGAAGGCCGAACTGGAGTCGGCCAGGCGGGCCGGAGGGGTCACCTGGCGGCACATCCTGCACGAGGAGGTGCTGGAGGCCTTCGCCGAGAGCGACCCCGACCGGCTGCGCGCCGAGCTGATCCAGGTCGCGGCGGTGGCCGTCAAGTGGGCCCAGGCGCTGGGAGGGCGCGGCGCGACCGCCCCGCACCAGGTGCGCAAGCCCAGGTTCAAGGCGATCGTGGACGTGCACGTGCTGTTCGTCCGCGACGGGAGGGTGCTGCTCGGGCGCAGGGCGAACACCGGGTACGCCGACGGGCTGTGGCACCTGCCCTCGGGGCACCTCGAAGCCGGCGAGTCGGCGGTCGAGGGCGCGGTCAGGGAGGCCAGGGAGGAGGTGGGCGTGACGATCGACCCCGCCGACCTGACCTTCGTCCACGCCATGCATCGGGCCCCTGACCGGGTCGGGCTGTTCTTCCGCGCCGAGCGGTGGGACGGCGAGCCGTACAACGCCGAGCCGGGCAAGTGCGACGCGCTCGCGTGGCATCCGCTCGACCGGCTGCCCGCCGGCACGGTCGACTACCCCGAGGCGGCGATCAGGGCGATCGGGGAAGGGCGTCCTTTCGGGCAGCTCGGCTTCTGAGGCCACTGCGTCAGTCGCGGCGGACGAGGCGACCTCCGGCTGTGGTGCTTCGGCGTGCCCCTCGCCCGCGATCGGTCCGCCTCTATCGAACTTGTTTTCGGATATAGTGCGGGACCATGCCGTTCCCCCTTGTTCTGAGCATGGAGTCCGCGCGGCGTCTGGCCGTGAGCTGTCAGCATCTGGCCGGCCCCCGGCCCTGCGGCGATCTGGAGGGGCTGCGGCACGTCCTGCGGACCCTGCGCTGCCTGCAGCTCGACCCTGTCAACGTGGTGGCGCGCAGCCACCTGCTGGTGCTGTGGAGCAGGGTCGGCGACTACGACCCCGCCGACCTGGACGTCCTGCTGTGGCGGGAGCGGTGGCTGTTCGAGTACTGGGCGCACGCCGCGTCGATCGTGCTGGCCGAGGACTACCCGATCCATCACGTCATGATGCGCGGCTACCCCGCGGGCCGGTCGACGTACGGCCGGCGGGTCGGCGACTGGCTGGAGGCGAACGACGGCCTGCGACAGCACGTGCTGGACAGGTTGCGGGAGCACGGGCCGCAGCCGGTGGGAGGGTTCGAGGACCGCGCGGTCGTGGCATGGGAGTCGCGAGGCTGGACCAACGGCCGCAACGTCGAGCGGATGCTGGACTTCCTGTGGACCCAGGGCCACATCATGGTGGCGGGCAGGGAGGGGCGGCGGCGCCGCTGGGATCTGGCCGAGCGCTGGCTGCCTGAGTGGGTCGGCGGCAGGCCGTTGCCGCCCGAGGAGTCGGTGTCGCTGGCGGCCGAGCACGCGCTGCGGGCGCTCGGCGTGGCCAGGGCGGCCGACATCGAGCGGCACTTCACCCGTGCGCGGTATCCGGACCTCGCCGGGGTGCTGGACGGACTGGAGCGCTCGGGTCGCGTCCTGCCCGCCGAGGTGGAGGGCGGCAGCGAGCGGTGGTACGTGCACCGCGACGTCCTCGGCCTGATGGAGCGGGCCTGGGAGCCGCGCACCACGCTGCTGTCTCCGTTCGACAACCTGATCTGCGACAGGGAGCGGACCGAACGCCTGTGGGGGTTCGCGTTCCGCACGGAGATGTACGTGCCCAAGGACAAGCGGCAGTACGGCCACTACATCCTGCCGATCCTGCACGGCGAGCGGCTGATCGGCAGGCTCGTGCCGCGCCTGGACCGGCGCAGAGGGGTGCTTGAGGTCGAGGGCGTGTTCCCCGAGGCGGAGATCGCCGCGGACGAGGCGGCCGTCAACGCGGTGGGCAGGGCGGTCGCCGAGCTGGGCCGGTTCGTCGGCGCCAGGGAGGTCTCCTACGGCGACAAGGTGGCCGAGCCGTGGCGACCCGTGAACGCCGGATGAGCCGGTGCCGCACTCTACGGCTCGGCGTTCGTCATTCCCTCCAGGGAATTGTCCAGATTCCCGCCGTTCCGCAGGATTCGGGGGAACAACGACATCGAGGAGCAGCAGTGACCGACACGCAGGTCCAGGATCTGGCGAACCGTTACATCGCGCTCTGAATCGAGCCGGATCCCGAGTCGCGCCGCAAGGCCGTACAGGAGTTGTGGGCCGAGGACGGCGAGCACGTCCTCCAGCCTCCGCAGGAGATCAGGCAGGTCGCCGCGGCGCTGGGCTTCGACTCCAGCACCCTCGAAGCGCGCGGATACGACGCGATCGAGACCAGGGTCGCCCGCAGCTACGAGCGGTTCGTGGCGACGGGTGAGTTCACGTTCAGGGCTCGGAGCGATGCCGTCCGGCTGCGCGACGTCGTCACCTTCAGGTGAGAGACGGTGTCCGTCGCCGACGGCGACGCGGTGGGCGGCGGCCTGGAGGTCCTCGTGCTCGACGAGGACGGCCGCATCGCCACCGACTACATGTCCCCGGCTGAGCGAGGCCTCACCCTGCCAGCAACGCGGCCGTGGCGGCGTCCGCGGGCAGGAACGCCTCCAGCTTGAGCTCCGCGACGGTCACGTCGAGCGCTGTCGCGAACGTCGTGATCGTGGTGGTGAGCCGCAGCTCTCCGCGTGGCGAGCGCAGCTGGATCGGCACGGCGAAGCCCACGTGGTCGGGACCCGGCGGCACGTGCGGCACGTAGCCGGTCAGCTCGGCGTAGAGCTCGTCGCGGGGGATGCGGTCGAGGATGTGCTGGGCCCACTGGGCCAGGTTGACGATCCGCGGAGCCAGGCCCTCCGGATGCAGGGACAGGCGCAGCACGTTGACGGGCGGGCGCAGCAGGTGGTCGGCCACGCCGTCGGTGAGCAGCGACAGCGCGTCGTTGGCGAGCACCACCTCGTGCCTGGCGTCGACGACGACCGCGGGATAGGGCAGGTGCCCGGTCAGGATATGGCTCAGCGCGGTGCGCACGTGCTCCATGCTGGGGTCGTCTATCGGGGTCTGCGGGTAGACGGGCGCGTAGCCGGCCGCGAGCAGGAGGTCGTTGCGCTCTCTGAGCGGAAGCTCCATCGACTCACCCAGCCGTACGACCATGCTCCTGCCGGGGCGGGACCTGCCGCTCTCCATGAAGCTGAGGTGGCGCTGTGTCGTGCCCGCGCGCAGGGCGAGGTCGAGCTGGCTGAGGTGGCGGCGCTGGCGCGTCGCGCGCAGGGTCTGAGAGAAGTCCACGTTCCCAGTGTGCGCGATGTGTCCATTCCCTTGAGGGAATTGTCGTCATTCCCTGGCGAGAGCACGATCCTCCCTGTGAACACGCGACTGGGAGTCCTTCTCCCCACCAACCAGAGCCAGTGGAACGACGCACGCCGGCTGGTCGACTTCGGCGTCCGCGCCGAGCGGCTCGGCTTCGACTCCCTGTGGGCCAACGACACCCTGCTCGGCGCGCGCATCGAGCCGCTGGCCATGCTCGCCGCCCTCGCACCCGCCACCGAGCGCGTGACGCTCGGCACCGCGGCGCTCCTGCCGGCCTTCCGCCGCCCCGTGACGACCGCCCAGGAGCTGGCCTCCATCGACCACCTGTCCGCGGGACGCCTGGTCGTCACCGTGGGCGCGGGCTTCCCCGGCCGGTCGGAGGTGGAGTACGCGGTGTCGGAGGTGCCCTGGCAGCGGCGCTTCGGACGGCTCGACGACACCGTCGCCCTGTGGCGGGCGCTGTGGTCGGGCGAGCGGGCCTTCCACGGCAAGGTGCTGCGCTTCGACGACCTGCCGGAGTCGACGCCGTCCTTCCGGCCCGGCGGGCCGCCGATCTGGCTGGGCGGCGCGAGCCCCTCGGCGCTGGAGCGCACGGGCAGGCTCTACGACGGGTGGCTGCCCTACCCGCCCGACCCCGCCGACTACCGCACTGGTCTCGAGGGGGTACGGCGGGCCGCCGCGGCCGCGGGGCGGCCCGAGGAGGCGGTCACGCCCGCGCTGTTCGTCACGGTGCTGGTCATCGACGACGCCGAACGGGGCGAGAAGGAGCTCGACGCCTACTGCAGGGCCACCTACGGCCTGCCGTACGAGACGGTGCGGACGATCCAGGTCCTGGTCGCGGGCCCGGCCGAGCAGGTGACGGCCACGCTGGCCGGCTACGTGGCGGCGGGCGCCGGGCACCTGGTCTGCCGCATCGCGGCCCCGACGCTCGACGCCCAGTTCGAGCAGCTGGAGCTGCTGGCGGGGATCGCCCGCCCGTGAGGTCCCCGAGCCCAGGACTCACCTGGTGATCGCATGCTGCGCGCCGACCGGCATCTCGCCGGGGGCGTGGGCGGAACAAGGGAAGCGGCCCGCGCCTTGACGCAGAGGACCGAACGTCCGCCGGACCGTCCCGGCGAGCGCGGCGTGACCGCGCCGAACCATGGAGGAGACACCACCGATGGTCAGTGTCAGCATGGAGACCCCCGAGCAGACCGAGGAACGCCTGCGCCGGGTCATCGCCAGGGCCGAGCTCGTCGTGCACGACGGCGTCTGGTTCTTCGAGGAGTCGCCCGCCGACCGACCGCCCGCGCTCACCGGCGACACGCTGGCCGTGGTCCGCGACGAGGACAGCTGGAGCCGCCTGGTCCCCCTCTCCGGCGCCGGCGAAGGCGTCGAACGGTTCGGGATCTTCTCCTTCCACTTCCCCGCCGAGCTGGACAACAGCGGGTTCGTCGGCTGGCTCGCCACCCATCTCAAAGCGAGCCTGGGGACGGGGGTGTTCGTCATCTGCGGGAGCAACAGGGCCCGTGGCGGCGTCTACGACTACTGGGGCTGCCCCGCCGAGCTACTGGATCAGGCGGTCACGGTCGTCGAAGGGCTGCGGAAAGGCTGAGGCCCGCCCGGGTCTGACACCGTGGGCGTATGAGGAGCGCAGAGGTTGTGATCATCGGTGGTGGTTGCGTCGGGACGAGCACGGCGCACCACCTGGCCGCGAGGGGATGCGCGGACGTCGTCCTGCTGGAGGCCGACACCCTGGGCGCGGGGGCGACGAGCAAGGCGGCCGGCGGGATCCGGCTGCAGCACGCCGACGAGCTCAACGCCCGCATCGTCCAGCGCTCGCTGCCCGAGTTCCTCCACTTCGAGGAGCTCACCGGCGTGCCGATCGGCTTCAAGCAGGTCGGTTACCTGTTCCTGCTGTCGTCCGACGAGGAGTTGGACTCCTTCAAGCGTGCGGTGACGGCTCAGCAGGCCCTCGGCATCCCCAGCGAGGTGGTCGGCCTCGACACTGTCAGGAGCATGGTTCCCCAGGTGGAGACCGCCGGCCTGGCAGGGGCGACGTTCTGCCCGATCGAGGGGTATGCCACCCCTGAGGCCGTGGTGCAGGGCTACGCGGCGTCCGCGCGGCGGGGTGGCGCCGCCGTGCGGGTGGGATGCAGGGTCACCGGGATCAGGGTCCACCGCGACCGGGTGGTGGGCGTGGACACCGAGGAGGGGCCCATCGCCAGCCGGGCGGTGGTGTGCGCCGCGGGGGTCGACTCGGCAGGGCTCGCGCGGTCGGCGGGCTTCGAGCTGCCCGTGCACGGGCAGGCGCGCGCCGTTCACTACAGCGGCGGCGACGGGGGCGTCCCGGCGACCGCGCCGCTCACCGTGGACTTCGCCTCGGGCTTCTACTTCCACCGGGAAGGCACGGGCCTGCTGTTCGGCGGGCGCGAGCGGGACCTCGAAGACCTGAGCGAGCCGGCCGTCAGGCGGCTGCCCGTGCTCGCCGACCTCCCGATCGAGTCGTCGTGGTGGGGCTACTACGACATGAGCCCCGACCACAACGCGATGATCGGCGCGGCCCCCGTCGAGGGCCTCTACTACGCCACCGGGTTCTCCGGTCACGGCTTCCAGCAGTCCCCCGCCGTCGGCGAGCACCTCGCCCAGCTGGCGCTGAAGCAGGAGCCCACCCTCGATCTCACACCTCTGTCCGCGGACCGCTTCCTGCTGGGCGCCCCGCGTCCCGAGAAGTTCGTGATCTAGGCGCGGGGGCGCACGACATCTTCCACTCACCGGAAGCCGGTGCGTGCGGTGGAGGGGCGTGCGGCCTAGCGTCGAGGCTGTGAACGAGGTCTACGTCGTGGACGCGATCCGCACGCCCATCGGCAGGTACGGCGGCGCGCTGTCAGGCGTCCGCCCCGACGACCTGGCGGCGCACGTCGTCAGGGAGCTGCTCGCCCGCTCCCCCGCCCTCGACCCCGCCGCGATCGCCGACGTCGTGTTCGGCAACGCCAACGGCGCGGGAGAGGACAACCGCAACGTGGCCCGCATGGCCGTCCTGCTGGCGGGCCTGCCGGTCAGCGTGCCGGGCGTGACGGTGAACCGGCTGTGCGGCTCGGGCATGGAGGCGGTGATCCAGGCGTATCGCGCCATCGCGCTCGGCGAGGCGTCCGTGGTGGTCGCGGGCGGGGTCGAGTCGATGAGCCGCGCCCCCTGGGTGCTGCCGAAGCCGTCGCGCGCCTTCCCCGCCGGCAACCAGGAGCTGGTCTCCACCACGCTCGGCTGGCGGCTGGTCAACCCGCTCATGGCGCCCGAATGGACGGTCCCGCTCGGCGAGGGCGCCGAGCTGATCGCCGACAAGCACGGTATCGGCAGGGCGGCGCAGGACGCCTACGCCCTGGCCAGCCACGCGAAGGCGGCCAAGGCCGACTTCAGCGGCGAGATCGTCCCGGTCGGCGAGGTGACGCGGGACGAGTCGATCCGCGACGACACCTCGATGGAGGCGCTGGCCAGGTTGAAGCCCGCCTTCAGGCCGGGCGGCACGGTCACGGCGGGCAACTCCTCGCCCCTCAACGACGGAGCGGCCGCTCTGCTGCTGTGCGACGAGGAGGGGCTGGCGCGCTCCGGGCGCGAGCCGCTGGCGAGGATCACCGCGAGCGCGGTCAGCGCCGTCGAGCCGCAGTACTTCGGCCTGGGGCCGGTCGAGGCGATCAGGAAGGCGCTGCGGGGCCGCGAGCCGTCCGTCGTCGAGCTGAACGAGGCGTTCGCCGCGCAGGTGCTCGGTTGCCTGGCCGAGCTGCCCGAGCTGGATCCCGAGATCGTCAACCCGCGGGGCGGCGCCATCGCTGTCGGGCACCCGCTGGGCGCCTCGGGCGCGCGGATCACCGGCGCGATCGCGCACCAGCTGGCCGCCCGGGGCACCGGCCTCGGTGTCGCGGCGCTGTGCATCGGTGTCGGCCAGGGCCTGGCCGTCGTTCTGGAACGCTGAGGAGCCCCCATGACGCAAGAGCGGATCTCCGCGGAGATCGCCGACCTGCACGAGGCCTATCTCAAAGAGGGCGTCGTGCGGCATCACTCGGCGCGCGACTTCGCCCCCTACCGCAGCAGCGCCCTGCGCCACCCCCACCGGCCGCTGGTCGTGCTCGACGACCCCGACGCCGCCGAGCTGACGGGTCCCGTCTTCGGCGTGACGGACGTGACGGCTCTGGACGCCGACCTGACCCGCCGGCACCATGGCGAGCCGCTCGGCGAGCGCATCACCATCACGGGGCGGGTGCTGGACAGGTCGGGCCGTCCCGTCCGCGGCCAGCTCGTCGAGGTGTGGCAGGCCAACGCCTCGGGCAGGTACGCCCACCAGCGTGACGACCATCCGGCCCCGCTCGACCCCAACTTCACGGGGGTGGGCCGCTGCCTGACCGACGACGAGGGCCGTTACGCCTTCACCACGATCAAGCCCGGCGCCTATCCGTGGCGCAACCACCTGAACGCCTGGCGGCCCGCGCACATCCACTTCTCGCTGTTCGGCACGGCCTTCGCCCAGCGGCTGATCACACAGATGTACTTTCCAGGCGATCCGCTGTTCCCCTACGACCCGATCTTCAACTCGGTGCTGGACGAGCGGGCCCGCGGGCGGCTCATCGCCGCCTACGACCACGACCTGTCGGTGCCCGAGTGGTCGCTCGGCTACCGGTGGGACATCGTGCTGGACGGCCCCTCCGCCACCTGGACGGAGTCATGACGCAGCCCACGCCCTCGCAGACCGTCGGTCCCTTCTACGGCTACGCGCTGCCGTTCGCGGGCGGCGGTGACATCGCGACCGGCGGCATCGTCGTCCACGGTCACGTGTACGACGGCGCGGGCGAGCCCGTGCCCGACGCGCTGCTGGAGTTCTGGCAGGCCGATCCGGCGGGGGGACTGAGCGGCGCGCCGGGCTCGCTGCGCCGCGACCCCGTCAC
This sequence comes from Nonomuraea mangrovi, assembly GCF_042681425.1. Classification (NCBI taxonomy): domain Bacteria; kingdom Bacillati; phylum Actinomycetota; class Actinomycetes; order Streptosporangiales; family Streptosporangiaceae; genus Nonomuraea; species Nonomuraea mangrovi. The sequence continues at coordinate 55,556 of NZ_JBHUFV010000038.1, read as the reverse complement.
CGGCGAGATCATCGGCAGGCACGGGCTCGACTTCACCGGGTTCGGCAGGGTCGCCACCGACGCCGACGGCCACTGGATGCTGCGCACGCTCGTGCCGGGCCTGCCGTACATCTCGGTGTGCGTCTTCGCGCGGGGGCTGGGCCACCACCTGTACACCCGCGCCTACCTGCGCCCGGACGAGACGGACCGGCTGCTGGCCGGGCTGAGTCCCGAGCGGAGGGCGACGCTGCTGGCGCGGGAGGAGCGCGACGGGGTGTACGTGTTCGACGTGCGCCTGCAGGGTGAGCGGGAGACGGTGTTCCTTGACTTCGGCTGACCTGGGGCTGCTGTCGGCGGGGCGCGCGGGGTCGGCCGCCGAGGCGGCGACGGGCGACGCGGCGATCCTGCAGGCGCTGCTGGACTCCGAGGCCGCGCTGGCCCGCGCCTGGGCGGCGGTCCTGCCCGCGGTCCCCTCCGGCGTGGCGCGGGTGGTGACGGAGGCGGCCCGCGCCGACCGCTTCGACCTGGCCTCGCTCGTCCTGCGCGCCCGCGAGGGCGGCAACCCGGTGATCCCCCTGGTCGCCGATCTGCGAGCGGCCGCCGGCGAGGAGGCCGCTCCCTACGTGCACCTCGGCGCGACCAGCCAGGACGTCATGGACACCGCGCTGATGCTCGTCGCACGCCGCGCGCTGGCGCCCGTGCTCGCCGATCTCGCCCGTACGGCCGCGGCCCTCGCCGCGCTGGCCGCCGAGCATCGCGCCACGCCGATGCCGGGCCGCACGCTGACCCAGCACGCGGTGCCGACGACGTTCGGGCTGAAGGCCGCGGGATGGCGGGCACTGGCCCTGGACGCCCTCGACCGCCTCGGCACCGTGCGCGCCGCCCTGCCCGCCCAGCTCGGCGGCGCGGCGGGCACGCTGGCCGCCTTCCATGCCCACGCTCTCAGGCTGTCCCCCTCCTCGCCGCCCGCGCCCGATGTGGGGATCACGCTGGCCGGGGCCTTCGCGAGGGAGGTGGGGCTGGCCGAGCCCGAGCTGCCGTGGCACGTGCTGCGCACGCCGGTCGCCGACCTGGCCGGTGCGCTCGCCTTCACCGCGGGCGCGCTCGGCAAGCTCGCCGCCGACGTGCTGGTCCTGTCGCGCACCGAGATCGGCGAGGTATCGGAGGGGACGGGCGGCGGCTCGTCGGCGATGCCGCACAAGAGCAACCCCGTGCGCGCCACCTGGGTCGCCGCCGCGGCCCGCCAGGCGCCGCCGCTGGCCGCCGTCCTGTACGGCTCGCTCGCCGCCGAGGACGAACGGCCCTCGGGCGCCTGGCACGCCGAGTGGCAGCCGCTGCGCGAGCTGCTGAGAGTCGTCGGCGGGGCCGCCCGGGATGCGGCCGACCTGGCCGAGGGGCTGCGCGTTCATCCGGAGCGCATGCGCGCCGACCTCGACGCGACAGGCGGGCTGATCGTCTCCGAACGCGTCGCCGCCGTCATGGGCAGGGAAGCGGCCGAGAGCAAGGACCTGCGGCAGGTGGCCGATCCCGGCCTGCTCGACCCGACGGACTATCTGGGCGCGGCGCCCGCGCTCGTCGACAGGGCGCTGCGCCGTACCGCGATGGAGACCCCGTGACACTCCCGTACCACCTGCTCGACGGCCCCGTCGGCGGCCGGCCGATCATCCTCGGACCCTCGCTCGGCACGTCGCTGCGCGTGTGGGAGCCTCAGGTGGCCGCCCTCGCTCGCCGCCACCGGGTGCTGCGCTACGACCTGCCGGGTCACGGCGGGTCCGCGCCGGCTTCCGTGACCGGCGTCGCGGACCTCGCCGAGCTCGTGCTGCGGCTGGCCGACCACCACGGGTGGGACCGCTTCCACTACGCGGGCATCTCGCTCGGCGGCGCGGTCGGCGCCCACCTCGCCCTCCACCACCCCGGCAGGATCAGGACGCTGACGCTCGTCTGCTCCTCGGCCAGGTTCGGCGAGCCCGAGGGCTGGCGGGAAAGGGCCGCCCTGGTCAGGACGCGCGGCACCGCTCCCCTGCTGGAGGCCACGGCGGCCCGTTGGTTCGCGGGCGAGCCGGTCCCCGCTCTCCTCGACGACCTGGCCGCGGCCGATCCCGAGTCGTACGCGGCCTGCTGCGACGCGCTGGCCGGCTACGACCTGCGGGCAGGCCTGCCGAAGATCGGCGCGCCCGCCCTGGTCATCGCCGGACGCGCCGATCCCGCGACCCCGCCGGCCCACGCGCGGGAGCTGGCCGACGGTCTGCCCGACGCGACGCTCGTCGAGCTGCCGCGCGCCGCCCACCTCGCCAACGTCGACAGGCCCGAGCCGGTCACCGCCGCCCTCGACACTCACCTCGGCAGGGCCACAGGGATGGAGGTGCGGCGAGCCGTGCTCGGCGATGAGCACGTCGATCGGGCGGTCGCCCGCACCACCCCCTTCACCCGCGACTTCCAGGACCTCATCACCCGCTACGCGTGGGGCGAGATCTGGACCAGACCGGGGCTCGACCTGCGGACCCGCAGCTGCGTCACGCTCACCGCCCTCGTGGCCCGCGGGCACACCGAGGAGCTGGCGCTGCACGTGCGCGGGGCGCTGCGCAACGGGCTGACACCCGACGAGATCGGCGAGGTGCTGCTGCAGAGCGCCGTCTACTGCGGCGTGCCCGCGGCCAACGCCGCCTTCGCCGTCGCCCAGCGGGTCCTGCGGGAGGTTCAGGAGGAGGGCCGGTAGCCCACCTGCCTGAGCACCGCGTCGAGGTAGGCCTTGATGTCGGCCATGCTGTCGGTGTCGGGACGCGAACCCAGGTGCTGCAGGATCGAGCCGTTGAGCACCTGCTGGAGGATGCCGAGATCGGTGTCGCGCGGCAGCTGCCCGCTGTCGCGCGCGGCGGCCAGCGTGGCGTGCTCGGCCTCCGCCCGCCGCCGGCCGTTCTGGTCGCGGTAGGCCTTGAGCAGCTCGGGGTAGTCGTCGGCGGCGCCGTACAGGCGGCGCAGCATCCTGCGGTTGCGCGGGTCACTCAGGTAGCGCGCCCAGTCGGTCAGCATCGCGTCGACGTCCGGCCAGTCGATCGCGCCCGGCTCGTGGTCGCGGTGGACCGACTCGATCGCCTGGACGAGCAGGGCGGTCTTGTCGGCGAACCTGCGGTAGACCGTGGCCCTGGTCACGCCCGCCCGCTGGGCGACCTGCTCGATGCTGGTCTGGCTGGCGCCGTACTCGATGAGCAGGTCGAGCGCGGCGGCGAGGATGGCCGCGTCGACCTCCTGGCTGCGCGGCCTTCCCGGTGCTCGCACCACTCTTCCGCCCCCGACTTCTCGCTGGTAGCCGACAGGGTAGCGCGATCCTGACCCCCTGTCGGACCCGCCCACGTCATCGGCTGCCCTGGCCGCGCCGGCTGGGCGAGCGCGCGGGTTATCAGCCTGAAAGCGGCCGACAAGCCGCCCGACCTATAAATCCTCAGCAACAGGAATAAATCGGATTTTAGGGATGAAACTTCTTGACAATATCGGCGCGATCCGCCAACGGCGCCATGAACTGGCAGCATGAATGGCTCACTTCGCTCACCTCGACGGCGATGACCTGCGTCGTCACCGTCGTGGTCGGCGCTCTGGCGGTCTGGCTGCTGACCCGGTACACGCACTGGGGGCGGCAGTTCCGGCGGCTCGCCTTTCCCTATCTCAAGCCCGGGCGCAGCCGGACCAGCTGGCGCCCGCTGCTGACCCTCCTGCTGCTGCTCTGGCTGACGGTTCTCGCGGTGCGCCTCGAGGTGCTGATGTCGTATGCGACGAACAGTCTCTTCACGGCGCTGCAGGAACTGGACGCGGAGACCTTCTGGTTCTACATCGTCGTCTGCGTGGCCGTCGCGGCCCTTTCCGTCTTCAGCACCCAGCTCGGGTATCTCATCAGCCAGCGGCTGTTCATCCACTGGCGGACCTGGCTCAACGACCGCATGGTCACCGACTGGCTGCACGGCCACGCCTATCATCGGGGCCAGTTCGTGAGCGCGCCGGTCGACAACCCGGATCAGCGCATCCAAGAGGACGTCACGGAGTTCGTCGAGGACTCCTACGAGCTGTCGTTCGGGGCGATCGGCGCCGCCTTGAGGCTGGTGTCGTTCACCGCCATCCTGTGGGGGCTGTCGGGGCCGATGTCCGTCCTCGGACATGAGGTGCCGCGGGCGATGGTCCTGCTCGCCTACGCCTATGTGATCGTGGCGTCGCTTCTCGCCTTCAGGATCGGCCGGCCGCTGATCCACCTGAACTTCCGGCAGGAGGGGCTGTCCGCCTCCTTCCGCTACGCCCTGATACGCCTGCGGGACAACTCCGAGAACATCGCGTTCTACGGCGGCGAGGACGTCGAGCGCTCGGCGCTGGCGGCCAGGTTCTCGTCCGTCATCAGGAACACGTGGGCGATCACCAAGCGGTCCCTGAGACTGCAGGTGTTCAACGACACGGTCACCCAGGTCTCGGTGCTGTTCCCGATCATCGTCCAGGTGCCGCGCTTCCTCAGCGGGACGATCTCACTCGGCGACATCACCCAGACCTCCGACGCCTTCACCCAGGTGCACGACTCGCTGTCCTTCTTCAGGAACTCCTATGACTCCTTCGCCAACTACCGGGCGACGCTGAACCGGCTGACGGCGCTGATGGACGCGAACAGCGACTCGCGCGACCTGGCGTCGCCGGCCTTCACGCACCGTCCCGACGCGCTGGAGATCGAGGACCTGAGGGTATGGCGTCCCGACAGGCGACCGCTGATCGACGGGCTGACGCTGAGCATGGGCCCGGGACAGGCGTTGCTGGTCAGGGGAGCCTCGGGCAGCGGCAAGACCACGCTGCTGCGCAGCCTGGCCAGTCTGTGGCCGCACGCCCATGGCACCGTCCGCCGCCCTGCGAGAGCCCATACGCTCTTCCTGTCACAGCAGCCGTACCTGCCCCTGGGAAGCCTGCGCGCCGCGCTGGCCTACCCGGGCCCGGCGCACCGGGTCGAGGACGATCGGGCGCGCGAGGTGCTGCGCTCGGTGCAGCTCGGGCACCTGGAGGATCAGATCGACGACGAGGCCCCCTGGTCCCGCACCCTGTCCCCCGGCGAGCAGCAGCGCCTCGGGTTCGCCAGGATCCTGCTGTACCGGCCCAGGCTGGCCTTCCTCGACGAGGCGACCTCCGCGGTCGACGAAGGTCTCGAGTACGCGCTGTACAGGCTGATCCGCGAGCGCCTGCCCCAGTGCATGCTCGTCAGCGTCGGCCATCGCAACACGCTGGCGGCCTTCCACACCCACCGTCTCCACCTGCTCGGCGCGGGACGATGGGGCATGGCGGCCGCGGACTGACAGGTCCTGGCCGGCCCTGTCGGCCACTCTGCCGCCGGACGGCCGCTCGCACCGTGACGGTCTCCCTCGGGACCCCGCCTGATCCAGCCGCCGAAGCGGCCCGTCCCACCGGCGATCCTCTCCGGCGGGACGGCGCCGCACGGCCCCTGACCGCGTTTCAGTCGGCGTCCTTCCACTGGGCGAGCAGCTTGTCGTAGTCGAGCGTCTCCGGCTTGCCCCGCTCGTCGGCGAGCTTCGGCGCGGGCGCGCCCGGCTGGTCGAGCCAGTACTGGGCGTCCCTCTCCTGGTTCAGCTTCGGCGCGCAGGCGCCGCCGTAGCCTCGCCGCTCCAGCCGCGAGAGGATCTCGTCCTGCTGCTTGGCCAGGTTGTCCATGGACTGCTGGGCGGTCGTCTCGCCCGTGACAGCAGTGGCCACGTTCTGCCACCACAGCTGGGCCAGCTTCGGGTAGTCGGGAACGTTCGTGCCCGTCGGCGTCCACTGCTTGCGGGCGGGCGAGCGGTAGAACTCGATCAGCCCGCCGTACTTGGCGGCGTTGTCGGTGAAGTAGTCGCTCCTGATGTCGGAGTCGCGGATGAAGGTGAGGCCGGTGATGGACTTCTTCAGCGAGACCGTCTTGGAGGTGACGAACTGGGCGTACAACCACGCCGCCGCCCGCCGTTCCTGGGGGGTGTTCTTCAGCAGGGTCCACGAGCCGGCGTCCTGGTAGCCCAGCTTGTTGCCCTCCTTCCAGTAGGCGCCGTGCGGGCTGGGCGCCATCCGCCACTTCGGCGTCCCGTCGGCGTTGACGACGGGCAATCCCGGCTTGGTCAGGTCGGCGGTGAACGCGGTGTACCAGAAGACCTGCTGCGCGACGGCGCCCTGCGCGGGCACGGGGCCCGACTCGCTGAAGTTCATGCCCGCCGCCTCCTTCGGCGCGTACTTCTTCAGCCAGTCCACGTACTTGTTCAGCGCGTAGACGGCCGCGGGACCGTTGGTGTCGCCGCCGCGGCTCACCGACGAGCCGACGGGCCTGCAGTTCTCCACCCTGATGCCCCAGTCGTCCACCGGCAGCCCGTTGGGGATGCCGGGGTCGCCGTTGCCCGCCATGGACAGCCACGAGTCGGTGAAGCGCCAGCCGAGCGACGGGTCCTTCCTGCCGTAGTCCATGTGGCCGTAGACCTTTTTGCCGTCGATGGTGCCGTCGCCGTTCACCTTGTTGGTGAAGAAGTCGGCGATGTCCTCGTAGGCGGCCCAGTTGACGGGGACGCCGAGGTCGTAGCCGTAGGCGTCCTTGAACTGCTTCTTGATCTTCTCGTCGGTGAACCAGTCGTAGCGGAACCAGTAGAGGTTGGCGAACTGCTGGTCGGGCAGCTGGTACAGCTTCTTGTCCGGCCCAGTGGTGAAGCTGATCCCGATGAAGTCCTGCAGGTCGAGCGTGGGAGAGGTGACGGCCTTGCCCTCTCCCGCCATGTAGTCCGACAGCGGGAAGACGTAGTCGCCGCGCGAGTGGGTGCCGATGAGGTCGGAGTCGTTGACGTAGGCGTCGTAGATGTTCTGGTTGCCCTGGATCTGGGTCTGGAGCTTCTCGACGACGTCGCCCTCCTGGATCAGGTCGTGCTTGAGCCTGATCCCGGTGATCTCGCTGAAGGCCTTGGCGAGCTTCTGCGACTCGTACTCATGGGTGGTGATCGTCTCGGAGACGACGTTGATCTCCATGCCTCTGTACGGCGCGGCCGCCTTGATGAACCACTCCATCTCGGCCAGCTGCTGGTCGCGGGAGAGCGTGCTGGGGGTGAACTCCTCGCTCACCCACCGGCGGGCCGCGGCCCTGCCGTCCTCCTCCCTGAAGTCGCTCGCGCTCCCACCTCCCCCACCGGCGCTGCAGCCCGCCACCAGCAGGATGAGTACGGCACCCACCCGGTTGAGCGTCGACGACATCGTCCCTCCTTCATCCCCATACGCCGATGACCAGCGCCACCAGCAGCGCGCATCCCAGTGCCAGCCACATGGACAGGTCGGTGACGGCGATCCACCCGGCCAGCACCACGGCCGCGCTGATCAGCCCGATGTACAGCCGGTCGCCTCTGTCGGTCTCGATGCGAAGGAAGCCGCGGCGCGCCACGGGCGGCGAGATCCACGCCCACACCGCCATCCCGCACAGCAGCAGGCCGAGCCCGGCGAACACCAGGGCCGTGGGCGGGGTCCACACCATCCACTCGAGCACGGTCAGACCCTCCCCATGGAGAAGCCCTTGGCGATGTAGTTCCGCACGAACCAGATGACGATCGCCCCAGGGATGATCGTCAGCACGCCCGCCGCCGCCAGCAGTCCCCAGTCGACACCCGCCGCGCTCACCGTCCGCGTCATCGTCGCGGCGATGGGCTTGGCGTCGACCGAGGTGATGGTCCTGGCGATGAGCAACTCGACCCAGCTGAACATGAAGCAGAAGAAGGCGGTGACGCCGATCGCCGAGCGGATCATCGGCAGGAAGATGCGGACGAAGAAACGCGGCAGCGAATAGCCGTCGATGGCCGCCGTCTCGTCGATCTCGCGCGGAATCCCCGACATGAATCCTTCGAGGATCCATACCGCCAGCGGCACGTTGAAAAGCATGTGCGCGATGGCGACGCCGAGATGCGTGTCGAACAGTCCCACGCTCTGGTAGATCTGGAAGAACGGCAGCAGGAAAACGGCGGGCGGCGCCATTCTGTTCGTCAGCAGCCAGAAGAACAGGTGTTTGTCACCGGCGAATCTGAAACGCGAGAAGGCGTACGCCGCGGGCAACGCCACGACCAGCGACATGACCGCGTTCATGGAGGTGTAGAGGATCGAGTTGAGATAACTCGAATACCACACCGAGTCGGTGAAGAACGTCTCGTAGTTCTCCAGCGTCACTCTCTGCGGAATGAGCGAGAAACTGCCGAGAATGTCCTCGTTGGGTCTGATGGACATGCCGAACATCCACAGCAGCGGCAGCATGAGGGTGGCGGCGTAGAGCCAGAACACGGCGCGCGCCCATGGCAGCCTCATCGAAACTCCTGAAGTGTGAAGACGCTCGGGTTCATCCGTGAGGAGGAAACGCGGCCTGGGGCCACAGGTTCTGGATCGAACACACAAGCGAGGAATGCCGATCTGTCGCTAGCCTGTGCGATGTGGCGCAGATCATGAAGCGGGCGTTCAAGTACCGCTTCTACCCGACCCCCGAACAGGCCAGAGAGCTTGTCCGGACGTTCGGCTGCGTCCGCCTCGTCTACAACAGGGCGTTGGAGGAGCGCACCCGCGTCTACACGCTTGAAGGCCGCCGGGTCTCCTACGAGCAGTCCTCGGCCGCGCTGACGCAGTGGAAACGCACCGAGGATTTGGGCTTCCTCGCCGAGGTGTCCTCGGTCCCGCTGCAGCAGGCGCTGCGGCATCTTCAGGCGGCGTTCGCGAACTTCTTCGCCAAACGCGCCAAGTACCCCGCCTTCAAGTCGCGTAAGAAGTCGCGGCTGTCGGCGGAGTACACCCGCTCCGCCTTCACCTGGCGGGACGGTCAGCTCACGCTGGCCAAGATGAACGCCCCGATGAACATCGTGTGGTCGCGCCCCATGCCGGAGGGCGCGCGGCCGTCCACGGTGACGGTGTCGAAGGACGCGGCGGGCCGCTGGTGCGTGTCCATCCTCTGCAAGGACTCGATCCGGCCGCTCGATCCCGTGGCACAGTCGGTCGGGCTGGACGCGGGCATCACCCCGCTGGCGACGCTGTCCACCGGAGAGAAGATCGTCAACCCTCGGCATGAGCGGGCCGACCGGCGCAAGCTCGCCAAGGCCCAGCGAGGGCTCGCTCGGAAGGAGACGGGCTCGGCCAACCGGGCCAAGGCCAGGGTGAAGGTGGCCCGCGTGTATGCGCGGATCGCCGACCGCCGCCGCGACCACCTGCACAAACTCTCGACTCGACTCGTCCGTGAGAACCAAACGGTCGTGATCGAAGACCTCACCGTGCGCAACATGGTCAAGAACCACCGGCTGGCCCGCGCCATCTCGGATGCGTCCTGGCGGGAGCTGCGGAGCATGCTGGAGTACAAGACGGCCTGGTACGGGCGGGAACTGGTCGTGATCGACCGCTGGTTCCCCTCCTCCAAGCTGTGCTCGGCCTGCGGGACCTTGCAAGACTGGATGCCGTTGAACGTCCGGGAGTGGGTGTGCGCCTGCGGCGCATCCCATGATCGGGACGTGAACGCGGCCAGGAACATCCTCGCGGCCGGGCCGGCCGAGAGGTGAAACGCCTGTGGAGCTGATGTAAGACCTCAAGAGGAGACCTCCTCGGCGGGCAATCGGCGGTGAAGCAGGAAACCCGACCCGCGAGGGTTGGAATCCCTCGGCTTCAGCCGCAGGGAGGAGGTCAACTCCCGCTCCTTGTCAGCACGGTGAAGAAGACGTACGAGATGATCTGGACGATGAGGAAGTAGAGCAGCGAGAACGCGCCTGCGGGCCCGAGGTCGAACTGTCCGACGGCGATCTTCGACAGCAGGATGCTGAGGAAGGAGGTGGCGTTGCCAGGACCGCCACCGGTCACCACGAACGGCTCGGTGAAGATCATGAAGCTGTCCATGAATCGCAGCAGGATCGCGATGGTCAGCACGCCGCGCAGGCGCGGCAGCTGGATGTGGCGGAAGGTCGCCCACGCGGAGGCGGCGTCGATCTGCGCGGCCTGGAAGTAGGGGTCGGGGATGGAACGCAGGCCCGCGTAGGCCAGCAGCACCACCAGCGGCGTCCAGTGCCAGACGTCCATGACCAGGACGGTGATCCAGGCGTCGGTGGAGTCGAGGGTGTAGTTGAAACCGATGCCGAGGACGTTGTTGATCGTCCAGCCGCCCAGTCCGATGTCGCCGCGGGCGAAGATCTGCCAGATGGTGCCGACCACGTTCCAGGGGATGAGCAGCGGCAGCGCGACGACGACCAGTGCCACCGACACCCAGAAGCCGCGGCGCGGCATGCACACCGCGATCGCCACGCCGAGCGGGATCTCCACCAGCAGCACCTGGGCCGAGAACAGCAGCGTCCGCACGAAGGCGGCGCGGACCTCGGGGTCGCGGGAGACGGACCTGAACCAGTCGAGGCCCACGAAGATCCGGTCGGTGGGGGTGAAGATGTCCTGCACGGAGAAGTTGACCACGGTCATCAGCGGGATCACCGCGGTGAACGCGACCGACACCACGACGGGGAGCACGAGCAACCACGCGCGGTTGTTCTTCGGCTTCAGGTCGGCCCGCCTGCCCCTGTCCTCCTCGGGCGGGGCGCTCGCCTGCGCCGTCACGGGGCCGTCGGCCACCTGGCTGCTCACGCTTCCCTCCTCCCTTCGAGCGGCGCGATCGACCCGCACCTGACCTCGTCCCTGAACAGGAACGCCGCATCGGCGAAGTGGAAGAACGCGGTCGTGCCCGGCGAGTACGCCGAGTCCGCGTCCACCTTCGCCACCAGCTCGTGACCGCCGGCCTCGGCGTGGACCAGGTGGTAGGCGCCCATGCGGTCCACTCCCGTGATCCTCGCCTGCAGGCCCGGCGGGTCATGGGCGGTGATCCGTACGAACTCGGGCCTGACACCGACGTTCACGGGACCCGGAGGCAACTCGCCCACGGCCCTGCCGACCACGGCCTCGCCGACCATGACCAGCCCGTCCGCCGTCTCGGCCGGCAGCACGTTCATGCCGGGCGATCCGATGAAGTGGCCGACGAACTCGTGCGCGGGCGACAGGAACAGCTCGGCGGGCGTGCCCGACTGGACGATCTCCCCGTCCTTGAGCACGACCACCTCGTCGGCGAACGTCAGCGCCTCGGTCTGGTCGTGGGTGACGTAGACGAGCGTGTGCCCGGTGTCGCGGTGGATCTCCTTCAGTTTGCTGCGCAGCGTCCACTTCAGCGCGGGGTCGATCACCGTGAGGGGCTCGTCGAGCAGGACCGCCGCGACCTCCGGACGGACCAACCCGCGGCCGAGGCTGACGATCTGCTGCCTGCCCGGGTCCAGCCTGCGCGACCTGCGGCCGAGCTGGTCGTCGAGCCCCAGCAGCCGCGACACGGTGCGCACCCGCTGATCGACCTCCGCCTTCGGGTACCTGCGGTTGCGCAGCGGGAAGGCGAGGTTGTCGTAGACGGACATCTCCTCGTACAGGACGGGGAACTGGAAGACCTGCGCGATGTTACGGCCGGCCGTCGGCACCGAGGTCACCTCGCGCTCGCCGAACCAGATCCGTCCCACGGTCGGTGAGAGCAGGCCGGAGATGATGTTCAGGAGCGTGGTCTTGCCGCAGCCGCTCGGCCCGAGCAGCGCGTACGCCCTGCCGTCGCGCCAGGTCCAGGTCAGCGGCTTGAGCGCCCACGTCCGGCCGCCGTCGTAGCTGTGCCCGACACCTTCGAGGCGGATGTCAGCCATGCAGATCGACCTCCGTCGCCGAGCCCGCCAGCAGACCGCCGTCCGCCTCGTCGAAGACCAGGACGTGGGACGGGTCGACGTAGGCGGTCGCCCGCTCGCCGGGGGTGAACACGCGTGTGCCCTTCAACTGGGCGACGAGATGCCGCTCCCCCGGCAGCAGCAGGTGCAGGAACGTGGCGCTGCCCGTCACCTCGGCCAACCTGATCTCCGCGGGGAAGGCGAGCGCGTCGGGCCCCGCGCTCTCGATGCTCACCTGGTGCGGGCGCACGCCGAGCACGACGCGCTGGCCGGGGGCGTGCGCTCGGGGGGCGGGGAGGGAGGCGCCCATGCACTCGATCCAGCCGTCGCGCACGAGCCCTGGCAGGAGGTTCAGCGGCGGGTCGCTGAGCGTGGCGGCGACGGCCAGCGTCGGCGGCCTGTCGTACATGTCGGCCACGTCGCCGGTGTGCAGGACCTTTCCCCTGCCGAGGACCACGGTCGGCGCGGCGAAGCCGAGCGCCTCGGCGGGATCGGCGGTGGAGTAGACGACCACGCTCGGCGACCCCGCGAACATGCTCCTGAGGTCGCCCCTGAGCTGCTCCCTGAGCTTGTAGTCGAGGTTGGCCAGCGGCTCGTCCAGCAGGAGCACGTCGACCGGCCTGGCCAGCGCCCTGGCGATGGCGGTGCGCTGCTGCTGGCCGCCCGACAGCTCCGCGGGCCTGCGGCCGAGCAGGCCACCGATGCCCATGAGCTCGGCCACCTCGCGCACCCTGCGCTCGACGTTCTCCTTCGGAAAGGCGGGATCGAGCCGGAGCGGAGAGGCGATGTTCTCGTGGACCGTCAGCGACGGATAGTTAATGAATTGCTGGTAGACGAAGGCCACCGAGCGCTTTCGCACCGAAATGGCGGCCACGTCTTTTCCATTGACAATGACCCGGCCCGTGGTGGGGGGTTGCAGACCGGCCATGACGCGCATCAGCGTCGTCTTGCCCGCGCCCAATGGTCCGATGAGGACCGTCATGCCGCTGGATAATTCCAGGTCAATGCCGTCGAGCCAGATCTCGTCACGTCGTCGCACGCCAACACCGTCAAGAACCAGCGCCATCCTGCCCGGTCCTCTCTCCCGGTGCGTGATCGTTTACCGCGGTGGCTCTTCCATCTAACATGACAAGTCAGTGCGTGCCTAGAGTAAATGTCTGGTACGAATTCCGTCGTTAACGGAGCCGGAATACCTCCGGGTTCGCACAGTGGGCGAGCGGCTCTCCGCGCAGGTGGCGGCCCACGTCGGCGGCCACGATGCGGGCGGCCTTCTGTGCTGTCTCCTTGCTCGCCCCGGCCAGGTGCGGGGTCATCACCACGTTCGGCGCGGTGAGCAGCCGCGAGTCCTTCGGCAGCGGCTCCTCGGGGAAGACGTCGAACGCCGCACCGAACAGGCGCCCCGACTCCAGCGCGTCGCACACCGCCTCGTAGTCGACCAGGCCGCCGCGCGCGCAGTTGACCAGCACCGAGCCCTCGGGCATGGCGGCGAGCTGCGCGGCGCCGATCATGCCGCTGGTCTCGGGGGTGGCACGGGCGTGCAGCGAGACCACCGTCGAGCGCGACAGCAGCTCGTCCAGGGAGGAGACCCGCTCGGCGTACCCGTCGTCGGCCGCGTAGGGGTCGAACACCAGGACCCGTGCCCCGAACCCGGCCAGCATCCTGGCCACCTTGCCGCCGATCGCGCCGTAACCGACCAGGCCGACGGTGCCGCCGTCCAGTTCGGGGCCGACGCTGTCGTAGGTGTAGTAGTCGCCGCGCCACACGCCGGACATGAGCTCGCCGTGGGTGGAGGGGATACGGCGGACCGCGGCGAGGATCATGCCGAGCGTGTGCTCGGCCGTGGCGGTGGCGTTGCGTCCCGGCGCGAACGTGACGGCCACGCCGTGCGCGGTGGCGGCCTCCAGGTTGGCGTTGACGGGGCCGCCTCTGCTCACGCAGAACAGGCGCAGGTCGGGGCAGGCGGCGAGCACCCGCTCGGTCAGCGGGGCCATCTGGGTGACACAGATCTCGACCCCGCGCAGCGCCCCGATCAGCTCGTCCTCGCTGCCCGACGCCTCGCGCACCTCGGCGACGGGGCCGAACGGCTCGACCGGCCACGGCAGGGTCAGCTCGGCGATGTCCAGCTCGGGAAGGCGCGCGTCCGCGCGATCCCCCGCGACGTCGAGCTCTCGCAGGGCGTCGACGAACAGCCGGTTCAGGACGAAGTGGTCGCCTGCGGCGAGGATACGGACGGTCATGACGGGGCTCCGGGAAGGGGCGAGTTGAACTCGAGGACGGCGGTGCGGTCCTCGTGCAGGCTGATCTCGGTGAGCGCGCAGTTGCGCAGGAAGGGGAACAGCCGCCGGTACTCCCGCAGCGGCACCCCGATGAGCCGGCACAGCGCGAGCCTGATGACCGTCGTGTGCGCGACGACCAGGACCCGCTCTCCGGGATGCTCGGCGGCGATGTCGCGCAGGCACTCGGTGAAACGCGCGGCCGCCTTGACCGGGTCCTCTCCTCCAGGCAGGTGATGGGCGACGGGGTCGGCGCGGAAGTCCTCGCGTGCCCGCGGGAAGCGCTGGTGCATCTCGGCGGCGGTGAGGCCCTCCGCCTCACCGAAGGCCAGCTCGCGCAGCCGCTCGTCGGTGCGCAACGGCGCGCCGACCGCCTGCGCGCACGGCTCGGCGGTGCGCATGGACCTGGACAGGGTGGAGGCCCACACGCTCGACAGTCCCGCCTCTCCCGCCCATCCTGCCAGCCAGTCGGCCTGCCGTACGCCCAAGGGGGTCAGCGCGATGTCGCTGATCCCCGCGTAGCGGTTCTCGGCGTGCCACACCGACTCTCCATGACGGACCAGGACCAGGCGGGTCATCGGTTTGTCCTTTCGTGTGCGTGGGCGGCGACCGCCGTGGGCAGCCAACGGCGGCGGGCCAGCTCGTCGATCAGGCGCAGGTAGGCGTCGTCGAATCGTCCTGAGGAGCCGGGTCTCGGGTCGATCCTGTCGCGCACGCGTACCATCTCCGCGGCGACGTCGGCGATCGGGCGCCCCTGCGAGGCGGCCAGGACAGCCATGCCGAGGGCGGGCTCGGCGTTCTCCGGGAGCGTCACCTGGCGGCCGAGCACGCCGGCGCGCAGCTCGCACCAGTAGGCGCTCCTCGTCGCGCCGCCGGTCAAGATGAGCGGCCCGTCGACGGGCGCTCCCAGCAGGTCGAGGTAGTCGAAGCAGAGCCGTTCGACGAACGCGACACCCTGCAGGAGGGCGGCGAAGTGCTCGGCCTCGCCGGCGACCTCGCCGAGCAGGAAGCCCCTGGCCTGCGGTGCGACGAAGGGGAAGCGTTCGCCCGGGGAGACGAGCGGGTAGGCGACGGGGCCCGCCGGCTCGTGCGCTGCGGCTCGGGTGGTCAGGTCGTCGAGGTCGCGGCCGGGGAAGTCGCGGGCGATCACGCCCGAGCCCGTGCTGGACGCGCCGCCCGGCAGCCAGTCGCCGTCCGGCGCCTTGTGGGAGTAGACGGCGCCGAGCGGGTCCATGACCAGGTCGCGGGTCACTCCCTTGATCACCAGGGTGGTGCCGAGGACCGAGTTCCAGCTGCCCGGCGTCAGCGCGCCGGCGCCGAGCTGGGCGGCGCAGCCGTCGGTGGCGCCCGCGATCACCGGCGTGCCCTCGGGCAGGCCGCTGACCCGCGCCGCGGCGGCGCAGACCTGGCCGATCACCGTTCCCGACCGCACCAGCGGCGGCAGCACCTCGGAGGGAACGCCGAGCGCGTCGAACACACCGGCGGGCCAGGTCTCGTCGATGAGGTGGGCGCCGGTCTTGAGCGCGCTGCTCAGATCCGTCGGCACCGCGTGTCCCGTCAGCCGGGTGTTGACGAAGTCGCTCTGGTGCAGGAGGCGAACGCCGTGTGCTCGCGGAACGGCGTGCCACCGCTGTCCGTCGCGCCTTCCGTCCGGGTCGCGGACGCCGAACTCCTTGAGCAGCCACAGCAGTTTCGGCAGCGCCCACGCGGCCTGCATGCGCTGGTAGCCGAGCCTGGCCCAGACCGCCGCCCCGGCGTCGTTGATCCGTTCGACCTCGTCCGCGGCGCGGGTGTCGTCGTACATCAGGCCGCGGGTGAGCGGGCGGCCTCCGGCGTCGGCGAGCAGGACGGTGCCGGAGGTGGCGTCCACCGCCACGCCGCGCACGGCACCGTCGGGCACCTCGCTCAGCGCTTCGGCGCACGCCGCCGTGGCGGCGCTCCACCACTGCTCGGGGTCCTGCTCGTGCCGCACTCCTTCGCGGCTGCTGGTCAGCCTGCGCATGCCCATGCCCACGACCTCGCCCGAACCGGTGACGGCGAGCGCCCTGACGCTCTGCGTGCCGAGGTCCAGGCCGACCCACACCTCGTTCACTTCTTCGCCCAGGTGGCCGCCACGCTCTGCCTGACCTCGAGGAACCGGTCGAAGAGCTCGTCGTACGGCCCCTCCGCGGGCTCGAGCGCCGGCCGTACACGGGCCGGGGGGATCCCGGTCAGCGTGCCCGTGGCCAGCCCGCCCAGGACGTAGGCGCCCCTGGCGCCCGCCTCGGCGTCGGCCGAGCGCAGCACCGGCAGTCCGACGACGTCGGCGATGAGCTGCGACCACACCTCGCTTGCCGCGCCGCCGCCGCAGACCCTCAGCTCGGTCGGCCTGACGAGGGAGGCGGTGAGGCAGTCCCTGATGACCATGGTGAGTCCTTCGAGCACCGCGCGGGCCAGGTGCTCGCGGCGGTGCTCGAAGGACAGGCCGGCGAAGGCGCCCCGCGCGGAGGGGGCGAGGAACGGCGCGCGCTCGCCTGCGGGAGAAAGGTAGGGAAGGAACACCAGCCCTCCTGCGCCCTCCGGCGCCCTGGTGGCCAGCTCGCCCAGCTCGTCGGGTCCGCGCAGGCCGAGCATCTCGCACGCCCACCCGATCACCTCGCCGCCGGCGAGCGTGGGGAAGGCCCGCAACCGCAGGCCGGGGAGCCCGAGGGCCACGGTCAGCCCCGACGCCCGCTCGCCCAGCGAGACGGAGTCGGTGACGATCTCCGTGCACAGAGTCGTGCCGAGGATCGTGCAGGCCTGGCCAGGGCTGACCGCGCCCACGCCGACCGCGGTCGAGGCGATGTCGTAGGAGGACATGACGACGGGGGTGCCGAGGGGCAGGCCGAGCCCGTCCGCGGTCAGCGGGGCGGCACGGCCGTCGTCGTCCAGCAGAGCGGGCAGCAGGCGCGCGGCCCACTCCAGGTCGTAGAGGGCCAGTAGTTCGGCCGAGTAGCGCCCGGTGGCCAGGTCGGCGAACGGGGTGGAGGCGTCGGAGCTGTCGGCGGCGATCCGGCCGGTGAGCTTGGCGAAGACCCAGCCGCCGCAGGTGAGCGCGGCGGCGGAGCGTTCCACCCGGCCGGGGTCGTGGGCGCGCAGCCACGCGAGGATGGCGTTGGGCAGCCCCGCGAAGGCAAGGGAGCCGTTCAGGCGGAAGGCCTCCTCCAGCACACCGCCCGCGGTCCACTCGGCCACGAAGGCGGCGGCGCGCCCGTCGTTCCAGAGGATGGCGGGGCCCGTGGGCTCGCCCGCCTCGTCGACCAGCCAGCAGCCGTCCCCTTGGGCGGTGACGGCCACGTAGTCGACGGGGGCGTCCATCTCGGCCACGACCTCGCGCACGCACGCGGCGACCGCCTCCCACACCGAGGTCATGTCCTGTTCGGCCCAGCCGGGGCGGGGCCGGGCCACGGTGGTGGCCCTGCGTGCCACCACCGTCTCCGCGCCCGCCTCGTCGTAGCCGACCGCTTTGATCATCGTGGTGCCCGCGTCGACGCAGACGACTGCCATGTGCCCCTATGCCCTTCCGTGGGAGGCCCGCGACCTGCGCGCCACCGAGTCCACGGCCACGGCCAACAGGAGGACCGCGCCGGTGACCATGAAGCGGAAGGAGGAGTCGAGGTTGAGCAGCGTGAGCCCGCTGGAGATGGACTGGATGACCACGATGCCCAGGAGGGCGGCGAACGCCGTACCCCTGCCGCCGAACAGGCTCGTGCCGCCGATGACCGCGGCCGCGATGGCGTTGAGGTTCACGTCGCCGCCGCCGCTGCTCTGGTTGACGGCCGCCAGCCTGGCGGCGGCCAGCACACCGCCGACGGCGGCGAGCGTCGTGCACAGGACGAAGGCCGAGGTGTAGACGGCCTTCACGTTGATGCCCGCGCGTCGGGCCGCCTCGGCGTTGCCGCCGACCGCGTAGATCGACTTGCCGAACCTGGTGCGGGCGAGCACGTAGTGGGCCACCAGCACCAGCGCGAGGAACAGGACGAACATCCAGCCGACGCCCCTGGTCTGGTTGAGATACCACACCACGACGCCGAGCCCCACGAGCACCAGCGCGCTGCGCGCGATCAGGAGCCGGGTCGAGGTGGCCGACAGCGATGCCTGCCTGCGCCGCCTGGCATGGGCGTAGCCGCTGGCGAACAGCCCGGCGGCGGCCACGGCGACGAACACGTAGGACAGCCACGCGGGCACGAAGGCGAGCTGTGCGAAGGAGACCAGGCCCGAGTCGAACGGCAGGTTGATCGAGCCCTTCGCGCCGAGCACCCACAGCTGCACGCCGAGCAGGCCGAGCAGGCCGGCCATGGTGATGACGAAGCTCGGCACGCCGAACCTGTTGAACACCTGCCCGTAGATCCAGCCGATCGCGCAGCCGAGCACGATCGCGCTCAGGATGGCCAGCCACGCGGGCAGGCCTCGGTCCACGAACAGCACCGCCATCACGGCGGAGGTCAGGCCGCTGACCGAGCCGACCGACAGATCGATCTGGCCGACCAGCAGCACGACGACCACGCCGAGCGCGATGATGCCGACGGGCGCGCACTCCAGCGTGAGGTTCACCAGGTTGACGCTGGACAGGAAGATCGGGTTGAGCGCCTGGAAGACCGACCAGATGACGATCAGGCCGATGACGACGGGCAGCACGCCCAGGTCGCCGCCGCGGATCCGGTCGAGCAGGCCCTCGGCCACGCCGCGCAGGCCCTGTCTGCCGATCAGGCGTTCGTCCCGCAGGTCGGTGGGCGTCTCGAGGTCGGTCTGCTTGATGACCTCACTCCTGTCGGTCATGAGTCCTCCTTCGTCGGCCTCATGACCAAGGTGCTGTGTCCATTGATGACCTCGACAAGCTCGGTCACGAGTCCTCCTTCGTCGGCCTCATGACCAAGGTGCTGTGTCTGTTGATGACCTCGACAAGCTCGGTCACGGGCGAAGCCTCTCCTGCGATTGCGCACGGCGCGTCACCACGTTGTCGGTGGCTCCGGTGATCGCCGCGACGATGTCCTCCTGGGACACCTCGCCGACGGCGAAGGTCCCGTTGTTACGGCCGAGCCGCAGTACCGCCACCTTGTCGGCGACGGCCTTCACGTCGGCCATGTTGTGGCTGATCATGATCACGCCGAGCCCGCGGTCGCGCAGCCGTTCGATCAGGTTCAGCACCTCGGCGGTCTGCGCGACGCCCAGCGCGGCGGTCGGCTCGTCCAGGATGACCACCTTGGGGTCGGCCAGCAGCGACCTGGCGATCGCGACGGTCTGCCGCTGGCCGCCGGACAGCGAGGCGACGGGGGTGCGCACCGAGGGGATCTTCGCGGAGAGCTGGCGGAGCAGCTCCCACGAGCGCACCTCCATGGCCACGTCGTCGAGGCGCAGCGCCCGCATTTCCTGGCCGAGGAAGAGGTTCTCGATCACGTTCAGGTTCTCGCACAGCGCCAGGTCCTGGAAGACCGTCGCGATGCCGAGCCTGTGGGCGTCGGCGGGGCTGGAGATGTCCACCGCGGCCGACTCGAACGAGATCGTGCCCGAGTCGGCGGCGTGGACGCCTGAGAGGATCTTGACCAGGGTGGACTTGCCCGCGCCGTTGTCGCCGACGATCGCGACGACCTCACCCGAGTCGATGTCCAGCTCGATCCCGGTGAGCGCGGCGACGGCGCCGAACGTCTTGGTGATCCCGCGCAGCGACAGGATGCTCATCTACTTGATCCCGAGCTTGTCGCAGGCGGCCTTGTAGGCGTCGGTGCAGACGTCGGCGACCTTGAGCGCGCCGTCGGGGCCGAGCAGTTCCTTCTGCACGTTCTCCTTCGTGACGACCGTGGGGGTGAACAGCTCCGACGGGGTGTCGAACAGCGTGGTCTTCGCGGCGGGCTTCTTGCCCTGGGCGAAGTCGTTCGCGATCACGGCGGCGGCCTCTGCGACGATCTTGATCGGCTTGGAGATCGTGTTGTACTGGTCGCCGCTGATGATCCGCTGCACCGCGGCGAGCTCGGCGTCGTTGCCGCTGACCGGCGGGACGGGGGTGTCGGCTGCCTTGAACGCGGCGATCGCGCCGCCGCCTGTGCCGTCGTTGGCGGCGACCACGCCGGCGATCTGGCCGGGGAACTGGGCGATCTGGCCGCTGACCCACTCCTGGGCCTTGTTCGGCTGCCAGCCGGGTGTGTCGTACTCGGCCAGGAGCTTGAGGCCGCTGGCGTCGACCGAGGTGTGGATGCCCTTCTTGATCAGGCCGGCGGCGGCGTCGGTGGGTGAGCCGTTCACCACGAGCAGGCCGCCCTTGGCGCCCTTGTTGTTCACCTCGTCCACCAGGGACTTGGCGATGAGCGAGCCGATCTTCTCGTTGTCGAAGGAGACGTAGTAGTCCGCCTTGGCCGCGGGGATCGGCCTGTCGTAGGCGATGACGGGCACCTTCTGCGCCTGCGCGGACTGCACGATCGTGGCGGCGGCCGCCGAGTCGACGGGGTCGATCACGATCGCCTTGACGCCCTGGGCCAGCGCGGAGTTGGCCTGCTGCTGCTGCTTGGCCGCGTCGGCGCCCGCGTTCTGGTACAGCACCTCGCAGGTGGGGCAGAGCTCCTTCATCTTCGCCTTGAACAGCGGCGCGTCGTAGAGCTCGTAGCGGGTCGAGGCGATGTCGGGCATGAGGAAGGCGATCTTCGCGCCCTGGGCTGAGGCGCTCTCGCCCTGGCCTGCCGACGTGGCGGTGGACGAACAGGCGGTGGCCGCCGCCAGCGCGACCACCACCGCGAGGGGAAACCTCTTCATGACTGCTCCTTGGCTCATCGACGAGAGGTCGTCGATGTGAGGAACGAAACACCCAGGCGCCCAAACATGTCAAGAGTCTGATAACTCCAACAGCATAGAGTGTGAGAATTTCCGCGACTCTCTCGACAAACCACCCCATGAAGGAGTGTTATCTTTAGCACCGACTTCACACTGATCGGGAGGCGACACAACGTGGCAGACGGCGATCCGGCCCCGAATCCCAGGGAACGCCGCGACCAGATCCGCCAGTTCGTGGCCAGCGAGGGCTTCGTCCGCATGGAGCAGCTCGCCGAAGCCCACGGCGTCAGCCTCATGACCATCCACCGCGACCTCGACGTGCTGCAGAGCGAGGGCTGGTTGCGCAAGGTCCGCGGCGGCGCGACGGCGCAGCCGTCGGCGCTCTACCACGGCGACGTGCGCCACCGCATGCAGGCGATGGCCGAGGCCAAGCGCAGGCTCGCGGAGGAGGCGGTGAAGCTGGTCGAGCCAGGGTCGTCCGTCATGATCGACGAGAGCACGACAGGGCTCGCGGTGGCCGGGCTGCTGCCCGCCAAGGGGCCGGTGACCGTGATCTCCAACTTCCTCGCCGTGGTCAACCTGCTGGCGGGCGAGGCGGCCGTCGACCTCATCGGGCTCGGCGGCGCCTACTACCCCGCCTACGACGCCTTCCTCGGGATGCGCACGACCGAGGCGATCAGGTCGTTGCACGCCGACGTGCTGTTCATGTCGACGACGGCGGTGACCAACGGGCACTGCTACCACCAGTCGCAGGAGACGGTGGCGGTCAAGCGGGCGCTCATGGAGTCGGCAGGACGGCGGGTGCTGCTCATCGACCACAGCAAGTTCAGCAAGCGAGGTCTGCACCAGCTCGCGCCGCTCACCTCGTTCGACCTGGTCATCGTGGACGCCGACACTCCCGATTCCGACCTCGCGCCGCTGCGCGCGGCGGGCGTGCCGCTCCGCGTCGCCGCCCCCTGACGAGATCTTCTCGGTCGTGCCCGCGATGCGGGCCCCGGTCGCCGGTACGGCGGCCGTGTGGCCCGCGGCGCGGCCGGCGAACGGATGGTGCCGGGCGGACGGCAGCCGAGGATTTTCTGTCGGAGGTGATCTCTATGGTTCCCAGCCATGACGCAGGACACAGCAACCCCCGCGGCGGCGTGGGAGGAGATCCGCGACCTCATCGACGCAGGTGAAGCCGACCCGCTCGTGCGACGGCTGCTCACGCTCGACGGCGAGGAGCGCAAGCTGGTCGCCGGGCGGCTGCGCGGCCACATCACGGTCATGCGGGCGCGCTCCGAGGCCAGGGAGAGCGCCCTATGGGCCACGGACGACTGGGACGAGTGGGACGGGTCCGACCAGCCGTGGGAGAGGTGGCCCGACCTGGTACGGCTGGCGGGCGCGGGCACGATCAGTGCCGTCTCGGCCGTGGCGTCCTGGGTGACCAGGCGTGACCTGTCCCGCCCGCGGCCGTTCTCGGGCCGCGGCGGCTTCGGGGATCCCGCTCCCCTCCTCCGCCTGATCAGCGCCAGGCCCGCCGCGTGGCAGGCCGAGCTGGCCGTACGGCTGGCCAGAAAGGTGAAGGGCCCCCGCGACGGGGGCGTCCCGCTCGCGCTGGCGCTGCTGCGCAGCACGGGTGCCCCGCCGCCCGAGCACGATCCGCTGGTCGTGGCGTGGGTGTCGGAGGGGGCGCGGCCACGTCCCGATCCGCTGCTGCCCGTGCTCGTGCCGAGGCTGTTCGAGGCCGAGGGTGTCGGCCGCGTCCTGCGCCACGAGCGCATCGAGCCGCTCTCACCGTGGCTGCGCAGGCTGCGCCGGCTGGGCGACAGGGAGCTGCTGCTCGACGGGTGCGTGCGGCGCTTCCTGCGCGGCGGCAGCGCGCAGGACCTGCGCTTCTTCGTCCGCCTGCACGAGCTGATCGCGCCTTCCGAGGCGGAGGTCGCCAGGCGCGGCCGCGACTATCTGCGCCTGTTGCCGGCCGCGCCTGGTCCTGTCGCCGAGCTGGCGCTGCGGCATCTGCGGCGGCTGGAGGCGCACGAGCCCCGCGACGTGGTGGAGGCCGTCGAGGCGCTGGTGTTCAGGTCCGAGGTCACGCTCGCGCGCACCGGCCTGACCTGGCTGGACCAGAGCGTGCGGCAGGCCGCGATCCACCCCGGCGAGATCGTCCCCGCGCTGGTCTCAGCCTTCCACCACGCCTCCTACGAGGTGCAGGGCCGCGCCGCCCAGCTCGCCCTCAAGCACGCCGACCGGTTCGGTCCCCCGGACGCCGAGCGGATCAGGGAGGCGATCCCCGCCCTTCCGGCCGCGCTCGGCGGGCGGCTGGCCGCGCGCTTCGGCCGTCCCTGACGGCTCTACGGGATCCTGGCGACGCCGCCGAGCAGGCCTGGCCTGTCGAAGTCGGGCTGGACATCGGGCCATTCGGGACGCCACGCGTCGATCGGCACCACGCCAGGTTCGAGCTGTTCGAGGCCGTCGAAGTAGACGCTGATCTGCTCGGTCGTGCGCGGTGTGATCGAACCTGCGGTCGCCGCCCGGTAGACCGACCTGCCGGTCCTGATCGCCTCGCTCGTCAGGTCGCCCGCGTAGCTGTGCGAGAGGGCCAGGTGACTGCCGCTGACCAGCGGGGCGCACAGCCCCTTGACGATCTCGGCCGACTGCCTGTGGTCGGGGACGAAGTGGAGGATCGCGAACAGCAGTACGGCCACCGGCTGCGTGAAGTCGATGTGGGCACGGACCTCGGGGTCGTCGAGGATCGACGCGGTGTCGCGCAGGTCCGCGCGTACGACGATCGTCTGGGGTGTCTCGGCGAGCAGCGCCCTGGCGTGCACGAGCACGATCGGGTCGTTGTCGACGTAGACGATCCTGGAGTCGGGAGCGGCCTCCAGGGCGACCTCGTGGACGTTCTGCCTGGTGGGCAGCCCGGTGCCGATGTCGATGAACTGGCGCACGCCTGCCTCGGCCAGCACGCGCACGACCCTGATCAGGAAGTCGCGGTTGTCGCGCGCGATCTGCGTGATGTTGGGGACGAGCTGGATGATCTTCTCGGCGGCTTCCCTGTCGGAGGGGAAGTTGTCCTTGCCGCCGAGGTAGTAGTCGTACATGCGCGCCACGCTCGGCGTGTTCGGGTCGATGACCGACGGCACCTGTTCGTCGCGCTCCACACCCTTGCCCTTCCTCGGTTTCAGAGGATCGTATGGCAGAGCGGCATGCCGTAGATCGTCTTCCCGGATTTTTCCTGATCTGGGGCTATCGGCGGAGCTCCTCCAGCAGAGCGGTGAGCGTCGGCCCGAGCGGGGCGTCGAGTGCCACGTGGGCGTCGTCGTCACCCCGGGTCGGCCCCTGGTTGACGATCGCGACGGGGATGTCGTACTCGACGGCCCGCCGGACGAACCGGTAGCCGGACATCACGGTCAGCGAGGAGCCGAGCACCAGCAGCAGGTCGGCGCCCTCGGTCAGCGCGAAACAGTCCGCGACGCGGGGACGGGGCACGTTCTCGCCGAAGAACACCACGTCGGGCTTCAGCACCCCGCCGCAGGAGACGCAGTCGACGATCGTGAAGGCCTCGACGCGGTCGTCGGAGAGCGCCGCGTCGCCGTCGGGGTTGATCGGGCCCGCCGCGCCCTCCCAGCCCGGGTTGGCGGCGCTCAGCCGCTGGTCGAGCCGCTCGCGCGGGGTTCGCTCGCCGCAGGACAGGCACCGCACGCGGTGGAGGCTGCCGTGCAGCTCGACCACGTCCTCGGCGCCGGCGGCCTGGTGCAGGCCGTCGACGTTCTGCGTGATGATCCCGGTGACCAGGCCCCGCGCCTGCAGCGCGGCGACGGCGTGGTGGCCCGCGTTGGAAATGGCGTGGGCGATGTGCCGCCAGCCGACGTGGCTGCGGGCCCAGTAACGGCGGCGGGCCGCGGCGCTGCCGACGAAGGTCTGGTAGGTCATCGGCTCGGCCCTGCGCATGCGCCCGGTCTCGCCGCGGTAGTCGGGGATCCCCGACTCCGTGGACAGTCCCGCTCCGCTCAGGACCACGACTCCACCGTCGCCCATGAGGTCGACCAGCCTGTCGAAGGACCGGGTGTCCGGCCCGTTCTGCACCACCTGCGTCACTTTTCCATAGTGCCCGACGCCGCCCGCGGGTCCGCCGCCCCCGCGGTGAGGCCGGGGACGGCGTCCGGTTCACGGGTAGCCGACGAGGTTGGCGACGTCGGTGCCCGAGTTGGACGGGCCGCCCGTCACGTTGATGTTCGCTGGGGTGGTTCCTCATGCTCGGCCCCGACGGGCCCGCCACACCCCACAACCCCGTAGGCACCTTGGAACGCCAGGCCGAACGAGTGCTGCACCTGCTCGGCTGACACCGGTCACGGCGGCAGCCCGCGAGAGAGAGCCGACCGCCGTACCCGACCGCAGGGAGGCGTGAGTGAGCCCGGGGCAGGTCCGCCCGCCCCGGGCTGTCCCTCGCGATTCTTACGTGTAGTTCTGGACCCGCACGTAGGCGGCGCAGTTGACGGCCGACACGCGGACGTCATAGAAGCGCGACGGGTTGAGCCCGGTGATGTCGGTGGATCTCCGGTACGGGAACGCCCACCGGCCGCCGAAGTAGCGCTCCGACCCGGTGGTCCGGTCGGTGTACCAGAAGTGCAGGTAGCACGCCGCCGCGGTCGCCGAGTTGTACTTCACGTGGAGCCAGCCCTCTGGGTTGTGCGGCTCGATGCTGCCGGACTGCGATCCGGCCTGGTTGACGACGCAGTCGAGGACGACGTAGCTGGGGGCGCACCAGCGCCACCCCCAGGGTTCGGCACTGGCCGGCGCCGGGCCGGCGGCGAACAGCGCCGTGGCGGCTAAGAGCGACGTCGCGAGCACGACCAGGGCTCGCTTGATGCGGTTGTGCATTTCTCTCCCCGTGCTGTCGGCCTGCTTCGTGAGCAGGCTGTGGCTGCTGGACAAGGCCAGTGAAAGCGGCTTGCGGGGGGTGCGACCACGAGCCGGGGAATCTCCGCACAAGCTCGCACAGGATTCGTGAGTCCGTCACACTTGGGGCGATGTTGCGCCGGCTCCACGGAGGGTGGCATGACCGATGGTTCAGATCAGGACGTCGCCCGGCCCGACCCTGACCGGGTCGCCACTCGTGAGGATCTGGCCCGCGAGCTGACGCTGCTGCGCAACACGGCCCGGAAGACGATCAGGGAGCTGGGCAAGGCCGTCGACATGCCGTACGGCACGCTCGGCGGATGGTTCCGCGGGGCGAACGTGCCGCTCGCCTCGCAAACCGATCAGTACGAGAAGGTCCTCATCACGTGCGGCGTCACGGAACCGGAAGCGCGCGAGCGGTGGGTGCTGGCGCTGTTGCGGATACGGCGAGCCCCAGGCCCACGGCCGAACGACCAGGTGCCGCCCTATCGAGGGCTGGAGTGTTTCCGACCGGAGGACGCCGACTGGTTCTTCGGGCGGCAGGAGCTGACCCGGCGGCTGGTCGACCAGATGTCGCCGGGGCTGACCATGGTGGTGGGGCCGTCGGGGTCGGGCAAGTCGTCGCTGTTACGCGCCGGGCTGATTCCCGCGTTGCCGTCCTGGGTGCTGCTGACCCCCGGAGAACGCCCGTTCCCTGAGCCGGCGGACGGGGTGGTGATCGTCGACCAGTTCGAGGAGATCTTCACCGCCGACGTGCCGGACGGCGACCGGCTGCGGTTCGTCGGCGAGCTGGCGGACCTGGCGGGCACGACTCCGGTCGTGGTCGGCATGCGGGCGGATTTCTACCCGCACGCGTTGCGCTACCCGGCGTTGGCGAGCGCCTTGCAGTCCCGCCAGCTCGTGGTCGGCCCGATGACGGAAAGCCAGCTGCGGCAGGCCATCGAGGGGCCGGCCCGCCGCGCCCGCGTCGACATCGACACCGGCCTGGTCGAGCTGCTCCTGCGTGAGATCACCCCGCACGAGGCGGGCGCGCTCCCGCTGCTGTCCCACACGCTCCTGGCCACCTGGGAGAACTGCCGTGGCCGCAGGATGACCGTGGAACACTACCGGGCCAGCGGCGGTCTGCAGGCAGCGGTGGCCACCACCGCCGAGTCCGTCTACGCCGGGCTCACGGCCGACCAGCAGGAGCTGGCCAGGCAGCTGTTCCTGCGGCTGACCCACCTCGGCACCGACACCGCCGACACCCGGCGCAAAGTGAGGCGGGACGAGCTGGCCGACGAGGTCGAGCCGGTGCTCGACCACTTCGTGGAGCGCCGGCTGCTGACCGTGGACGCGGACACCGTGCAGATCAGCCATGAGGCCCTGCTGTCCGCCTGGCCGCGGCTGCGGTCGTGGATCGACGCGGACCGGGCTGGGCTGCGCGTGTTCCGGCAGCTCACCAGGGCCGCCCGATTATGGGAGTCCAGCGAACGCGACTCCGGCGTGCTCTACCGGGGCGGGCAGTTGGAGGCGGCGCGGGAATGGGCCGGCGATCCGGCGCACCGCGCCCAGCTGAACCCGCTGGAGCAGCGGTTTCTCGACGTGAGCTTCCAGCAGCACCGCCGGAGGAACCGCCACCTCTACCAGTTGCTGGCGGCGCTGGCCGTGCTTGCCGTCCTCGCCGGCGGCCTGGCCGCCTACTCCCAATGGAAACGTGTCGAAGCCGACCAGGCGCGGGACGTGGCGATCTCCAGGACCATGACGATGACGGCGGCACGGCTGCGGGGCACCGATCCCGTGCTCGCCGCCCAGCTGGCGGTGGCCGCCCATCGCATCGCGCCGACACTCGAGGCGCGGTCCGGACTCGTGGAGGTCGCCGGCGCGCCCGCGGTCACCCGGGTGGTCCGTCCGGGCCGGGCGCTCCAGGCGGTGGCAGTCTCCCCGTCGGGACGGCTGCTGGCCGCCGCGGGCGCGGCCGTCACCGACAGCACCGTGCTGCTGTGGGACCTGACCGACCCACGCCGCCCCACACGGGTCGGCGCCCCGCTCACCGGCCACGCCGGCCCCATCTACGCGGTTGCGTTCAGCCCGGACGGCCGCGTCCTGGCCACCGGCGGCAAGGACCGCACCGTCCGCCTCTGGAACGTCGCCGACCCCGCGCACCCGCGGCCGCTGGGCGGCCCGGTGAGCGGCCCGGCCGACACCGTCTACGCGCTCGACTTCAGCCCCGGCGGGCAGGCCCTGGCCATCGGCAGCCGCGACGGCACGATCCGGCTCCTGGACCTGCGGACATCCACGCTCGCGCCCCCGCTCACCGGCCCCGAAGGCGCGGTCCGCGCTCTCGCGTTCCGGCCCGACGGGCGGGTGCTGGCCGCGGGCAACGGCACCGGCACGGCCGGCGCGCTACAGCTGTGGGACACCAGCGACCCCACTGCCGTCAGGCGCGCCGGGCCGCCGCTGCCACTGCCGAGCCGGGTGAACGCCATCGCCTACCACGACAAACTGGTCGCCGTCGGCAGCAACGACGGTTCCGTCCGGCTGTGGGACACGACCCGCGCCGACCGGCCGCAGCCGTTCGGGCAACCGCTGGTCGCCGAGGTCAGCGTGTGGATCAACGTTGTCTCCTTCAGCGCGGACGGCCGGCTGCTCGGAGTCGGGAGCGCGGACAACACCGCCCGGGTGTGGGACGTGGCCACCGGGCGGGTCGTCAGCGCCCTGCCGCACCCCGAGCCGGTGACCGCCGTGCAGTTCAGGAACGGCGACCGCCTCGTCATCACCAACGGGGCCGACGGCGTGACCAGGGTGTGGGACCTGCCGGGTCCGGTGATCGAAGCCATCGAGCACCCGATCGACAACGTGGCCTTCCGCGCGGGCTCCACCCTGCTGGCCGCCGCTGCGGGTGACATCAGGCTCTGGGACGTTGCCGGACGCCGGCCCGTGCCGGTGAGCCCGCCGCTGACCGCGCCTCCGCCGTACGACAGGATGGGCAGTACAGTCGCCGTCAGCCCGGACGGGCGCACGCTGGCAGGCAGCACCCGGCTCGGCAACGCCGTGCTCGTGTGGGACATCACCGATCCACGGCGGCCGGTTCGCCGCGCCTCCCTGCTCGGGCCCACCGCGCTCATCCAGGGTGTCGCGTTCAGCCCGGACGGCAGGCTGCTGGTGGCGGGCAGCGACGACGGCACGGTGCGCCTGTGGGACGCGCGCACGTTGCGGGCGCTCGGCACGCTCAGCCCGGACTCCGGGCAGGTCTTCGCCGTGGCGTTCAGCCCGGACGGGCGCAGGCTGGCCACGGCGACGCAGGGTGGCGTGGTGGCCCTGTGGGACGTGCGCGACCCGGCCCGGCCGGTACGCGGCGCGACACTCATGACAGGGATGGGAGACGACGTCCGGTCGGTGAGCTTCAGCCACGGCGGCACGATGCTCGCGGCGGGCAACGCCTCGGGAACCATCAGGCTCTGGCAGGTGGCCGACCCGGCCCGGCCCGTGCTCGTGGGCGCGCCGCTGACCGGGCCCGACGGCAGGATCTTCGCCGTGGCCTTCGACCCGCGCGACAAAGTCCTGGCGGTGGGGACCGGGGCGGGCCAGCTGTGGCTCTGGGACATCGCGGACCCGGCGCGCCCGCGTGGCCACATCGCCGTCAACAGCCCGGGGGAGAGCTACACGGACCTGGCCTTCAGCGCGGACGGGAGCACGCTGGTCAGCGCCGGAGGCGATGTGCGGCTGTGGGAGGTGGATCCGGCGCGGATCGCGGCCAGGATCTGCCGGGAGTCGGGGGACGCGATCACCGAGGCGGAATGGCGGAAGCATGTGGCTGACGTCCCGTTCCAGCCACCCTGCCCGAACCCCGGCTGAGACGAACGGCCCGCACTACCCGCGGTCATCGAGTTCGCCGCGGGGAGCATGGCGCCCACCACGTTCGGCATGAGCAACGCCGGCACCGTGCTCGGCGCCTTCGCCGTGGCCGACCGGTACCTCAACCTGTTCTTCTGGATCCAGGTGGTCCGCGGACTGTTCGATGTCGCGGTAGATGTCCGAGCCGATCGGGCGGCGCTGCTCCTCGGCCAGGTGGCCGAGCAGGCCCGCCGTACAGGCGAGCAGGGCGAAGCCGCGCATGACCTCGACGGGGAAGTGCAGGTCGGCGAGGGCAGCGCCGCATGCTCCCGCGCCGTTGATCGACTCGTCGGGACGGCATGCGGCGACCTCCTCGAGGAAGCGCATGTGCTTGCCGTACAGGCCTTCTTCGCGGGCGATCTGGTAGATCACCGGCGTGCGCGGGTCGCCGTTCGTGTGCACCGGGTGGCCGAGCCCGGGGATGTGCCTGCGGGCGGCCACGGCCTCAGGGGCGTCCAGGCCCTCCGCGTGGGCGTGGGAGAGGAACCGCGCGCAGTCTTCGGCCGCGCCGTGGAAGCGCGAGCCGCCGCCGAGCAGCCCCGCCGAGAGCGCGCCCTGGTAGGACTCGGGGGCGCTGGTCAGGGTGAGCCTGGCCGTGATGGCCGCGGGCGTGAAGCCGTGGTCGGCGAGCGCCATCAGCACCGCCTCGAACAGCCGCAGCTCGCCGGGCGTCGGCCGGCGCATGGCCACCAGCCAGAAGACCAGCTCGCCGAATCCGACCCGGCCCATCAGCTCCCCGGGCAGGTCGTGGCCCAGCAGTGTGATCGTGTTCTCGTCCGAGCTTCCGATGGACGTGCGATAGCGGCTCATCCGGGATCGTGCTCCTCTCCGGCCGGCGGCAGGTGCATGGCGACGCCGGGGGTGCCGTCACCCTCCACGGTAACCAGGTCGCCGGTCAGGTGAACAGCTGGCCGGAGTTCACGTCGATGGTGGCGCCGGTGATGGCCCTGGCCTGGTCGGAGGCGAGGAAGATGATCGCGCGCGAGACGTCCTCCTCGGTGGCGATGCGGCGCAGGGCCATGGCCCGCACGTCGCGGTCGCGGATCTCCTCGAACGGCACGCCCTCGGCCGCCGCCCTGGTGCGCATCCATTCGTCGAGCACCTCGCTGGCGATCCAGCCGGGCGCCACGCAGTTGACCCGTATGCCGGAGGGGCCGAGCTCGTCGGCGAGGCAGTGGGAGAGCAGGTGCGCGCCGGCCTTGCCGACGGCGAAGTCGGATCGGCCGGCGTAGCCCTTCCTGGACGACATGGAGGTGACGTTGACGATCGAGCCTGAGCCTTGGGCGACCATGTGGGGGGCGACGTAGCGGCAGGCCACCAAGGTGCCATAAGTTCCGATGTTTACGGCTGCACGCCAGGATTCGAGGTCATCTGGCGACATCTCGAGAACGTTCATGCGATGCGTGCCCGGGAAGGCGGCATTCACCAGCACGTCGACCCGGCCGAAACGCTCCAGCACCGCCCCGGCCACGGTCTCCATGTCGGCCGGGACGGTGACGTCGGCCGGCATGGTGACCGCCCCGGGGATCTCGCGCGGTGTCCTGGCCACCGCGACGACCCGCGCTCCCTCCTTGGCCATCAGGCCGGCCAGCGTCCTGCCGAGCCCCGGCCCCGCTCCGGTGATGACCGCGATCTTGCCGTCCAGCAGCATGACAGGACTTTACCAAGCGCTTGATTGGTTATCCAGCGTGCGCTGATCGCGCCTCAGAGCTCAGTCAAGATGCGTGACGCCGCCGGTTCAGGAACGCGTGCCGCCGGTGAGGAAGTCGTCCAGGATGAGGGCGGCGGCCCCGAGCGCGATCGCCTCGGGGCCGAGCTGTCCCCGCTCGATCGAGGCGTGCGCGAAGTGGTACGGCAGCGCGATCTCCGCCGCGGCCGCCCTGAGCTGCGGCAGGAACTCCGTGCCGAGCAGCACCCCCGCCCAGCCGCCCAGCAGCACGCGCTCGGGGTTGAACAGGTTGATCAGGTTGCCGATGCCCCTGCCCAGATGGCGTACGGCCTCCTCCAGCAGGGGCCGCGCCGCCGGATCGGACAGCAAGGCGGCGAAGGCGCCCTCCTCGCCCACGCCGTCCATCTGCCTGCCCGCCTCCCGCAGGATCGCCTGCGGCCCCGCGTACGCCTCCAGGCAGCCGCGCCCGCCGCACCGGCAGGGCCGCCCGTTGCGCACGACCTTGGTGTGGCCCCACTCCCCCGCGCCGCCCATGCTGCCCCGGTAGGTGACGCCGTTGGAGATGATGCTCGCGCCGATGCCGGTGCCGACCAGCGCCATGATCAGGTCCTCGGCTCCCCTGCCCGCGCCGAACCAGGACTCGGCCAGGCCCAGCATCTTGGCGCCGTTGTCGACGACGAAGGGCGGCATGCCGGGACCCGCGAGCATGGCGCCCAGCGGCACCGACGTCCAGCCGATGGTGGGGGCGTGCACGAGTCCTGCCGGCTGCCTGCTCACCATGCCGGGCACGCCCACGCCGACGCCCATGAGCCGGTCCCCGGTGAGCCCCGTCTTCTCGAGCAGGCCGTCGAGTCCGTGCGCGATGTGCCGCGCGACCTCCTCGGGATCGTCGCCGCCCGGCCGCGACGGCACCTCGGTCCTGGCGAGCCCGCGCAGCGCGAGGTCGAACAGCTCGACGCGAACGCAGGTCTCGCCGACGTCGACGCCCGCCAGGTGACCGTGGGCGGCGTTGATCGCCAGGAGGGTCTGGGGGCGCCCTCCGTCGGAGTCCTTCAGGCCCGCCTCGATGACGACGCCCTCCGCCATCAGGCCGGCGACGACGGTGCCCACGGTGGCGGGGCTCAGGCCGGTCAGCCTGGCCAGCTCGAACCTGCCGGCCTCGCGGGCGAAGTAGAGGGTGCTGAGAATGACGGATCTGTTGTTTCGCCGGACGTCACGGACCGTCTCCCGTCGCGGCCGGCTCATGCGCCCCCATCCCGATAATTAGGACCTTAAACTAAATACTGGCACGATGATCGGCCCCACGGGTAGCTTCCGTCACGGCACCGCCGTAATCGTCCGGCAGCCCGCCCGCACGGCTTCCGACAGCAGCGCCCTGGCCTGGGCGAACAGCCCGAGCAGGCCCCGCCCGCACCGGACGAAGGCGGGGTCGCCGGCGCGGGCGGCGAGCAGGTCGAGGTAGCGCTCCAGGTGACGGGCGGCGATGCCGCGAACGTCGGCGGCGACGTGGTGCTGGGCCGCCGCGTCCATGATCGCGCAACCACGGAAGCCCGGCTTGCCGAGCGTCCCGTCCTGCCGGTCGGGACCGGTCGCGACGTCGTGACCCCGCGCGCCCTCCACTACGAGCCGGTGGTCGACGCCTTTCTCGCGCATCCGGTGAAGCGGCTCGAGCACCGCCGCTTCCCCACCGATCACGCCCTGTCGGATCACCGGGTGGCGCCGGCCCGCACGGTGCTCGACTTCCTGGAAGCCGCACGCCGAAGTCGGCTGACCCGCACGGAACCGGGCGAAAAGGCCGGGACCGCGGACCTCCGGAGGAAGGCGCCAAGCGGACGGGCTGAGGCCGGCGACCGGCAACCGCCAGCCCGACAGGTCGAGGCCGGGAACCGTCAGGCGGACAGGTCGAGGCTGGCGGGGATGGCGCCGAAGGCCCCTGCGAGGCCGTCGATGAGGGCCTGGCGGCCCCCCTCCCCGCCGTGGCGGACCCAGTCGCGGCCCGAGACGCTCCACGCGGTGGTGGTCAGCTCGGCCAGCACGTGAAGCCGGAGATCGTCGGCGTTCAGGCCGAGCTTGCCCGCCAGGCAGTCGATCACCTGCCGCGTGATCCCCCCGCGGTAGTGCTCGACGTAGGCCAGCAGGGCTGGGGCGGTCATGACGAGGCGGCGGGTGGCGACGTAGCGCTCGTCCCACCCTGGCTCCAGGGCGGCGGCCGTCGCGGTGAGAGCGTCACGCAACTCGCCCAGGACGACGCCGGTCAGCTCCCGCCCCTCCAGCGCGGCCACGTAGGCCGACCAGATCTCGGCCTCGGCCTCGATCGCCACCGCCTCCTTGCACGGGTAGGCGCGGAAGAACGTGCTCTTGGAGACCTCGACCTCCTCGACCAGTTCCTCCAGGGTCACCCCGTCGAAGCCCTTCTCCCCGAACAGCCGCAACGCGGCGTCGGCCAGCGCCCTGCGGGTGCGGAGCTTCTTGCGTTCGCGGAGCGGGAGCGCCCGGTCGTCGGTCGGCATTCCGATATGCTAGCCGATCTGCTCCTCAGGATCTAAGCAGCCAGAGCCTCTTTTATGACTTGATGGCAAATGAAACTCAGTCTGCACCGAGCGTCGAGCCAGCTCAGGACCCGCCGGTCAGATCCGGCTGCTGAGCGTGCGCAGCAGGCGTCCGAGTCCGCGCGTGGCCAGACGCGGCGGCACGGAACCGTTCATGCGCATGAGGTACTCGCTCTGCATGAACGTCCGCGGGCCGGACACCGCGAGGCTGTGCGAGGCGAGCGTGGAAGCCAGAGCCGCCTGCCGTCTCCGCCTGGACGAGTACACGCGCACGACCGCGGCCGGATCGGGGACGGTGTCCAAACAGTCCACCAGCGTCGCCACGTCCTCGAGCGCCTGGTTCGTGCCCTGCGCCATGACCGGCGGCATCCCGTGCGCCGCGTCCCCGAGCAGCACGCACCGCCCCTCACCCCAACGAAGCGGCACCTTGTGCCGGGTGTGAGGGAACACTTCGGCGTCGCCGTTCTCCACCGACGCCAGCACCCGCGCGACCGGCCCGCCCCACCCCGCGAACCGCCTGCGCAGCATCTCCAGCGGCTTGTCCTCCGGCGGCGCGCCCGGCGACCACGGCACGTCGAAGAACCACTGCATCAGTCCGTCGCCCGCACCCATGAACCCGAAGTCGCCCTGACGGCCGACCATCATCGTGGTGACAGACCCGGGATCGAAGGGAGCCGGCGTCAGGGCCTGACAGGTCGCCACACCGGTCAGGGCCGCCGGGCCGCCGCCCAGGACGAGGGAACGCACCCGCGAGTGCACACCGTCGGCTCCGACCAGGAAGTCACCGCTGTAGTCCTGACCTGCCCGCGTCCGCACCCGTACGCCGTCACGCTCGGACCGCACGTCCGTGACCCGCGCGCCCAGCCGTACGGTCCCCTCCGGCAGCCCGCTCTCCAGCAGGGTGATCAGCGACCCGCGCGGGACCACCCGCGCCGCCGACCCGAACCGTTCCGCGAGCGCTTCCAGGTCGAAATCCAGCACCGTGCGGCCGCTCGCGGTGCGCAGGCGTAACGTCGCCAGCCGTTGCCCCGCCCCTTCCAGGTCGACGCCGAGGTCCCCGAGGATCGCCGTGCCGTTGCACCACAGGGTGACGGCCCCACCCCCGAGGCGCAGCTCCTGCGCCTGCTCCAGCACCACCACCTCGTGCCCCGCGGCGATCAGTCCCCTCGCCGCCGCGAGCCCGCCGATCCCCGCCCCCACCACAAGCACCCGCATCGGAGATCTCCCCATCAACTCTACAAGCTGTAGTACTACGCTTTATAGAGGAAAGGGGGCGCCATCCGCAAGATCCAGGTTCGCGTGATCAGCGCCCACCGCCGCACGGGTCGGCGGAGGAGCACCGTCGAGTGGTTCACAGATCCAGGACGACGGCCTCGCTCGGCCGGGCGCAGCAGATCAGGATGTCGCCCTCGGCCGGTGGCTCGACCGGGTCGGGCGAGTAGTCCACCGCGCCCGACATCAGGGCGAGCTCACAGGTGTGGCAGACGCCCGTACGGCACGACCAGCGCACGGGGACGTCGCACGCCTCGGCCAGTTCGAGCAGGGAGCCGTGGTCGTCGTTCCACGGGACGGTCAGACCGCTGCGGGCGAAGGAGACCGGCGGGCCCGTACCCGCGGCCCCGGCGGGCTGGTGCGGGGCCCGAGCCGGAACGGCGGACGTGACGCCAGGAGTGAGGGAGGCTCCGGCGCCGAAGACCTCGGTGTGGACCCGCGAGCGGCGCAGGCCGGCGTCCACCAGCGCGTCGGTGACACCCGCCATGAAACCCACGGGCCCGCAGAGGTAGACGTCGGCGTCGGTAGGCAGACCGAGTCCGGAGATGCGCTCCGGCGACAGCCTGCCGGCATCGGTGTAGTCGGTGCCCGCGCGATCCGCGGACGTCGGCCGGCTGTAGTAGACGCGGATGCGCGCGTGAGGCAGACCGTCGAGCAAGCGACGGCATTCCGCCGCGAAGGGATGTTCGGTGCCGTTGCGCGCCCCGTGCAGCCACCACACCTGCCGGGCGGAACCCGCACGCGCGAGGGCGTGCAGCATGGCCAGCACGGGCGTCACGCCGACTCCCGCGGACAGCAGCACCACCGGGCCGGCGCCGTCGGCCAGGTAGAACGTGCCCCGGGGGGCGGCGGCGTCGAGGGTGTCGCCGACGCGGGCGCGGGCGCGCAGGAGACCGCTGGCCGCGCCGTGGGGCTCCTGCTTCACGCTGATCCGGTACGTGCCCGCGCCTGGCTCGCCGGACAGCGAGTAGCTGCGGATCAACGGCGGCCCGCCGCCGTCCGGTTGAACCTTCACGGTGAGGAACTGCCCCGGCAGTGCCGCCGGCAGCGGCGCGCCGGCGGCGTCGGCCAGCGACAGGGAGAAGACGCTGCGGCTCTCCGGTTGGACGCGCGTGATCGTCAGGGGGCGGAAGCCCTGCCATGCGGGGGGCGGGGCGGTCGCGGCCACGGTGAGCCCCGCGTTGCCCGGCCCGGCCGTCGCGCCGTCGGCCTCCAGAAGGGCGCGCATGGAGCCCTGCCATCCAGGGCTCAGCGCCGGGATGCGCAGTGCCCGCTCGACCTGCTCACGCGTACGTCCCGGCAGATAGAGGACCCCGTCGATCTCGGCGACCGTCATCCCCTCAGGACCCGAGGAGACTTTGACGATCTCCTGCCCGGCCTCGACCTCGCCCTCCTCGATGACCCGGAAGTAGAAGCCTGGCCGCCGGCGGGACACCAGCAACGCCGCCATCTGCGGCTCTCCCAGACGGAGCCCCACCCGGTAGCAGGTCACGCGTGGCTGCGTCACCTCGAAGAGCGCGCCGCCGATCCGGTAGCGGTCGCCGATGCAGACCTCGTCATCGGCGAGGCCGTCCACGGTGAAGTTCTCCCCGAAGTGGCCGGGCCGCAGGTCGTCGCGCCCCAGTTCCCTCTCCCAGAAGCGGTAGGACTCGCTCTGGTACACCAGCACCGCCCGCTGCTCGCCGCCGTGCCCGTCCAGGTCGCCCTGGCCGTCGCCGTCGATGTTGAGCCGCCGCGCCATCCTGGGCCCGGACACGGTGTGCTTCCACACGCCGGTGCGCACGCGCTTGCCGCGCCAGGCGACGTCCTTGGGCAGCCCGACGTTCACGGCGATCAGTGTGGCCAACGTCCTCACCTCGTTCGTCCGTCGCTTTCCACGCCGGCCGGGCTGGGCGTGCGGACGGTCCACGGTGCTCGCGCATCAGGCCGTTCGCCTGTGGATCGACGCGTGTCACGTTACGGAACAAGCCGGTCACCCGCGTCTTGCCCACGTACACATCCGGTCGATTCTTGGCATGCCCGTCAATCGTCGGGCCGATGCCGGACCGGCCTTCTCGATCGCCCCCGTGTGACGATGGGGGGATGGGAGGCACGATGACGGCCTGGGTGGTGCGTCGCCCCGGCCCCATGAAGACAGGACCGCTCGAGAAGGTGCGCCTGCCGGTGCCCGAGCCCGCCACGGGCGAGGTGCTCGTCAGGGTCGAGGTGTGCGCCGTCTGCCGGACCGACCTGCACCTGGCCGAGGGGGATCTGGAGCCCCGCAGGCCCGGCACGGTGCCAGGACACGAGGTGGTCGGGCGGGTCGTGGCCCGCGGACCCGGGGCCGATCTGCTCGAGGACGGCACGCGCGTGGGCGTCGCGTGGCTGCGCTCCACCTGCGGGACGTGCCGGTACTGCGTCCGCGGCGCCGAGAACCTGTGCCCCTCCTCGCGCTACACCGGCTGGGACGCCGACGGCGGTTACGCCGAGTACCTGGTCGCTCCGCAGGACTTCGTCTACCCGCTGCCCGGCGACCAGCCCGCCGACAAGCTCGCCCCGCTGCTGTGCGCGGGGATCATCGGCTACCGGGCGCTCGTCCGCGCCGAACTGCCTCAGGGCGGACGGCTCGGCGTGTACGGCTTCGGCGCCTCGGCCCACCTCACCACCCAGGTCGCCCTCGCCCAGGGAGCCACGGTCCACGTGATGACCAGGTCGGGCTCCGCGCGCAGGCTCGCCCTCGAACTCGGCGCGGCCTCGGCGAACCCGGCCGACGGCGCTCCGCCGGAGCCGCTGGACGCCGCCATCCTGTTCGCCCCGGCCGGCGACCTGGTGCCGGTGGCGCTGGCGGCGCTCGACAGGGGCGGCACGCTGTCCGTGGCCGGGATCCACCTCACCGACATCCCGCCGCTGGTCTACCAGGACCACTTGTTCCAGGAGCGGACGCTGCGCAGCGTCACCGCCAACACCCGCGCGGACGGCCATGCCCTCCTGGCGTTCGCGCGACTCCACCCTGTGCGGGTGACCGCCGTGCCCTACGAGTTCGACCAGGCCGACCGAGCCCTCTCGGACCTGGCCGCCGATCGCGTGACCGGCGCGGCCGTCCTTCACATCGGCGACTGACACACCGCAAGAAACTGGCAATTAAACGAAAATAGCTAGCAGGGCCTTGTGAATTCTCGAGGGACGGATCTACTGTCGCCTCACCCCCGAGAGAAACGAGCCCTCGATGTCACGGAGCTTCACAGCAGTCCTTGCCGCGGCCGCCGTCGCCGTCAGCACGGTGCTCGGCGGCGGATCGGCGGCCCTGGCACAGGACGGCGCGGCTCCCGTCGTCACGCGTGCCGCCCTCGATCCGTCACTCGTCTCCGGCCGCGGCGCCCGCGTCGGCTTCGTGGAGCAGGAGGCGGAGAACGCCACGACCGACGGCACCGTCATCGGTCCTGACCGGACCCCCTACACGCTCCCCTCGGAGGCGTCGGGGCGTAAGGCGGTCAAGCTGACCCCCGGACAGCACGTCGAGTTCAGGCTGCCGAGCGCGGCCAACGCGATCACCGTGCGCTACAGCATCCCTGACGCGACCGGCGGCGGGGGCATCACCGCGCCGCTCGACATCACGGTGAACGGCGCGGCCAAGAAGTCCATGACGCTCACGTCGCGGTACTCGTGGCTGTACAACCAGTATCCGTTCACGAACGACCCGAACGCCGATCTGCTGCATCCCGACTGGTGGATCACCGAGTGCTCCTGCGTGCCCGCCGCCACGACCCCCGCCCCCGCGATCGCGAAGCCGTTCCGGCCGTTCCACTTCTACGACGAGCAGCGGCTGCTGCTGGGCAGGACGTACCGCGCGGGCGACAGGGTACGGCTCACGGTCCCCGCCGCGAGCACGGCCGCGTGGACGGTCATCGACCTGCTCGACACGGAGCTCGTCGGCGCGCCGCGCGTCAGGCTCGTCGCGGCGAACGTGCTGGCTTTCGGCGCGGACCCTCTCGGCCGCCGCGACTCCGCCGACGCGTTCGACAGGGCGATCGCCTTCGCCAGGCGCAACCACCTCAAGGTCTACCTCCCGCCGGGCACCTACCAGGTGAACCGTCACATCATCGTCGACGACGTGACGATCGAGGGCGCGGGCAGCTGGTACACGATCGTCAAGGGCCGCGAGGTCGCGCTGGAGCCCCCCGCGCCCGACGGTTCGGTGCACGCAGGGGTGGGGTTCTACGGAAAGGACGCGTCGGCGGGCGGCAGCAGGAACGTCCACCTGTCGGGCTTCGCGATCGAGGGCGACGTCCGCGAACGAGTCGACACCGACCAGGTCAACGGCATCGGCGGGGCGATGAGCGACTCGACCGTCGACGGCCTCCACCTGCGCCACACCAAGGTGGGCATGTGGTTCGACGGGCCGATGACGAACCTGCGGATCACCGGCAACGTCATCGTCGACCAGATCGCCGACGCCCTCAACTTCCACACCGGCGTCACGAACTCGGTCGTGTCGGACAACTTCGTCCGCAACACCGGTGACGACGGCCTGGCCATGTGGTCGGAGAGGACCGCGAACGCCGGCAACACCTTCGATCACAACACCGTGCAGTCGCCGGTGCTCGCGAACGGCATCGCCGTCTACGGCGGCGCCGACACCACCGTCTCGAACAACCTGATCGCCGACCCGGTCCGCGAGGGCAGCGCCATCCAGGTCGGCTCGCGCTTCGGCGCTGAGGCGTTCACCGGGCGCCTGTCGATCAGGGACAACACCACGGTCAGAGCGGGCACGTTCGAGCTGAACTGGAAGATCGGGCTGGGCGCCATCTGGTTCTACGCGCTCGACAAGAGCATCGACGCCGAGATCGAGGTGAGGGGTGACCACTACCTCGACAGCGGCTACAACGCGATCATGCTGGTCAGCGAGTGGGCGGTGAAGGACCTGTACTCGATCGCGAACGTCCGCTTCAAGGACATCAAGGTCGACGGCACGGGCACCTCGGTGGTCAGCGCGCGGGTGAAGGGGTCGGCGTCCTTCGAGAACGTGGACGCCCGCAACGTGGGCGCGGTCGGCGTGAACAACTGCGGCTCCTTCAACTTCCCGACCACCGGGTCGGAGTTCTCGCTGACCGATCTCGGCGGCAACGACGGCGGCGGGACGACGGGGCCATGGCTGGCCGCGTGGGAGCTGCCGAACACCATCACCTGCGACGACCGCCCGCCGGTCATCGTGCCGCCCGCGCCGTCACCCTGGTGACGCGTGAGGGGCGTCCGCTGCGGGGACGCCCCTCGTCCCGTCGGTCAGGGGTTGCCGTTGATCAGCGCCATGGCGAGGTCGGGGCTGAAGGTTCCCGCGGGGGTCGTGCCGCCGATGCCGCACGGGCCGTCGGAGTCACCGGGCACCTTGACCCAGAAGAGGTACTCGGCGCCGCTCGTCTGCTTGACGGGCGGGGTGCCGAGCTTGCGCTTGGGCGGGTTGCACCAGTTGTCCTCGGGAGTGGAGTCCTCGTAGGGGCCGTTGCCGTTGCGGCTGGTGTCGATCACGTACTGCTTGGCGCCGTACGTGGGCGCGAGGCTGTTCTTGACCTGGACGCCGTAGGCGTCGCTGACGGCCGTGGTGATGTAGTTGGAGACGTTCAGCGAGAAGCCGCGGGTGTTGGCGATGCCCGCCAGGCCGAGCCGCCTGGCCGTCTCGTCGGCGGGGTGCCAGGTGGCGTTGCCCGCGTCCAGGTAGACCCAGGCGTTGGGCGCCTGCGCCTTCAGCACCTGGGTGGCGTCCACCAGCATGGCGTACTGGCCGGCGGGCCCGCCGTTCTCCGGCTTCACGCACTCCGCGGCGGGGACCGCGTCGGGTTCCAGCACGACCACCGCGTGCCTGTTGCCGATGGCCTTCGCGAAGGCGGTGATCCACGCGTGGTAGGCGTCCTTGTCGCCGGCGCCGCCGCCCGAGGGGCCGGCGCACGCGTCGCGGTTGGGGATGTTGTAGGCGACCAGCATCGGCAGCTTGTCCTGCGCCTGGGCGGCGCCGACGTAGGAGTCCACGGCCAGCGTGATGTCGGTGAACCAGCCCCCGAACCACTCGAAGATCGGCCTGCTCGCGATGTTGGCGGCGATGGGCTGGGCCCTGGGGTCGCCGGAGTTGGCGGCCGCCCACTTGGCCGGGTTCGACTGGCCGGACACGTACAGCGCGGTCGGCCTGGCCTGCTGCGTCTCCATCAGCGACACGTTGTCGAAGCGGACCGTGGGGGTGCCGCCGGAGCCGCCGACCTGGAAGGTGACCTCGGCCCTCGTGTCGGTCGCGGCCGTGGCCACGAAGGGGAAGCTGAAGCGCCTGCTGGAGGTGGTGAGGCTGACGTTCTGTGCCAGCGACTGGTTCGTGCTGGGCGTGGCCAGGTACTGCACCGTGGTGACGGCCGTGAAGGCCGTGGTGGAGTAGGCGTCGAAGGAGAGCGTGTAGCTCCTGCCCGGGGTCAGGGTGATGGCGTTCGTGGTGGCGACCATCGCCTCCCACGGTTTGGTGGCGCCCGCCCCGACGCTCACCCGCATGCGGCCCGACTCGGCCGTCATGGTGGCCTTGTCGATCTGCTTCCAGCCGTTGGTGTTGGTGGTGAAGGTGCCGTTGCCGATCAGCTGGGCCGCGGCCGAGGCGGGCTGCGGGGCGATCAGGACGGCTGCCGCGATGGCGGCTAAGACTGCTGCGGCTTTCCCTGCGATGGATCGCACTCATGCGCCTTTCATTGGAGGTGTCGTCGGCTTCAGCGGGTGGTGTCGTCGGCGAAGGCGGTGAGCCACGCCAGGGCGGAGTTCCAGTTGACGGCGACCTCGTTGGTCGCGTAGGAGCCGATGTCGTCGATGTAGC
Source organism: Nonomuraea mangrovi (assembly GCF_042681425.1). Lineage (NCBI taxonomy): Bacteria > Bacillati > Actinomycetota > Actinomycetes > Streptosporangiales > Streptosporangiaceae > Nonomuraea > Nonomuraea mangrovi. The sequence goes on along the minus strand of NZ_JBHUFV010000038.1, from coordinate 13,749 downwards.
ACTTCGCCGGGGCGCAACCGCGCAGGTTGCGCTGGGCGACGGGGTCCTGCAGGCCCGAGTTCGGGCCGCCCGCGAGCGAGCCAGGCGCGGGATGGGGCAGAGCGGGGTCGAGCTGGTGGGCCCAGAAGCGGTGGTGCTGGTTCCTGCTGGCCCGCTCGCCGTACCCGGTCACGTAGGACTGGTTGAGTGCGTTGCGTCCGAGGAGGTAGTCGAGCGACTCCACGGCCGCGTCGCGATACCTCGGGATCCGGGTGAGGTCGTAGGCGTAGGCCAGGACCAGCGCGGTGTTGGCCGTGGCACTGCTGGAACCCCAGACGTAGGCGCCGTCGGCGGGCAGGACCGGGTTGGCGTACCCCTGACGGCGCAGATCATCAAGATGCCGGTCGGCCACGCCGGTGACGCGGCGGACGAGCTTGAGGCGATCGAGCGGGCCGAGCCGGTCCCGCACCCTCGCCAGTGCCAGGTCGGCCAGCCCTCCGGTGTCCCTCCACGAGAAGTTCTCCGTGGTCAGGCCGGTGGTGACCTCCTTGAGGTAGGAGCGCCTGCCGGTGGCGGCGAACAGCTCGGCCGCCGCCCACGAGAACTCGTCGCTCACCTTGGTGTCGTCGTACGGCCCGCCGCCGACGCTCTCGGCCGGGGCGAACAGGGACGGGTTGCGGTGGGCCGCCGCCCACGCCTTCTCGGCGGCGCCCAGGCACGTCCTCGCGAACTCCGGGTCGAAGGGCCGGTAGACCCGCGCGCAGCGGGCCCCCACGGCGGCGACGTTCAGGGTCGCGGCCGTGCTGACGGGGAAGAGCCGGCGGGCCTGCGCGTCCGCCTCGGGCCGCAGCGGCAGCCCCGTCCACGCCGCGTCGTGGATCTTGTGGTGCACCATGCCGTCGGGCCGCTGCATGCGCAGGAGAAAGTCCAGCTCCCACCTGGCCTCGTCGAGGATGTCGGGCAGCCTGCCGCCCGACTCGGGGATGCGCAGCCGTACGTCGCCCGCCTGCTCGTAGGCGTCGATCAGCTGCCAGGCGGCCAGGGCCCCGTTGACCACGTACTTGCCGTGGTCGCCCGCGTCGTACCAGCCGCCGCGCACGTCCATCCGGTAGTCGCAGGCGCCGGGAGCGCAGGGGACGTCGAGATCGCCCTGGTTCGGCGCGACGCCCGCGTGTCCCGCAGGACGGGCGTAAGCGGCGCCGACGTACTTCGCCTCGATGGGGATGCCGGAACGGTTGTGGTAGAAGTAGGCGAGGCTGTCCACGCGCAGCCCGCCGTAGAGCTCCCGGCTGATCTCGAACGGCTCGCTGACCTCCTCGCCGACCGCGAGCCGGTAGGTGCCGTTCCTGTGATGTCGCGTGAAGTCGGCGATATGGACGTGGTCGCCGGACATCGCGTCGTCGCCGTGGACCCGCGTCTCGCCGGTGGCGACGGCCGTGCCCGAGGCGTCGAGCAGGCGCCAGGCGAGCGGCCGCGTGGCGGCGGTGACGACGGTGGCCCGCTTGGGCCCGCCGGGCAGGTAGCCGAGCTGGTTGACGCGCACGGGTGAGCCGAGGTCGCGCACGCCGCCCGGCGGGATCACGCCACCGGTGAAGGAGATGTCGTCCAGGCAGAGCGTGTAGGGCTCGGTGGCGCCGCCCATCTGGAAGGCGACCTGCGACTTGGGCTCGCCGACCGTGGACGTGCCGGTGATCTCGAAGGTCCGCGGTGCGGTGGTGACCTGCGCGGAGCCCGCGATCGGCGTCGTGTACGGCGGGCCGCTCATCTGTGCGATGGCCGTGATCGTGACGTCCTTGGTGGCCACCGCCGTGAACGACAACCTGTAAGGCCGGCCGTTCTCCAGCGGGATGTCGTTCTGGCCGATCATCGAGTCCCACGGGTTGGCGGTGCCGGCGGGGACGTCGGCGCACAGCCTGCCGCCCTCGACCCGGGAGGAGGTGGTCTCGCTGCTCCACCACGGCTCCTTGGAGCCGCCGTCGAACGTGCCGTTGAGCACGCGTTCATAGGTCGCCTCCGCCTGCGAGGCAGGAGCGGGGAGGGTCACCACCACCGCGGTCAGCGCGCACGCCATCCGCAAGCGAAAAGTCATACCGGACCTCTCTCGGTGCGGTCCGGCGGCGTCGGCGCCGATCATTACTGACTGGCACGGTCAGGGTCAAGACACGCGGTAACTGAAAATTTTCTGTGAAGGAGGCCCTTTTGCTCGGCTGGATCATGCTCTACCGTCATGGGAGCGCTCCCAATAGGACGAAACACCGGTACCGGCGGCGTCAACACAGGTCAGGTGCTTTCTTCTAGAGAGGTTCCCCCACATGACGACTCAGGTTCGCCGTGGCCTCTTCGCAGCGGTCGCCCTCGCAGGCCTTGTCGCCACGGCCGCCTGCGGCGGCTCCTCCACAGGCGAGGCCCCCCGAGCGGGCGAGAAGATCGAGCTGGTCGTCAAGACCTTCAGCAAGTTCGGCTACGGCGAGCTGTACAAGAAGTACGAGGCCGCGCACCCGAACGTCACGATCAAGGAGGAGAACATCGCGCAGCTCGGCGACTACCTGCCGAAGCTGCAGCAATGGATGGCCACGGGCAGCGGCGCGGGAGACGTCGTGGCACTGGAGGAGGGCATCCTCGTCCAGTTCATGGCGAAGCCCGGCAACTTCGTCAACCTCCTCGACCACGGGGCCGCCTCCCTGCGGGACAAGTTCCTGGAGTGGAAGTGGAAGCAGGCGCTCACCCCCGACGGCAAGGCGCTGATCGGCCTCGGCACCGACGTCGGCGCCCAGGGCATGTGCTACCGGCGCGACCTGTTCGAGAAGGCGGGGCTGCCCACCGACCGCGAGGAGGTCGGCAAGCTGTGGCCCACCTGGGAGGCCTACGCCGAGACCGGCAAGAAGTTCGTGGCGGCCACCAAGGACGCCAGGTTCTTCGACTCGGCGGGCAACATCTTCCAGAACATCCTCATGCAGCAGGGCGACCACACCTACTTCGACACCGCCGACAAGCTCGTCATCGACACCAATCCGGGCGTGAAGGCCGCGTGGGACACCACCACGGCCATGGTCGGCGCCGACCTGTCGGCCAAGCTCCAGATGTGGGGCCCGCAGTGGAACGCCGGCTTCAAGACGGGCTCGTTCGCGACCATCGCCTGCCCGTCGTGGATGCTCGGCCTGATCAAGGACCAGGCGGGGGCCGGGCTGGCCGGTCAGTGGGACGTGGCCCGCGTGCCAGGCTCGGGCGCGGTGCGCGGCGGCTCGTTCCTCGCGGTGCCCAAGCAGAGCAAGCACCCGAAGGAGGCCGCCGAGCTGGTCACGTTCCTGACCAGTCCCGAGGGGCAGCTGGCGGCGTTCAAGGCCGAGAGCAACTTCCCCTCCTCGCCGCAGGCCATCGACGACCCCGCGGTGCAGTCCTTCACCAACGCCTACTTCAACGGCGCCCCGGTCGGCAAGATCTTCGGCGAGTCGGCCAAGACGCTGAAGCCGGTCTACCTCGGGCCTGACAACCAGGCCGTCGGCGACCGGGTCGGCGAGGCGCTGCTCGCTCTTGAGCAGGGCAAGCTCGACGCGGGAGCCGCCTGGACCCAGGCGATCGAATCCGCCAAGCGCACCGCCAAGTAGCCGCGTCGCGACAAGCGGCATCGTCGAGTCGCCGTACGGCGGGGCGGGCGACCACGCCGGCTTCGCCGTAGGCAGCGAGTAAGGAATCGTGAGTATCGAGCCGTGAGTATCGAGTTGGGTGTGCGCTCCAGGGGCGGGCACGCGAAGAAGGTGGCGACCTCGAGTCTGCGGTCGCGGCTGGACAAGAGCGTGGCACCCTATGTCTACATCGCGCCGTTCTTCATGCTGTTCGCGGTCTTCGGGCTGTTCCCACTGGGATACACCGCCTGGGTGTCGTTGCACGACTGGCAGCTGGCAGGCGACAGCACATTCGTCGGGCTGGACAACTTCGCCGCGCTGTTCGCCGACCCGGACTTCTGGAACGCGGTGGCCAACACCGTGGGCATGTTCGTGGTGGCCGGCGTGCCGCAACTGCTCATCGCGCTGGTCCTGGCCAGCCTGCTCAACAGGCCGCTGCGCGGGCTGACGTTCCTGCGGATGGGCGTGCTGGCGCCGATGATCACCTCGATCGCCGCGGTGGCCATCGTGTTCTCGCAGCTGTTCTCGCGAGACGCGGGCCTGGCCAACTGGGCGATCGGCCTGTTCGGCGTGGAGCCGATCGACTGGCAGGCCGACAAGTGGTCGTCGTGGACGGCGATCGCGGTGATGGTCGACTGGCGGTGGACCGGCTACAACGCGCTGATCTACCTGGCGGCCATGCAGTCGATCCCGCGCGACGTCTACGAGGCCGCCGAGCTCGACGGGGCCTCGAAGGCCAGGCAGTTCTGGCGGATCACGATCCCGATGATCAAACCCGCGGTGGTCTTCACCGTGATCATGTCGACGATCGGCGGCATGCAGCTGTTCACCGAGCCGCTGCTGTTCGGCCAGGGCGAGCTGTCGGGCGGCAGCCTGCGGCAGTTCCAGACGGTCGCCATGTACATGTTCCAGCAGGCCTTCGAGGAGTTCGACTACGGGTACGGCTCCGCCGTCGCGTGGATGATCTTCATTCTGATCGTGCTGGTCGCGCTGGTGAACTTCCTGCTCTCGCGCAGGATGAGCGGAGTCGACAAGTGATCAAACAGAACCGGCTGGTGTACCTGACGCTGCTCGCCGCCATCGTGATCTCGGTGTTCCCGCTCTACTGGATGTTCGTGATCGCGACCAGGACCAACGACGTGGTCGGGCAGTATCCGCCGCCGATGACGCCGGGCGGCGAGCTGGGCGCGAACATCACCCGGCTGTTCGAGGCCGAGCAGGCGAACTTCGCGCTGGGCATGCTCAACTCGGCCGTCGCCTCCGTCGCCGTGACGGTCTCGACCGTGTTCTTCTGCTCCCTGGCCGGGTTCGCCTTCGCCAAGCTGAGGTTCCGCGGGCGGAACGCGCTGCTCGTCGTCGTCCTCGGCACGATGATGATCCCCGTCCAGATGGGGATCATCCCGCTCTACATGGTGATGGTGAAGCTGGGCTGGCAGAACACGCTGCAGGCGGTGGTCGTGCCGTTCCTGGTGTCGGCGTTCGGGGTGTTCCTGATGCGCCAGTACACGCTCAGGGCGGTCCCCGACGAGCTCATCGAGGCGGCCATCGTCGACGGCAGCACGAGCTTTCGCATCTACTGGAGCGTGGTGCTGCCCGCGCTCCGGCCCGGCGCCGCCGTCCTGGCGCTGTTCACGTTCATGGGGACCTGGAACGAGTTCATCTGGCCGCGGGCCGTCCTGGAGGCGGACAATCCCACCGTCCAGTTCTCGCTCAGCCAGCTCGCCACGGAGTACTACACCGACTACACGCTCATGTTCGCGGGGACGCTGGTGGCGACGCTGCCGCTGCTCGCCGTGTTCGTCGTGTTCGGCCGCCAGATCATCGGCGGCATCATGGAAGGGGCCGTCAAGGCATGAGTTTTCTGTGGGGCGCCGCGACGTCCAGCTATCAGATCGAGGGCGCGTTCGCGGATGACGGCAGGGGGCCGTCCATCTGGGACACCTTCAGCCGCACCCCCGGCAAGGTGAGGAACGCCGAGAACGGCGACGTGGCCTGCGACCACTACCATCGCTACCTCGACGACGTGCAGCTGATGTCGGGGCTGGGCCTGCGGGCCTACCGGTTCTCCGTCGCGTGGCCGCGGATCGTGCCCGAGCGCGGAGCGGTCAACCAGAAGGGGCTGGACTTCTACCGGCGCCTGGTCGACGCGTTGCTGGAACGCGACATCGTGCCGTGGCCGACGCTCTATCACTGGGATCTGCCGCAGTACCTGGAGGACGCGGGCGGATGGCCGCGGCGCGACACCGCCTACCTGTTCGCGGAGTACGCCTCGATCGTGCACGCCGCGCTGGGCGACCGGGTGAGCAACTGGACGACGCTGAACGAGCCGTGGTGTTCGAGCCTGCTCGGATACGCCAACGGCGAGCACGCGCCAGGACGCAAGGAGCCGTCCGAGGCGGTCAAGGCCGTCCACCACCTGCTGCTCGGGCACGGCCTGGCCGTATCCGAGCTGACCGGCGACGTCGGCATCACGCTGAACATGTCGCACGTGACACCCGCCACCGCCTCGCCCGCGGACCTGGACGCTGCCCGGCGCATCGACGGCATCCAGAACCGGCTGTTCATCGACCCGATCCTGCTCGGCTCCTACCCTGCCGACATGGTCGCGGGCCTGGCCCACCTGAGCGACTTCGGCCACGTCCGCGACGGGGACCTGGAGACCGTCTCCACGAAGATCGACATGCTGGGGATCAACTACTACTCCCCCGCCCTCGTCGCCGCCGGCGAGCCCGCCGCCCCGGGCAGCACGCCGTGGATCGGCGCCGAGTCGGCCCGCTGGGTCGACGGCGGGCGCCCCCGCACCTCGATGGGGTGGGAGATCGACGAGAACGGGCTCCTCGAGCTGCTGCAGCGCGTTCACAAGGACTATCCGGCGATCGACCTGTACATCACCGAGAACGGGGCCGCGTTCGCCGACGAGGTCCGCGAGGACGGGGCGGTCCACGACCTCAGGCGCATCGACTACCTGGAGCGGCACATCACCGCCTGCGCGGAGGCGGTGAACAGGGGCGTGCCGGTCAAGGGGTACTTCGCGTGGTCGCTGCTGGACAACTTCGAGTGGGCCCACGGGTACGGCCAGCGGTTCGGGATCGTGCACGTGGACTTCGAGACGCAGAAGCGCACCCCCAAGGACTCGGCGCTGTGGTACGCGGCCCGCATCCGCAAGGGCGGCCTGTAGTGCCCGTCGTCCCGCTCCGTCCGGCTGCCCGTCCTGACACCACCCTCCCTGCCACCACCCTCCCTGCCGCCATCCGCCCTGCCGCCGCCCGCCCTGCCACCACCCACCCCGTGGCGGCGCGGAGGGTCGCGGCGTGAGCGCGCCCAGGAAACGGGTGACGCTGGACGAGGTCGCGGCCCACGCGGGCGTGGGCAGGGGCACCGTCTCCCGGGTGATCAACGGGGCGGACAACGTCAGCCCCGAGACCAAGGAGCTGGTCGAGCGGGCCATCGCCGAGCTCAACTACGTGCCCAACCACGCCGCCAGGTCGCTGGCCGCCAGCCGTACCGACAGCATCGCCCTGGTGATCGCCGAGCCCGAGGCGAGGCTGTTCTCCGACCCGTTCTTCGCCGGAATCATCCGCGGCATCACCTCCGAGCTGACCGCCACCGGCAGGCAGCTGCTGCTCACCATGGCCGGTACACCGGAGGAGCGGGCCAACCTGGAAGGCTACCTGTCGGGCGGGCACGTCGACGGGGTGCTGCTGCTGTCCCAGCACCGCGACGACCCACTGCCCGGGTTCCTCGTCGACACCGGCGTGCCCACCGTGCAGGGCGGCAGGTCGATAGGGCCGCAGACGGTGCCGCAGGTCGTGGACGTCGACAACCACAGCGGTGCGCACATGGCCGTCAACCACCTCGTGGAGCGCGGCCGCCGCAGGATCGCGACGATCTCCGGGCCGATCGACATGATCGCCGGGGTGCACCGCCTGGGCGGCTACCGGGAGGCGCTGATGCTGGCCGGGCTGCCCGAGTTCATCACCCACGGCGACTTCACCGAGCTCAGCGGCGCCCGGGCGATGAAGGAGCTGCTGCGGCACGACGTGGACGCGGTGTTCGCGGCCTCCGACCTGATGGCGGTGGGAGCGCTGCGCGTCCTGGCCGAGGCGGGCCGCCGGGTGCCGCAGGACGTCGCGGTCGTCGGATTCGACGACTCCAGCCACGCGCAGTTCACCGGGCTCAGCTCGGTCCACCAGCCCATCGAGGACATGGGCAAGGAGATGGTCAGGCTGCTGACCTCCCTCATCTCCGGCGAACGGCCCTCCAGGGCCGCGCTCGTCCTCACCCCTCATCTGGTCATTCGTGAATCGAGTTGAAGCATGCACTTCCGTCATCTCGGCCGCAGCGGCCTCATGGTCAGCGAGATCGCCTACGGCAACTGGATCACCCACGGGTCGCAGATCGACGAGGACAGGGCCAAGGCCTGCGTCCGCGCCGCGCTGGACATGGGCATCACCACCTTCGACACCGCCGACGCCTACGCCGAGGGCAGCGCCGAGGAGGTGCTCGGCCGCGCGCTGAAGTCCGAACGCCGCGACGAGGTCGAGATCCTCACCAAGGTCTACTGGCCCACGGGCGACGGCGTGAACAACCGAGGGCTCAACCGCAAACACATCATGCGCTCCGCCGAGGGCTCGCTGCGCCGGCTCGGCACCGACTACATCGACCTGTACCAGGCGCACCGGTACGACCACAGCACCCCTCTCGAGGAGACGCTGCGCGCCTTCGACGACCTGGTACGGCAGGGCAAGGTGCTCTACGTCGGCGTGTCCGAGTGGACGGCCGAGCAGATCGCCGACGCCCTGCGCATCGCCGCTGACCTCGGCCTCGACCGCATCGTGTCGAACCAGCCGCAGTACAACATGCTCCGCAGGGTGATCGAGCCGGAGATCGTCCCGCTGTGCGAGAAGGAGGGCGTCGGCCAGGTCGTCTTCCAGCCGATGGCGATGGGCGTGCTGACCGGCAAGTACGTGCCCGGCGCCGCCGTACCCGCGGGGACCAGGGCCACCGACCCGGTGGGCGGCCAGTTCGTCACCCGGCTGCTCACCGACGAGGTGCTGACCCGCGTCCAGAACCTCAAGCCGGTCGCCGCCGACCACGGCCTCACCCTCGCCCAGCTGTCGGTGGCCTGGACCCTGGCCAACCCCAACGTCTGCTCCGCCGTCGTCGGCGCCTCCAAACCCGAGCAGATCACCGACTCGGCGCGGGCCGCAGGAGTGAAGCTGGACGCCGACACCCTCAAGGCCATCGACGACGTCCTGGGCGACATCGTCGAACGCGACCTGGACGGTCCCCTCAGCCCCGCCACCCGCCCCTGACTCCCCCAGCCGCCCGCCCCCTGACCTTCGGCCCCTGACACGGCCCGGGCGCGCCCGCGCGCCTGCCATCCGATGATCAACGGACGGAATCGGCCACGGCCGGGGGCGCGGGCCGTAGGCTGTCGGCCATGGCCGGTAGGTGGACGGACACGGACGTCGAACGGGTGCGCGAGCGACTGGCCGAACTGGTCGCCCCGCTCCCAGGGGTGGTCGCCGAGGACTCCTTCGGACACATCTCCTTCGTGCTGGAGCGCAAGCGCCTCGCGTGGCTGTTCATCGACCACCACGGCGACGGCAGGCTCGCGCTGTGCGTGAAGGCGCCCCGCGGGGAGCTGGAGACGCTGACGGCCGCCGATCCCGACCGGTACTTCCGCCCGGCCTACGTGGACGGATGGGTCGGCGTCGAACTCCACGAGGTCCCACCCGACTGGACGGAGGTCGGCGCCCTCCTCGAACAGGCCTGGCGCATGCTGGCGGGCGAACGCGCCGTCGCCGCCTACGACGCCGCCCTGCCGAACCGCGCGTCGACGGCCGGCGAAGACCGCTGACCGCTCCCGGCCACCGCACCGGCGACATGCCGGCCGCACGGGACAGCCCGAATCCGGAAGACCGACGATGATCAGAAAATGGACGGCGTCTCCATTCCTTGGAGATCGACAAGCCTGTTCGCTTCGAGCTCCGCACCAGCGCATTCCACGGCCTCGCCCATCCATTCCTGGCGGGCGAGCCGGACAGGCCCCGCGCCCTCACCATGGGTGCCCTCGCCGTATCGGCGGATTGATCGACAACCGGTAGATTGCACCGGTGGGATCCATAGCGCAGTGGTCGTCGCGCCGCCCTGTCACGGCGGAGGACGCCGGTTCGAATCCGGCTGGATCCCACGCCTCACAGGGGCCCGTAGCGCAGTCGGCCGTCGCGCCTCCACTGCATGGAGGAGGACGCTGGTTCGAATCCAGCCGGGCCCCACTCGCAGGAGGAGAGAAGTGGACGTCTCAGCCGTGTTGCGGCAGCTCGGACAGGCGCGTGAGCTTCCGCTCGACGATCCCGACCGCCTCCTGCTGGAACACGCGGCTCTGGCACTGGTGCGTGACGGTCAGCGGCGCCGCCGCCGGAGACGTGAACGGGCCACAGCACAGGCTGACGCGGAGGTCCTGGCGACGACCGCCATGGGGTCACCCAGCCGAGTCGTCGACGCGCCCGTCGAGGCGACGGCGTCCACGGGTCACCTGAGGAGAACGCGCACGTGCTACATCTGCAAGACGGGGTACACCCGGCTGGACGGCCTCTACCATCTGCTGTGTCCTGCGTGCGCGTCGTCCAACGCCGCCCGCCGTACGGCTCGCACCGACCTGACAGGCCGGCGCGCCCTCATCACGGGCGGACGCGTGAAGGTCGGCCACCACCTCGCGCTGAAGATGCTCCACGACGGCGCCCACGTCACCATCACCACCCGCTTCCCCAACGACGCCGCCCGTCGTTTCGCCGCGGCCGGTGACTGGACAGGCCGCCTGCAGATCATCGGCCTCGACCTGCGCGACCCTCGACAGGTCATCGCGTTGACCGATCGGCTGCGGGAATCCGGTGACGCGCTGGACATCCTGGTCAACAACGCCGCCCAGACCATCCGCCGCCCCGCTTCGTCCTACAGCGCGCTGGTCGAAGGCGAGCGGCACGAGGTGCTGCCCGGCGTCGCCGTGGCCCCTGCCGCCGAAGCGGACGCGGGCCTGCCGGACGTGTCCGGGTTGCTTCCCGACCTGTCCCCCACCAACTCCTGGTCGGCCAGGATCGGTGCCGTCGATCCCGCGGAACTGCTGGAGGCGCAACTGGTCAACGCGGTCGCGCCGTTCCTGCTGATCGACCGGCTGCTTCCGCTCCTGATGGCCTCTCCCGCCGAGCGGCGCTACATCGTGAACGTCTCGGCGGTGGAGGGCCAGTTCGCGGTCGCCAACAAGACGGGCCGCCACCCCCACACCAACATGGCCAAGGCCGCCCTGAACATGGTGACCCGCACCAGCGCCGCGGACCTGGCACGACACGGTGTCCATCTCTGCAGCGTGGACACCGGCTGGATCACCGACGAGCAGCCCGTACCTGTGAGGGACCGGCTGGACCGCCGTACCCCACTGGACGTCGTCGACGGCGCTTCCCGCGTTTACGACCCGATCGTGAGCGGCGAGGCGGGTCGCCCTGTCCACGGGGTCCTCCTCAAGGACTACCAGGTGGCGCCATGGTGAACGACCTGCTCGCGTGGCTGCGCGGCGGCGAGCCGGTGACGCGCCGTACCGACTTCTCCGTCGGTACGGCGATGCCCGACGGGCGGCTGGACCTGTGCAAGCAGGCGCTCGGACCGCGCGGCGTGCGACTGGTCACCGACGCCATGCCGGTCGGCGGCCCCACGAGACACCTCCTGCTGGGCACCGACGATCTCGGCGACGAAGGGGCCGACACCGCGGCGGCCGGGGCCGTCGGCTCCGGCGCATCGACCCTGTACCTGGGCTGCAACACCATCACCACCGCAGGGGTCTGCCGGATCGCCGACCGTTTGATCGCCTCGCCCGGGATCGTGCGCGGGCTCTGGCTCAAGCGCAACCCCTTGGGCTCCGAAGGCGGGCGGATCGTCGGCGACGCCGTATGGACGGGGCTGAGCACGATCGACCTGGTCCAGACGGGCCTGGACGCGGCCGGCCTGGCCGTTCTGGTGGACCGTCTGCTCGCCACCGGGCACGCCGGGCGGTTGTTCGTCAGCGGCAACCGGCTCGGCCCTGAGGGCGCGTCGGAACTGGCCCGGCTGATCGCCTGCGACGGCGTCGAGGAGCTCTATGTTTCCGCGGCCGGACTGGGCGACTCAGGAGCCGGCATCCTGGTGCGCGCGCTGCGGCCGGGACGGTTGCGTCGCCTGTCGGCGGCCGGCAACGGTATCGGCCCGGCCGCGCTGGCCGAACTCGTCGCGGCTGCCGCCAAGGCCGGGATCGAGGCGCTCGATCTGGGCCAGGTCCCCGCGGCCCGGCACCTGGGAGCCGCCGACAACCGCCTGGATGACGCGGCCGCCGACCTGATCGCACAGGCCTTGTCCGGTGCTCCGCACCGGCTCGCCCTTCTGGACCTGCGCCACACCGGGATCACCAGCCGAGGCGCGCTCCGCCTTCTCGCCGGTGCCCGTCAGGCGGTTTCCACGACGAGGTACGTGCTCGGGGGAGGGTTCGCCTCGCGGGTGAAGCGCGACCTCAACGCCCTGGCGGCGGACGCGCCCGAACTCCGCCCCCACCCGGAGGTCGCCGCGATCCGCAGCGTTCACCGGACCAGCCGCGCTTGAGCGTCGTTCCTGCACTCGTCACGCGGTCCGGTCGGCCGGGCTCGGGCGCGTCCATTCGCTCGCGCGGGCCTGACGCGGCGGGTCAGCCCGGGAGCCGCTCGGCGAACCAGTCGAAGATGCGCTGGTCGGCCAGGCTGCGCGCCATCGGCTCGCAGTGCCCGTCGGCCCCCTCGGCCGCGGTGAAGGCCACTAGCTCTCTCGGCCCGGTCAGCGCGTCGAACAGGCGCCGTGACTGGCGGGGCCAGAACTGCTCACCCTCGGGGTCGGTGATCAGCAGCGGTGTCGTGATCCGCTCGGCGACCCCGGCCAGAGTGTACCCGCGCACCTCGGTGAACAGGTCGAACAGCGAGCCGATCCCGTACGGCTTGGCCCGCCAGGCCAACTCCTGCCGCTCCTGCGGCGTCGCCTGGCTCATCTCCTCGGCCACCACCCGGTCGAACAGCTCGCGCTCACCGCCGTCCAGCAGCGCGAGGAGCTCGTCCGGCAGATTGCGCAGCCACGAGGTGGACGCGTCGAAGACGCCGGGATCGGCCACCGCGGCGGCGAAACGGTGCTCGAAGGCCAGCGCCCTGGGCACCCAGTAGCCGGCCTGGCTGACGCCGATCAGCACGATCCCGCCGGCGTCGACCTCGGGGCGGGCGCACAGGAAGTCGACGACGGGGGTGAGCACCCGCTCCCAGTCGGGCCGGAACGGCACGCCGTGCAGGAAGAGCATCGACTGCTGGCCCGGCCCGTCGAACAGCAGGACGTTGTAGCCGCGCGCCAGCCCGCCCGCCGCCCCCAGCGACCACGCGGAGGTGATCGGCCCGTCGCTGCCGTTGTTGACGACCAGCGTCGGCCGCGGCGCGGGCTCGTTCGGAGGGACGAACAGGTAGCCGGGCAACACCGTCTCCTCGTAGGGGATCTCGACGGGCAGCGCGGGGGGATCGAGGCGGAAGGCGAACTCGTCGAAACAGGCCCGGTGCACGCGGAAGGTCGGCACCAGCCGCGACACGTCCTCGGTGCCGTCGATCACCGACAGGGCCGTCCCGTAGTAGGCGGCGGCCCGCAGGTAGGCCTGGCGCGCGCTGACCTGGTGGCCGCGGGCCGCGCTCGCCCCGGCCAGTGCGCGCACGCGCTCAGCCGTGCGTGTCCACTCGGTGAACCAGCTCTCGGCGTCGCCGTCGATGACGCGCGCCGTCGTCGACAGAATCTCCCCCACGTCGCCCGCGCCCGCCTGGACCTGGCCGAGCGCGAGCTGGATCTCGAAGTTGAACTTCTCGTCCTGCGCGAAACGGTAAGCCATGAAGGACCTCCCCCACCGGTCCGGAACCTGCCAGTGAGACGGGTATTCCCAGGTACGCGGTGCGCACCGAGCCAGTACGCGAGGTGATCCGCGAGACCCGTCCGAGGCGACATCGCGTGGCCGGGTGGCGCTCGGGGTGCCCATAGTCCTGGGAGATTCCGGTCGGATATCGCTCGATCTGACCGGAAAATGATCCACCTCAGCTGGGCGCGCGGCAGCGACCCCCAGCCGGTG